>JAJEDI010000066.1 GCA_022821585.1 Caldilineaceae bacterium
GCCCTATATGACCACTGACCACTTACCACAACCCACTGCTGTCCCGGGGGGTCGGGCATTTGCGGCCCTCCCTTGTGGGGGGGATCCGCCCCCGCAACGCCCCCTCTCCCAAAACATCCCTCGCCGACCTGGTGGTCGAAATTCGTAGAAGGTCCCCAATCGAATGTGTCCAGCCAGACCACGTCCCGCCTGTCCCCCGCAGACAACACTGCGGCACTCTCTCCTCTCCCGCCTGCCTGCCCTGCTTCTCTCCAAGAGCCTGTAAACGAATTCCGCCTCCGCTGGCATCGATTCCCAGCCAGACTGTTCCCACCCCAATACTGGGATGCACCCTTACCTTTCACTACTTTGACAACTCTTGAACGCCTACACTACAATAGCTCCCAGCCTTCACTACTGCAGATTCTTGCTTCGACAAAGCTGAACCTTCCCGTATTCTTACCGCACTATCACTTTCCACTATCAGCCCAATAGGAGCAACAAGAATGTCAATGCAGCAAAAAGTTACTCGCCGCGATGTCCTGCGCACCGCCGGCCTGGGCACCGCCGGCCTCGCACTCGCCGCCTGCGCCGCCCCCGTAGCCCCCGCCGGAGGTGACTCCGCTGCCGAATCCGCAGCAGCACCCGCCCAGGAGCCCGTCAACGTCACCCTGATCTCCTGGTGGAACCATCCCTTCCGCGACCTTTTGCCCGCCTTCAACGATCTTCACCCCGATATCCAGGTCGAATTCATCGACTCAGGCACGGGGTACAGTGAGAAGGTCATGACCGCCATGGTCTCCGGCTCCGAGCTGACCGACATCGTCGGCAGCCAGGATTACAACCTTCCCCTTTGGGCCGCAACCGGAGGCATGGCCGACCTCACCGACCTCATGGCCCCCCACGAGGACAGAATCGTCCCTTACAAACTCAACCATGGCGTCCATGACGGCAAGAATTACGGTGTTCCTTGGGATGGGTCGCCTTGCCTTCTCTACTACCGCCGCGACATCACCGAGCAGTTTGGCATCGATCCGAGCGCTATCAGCAGCTATGACGACTGGATGGCCGCGGGTGAAGAGTTGTCTGCGGCATCTGACGGCGAGCATCGACTCTGGGGCATTACCAAGGACAATTACTTCCCATGGCTGAGTTGGACGTGGCAGCGGGGCGGAGGCATATATGATCTTCAACTCCAGAATGTAATTGTCGACCAGTCCGATGCCGTCGAATCGCTCGCCTTTCTCAAAACACTGTGGGATTCCAGCGCGGTATTTCAGGACTTCTCCTGGGACATCGGACTGGCTTCCTATAAGGACGGCTCCTCCGCCGTTTTCCCGGGCGCAATCTGGCTGGCCGGCATTATCGAAGGCAACGCGCCAGAAACGGTTGGGCTCTGGGGCGTGACCCAACTACCCGCCTGGATGGAGGGCGGCAGTCGCGCCTTCACCTGGGGAGGCTCCCAGCTCTGCATCCTTGAAACCAGCAAGCACAAGCTCGAAGCCTTTACTTTCCTTGAGTATTCCCAACTTTCTCAGGAGGGACAGGAGGTCCTTTGGACGTCCGGAGCCCTCTTCCCTGTACTCCACGAAGCGCTCGACTGGCCCATTATGAACGAGCCGGTCGAGTTTTACGGCGGCCAGGTTGCCCTCACGATGTACGCCGAGGTTAATTCCGCAGTCCAGCCTTTCGTCTGGGGCGAAGGCTGGTCCGAAGCCTGGGATATCCTGGTTCTGGCCCAAGGCCAGGTCCTGGACGGTGAAGTCGGGGCGGAAGAGGCCCTTGCCGCAGCCGCGCAGGAGATTCGGGATCTGCAGGGCTTGGGCTAATCGCAAAATCTGTTCGAAGTCGGTCCGGCGCACGCCTACGTGCTAATTCTGCGTGCGTCGACCGGCCTTCTCCCTGACTTCTATGCCAACTGCTGCGAAGGCTCCTCCGCAGCAGCGTCCCCCGGTCCACTCTCCTGTAAAGGAATGTGACTATGGGAGTGGTTTCCACGCCCTCAACTCTCGGACCTGCATCGATACCTCCAAAATCCCGGTATTTCATCTGGGAAAAGGCGGCGCCATACGTCTTCATCTCCCCTTTCTTTATCCTCTTTGGCATCTTCGGCGCATTCCCCATCCTTTTCGCCATCTGGATCAGTTTCCAGGACTGGAAAAGCGTGCGATCCAGTGAGTATATCGGCCTGAAGAACTATGCGCGCCTGTTCACCGACGAAAACTTCCATATTGCTCTCTCGAATACGGTTATCCTCGGTATTCTTGTCGTTCCTCTCATGGTCATTCTTAGCCTGAGCTTTGCAAACGTGCTCAATCGGCCCATTCGCGGTCGCGTGATCTATCGCACAGCCTACTTCCTGCCAGTCGTCACCTCGCTCGTCGTAGTAGGCATACTCTTCGACTTCCTACTGGGCTCAACCTACAGCCCCCTGGGTTCGGTCATGCAGATCTTCGATATCGAATATAAGGGATTCTTGAACAAGCCCGAATTCATTAAACCCGCTATCCTGATCATGATCCTCTGGCGCTGGGTTGGCTACAACATGATGATTATGCTGGCCGGCCTCCAAAGCATCCCCTATGAACTCTATGAAGCCGCCCGCATAGACGGTGCAAACGGACTACAGTCCTTCCTTAATATCACCGTGCCGCTGATGCGTCGTGTCATCGCCTTCGCCGCCATCCTGTCGACCATCGGCATGTTCAACATTTTTGAAGAAGCATACATGCTTGTCGGTACCAGCGGCGGCGTCGATCGCGCCGGGCTACTTATGGGTCTGATTATCTACAGACAGGCCTTTCAAAGCTTCAATTTCGGCTATGCTTCCGCGCTCGCCTACGCCAACGCTGTTATCATCATCGTCCTTTCGTTCTTGCAGATCTTCGCCACCGAACGCGCCGCATCCGAGTAAACCCGTGTCAGGGAAAAACTGTTCCCCATGAGCCAGCGCGTCGAAGCCTCCGCAGCAAGCCCCCATACAGGCCCGATCTCCCCAACGAAAGCAATCTCATTGGGCTGGATCTTTACACACCTTCTCCTGTTGATCGCCTTACTGGTCTTTATCTTTCCCTTCTATTGGATGGTCTCCTCCTCCTTGAAGCCGCTGGAAGATATCTACATCGTCCCCGTTCAGTTCTGGCCCACCCGACCTTCCTTTAACAACTACCTGGAAATCGCCGGCCTCATCCCCTCCGACGAGATCGATTTTCGCGGCGGCGTCTCTCTTGTCCGAACGTTCCTGAACAGCACGATCATCGCCGTCATTAACACCGCCGGCAACGTCTTCCTCGCCTCCCTCGCCGGCTATGCCTTCGCCAAGCTGCGCTTCAAAGGGCGCAACGCGCTCTTCCTCTCCATGCTGGCAACCATGATGATCCCCAACAGCGTCGGCCTCGTCCCCAACTACCTCATCATGGCCTGGCTCAAGTGGATCAACACCTGGTACCCGCTCATCATTCCCGGCTTGGCCACGCCCTTCGCCGTCTTCTGGATGCGCCAGTACATGACCACAGTGCCCGATGAAATGATTGAGGCGGCACGCATCGACGGTTGTGGCCCGTTCGCCACCTTTTGGCGCGTCGTAGCCCCCGTCGTCCTGCCCGGCATGGCCGCACTCGCCATCTTCTCCTTCATGGGCCACTGGAACGCCTTTATGGGCCCTCTGATCTTCCTTAACAAACCGGAGCTGTATACCTTGCCCCTCTTCCTCGCCGTCCTGGATTCGAGGGTCTCCGGCAGGCCGACACCGATCCATCTCATCTTCACGGCCTCATTTGTGTCAATAATGCCCATTCTGCTTGTCTTCCTTTTCGCCCAACGCTACTTCATCGCCGGCCTCACCGCCGGCAGTCTCAAATAGACTGCAATTCATATTGTGCAATCTGGGATCTGACCTATGAAACTGACTATGGGGAAATACGACCTCGAAATAGGCGGCCGCTACCTCGACGAACTGCGCGACTCAACTGCCGACAAGCACGACATGCCAACCCTGCGCAGCCGTCTGCACGACGAAGGCTACCTGCTCATCCGCGGCCTCCACGACCGCAACAAAGTGAAGGCGGCCCGCCGCGTAATCCTCGAGAACCTGCAACAGGCTGAGCAGCTCGCGCCTGGCGCGCCCCTCATGGACGGCGTCATCGCTGAAGGCAAGCGCGGTAAGTTCTACGGTGGCAGCAAGGCGATCACCCACACGCCCGAATTCCTCGCCGTCGTCGAAGCACCAGAGCTGATGCAGTTCTTCGCCGAATACCTCGACGGACCCAGCCTTACCTACGACTTCAAGTGGCTGCGCGTCGTCCCCAACGGCGCCTTCACCGGCGCCCACTATGACATCGTCTACATGGGCCGCGGCACCACCAACGTCTTCACCGTCTGGACCCCCCTCGGCGACCTGCCCTACGTAATGGGCCCCCTCGCCATCCTCGCCGGCTCCCACCGCTTCGACCGCATAAAAGAGACCTACGGCGAAATGGACGTCGACCGCGACAAGGTCACAGGCTGGTTCTCCAACGACCCCGTCGAGCTCGTCGACACCTTCGGCGGCCAGTGGCGCAGCGCCGAATTCGAAATGGGCGACGCCCTCATCTTCGGCATGTACACCATGCACGGCTCCCTTTCCAACACCACCGGCCGCTTCCGCCTCAGCTGCGACACCCGCTACCAGCGCGCCGATGAACCCGTCGACGAACGCTGGATCGGCGAAAACCCCATTGCCCACTACGCCTGGATGAAAGGCGACACCGTCCCCATGGAAAAAGCGCGCCAGCGCTGGGGCGTCTGAACGCAAAAGCCGCCCGGGCCGCTGTCCACCGACAGCCAGCCAAGGCGGCCTACAAACTCTGCGGGCCCCGTTGGGTTCTACTGACCACTAAATTCTGCCCCCTGGGCCCAAGTACCCCACCATACTACCATTTCCGGATCGGCTTCGAGAATCCTCCGTACGAAGGGAGAGGTGGATTCCTCCAAGCAGAGCGGCACCACCGCCGACGTGTCCCAGAATTTCAATGGTCTTCTTCCCGATCCAGCGATACAGCACTCCGCACCAATCCCTCAGGGTCGGCTGGCCTTGGCATTTCCCAAAAACCTTCCGGCAACTTTCCCGTTCCCCTTCTTATCAAACCTCTTTGTTCAAGGTCTGCCATGTGCTCTTCCATGGAATCGGCTTGAACAACAGAGGAATCGGTATCATCGACGGGTACCAGGCGCGCGATTGGCCGCCCCCGATCAGTGATGAGGACCTCCTCGCCGGCCTTCACATCCCGCAAATACGCGCTCAGCGACCGCTTCAGTTCAGTAATGCTCGTTCTCAGCATTCGTCGCTCCTTCCTCATCAGCCACCGGGGACAGACCAGGCACTTCGAGCGCTTTGTCCAAGCGTTGCCCTCCCCTGCAATCCACCATTCTCTGACGTCCACCGTTCACCACTAACTACCGCCGTTCGCGGTAGCCCACAGTCCACCGCAGTTAAGTCCGGTACTCCGCATTGATCGACACGTAATCGTAACTCAGGTCGCAAGTCCATACGGTAGCCGTACCTTCGCCAAGCCCCAGCGAGACTCGCGTACTGATCTCGCTCTCAGCAAAGATTGCCGACGCGTCCGCCTCCTCATAACCCGTCGGCGTGCCCGCGTCCACCAGTTGCAGCTCCGCGTTGCCCGCCTCCGGCTGGCCCGCCGCGATAAACAGGTGCGCCTTCGTCGGATCGACCGTCGCCCCCGAATACCCCACCGCGCACAGGATACGCCCCCAGTTGGCGTCGTGCCCGAAGAACGCCGTCTTCACCAGCGGACTCTTCGCGATCGAATTGGCAACCGTGTGCGCCTCCTCGTCGCTGACCGCACCCTCTACCTGGATCGTAACGAACTTGGTCACACCCTCGCCGTTGCGCACAATCAGCTTCGCCAGCTCCATCGAAGCCGCCGTCAGCGCCTCCACAAAGGCATCGTAGTCCGCGCCCTTCTCAGTTATCTCCGCGTTCCCCGCCGCGCCGTTCGCCAGCACCAGTACGGTGTCATTGGTACTCGTATCGCCGTCAATGCTTATACGGTTGAAGCTGTGGCTCACAGCCGAGGCCAGCGCCTCCTGCAGCAACGGCTGCGCAATGGCTGCATCCGTCGCCAGTGTCGCCAGCATCGTCGCCATATTCGGATGGATCATCCCCGCGCCCTTGCCGATGCCCGTAATCGTCACAGTCTCCCCGCCGACCTCCGCCTGGCCCGATGCCCACTTCGGAAAGACGTCCGTCGTCATGATCGCCGCCGCCGCCTCCTCCCAACCATCGGGCCGCAGTTTCGCCGCAACCTCCGGAATCCCGGCCTCAATTACCCCAATCGGCAGCTGCACACCGATAACGCCGGTGCTCATCACAAAAGCCGTATTGTCCGTGCTCCCCAGGCTCTTCTCAGCCGCCTCTGCCATTCGCCGCGCGTTGGCATTGCCTTCTGCGCTCGTGCATGCATTCGCGTTTCCGCTGTTGATCACCACCCCATGGGTCCCCTCCGGATTCATCCGCAGCAGCTCCCGGTCATACAACACCGGCGCCGCCGGAAACGCATTCTGCGTGAACACAGCCGCCGACCGACAGGCCGTAGGACTCGCAATCAGCGCCAAATCCAACGCCCCAGTCGGCTTGACCCCGCAATGAATCCCCGCCGCATCGAAACCCTTCACCGGAATCGCCGCCGCCGCAGGACCCGCAAATGCATGTTCTTTCTCAGACATAGTATTTATTCTCCAAGTATTCTGAAGGCATCAGGCACTGCCTGCACAGTTAACCGCTCGACTCTACACTCCGCCCAATGCCAGTCCCATCTACCCACTGACCGCTGACTACCAACCGCTAACTACTGACTGCTGACTGCTGACTACTGCAGTTCAATCTCTCTTGATCCAATCGCCCTCCGCCGCCGCCCCGTCCGGTAATGGCGGCATCGAGTCGGCCGGATGCTCCTCTCTGAGCAAAGCCTCCACCTTTAACGGAAGTCCAAACAACCGGATGAATCCCTCCGCGTCGGCCTGGTTATATACATCGTCCTCGTCGAATGTAACGTAGTCCTCACGGTAAAGACTGTGCGGCGACCTGCGACCGACCAGCATCGCGTTGCCCTTGTACAGCTTCAAGCGCACCGTCCCGCTGATCGACTTCTCCGTTTCCTGCACAAACGCGTCCAGCGCACCGCGCAGAGGCGTGAACCACTGTCCGTTGTACACCAGGTCGGCGTAGCGCAGACCCACCTGCTGCTTCCAGTGCAGTGTATCCTTGTCTAGGCACAGCTGTTCCAGTGCCGCATGCGCCTTGTAAAGAATCGTGCCGCCCGGCGTCTCGTAGACCCCGCGGCTCTTCATCCCAACCAGCCTGTTCTCCACCAGGTCCACGCGCCCGATGCCATGCTCGCAACCGATCTCGTTCAGCTGCTGCACCAGCTCGACCGGTCCCATCGCCACACCGTTCACCCGCTCCGGAATGCCGCGGCGGAAATACACCTCCACATACCCGGGCTCATCGGGCGCCTCCTCCGGCGAACGCGTCCACTCGAACATATCCGCCGGCGGCTCCGTCCACGGATCTTCCAGTGGCCCGCCCTCGTTGCTCAGATGCCACAGATTGCGGTCCTGGCTGTAAATGCGGTCCGCCGACGCCTTCACCGGCACGTTGTGCTCCTCCGCATAATCCAGCGCATCCGACCGGCCGCGAATGTCCCACTCCCGCCACGGCGCGATGATTTTCAGCTTCGGATTCAGCGCCATCACCGTCAACTCAAACCGCACCTGGTCGTTGCCCTTGCCTGTCGCCCCGTGAGACACCGCGTCCGCGCCCTCCAGCTGCGCGATCTCCACCAGCCGCTTAGCAATCAGCGGCCGCGCAAACGAGGTCCCCAGCAGATAGTCCCGCTCGTAGATAGCGCCCGCCTGCATCGTCGGAAACACGTAGTCGGTCAGGAACTCGGCGCGCAGGTCCTCAACGTAGCATCGCGTCGCGCCCGAAGCAATGGCCTTCTCTTCCAGGCCCTCCAACTCCTCCTCCTGTCCCAGGTTGGCGCAAAAGCAAACGACTTCGCAATCGTAGTTGTTCCTCAGCCACGGGACGATTACACTCGTATCCAGGCCGCCGGAATAGGCGAGCACCGCTTTCTTTACAGCTCCTTTGACAGCCATATGCGTTCCTCCATGTTCTGAGTGGCTCCTCCCGTTCCTTCCTATTCAGACCTCAACCCAGCCAGTCAGGGAGCCCGACCCCTGACCACTGAAATCGACAATTCTCCGTCACAAACAAAAAATGCCACTTCGGACCTACCGAAGCGGCACACGGGAAACGAGCGAAGAGTACTGCGCAGTCCAGCAGCAATTCCTCAGGAATGCTGCCGCCGGACTATGCGCCCGCTTCCCGCGGGCCTCCTCCTCGCAAAACTGCTATTCGAAGAATTCATTCTCGGTTCAAATCTCTACTGTAGAGAATATAAACGTCCACGCAAGGCTATCGTAACTGTCCCGCAAAGTCAAGAATTGGACGCTACCGATTCAACCGTTGCCAAAGCCCCCGCTCCTGTCGACACAAACTGAGGAGTTCGTTCGACGTCGACGATAAGGTCTTCTACACCTCGCAAAACAACCTGCTTTCTCTGCTGTGGCTCTGCAGCAAGTCGAATCGATGAGAAACGCTCAAGCAGTCCCTCGAAAGCGATGCGCCCTTCCAGCGTCGCCAGAGACGCGCCCAGGCAGTAGTGTATCCCCCTTCCAAATGAAATGTGGCTCTTCTCCTGCCGACCAATGTTTAGCCTGTCCGGATCAGAAAACGCCGCCGGATCGCGATTCGCCGCACCGACAACGCATACAACCTGCTGGCCCGACCTCACCAACTTGCCCCCAATCTCCACGTCTTCCAGTGCAGTACGTCCGTCAAGCTGCACAGGGCTGTCGTATCGCAGCAACTCATCGATGGCCGGTTCAATCAGATCGCGCTGCCCCCAGAGCCGTTGCAACGCATCGGGATTTCGCAGCAGCGCCAGCATGCCATTGCCGATCAGATTGCGAGTCGTTTTATTGCCCGCAACCAGCAGCAGCAGCAAGGTGGCCAGAAGCTCCCCGTGCGAAAGCCTGTCGCCTTCTTCCTCCCCAGCTATCAACGCGCTCACCAGATCGTCCTGCGGGTCCTGCCTCCTCTTTGCAATGATTCCCTCGAAGTACTCGTAAAGCTCCTGTTCGGACCGCCGGAACCGGTCCCTCTGCTCCCTCGTGAGAATTGGCTCCAACGAGAGAACAATGTCGTTCGACCAATCTTTGAATCTGTCCAGGTCTTCAGCCGGAACGCCCAACATCTCGGCAATGACGATGATCGGTAGAGGAAACGCAAAACTGTCTATCAGGTCGAACCTGTCCTCCCCCTCAACCTCGTCGAGCAGCTCCTCCACGATCTTCTCGATGCGCGGCCCAAGAGCCGCCACCGAGCGCGGAGTAAACGCTTTCGAAACAAGCGACCGCAGGCGCGTGTGGTCCGGAGGATCCAGGTCCAGCATACTGCGGTCCTTCGTGTACTCCCGATCGCCTGCCCCGGCCTCCTGGTTGGAAAAACGACGATGGTCTTGCAGCACAGCCTGTACGTCATCGTACCGGGTCAATACCCACGCGTCGACCAGCCGCATCCGGTGGACCGGGTCCCGTTCTCTCAACCTCTGATACGTAGGATAGGGATTGGCCAGAACCTCCTCGGAGGTCAGGTCAAACACAACCCCGGATTCCAGCCTTTCCCAGGTCAATAGGGCCTGCTTGGCAATCGGCTTTATAACTTCAATTACTGGTCTTGGGAGAGAATTCAACACTGATCTTTTTCCTGATTAAGTCGTGTCCTACTAGAAGGCAAGGCTATCTCAACTACACTCCACAGTCAAGAATCCCCCTGTCTCGAACGCATCCCAAAACAGGGCCGCATCTTCGACTACCAATAAAAGCAACCAAGCCACGGTCAGTTCCCATTAGAATCTCCGGCAGAGCAAACGCCGTCTCTGACCACTGACTACTGACCACTGACTACTGCCGTTCGACACGGATCCACAAGCTCTCGACACCCCGCAGTACTATCTGATTCCTGAAATCGGGTTCCGTAACCAATTCTATTGAAGAAAAACGCTCAATCAGATTCGCGAAGGCGACCCGCGCCTCCAGCAGCGCTAGCGGCGAACCCAGGCAATAGTGAATGCCCCGCCCAAAAGATAGGTGGCTCTTCTCCTGACGACCGATGTCCAGGGCCCCCGGGTCAGTGAATACCGTTGGGTCCCGATTCGAAGCCCCTACAAGGAGGAGCACCTTCTGACCGGCACGAAACCGCTTGCCCTTGAACTCCACGTCCTCCATCACGACCCGTATGATGAACTGGACCGGGCTGTCGTACCGCAGCATCTCATCAATTGCCGACTCCAAAAGGTCCGGATTCTCCCGCAGTCGTTGCAGCTGATCTGGATTCTTGAGCAGCGCCAGCATTCCGTTTCCTATCAGGCTGCGGGTCGTTTCATTTCCCGCCACCAGCAGGAGCATCAGCGTTCCCAGTAATTCATCGTGCGTAAGCCTGTCACCTTCTTCTTCGGCAGCCAGAAGAGCGCTGAGCATGTCGTCCCTCGGTTGCCTTCGCCTCTGCTCGATAATGCCCTCGAAATACTCGATAATCTCGTCCGAGGCTCGCTCCACCCTGACGATCTCTTCCCCACTGAGAATCGGTTCGACTGCCAGCGCTATGTCGTTGGACCAGACATTGAACTTGTCACGGTCTTCTGCAGGAATCCCCAGCATCTCGGCTATGACAATGACAGGAAATGGAAACGCAAAATCGCTGATCAGGTCGAAGCTGTCCTTGTCAGCCAGGTCATCCAGAAGTTCTTCCACAATCTCCTCGATCCGCGGGCCAAGCAGCGCAACCGAACGTGGGGTAAATGCCTTCGAGACGAGCGACCTTAACCTGGTGTGGTCAGGAGGGTCAAGGTCCAGCATCGTCCTGTAGGGCGCGTATTCGAGTTTGTTTTCTCCGCTGGAAAACCGTCTGTGGTCCTGAAGTATCGCCATGGCGTCATCGTACTCGGTCAACGCCCACGCATTGATCAGTCGCATCCTGTGAATCGGGTTCTTGCTCCGCAGCCGCTCGTACACTTCGTACGGGTTCGCTCGGACCTTGCTCGATGTCAAATCGAAGCTTATTCCCGACTCCATCTGTTCCCAGGTCAACAGAACCCGCTTTGCTACCGGCGTCACAAGTCTGACTATTGACTCCGCAAAAGCGTTGGCCATTTCGGTTGCTCCTTTGACAACACTACCGGCAATTCGGAGTTTGGTATAGCGACTCAGGTGCTCAGGAGAGCCATCTGACTAGGGCTCGTTGATGTCCGGCTGAAAAGCGATTTACGGGAGCAATTTGCGGCCGGTCCGCACAATCAAACGAGGAAAATAATAGCGGTCTTTGGTCTTTCACGGCCCTACGTGGACAGTATGGTGTTCTTCACTCGACTTCGCGGATCGATTCGTTCTGTTTATCACAACTTTCATAGGCTGCAGCACCTACTTGAACGCCCCCATCGTCATGCCCGATGCAATCTGCCGCTGGAATAGGAAAAACAGAATAAGCACAGGTATCGTGGCCAGCGCCATCGCCGCGTACTGCAGCGCCAGCACCGTCTCCACGGTCATTGGTGCCGGCTTGTATAACGCGATCGCCAGTGGCAACGTTCGTACGTCCGCCTTGTTCATCAGAATCAGCGAGAAGAAAAGCTCGCTCCAGATCCAGTTGATGTTGATGATCGCCATCCCTGCGATCGGCCCGCGACTGATAGGCATAACAATCCGCAGGAAGACGCCCAGCCGTCCGCAGCCGTCGATGCGCGCTGCCTCTTCCAACTCAATGGGCATGTGCATGAAGTACGCCCGCATCAAAATAATCGTGAACGGCGCGCCTAGTGCAGCATAGACGAGAGTCAGGCCAAACAGGCTGTTGCGCAGACCCAAACTGCCGACGAAAAAGTACAATGGAATAGCAAGTGCATGTGCCGGCACAGCCAGACTGAGCAACAGCGCTTGATGTAGGGTCCCGTTTCCGGGAAACTGTCCCCGTGCCATCGCATAGCCGCACAGGCACGAAATTGCCAGCATCAGCACAATTGTTGCCGCCAGTACAATTGCGCTGTTGAAGAAATACCTGCCGAAGAACATCCCCGTGCGGTCACCCGTCCAGACATCAATAAAGGGCGCCATCGAGAAGCCTGTCGGCAGACTGAAGGGCGTATTCAGTATCTGCGTATCCGTCTTGAGCGTGTTCATCAGCAGAAAGAAGATCGGATACACCTGGACCAGTGCGCCCACAATCAGAATCCCATAGATGATAGGCCGCAAGCTGCTTCCGGCCCACCAGCCAAGTGTCCTGTCTCCCCCTACGCTACCTCCCACCGAACGCGAAGTTAACCTGTCTGCCGCCATCTATCCCGTTCCTTTCAAACTGACTCGCCAAGCCTGGACTGGCTTCGAAAACGTCCAGGTCCACTTCTGCCAAGGGCCCTGGGACGAATTGATTTTTCCTTCCACCCTACCACCCCACCGTAGGGGCACCCCTTGTGGGTGCCCTCGTACGCGCCACGACTCCCAGAGCCCGCCTTCCCGCCGTCCCCCGTAGGGGCACCCCTTGTGGGTGCCCTCTTGGCTCGTCAACTGCCTCTAGTACTCTACGCTTTCTATCCGCACACCGCGCACATAGGCGTAGGCAATCGCGAAAACAACCACAAACATAACCACCGCAATCGCCGAACCGTAGCCGAAATAGCCGGAACGGAAGGCCGTCTCAAAAAGATAATACCCCAGCACCTGCGTGCTGAATGCCGGGCCGCCCTTCGTCATCACCAGTACAATATCGAAAACCTTCATCGCCCCGATGATCGACAACATGGTAATCGACGCCAGCACCGGCTTGATCAGAGGTACGATCAGGCCCCAGATGCGCTGCCACTCGTTCACGCCATCCATCGTGGCGGCATCGTGCATATCCTGCGGGATGCCCTCGATCGCCGCCAGCAATACAATCATCGGAAAGCCCACCGACTGCCAGATCGGCACAAGCATGACACTAATCAAGGCCACGTTGCGATCGCCCAGCCAGTTCTGGGCCAGAGCGTCGAGCCCGATACCGCGCAGCACAGTGTTAAACAGACCGTGGTTGAACTCAAACATGTTTGCCCACAGCGTCGCCACCACCACACCCGACATCATCACCGGAATGAAGAACGCAATGCGATAGACCTGCCACCCTTTCATCCTTCGGCTGATCGCCACGCCAAGGAACAGACCGATCGACACCGTGAAGAAAGGCACGACGATGGCGAAAACAAAGCTGTTGCCGAGTGCACGCCAGAATATCTCGTCGCCGAACAGCTTGGAGAAATTCTTCAACCCGATGAATGACTGCGGGCCCAACCCGCCCCACTTGAATAATGACAGCCGCAGCGTGTCGAAAAGCGGATAGGCCATCAGCGTCAGCAGCATAAGCGAAGCCGGTGTAATGAACAGATACCACGGTAAAACCTTCCTGAAGTTGCGCATGAACCTGTTGCCGTCCCCTGCCCCTGCCATTTGACTTGAATTCAACGTAGCCAACCCTGCACCTCCATACCAAAACAGGGAGGCCCTTTCGAACCTCCCTGCACAAGTTAGCCCTTCATCTTGAAACAGCTTTCCCGTTTCGGTCGCCGTCTAGCTCTGGTCGGCCTGAATCTCCTCGGTCTTTTCCTGCATCCAGGCCGCAGCCTCTTCAGGAGTCAGCCCGCCCGCCATCATCTGGTCCACCGACTTGATCGTCGCCTGCTGGTACGGCTGGCTGCTCGATGCCTCGAACAACGCAGGTGTCCCGTACTTATTGTTGTCTTCCAGGAAAGCCAGCTGCATCTCGCTCAAAATCTCAGCATAGACTTCAGCAGGAATGTCCGCGCGGCCATGGGGGAGCCCGGACGTCTGCGCATACAGCGAAGCCTGCGGCAGACGGTAGGCCCAGGCCACGAACTCCAGCGACGCTTCAATGTTGCTGCCCGACTTCGGAACGATCAGCCCGTCGGGAACCCAGGCTCCAACCTTTCCGGTCCGCTCCGGCCGGATCTCAGGATAGTAGAAATACCCAAAATCGAATTCGACGTCACGCTCAAGCCCTGCTCCTCCGCCGTCCCACGAGCCGGTCTGCCACATTGCCGTCTTGCCCGTCGTGAACAACGACCTGCCGTTCTGATAGTCCGTCAGTCCCGTAACGCCGTCCACAAAGACCCCGTTGTCGACCATCGCCTGTATGTACTCGTAGATCCGCACCGAGTCCGGGTCCGTCCAGCTGTACTCGTTGCAATCCGCTGGGCGGTCCGCCCGCCACAGAATCGGCATGCAGTTGTACTGGTCCCGGCTCCACGATCGCAGCTGCATACCGTCATTGAAGTGGCTCTGAATCCCCATGTTGTAGTCGACCGCCAGCGGCTGGTATCCGGCCGCCCGGAACTCTGCCGACATCTCATACAGTTCGTCCCAGGTTTCCGGCGGAGACACTCCAATCTCGTCGAAGATCTCCTTGTTGTAGTAGGTGTAGGGCGTCCACACCACCGCAATTGTCGCCGAATAATAGTGGCCGTCAGGCTGACGTTGAAAATCAACGATCCCTTCCGGATACGCGTCATACCAGCCCTCCTGCTCATACAGGTCATCAAACGGGACCAGGATCTGGCTGGTGACCATGTCATTGAAGCGGTTCGCCGGCACGCACTGATACCATGACACGTCCGGCGTATCCTCGCTGGAAAAGAGCAGGAACGCCTGCTGATACTGCTCGTCGGCCAGCACGTCAATCGACACCGAAATGTTGGTGTTCTCCTCCATGTACAAGTCTGCCAACGCTTGCAAGCCTTCAGTTACGATGCCGGCAATCGCGCCGACACGCAGCTCCAACATCTCTTCTGACGGCGCCATCTCGCCGTCACCTTCTGCCGCCGGCGCCGCAGGGGCAGCACAAGCCGCTAGCAACCCGCCAGCAGTGACAAAACTGGCCTTTTGCAGGAAGTCTCTACGCGTTGTTTTCGTCATCACGTTTTCTCCTCTCAAAGTGGAAGGCGTTACCAACAATAGATTCAAATGAGAACTGCAATCTGTTGACGAACAGTGTGTCAAACTTGAACGGACTGTGACCATGACCGTCCTGGGGACCTGCAATCGAGAGGGAGTGTACCATGCACGATGTAGCAGGGGCAAACGCTTCGAATTTCCTTGAAAAACCGCCCGCCGCCATGTTCAGACTGAGTCGGTCCTCGTAGGTCGAACTAGGGCTCTACGCGACGTTTCCCTTCCATATTTGGGAATTCTGCCCCAACCTCCTTTGCATAGGAACCATAACTCCGGATCGTTCGCTCCAGAGCCCAGCAACTCTCGAATCGGATTGATGCATCCCAATATTGGGGCGAACTTTCGTATCTCTCAGGAGGCACCCAAGCCTCGGTCAGTTCCCATTCCAGTTTCCGCCAGAATAAGCGCCGTCACTGACTACTAACTACTGACTACTGACTACTGCTTTTCTGGGCGGTCGGGCCTATTCGGCCCTCCCTTGTGCGGGGGCGGAGCCCCCGCAACGCCCCCTCTCCTACAACATCCCTCGCTGACAGTGTGTCGACATTGGTGACAGGTGCCTAATCGAAAGTGTCCAGCCAGACCGCGTCCCGCCGGCCCCATCGGATCCCCGTAGGTGCCGGCCTTGTGCCTGCCCACTCCCACCCCAATTCTGGGATGCGCCCATCGGATCTGTGCATCCCGTACCGTTGTCCCCCTGCAGCCCGCCCTCTCATCCCGCGTAGAATCTATCATCCGACAGCCAACAACCGGTCGCCTGCCATCCAGAAAATCCTTCTCAATCCCGAAAATCCTGATTCAGACAACGACCACACAAGAATTCTGGGATGCACCCAATAGGATTCCCGCGCTTTATATTACGCTAGCTTCTGGTGTATGATTCCAGTTGTATGCAATCCCAAAACATGGCCAACCTTACGACGAAGGCACTGGCCGCCTGGACCACCGAAAGGACTTGAATTCCAATGCCCGATCAACAGCTTGGCGACAATACACCCTACATTTTTGCACACAGTCTCGGGCAGCAGCTCGACTTGAGCGCACAGGAATTCCCCACGGTCAACGCCGACGGCCTCCCCGTCGTCGACCTCACCCCGGAACAGAAGTACTGCTTTGACAAGAATGGCTGGCTCCTCATCCCCGGCGTCTTGTCCGCAGAGGAAGCCAGGGAGATGCGTGACTTTGGCCTGCAGCTTCAGCACGACCCGGAATCGATCCCCGAGCACGAGCGCTCGCCTCTTGGAGGGCCGATGACAAAGCTCTCCGACCACCCCGTTGTCGTCGGCTTCATGAACGAATTCGTCGCCTTCCCGCCTCTTTCACGTCAGAACTGTTACGGCTTCCGCATGGAGTCGTGCAGCCTCTTCTACCGCGAAGCCGGCGAAGGCAAGTTTGGGCCCCACAACGGCAGCGGTTTCTTCCGCTTTCCCGGCGACACGCACTTCTATCACAGCGTCCCCGGCAAGTCGCACGCCGGCCTGACTCGCGTCGTCTGGGAACTGAATCCCGTCCGCGAAGGTGACGGCACCCTGCTGGTGACAGGAAGCCACAAGACCGCCTATCCCGCACCCGACTCAATCCACGACCAGCACTCACCGATCTGGGACGATTACACCTGTCCTGCCGGCTCCGTTCTCTTCTTCACAGAATCGCTGACCCATAGCGCCCGCCCCTGGACCAACCGCGAGACCCCGCGCGTGGCGATTTTCAGTTGCTACAATACCCCCGACAGCAAGTGGCACGACTGGGATCCCAATCCCGAACTCGTGGCCTCGATGCCGCCCCTGCGCCGGACTCTTTTCCGCCCCGTGCGCGCCGCCAACAATCTGAGCGACGGCACACATTACAGTGTCTAGGCAAAGTGTGAAGAAAACTATCGACTGAATCCGGGGCGATACACGGAGCCGAATAATTCCTTGACGTTCTCGTGCTGGCCGGCCCCAACACTGCTAACGCCCATTGGTCCTCGCAGCAGGTCCGCAACAAACACATTTCCAGCAGGAGTCCAGTACATGGCAACCCTTCTCTCCGCCGGCAAGGCCGCTTCATTCCAAATGGGCAAAGGCGATTCCCGCAATCTGGTCGGGCCCTCGACCGGCGCGCAAGACATTACCCTGAATTACTCAGTGTTCCAGGCTGACGAGGAGTTTCCTCAGCACTTTCACGAAGAGTCCGCCGACATCTTCATCGTTCTGGAGGGAGGAGTCTCAGTGCGGCAGGGGGATGCCTACACCCCGATCACGGCAGGCCAATTCGCCTACGTGCCTTCCCCCGAAGTACACGGCACCGTCAACACCAGCGGCGCCGAGGCGACCTTGATCAGCTTCCAGGCCCCGCCCGACCAGGCCCTGTACCGGGGCGAACGCGACCCCTCCAAAACGGGGACCACGCCGCGCCCGCCTGCCAATCACCGGACAGCGGTGCGCATTGACAACCTTGCTTCAGGAGACAGCTCGAAAGAAGAAATGACAACATCATGGGCCCCGGCCTCCCCCAACACCGGAACACCGGAGATGAGGCTGGACTACTTTGAGCTGGGGCAAGGAGGAACTCTGGAAGAGCCGGCCGCGAGGGACAAGGAAGCCGTCTGGTTTGTCTGGAGTGGCGAAGTGTCCATCATCGCGGGCGGCGAAACGTTGCGCGCTTCACGCCACGAAGGCGCCTTCGTTCCTTCAGGCGAGGCCCAAACCGTCCGCAACGACGGTAAAGAAACAGCCCGTCTCATCCGCTGCCAAGCCATCTAGGGGTCGCTGACTCTTCCGTTCAACCAAATTCCCCGTAGGGGCACCCCTTGTGGGTGCCCTCCTTGGACAATTCAAGACCGGTTACCTACCACCCAAAAGTCAGATAGCCACCGCCGTAGACACCGAAGCCTCACGCACCTCCTCGGCGCTCACCTCCCGCCCCAACTGATTCGACAGGTAGATGCCCTCAGAGATCAGCATACAGTTCAACGCGATCTCAGCCGTAGGAAGTAGCTCCACCCTGCCCTCCACCGCGGCGATCCAATGTTCCTGCTCACTGTCGTACACGTCGCCCTGCCCGTGTACGTTATGCAGTCGGTAATCAAACATAGGCAGATTGGCTGTAGAGTCCAGGTCCAGGTCGCCTACGCTATGGAAGTAGCCGAAAGGCTCAAGGCGTACGCCCCCTTCGTTGCCTACCACATACGAACCCCCGAAGGAGTCCAAGTGGATCGCCCATGCCTCGATAATGTCCAGGGTGATGTTGTCGGCCATCCGCACAAACCCCAGGCCCAACTCCTCCACATTGTATCCGCTGCTCTCCCGCCGCGCTGCGTTCATCGCAATTTCCTGGTACGTCTTGCCCGAAATACGCAACACATTCGGATTGCCCAGCAGGTAAAGCATCGTCGAAATATGATAGACGCCCATGTCATAAAGCGCACCGCCGCTTGCTGTCTCTTTGTTCACAAAAAAGGGCGAGCCGTAGCCGTCCACAAAAGGCCGGCCCCGCCGTCGATATCCCGTCGACCGCGCATGATACAGCTTTCCCAGATGGCCGCCATCGATCAGAGCCTTGGCCGCCTTTGTCTCGTTCGTAAAGTAAACACGGTTCTGGATACTCAGCATCAAGCCGCATTCCCTTGCCGTTGCCAGCATCTTTTCGGCGTCGACGTAAGCGCCGGCCATCGGCTTCTCGCAGAACACATGCTTGCCCGCCTGCAGCGCGGCCACCGTCGCTGGCATGTGATAATTGTTGTGCAGACAGACATCGACCGACTTGATGTCGTCGCGCGCCAGCAGCTGGCGGAAATCTGTGTAAACGTCCGCAATGCCGTTTTCTGAAGCGACCCTGTTGGCCTCGGCTTCGTCGATGTCGGCGATTGCTGCAATCTCCACGTGAGGCATTGCCATATACTTGCGAACGTGGCCCTTCCCAATCTGGCCCACGCCAATGATCCCGATTCGAGTCTTCTCTTCTGTCATTTTCGGTTGCTCTTCAACTGTGTGAGTAATGGTGAACTGGCACATCAGCGCATATAAACTGTCGCGTCTCACCAGTTCAAATATGGCTATTTCAACGATTCTCTGGTGCCAGTTGACACTTCCTTACGCAAGGCCGTCCCCCCGTAGGGGCACCCCTTGTGGGTGCCCACGTGGACTGATAACAAATCTGGTCCGCTGATCCCAGTTCAGACTAACGACAACAACCCCTATTCCCCCAACGCCCGGCGTATCAGCGCCAACGTCTTAACCGCCGCGCCTTCCTCGTCACCGTCCTCCGGCGTTGACTCGATACCCCAGACGCCACTGTACCCCTTCTCCAGCAAAATGGCGCACGCCTTCTGCAAATCAACCGAAGGATCGTTGCCCTGGCTATCAAATGAAAACGTCTTGAAATGTGTGAGACGCGCAAAAGGCGCGCACATCTGCCACGCTCGTTCCTGCGTTCCTGCCGCCCAATTGTTCGTGTCGAACAGCAGCCCAAGACCATCCACCTCCTCAAGAAGTCGCACAGTATTCTCCGCGAACTTCGTCGGCCCCCAATGGTTTTCCACCAGGATCTCCACGCCCGCCGCTCTCGCCGCTGGGATCAGTTCCTCGTAGCCTTCTACGATGATCTCAAAGATTTCTTCGGTCAGCGCTTCGGGTCCACCGGAATCAATGCGCATCTGCGGCGCCTGAAGCGCCGCCGCCACCTCCAGCCATCGCAGCGCCGTCTCCCTGCATGCCCTGCGTAGGGCGGCGTCCTCCTCATACATGTGACCGCCGTCCACCGCAACGCAGCCATAAGGTAGGCCCGCGTCTTCCGCCATTCTCCTGGCGTCCGTCAGCCATGCCCGGTCCTCTAATGCTGGCTCCAAATGCTTCATCCACGGATCAAGCTGCGAGAATCCGTGGCGCTGGTTGAAAGCCACGTAGCCTTGAAAGTCCATGTCACCGCTCTCAAACGACCGGCGAAAGCTATAGGAACAGATGCTGAACTGATGTGTCATGAAATCCCTTCTCCGTTCTCTCTGTAAAGCGCGTAAACTACCTGGATAGGTCTTGAGTTAGTCCAATTGTCCGCAAAGAGTAAACCCAGGATTCTCCCATCGTCGACGTAACCAGCCGGCCGGCCTTTGCGCTACTATGTCTACCGGGCAGACCGGTAACCTCGGGAAAGGCGCAACTCAATCTGCGCCTGAAAAGCTGAAAAAATGATCGTAATGATCCAGTAAAAGACCGCCGCGATCAGCAAAGCCTCAAGGCTGCGAAAATTCGCCCGCCCCTGCTTCTGTGCCCGCCACAGCAGCTCCCACACAAAGCCCGTCACCGAGATGAGCGAAGTATCCTTGAGCATGGCGATGAACTGGTTGCCGATTGGCGGAATCACCAGTCGCATTGCCTGCGGCAGCACGATAAATCGCATGATCTGAAACTGCGTCATGCCCATCGCCTTGGCTGCCTCCCGCTGTCCCGTGTCCACCGACTGAATGCCTGCCCGCATGATTTCGGTCATGTAGGCGCCGTAATTCAGTCCCAAGGCCAGCACGCCGGCTGACATTCCCGAAAGGCGAATCCCCAGCTGCGGCAGCGCGAGAAAGAAAAAGACAACCTGGAGAAGCAGTGGCGTACCCCTGATCAGAGAAATGTAGAACGTCGCCAGCGCGTAGGCCGGCGGCGATCTTGAAAGCCGTCCCAACGCCCCCAGAAGCGAGAGCACTGTCGCCAGTACGATCGACAGCACCGACAGCAGAATCGTCAGCCATACCCCGTTGAATATGAACAACCAGTGGCTGCGAATGAAGCTCCAATCCAGTGAAATAGTCGTGAACTGAAGCCCGCCAACTGCGAAACTCGCCCCGCTGAACGCGTAGGCCAGCGCCAGCAACAACAACGCATACGAGACCTGCACACCCATAGCAAATCGTCGCGCGTCCCGTCGCTGCGAAGCAACTATCTGCTCAGCCTGAAAGGCGAACTGCTCTTCAGAAGATGCCGTCGTCATCCCGATGATCGTCCTGAACCGCTTTTCCCGCGACATGGCATCGCGAGAGCGATGCCATGAAAGTATACACTTGGCGGAAGTCGGACTACCGCCTACTTGGTGGGATCGCTGGTCAGGTCTTCGCCAAACCACGCCACCGACAGGCTTCTCAACGTGCCGTCTTCATGCATAGCGGCGATTATCCCGCTGACCTTCTCCACTAGGCTGGCGATGTCCTTGGAAGAACTCTTGTCAAAGGCCACCGCAAGATTCTCGGAAAACACCGGCTTACCGACCTTGTGAATGGCTATGCCTTCAGCCAGCGCCGCCTCAATAACGGTGTTTGATGTCAGAAACGCCTGGAACTCTTGGCGCCCCGCCTGGATCTGCTGCACACAGTCATTGTCGACCGTTAACGGCACGATGCTGACATCGGCCGGCGGAGTGTCCACATAGAAGCTGGCAGCCGGTAGACCCAGCCCCTCCATGTCACCCATCAACCAGCTCTCGTAAGTGGTGGAAACGCCGACGCAGATAGTCGCGCCGTTCAGGTCCTCCAGCGTCTCTACGCCCGAACCATCCAAGGCAGCAAACTGGGCGGGCGTATAGTAATAGGGTGGCTTAGCAAAACTGAGGATCTCCTGCCTCGCCGTCGTGATCGTCATCGAACCGACGCTCATGTCCCACTGGTCACCCCAGTTCCCCGCCGTGATCAGGTCCCAGTCCGGAGTCACGAACTCCACATCGACGCCAAGGCGGCTGGCAATCTCCTTGGCTACGTCAACGTCGAAACCTACAAAGTTGCCCTCTTCATCCAAAAAGCTCTGGGGCGCATAGTTAGGGTCGGTGGAAATCCGGATCGTGCCGCGGGACATGATTTCCGCGAGAAGATCGTCTGCCGCCTCAGCTGCACCCCCGCCCCCACTGCCGGGAGCACTCTGCGGCGCAACCGGCGCCACGCAGGCGCCTGCAAGTAACATTGCTGTGATCAAGATTGGCATGAGTAGCTTCATTGTTTTTTCCGCCTCTGGTTTAGAGTAAAATGCGTGTATTGGAACTGTATGGCTCCCTGACAATATGATATTACAAGTTAAAGCAGATCATGTAATGCAACCGCCCACCAAGGAATGCGCACCGATGTCGGCCACTCTCTCAACCGTGGTATCTCTGTACCCATATCCCGAATATCAAGACTGGTGGACCGTGGGCGAATCCCTTCTGAGAATGATGGCGGGCTCCATTGTAGGCCAATGGCATAGCCTTTCTTCCTCCGCAGACTCAATTGATTCGGTGCAGAAAACGGTCGCCGAATACATCGACCAGGTATACCACAGGCAAGCCCGACCTGATCTTGCCGCCGAATTCGCCTCGGGAAACGGTTCGTACAAGGTTCAGTCAGGGGAGTTCGACGCCTTGTCCTATGCCTTCTTCCTGTCGGCTTACTGCAAACTGGCTGCTCAATTCAGCGGCAGCGAACTGGCTCATTCGCGCCGCGACTTCGCCGAAAAGGTAGGAGCGCGCTTCTTTTCCCGGCTATCGGAGCATCTGGCCCTCAAGCTGCCCCGTTCTCTACAAAACGAAGCGGATCTGGCTTCTGTAAATCGAGCAGTCCAGCGCGTCGGCGGCTTCCTGTTGGAGGAGGGATATCTTCGCAGCCACTTCGCCTTCCACTTCGACGTGCAAGCCTCACAAGCCGGCGTAACAATCGAACAAAAGTCGGACGACCTGTTGGCGGCACTTGGCAACGGCGGCACCGCCTACGCCCTGTACGAAATGGGCCATCCTGTGATCCTTCCATCCGCTGTGTATCTCCACCACCTGGTGGGAGAAGCGCAGCATCACTCATCTCGAACCATCGAGGAACTGTTCGCCCGCGTAGGCTGCGATGCCTGGGAAACCGACGAATTTGACCCTTCCCTCTTCCCCTCCGATCTGGTCGTCGAGCTCTGGAAAATCCGGAGTCGGAGCTCTGAAGGTCGTAAGTCATGTAGGCCGTAACCAGGGATCAATCTGTCCGCAAGTGCGTTCAATGGTGTCGAGGAAACCACGAACCCACAACGATCTTCGGCGCGCAGCATTTGACCATCTTCCCCCATTTCTGGTAGACTTTTCCTTGTGCCTATCGCCAGCACGCCCCCATCGTCTAGAGGACTAGGACTCAGGCCTTTCAAGCCTGCAACAGGGGTTCGAATCCCCTTGGGGGTACAGAAAAGCCGCCCGGTTGGGCCGGCCGAACCATATCCTCCGATTTCAAGAGAGCCCAATGTCAACGGGTGGTCTTCCACAACATGACATTGGGTCTTTTTTTGCCCACAGGAACGCCCTGATGGTCTTCCGCATAGAAGTAAGCAGTCGCAGCGGAAAAGACGAACCCACGATTACTGCCGCCGCGCACAGGCTGGGGATCCATTCGCTCCACTCTTGCCGGAAGAGCCGGCTCTACTTTCTGACAAACCACCCAGAAAAAGCGCTCGGTTCCGACGAGATCGATAAGTTGTGCGCGTTTCTGCTGGTCGACCCGGTCACGGAAACGGCACGCGTCACCGTGGAAAACCGCCCCCAATCTCCAGCTGTTGCAGCGCAACCTTCCTGTGACTCGCCCGATCATGTCGTCGAGGTCGCCTTGCGCCCGGGCGTAACCGACGTCGCCGCACGCGAACTTGAACGCGGTGCCGAAGAGTTGGGCATACACCGTCTTGAAGCCGCGACCGCCACGCAGTTCCGTCTCACAGGAAAACTTTCAAGGGCCGAACTTCACAGTCTGGCCCGGGGCCTGCTGTGCAACGACACCATTGAGCGCTACAACCTCGGCGCTATCGAACCGATTTTTGGGCACAGTAGCGAATCAAGTGATCTCGTGGAGCAGGTTTCACTGACCGGACTTGGCGAAGAGGAGTTGCTGGAATGTAGCCGGCAGCGATCGCTCTCACTCGACGCCCGGGAGATGAAAGAAATCCAAAGTTTCTACGATGAAATCGGTCGCGACCCAACCGACGTCGAGTTGGAGACGCTGGCCCAGACATGGAGCGAGCACTGCGTCCATAAGACTTTCAAATCCACTATCTCCTTGACGCAACGGTCGACCGGCGGAGAGTTGCTACCCACGCAAGAGATTCAGGGGCTGCTTCGCACCTTTATTATGGCCGCCACCGAAAAGGTGAATCGCCCCTGGGTGCGCTCCGCCTTTGTCGACGACGCCGGCATCATCGAGTTTGACGATCAGTTCGATCTGGCCTTCAAAGTAGAGACACACAACCACCCTTCGGCCCTTGAACCGTTCGGCGGCGCCAATACCGGCATAGGCGGCGTCGTGCGTGACATCATCGCCGTTTCGGCCCGGCCAATCGCCTGTACCGATGTCCTCTGCTTCGGTCCCCAGGACCTGCCGCCGGGCGAGCTGCCCGCCGGCGTTCTCCACCCTGCCCGTGTTGAAGAGGGGGTCGTGGCCGGAATCGGCGACTACGGAAATAAACTCGGCCTGCCGACCGTCAACGGCGCGGTCATCTACGACAGCGGCTACCTCGGCAATCCTCTGGTCTTCTGTGGCGCGGTGGGGCTGCTACCCAAAGACGCACATCCAACGGAACCACAACCGGGTGACCGTATCGTCGTCCTCGGCGGACGAACAGGTCGCGACGGCATCCACGGCGCCACCTTCTCTTCGGCAGAACTGACCCAGGCAACCCACATGGAGTCCGGCAGCGCCGTGCAGATCGGCGATCCCATCACCGAAAAGGGCCTCATCGAGTTGGTCGAAGCGGCCAGGGACGCGCGGCTCTACAACGCCATCACCGACTGCGGCGCGGGAGGCCTCTCCTCAGCGGTAGGCGAGATGGGCGAGAAGCTGGGGGCCGACATAGAGCTGAAGGACGTTCCCCTCAAGTATCCCGGCCTGACCCCATGGGAAATCTGGCTCTCTGAAGCGCAGGAGCGTATGGTCCTGGCCGTGCCGGAGGCAAATCTGCCGCGCCTGCAGGAACTGGCTGAACTCTGGGACGTCGAGATGCGCGACCTTGGCAGTTTCAGCAGAGATGGCTGGCTGCGTGTCCGTTACGGAGGCCGCGCCGTAGCCGAGCTCCCTATGGCGTTTCTGCATGACGGCCTCCCTCTCCCCCACAGAACTGCCGACTACAATGCCCATCAGCCGCAGCAGCCCTCGCTGCAGACTGCTCTGAACCGGGAACACGCGCCGCCTCGGGCAAAAGAGATTCTCTTGCAAATGCTGGGCCATCCCACAGTGGCGAGCAAGGAGCGCATCGTCCGCACCTACGACCACGAGGTACGCGGTGGAACGCTCATCCGTCCCTTCGTCGGCCCCCACATGGACGGGCCAGCAGACGCCGCCGTGCTGAAGCCAATCGGCACCTGGAACAACGATCGCGCCTTCGCACTAAGCGTTGGCATAAACCCACTCCTCGGGAAAAGAGACCACTACGCCATGGCGGTCAGCGCCGTCGATGAAGCCTTCCGCAACGCCGTCGCCGTCGGCGCTGACCCGGACCGGATCGCCCTTCTGGATAACTTTTGCTGGGGCAACCCAACCCTTCCTGACCGCCTTGGGGCGCTCGTGATGACCTGCCAGGGCTGCCATGACGCCGCCGTCGCCTACAACGCCCCCTTTATTTCAGGAAAGGACAGCCTGTACAACGAATTTGACGGTCAACCCATCCCGGGGACACTTCTCATCTCCGCGATCGGCATCGTTCCCGACATGCACAGCCTCTGCACCTCCCATCTCAAGGAGCCGGGCAATCTGTTGTACCTGCTTGGTGAAACCCAAGATGACCTGGGCGGCTCCCTCCTGGGCAGTCTATTGGGATGGAAAGGCGGTGACCCCCCCAAAATGCCGGAAGCGCCTCTGAAACGTTACCGCGCCCTGCACACCGCCATACGCGCTGGCCTCGTTCAGAGTTGCCACGATCTGAGCGAGGGTGGCCTGGCCGTCGCACTGGCCGAAATGTGTTTGGGCGGCCGCTTAGGCGCATCAGTGGACATCTTTGCCGCCTTCGGGAACGATCTGACCCACGCGTTCGTCCCATTATTCTCAGAGAGCAACGGAAGGCTCCTGCTTGAAGTCGCCCCCGAAGACCTGATACGCTTCGAAGAAGCTCTTGCAGGCCTCCCTTTTGCTCCCCTGGGTACGGTCACGCAGACCAAAATGCTGACGGTGCAGCAGGACGGACAGCAGCTATTCGAGCTCCCGTTGGATGAAATCGAAGTAGCCTGGAAAGGGTCAGCCGCGCAATGACACACTCACTCTGCCAGCCGGTACGACCAGGTTTTACGCTCACGAAACCGCTATGGGCTTGCCCGTTCTGATCATCCATGCCACAGGCACCAATCGTGATGCGGAGGCCGCCCGAGCCTGTGAACTTGCTGGCGCCTCTCCGCACATCGTGCACGTCAACCAGCTGCGCGCGGGCACTCGACAGTTCTCGGATTTTGCCATGCTTGTCTTGCCAGGCGGATTCTCATACGGCGATGCCCTCGGCGCCGGCGTACGCCAGGCGCTTGACATCCATGTCTTTTTCCACGATGAGTTGACGAATTTCATCGAGTCTGGCAAACCCGTCTTGGGAATCTGCAATGGCTTTCAAACTCTGGTCAAGGCAGGCCTTCTGCCTGGCCCCACCTGCGCCGACAGACACCGCGATGAAGAAGCGCCTTCAACCGAACGGCGGGCGGTGACGCTGACCCATAACAAGCAAAACCGCTTCGAGTGCCGCTGGGTCTATCTGGCCGTCGAGCAGGGCGCGAAAGCGGACTGTTTGGCACAGGTAGAGGGCCTGGTGTTCTGCCCTGTCGCCCACGGAGAGGGTAACTTCCAGGTATCCAATGAGAAGACGCTCCGGCAATTGGAGAGTGAAGGGCTGGTCGCCTTTCGATACGTCGACGCCGACGGATTGCCGGCCGGCGGACGATACCCCCTCAATCCCAATGGGTCCGCTGGCGACATCGCCGGTATCTGTAATCGAGCCGGAAACGTCATCGGTCTGATGCCCCACCCGGAGGATCACGTCGTACCTATTCAGAATCCTCTCGGCGGAAATGAGGGGCTTGGGCTCTCGCTCTTTCGAGCCATGATTGAATTCGCCTCCAGCTGAGCAACTGCCGCAGCGAAGAAGGCGATAGATTCCCCCAGAGGAGTAGTTAGCTATGAACACTGCTGTATTTAATCAGACATTCCCCGGACTCGACGTGGAATTTCTCGGTCCAAAGCAGAGCGGCAAGGTGCGTGACATTTACGCGCGCGACGACAAGCTTATCTTGATCACAACCGATCGCCTGTCTGCCTTCGACCACGTCCTGGGCCTTGTGCCTTTCAAGGGACAGGTGCTCAATCAGCTTTCGTCCTTCTGGTTCGAACAGACTCGGGATATCATAGCCAACCACTTTCTCGAGTCGCCGGACCCCAATGTAACGATCGCCCGCAAATGTCGCCCCCTCCCGGTTGAGGTAGTCGTACGCGGGTTCATCTCCGGGGTAACGAAAACAAGCCTCTGGTATCAATATAGCCAGGGCGAGCGCAACATCTACGGCATGGATTTTCCGGACGGAATGAGCAAGAATGATCGACTTCCTCAGCCGGTTATCACGCCCACGACAAAAGCCGAAAAGGGTGGCCACGACGAGCTGATCACCAGCGAGGAAATCTTGGAAAAAGGGTTGGTCGCGGATGAACTGTGGGAGCAGGCTTGTACTGCCGCTTTGGCCCTTTTCGCCCGCGGACAGGATGTGGCATCCAGAGGAGGCCTTCTCCTGGTTGACACCAAGTATGAATTCGGCCTCGCCGACGATGGCCGGCTCATTCTGATAGACGAAATCCACACGCCGGACTCCAGCAGGTTCTGGACGGCGACAAGCTACGAAGAGGTCCGCCCCGGCAGTGGCCGCAATGGCGATCATGGGCACAATGCTATGGAACCGGAAAACTTTGACAAGGAGTTCGTTCGCCTAGCATACGCGCAGCGCGGCTATATAGGCGATGGACCCCCTCCCCCCCTGGAGCAGGAGTTGGCCGTTCAAGCCAGCCGGCGTTACGTTGAATGCTACGAACGCCTGACGGCCAGACCCTTTGAAGCAGGCGGGTTTCCGGTGGCCGGCAGAGTAGCCGAGAGTCTCCGGGCACTGTTCGCCAAGAACTAGGACGAGCTGAGAAATGGGGAGCAACTGGAAGTGAAAGCCTCACAGAGCGTGCCTCTCGTGGGCGTGATCATGGGGAGCGATTCCGACTGGGAGCGGTGCATGAAGTTTGCCTCCGAGACGCTCACTTCCTTCGAATTGCCCCATGAGTGCAAGGTTGTTTCGGCACACCGCACTCCCGATTGGATGAGAGAATATGCCGACAGTGCGCAATCCCGAGGTCTGGAGGTGATCATCGCCGGCGCCGGCGGTGCGGCCCACCTGCCGGGCATGGTGGCCGGTCATACCTTGTTGCCGGTAGTTGGCGTGCCGGTCCAAAGTCAGACGCTCAACGGCATGGATTCCCTCCTCTCCATAGTGCAGATGCCTGCCGGAGTGCCCGTCGCAACTATGGCCATCGGCAAAGCCGGAGCCATCAACGCAGCGCTGCTCGCCATATCGATACTTGGTGCTTCGCGGCCGCAATTGAGGCGGCAGTTGCAGGAATACCGCGAATCCCGCGCCAACCAGGTGTTGGCGACGCGCCTCGACGAAGAGGTGTAGTAAGGTGGCTCAGGGACGTCAGGCACCGCTCCCGCCCGGTTCTACAATCGGCGTCTTTGGCAGCGGGCAGCTGGGCCGAATGCTGGCGATGGAGGCCCGCCGCATGGGCTATCGCATTCACACATATTCGCCGGAGCGCAACAGCCCCACAGGCCAAATCGCCGACTTCGAGTACGCCGCGCCCTACGATGACGCCGCAGCTGTGCAGTCCTTTGCTAGAAGCGTAGACGCGCTGACGTTCGAATTTGAGAACGTCCCTTCCCTGGTGGCAGAGATTGCTGAAGCTGAAGGCGTGCCGGTCCGTCCTTCCGGTCCCATCCTCCACGCAGCCCAGAACCGGCAGCGTGAGAAGTCAATGCTCAGCCAGGCAGGACTGCCCGTCACGCCCCATCGCATAGTTTCAGATACAGAGGAACTGGAAGAAGCCGTCTTCGAAATAGGTCTTCCCGCCATTCTCAAAACGGCAGCCTTCGGTTATGATGGTAAAGGGCAGACACGCATTGAACCCGCAACAAGACTCGACTCCGCCTGGCACTCTCTTGGAGGGCAAGCATGTGTGCTCGAGGCCCACATTGATTTCGAAAGAGAACTGTCGATAGTGGCGGCACGCGGGGCAAATGGCGACTTCGCTGCCTATCCTTTGGTTGAGAATCGCCACGTAAATCACATTCTGGATGTCACCATCGCGCCAGCTGATGTGGAACCGGCCGTTGCTGCCGAGGCAGATAGACTGGCCCGACAGCTATGTGAGTTTCTCGACCTGACTGGCGTTCTCTGCATCGAATTCTTCTGCCTGCCTGGGCCGCTTGCAGATGGAAATAGTCAGGCTTCGAGGTCGCAGTCGACGGGTCGCCTGTTAACAAATGAAATAGCGCCTCGACCCCATAACTCCGGACACTGGACGATCGAAGGTGCCGTAACCAGCCAGTTTGAGCAACAGCTGCGAACCGTTTCGGGTCTTGCGCCGGGTTCAACCGAACAGTTGCGGCCTGCTGTCTTGTTGAATCTTCTGGGGGACCTCTGGCAGGACGGTGAACCGGACTGGCAAGCCCTATTGGCCTTCTCCGATGCCAAATTGCACCTGTACGGAAAACACGAGCCTCGACCCGGCCGCAAGATGGGGCACCTGACGGTGACTGCAGATACCACATCCGAGGCACTGGAATTGGGACTTGCGGCTCGTGCGGCGTTAAATTCGAACTGAGTCTGGAACTGGTCGACAGGCCTGACAACCTGCCCTGATCTGAATCGGAGAGTGCGCTCTTCAAGCCTGTGCGCCCTCTGCAATGTAAGGAGCTGCAACTATGCCTCCGTTCGATTCGCCCCGAGAAGCATGCGGCGTATTTGGCATCAGCGCCCCTGGAATCGACATTGCCCGGCTGACCTATTTTGCCATCTACGCTCTGCAGCACCGCGGACAAGAGGCAGCTGGCATCGCCACTTGTGATGGCAGGACCGCACATATCCACAAAGGGCTGGGCCTCGTATCCCAGGTATTCAACGAGGACAATCTGCAGCATCTGCAAGGGCATCTGGGCATTGGCCATACTCGCTATTCCACAACCGGATCACCCCGCCTGAACAATACGCAACCCTACATCCTCGAGACCCTCGACGGTCCTCTCGCCATCGGCCATAACGGCAACCTTGTCAACGCGCCCAAGCTTCGCCGCGAGCTATTGGAGAGGGGCGTAGGTCTGTCTACTTCAACCGACAGCGAACTGATAATTCACCTCTTGGCGGGTGCCCGCGGCACATGGCTGCAACGAATCCGCCAGATGATGACGATCGCCGAAGGCGCCTATTCGCTGACAATCCTGACTCGCGACGCAATCTACGGCGTGAGGGATCCCTGGGGCCTGCGCCCTCTGGTCCTCGGCGAGTTCGAGAACGGCCTTACCATCGCATCCGAGAGCTGCGCATTTGCCACCATCGGCGGCCGCGCCATCCGCGAAATCGAACCCGGCGAAATCGTTCGCATTGACCACGACGGATACGACATCGTACAGGGCGTGCCCGCCGAAGAAGCGGCATTCTGCACTTTTGAACAGATCTACTTTGCCCGCCCCGACAGCGTCCTCGGCGGCCGCCTCGTCCATCGCGTGCGCCAGGCCCTGGGCCGCCAGCTCGCCCGCGAGTCACCGGTAGACGCCGACATCGTTGTACCTGTACCTGACAGCGGCACACCTCACGCCATCGGCTATGCACAGGAGAGCGGCATCGCTTACAGTGAAGGTCTCATAAAGAGCCGCTACATCGGACGCACTTTCATCCAGCCGACGGACCGTCAGCGTAAGGTAGGTGTGGCTATGAAATTCAACCCCTTGCCCGAGAATCTTAGGGGCCAGCGGGTTGTCCTGGTTGACGACTCAATCGTACGCGGAAACACGAGTGGGCCGCTCGTGCAGCTCCTTCGCGACGCCGGTGCCTCCGAAGTTCATATGCGCGTTGCCTGCCCCCCTATTCGTTTCCCATGCTTTATGGGCGTCGACATGGCAAGCCAGTCCGAACTGATCGCCGCCCACAAGGATCTCGACGAAATTAAGGAGTACATAGGAGTCGACACATTAAGCTATCTGAGCGTTGATGGCATGATGACTACGTTGCGGGCGCAGGATGGCTATTGCAACGCCTGCTTCACCGGCTCTTACCCGTTCGAGACGCCTATGCTGGAATTGGAACTGGAACTGAAGGAAAAAGAGAGATTCGCAGGCGTATTGGGCAACTGACTCACTTGGTGCCTGCGGATAGAGATGAACGCGGCCGGCCAGGCGCCCTCCACATTGTCTGACTCCTCTCACTCGATCCGCCATCCTATGACAGCTTCATGAACATTCTACTGATAGGTTCCGGAGCCAGGGAGCATGCCCTGGCTTGGAAGCTGGCGCAATCAAGGCAAGTCGACCGTATTTTCGCCGCGCCGGGCAACGGGGGTACGGCTCGGATTCCCAACTGCACAAATGCCCCCTTACCTGTGGACGATTTGCACGCGCTGCGGCTCTATGCATTGGACAAACAGATCGATTTAACGGTTGTAGGTCCGGAACTTCCGCTCGTTTCTGGAATCGTCGACGAATTCACTGCCGCCGGGCTGACTATCTTCGGGCCGGCAAAAGACGCCGCTCGCCTCGAAGGCTCCAAGGCCTTCTCTAAGGCCTTCATGAACCGGCACGGGATCCCCACCGGTCGGGCGAGCGTATTCACAGATTTCGAAGCGGCAGCCGACTGTGTACATGACATGGACGCACTTCCCGTCCTCAAGGCCAGCGGACTTGCGGCCGGTAAGGGCGTCCTCCTGCCTGCGAGCCGTGCCGAGGCAGTCGACCAACTCCGCGCGATGATGGTGCATCGACGCTTCGGCGACGCAGGTGAAACCGTCCTCGTCGAAGAGCGACTGTATGGGCCGGAGCTCTCCGTGCTGGCTTTCTGCGATGGCGAAAACCTGCGGCTGGTGCCTGCCGCACAGGATCACAAGCGACTCCTGGACGGAGATCGCGGACCCAATACGGGCGGCATGGGGGCCTTCGCCCCCTCCCCACTGGCAACAGACGGGATTCTGGAAACCATCGAACACAGCGTCCTCCGCCCAACCTTGGCCGGAATGGCAGCTGAGGGATCGCCATATCAGGGCGTCCTATACGCTGGGTTGATGCTGACGGAAAGAGGACCCATGGTTCTGGAGTTTAATTGTCGCTTCGGTGACCCGGAGGCGCAGGTCATTTTGCCCTTGCTGCAGAGCGACCTTGTGGACCTGATGCTGGCATGTGCGAATGGCAATCTGGCCGGTCAGGAGCCGCAATGGTCGAATGAGTCAGCGGTAACCGTAGTCATGGCCTCAGGCGGCTATCCGGACACCTATGAGACAGGAAAGCCGATCTCAGGTCTTACCGCGGGTCTGCCTCTCGACGACGGCCCGCTAGTCTTCCACGCCGGGACCAAAACGGACGAGTCGGGTCATCGTGATGACGGGGAGAGCAGACCGGCTGTCCTGACCGACGGCGGGCGTGTTCTCTCGGTCACGGCAAAGGGCGCCGACTTCAGGGCCGCCGTCAGCAAAGCATACCGGGAAGTAGACCGTATTCGATTCGAGGACGCAGTGTGGCGCACCGATATTGGTGCTGACTTTTTTGATTCGTAAGAAGACTTGCCCGTCCGGAATCCTCCACGGGATGGCAACCTGCGAACATGACAGACACTTTGCCCCTGACGTAAATCGACACTTCCCCTCAAGTCGTTTCCTGCACCTTTATTCCAAACAGAATCAACGGGAGGCACCATGGCACTGATTCCTTCAATGTTGCTCAAGCGGCTCTACACTTACGCCAGCCTGCATAATATCGAGAACGGCGTACAGTTCTCGTTGAAGAACCGGCTGAGCGACGCCAGATTGACTGGCTTTCATGGCATAAGCATCGACGGCAAAGAGATTCCCAACGAAGTCCTGTCATTGGATTTCGGCGAAGGACTCGTGATGTCACCCGACCAGGTCAACAGCGGAGAACCGGTTGAATTTCCCCTGCGCAAGGAGGTACTCATCACCGCGCAGGTCCCGCCTCTTGAAAAAGGGCACCATGAAATCCGGATCGGTGTGCAGACCTCTCCCTTTGGTCGAATCCAGTTCACGGTCGACGATGCCATATCGGAAAAGGTGGACGCCCCCAGAATCCCCCGCGATCGCGACGACGACTACGGTGACAAAATTATCAAGGCTCGCCAGAAATTCGTGAAGGAATACACCGGCCAAGCGCTTGATCACATCTCCAAGTACTCATTTGATCCCCAGGAAGCACAGGGCAACATCGAGAACTTCACCGGCGTGGCTCAGGTCCCCATCGGATTCGCCGGCCCACTGACCGTCTGCGGTGAACATGCCAGGGGCGATTTCCTCATTCCTCTTGCCACAACCGAGGGCACGCTCGTCGCCTCCTACAACCGCGGCATGAAACTGCTCAATCTCTCCGGTGGCGTCAAGTGCACGGTCGTCGCCGACGCCATGCAGAGGGCGCCTGTCTTTGTTTTTGAAGATGCCCGCGGCGCCCGCGACTTTATCGATTGGGTCGGCAGGAACATGAACCCCATCAGGGAAGAGGCCGAAGCCACCTCCAGCGTTGCCAAGTTGGACAACATCGACCCCTATCAGTCAAATAAGTTCGCCTTTCTGCGCTTCAACTATCAGACCGGGGACGCCGGCGGTCAGAACATGGTGGGGCGCGCCACTTTCGCGGCCTGTTCCTGGATCTTGGACCACTACGACGGGCAGGAGATCAAGCGCTTCTATCTTGAATCGAACTTCGCGACCGACAAGAAGGCCTCACAGGTCAACATCATGCGCACACGCGGCAAGCGCGTGACCGCCGAAGCCGTAATTCCCCGTGACGTGCTCATCCAGAACATGCGCGTCCAGCCCGAGCAGCTATTCTACCACTACGGCGTCGCCAATATCGGCTCCATTCTCGCAGGCGTAAACAATAACGGACTCCACTCCGCCAACGCCATTACCGCCATATTTATCGCCACCGGCCAGGACGTTGCCAACGTCTCCGAGTCCTCCGCCGGCCTGATCTACGTCGAACTGACCGATGACAAGGATCTCTACATCTCCATCACCATACCTTCGCTAATCGTCGCCACCTACGGAGGCGGGACGGGGCTGGCGACGCAGAGAGAGTGTCTCGAGCTGCTGGGCTGTAGTGGAAAAGGAAAGGTCAGGAAATTCGCCGAGATCGTCGCAGGCACTGTACTGGCGGGGGAGCTCTCACTGGCCGCCGCCATCAGCTCTCTGGACTGGGTAAGCAGTCACGAGGAGTACGGTCGCAATCGTTGAGACGGACGGCAACGGCTGGTCTGCTGTCCCCCGAAAGGCTGCTGGCAGAACAAGAGGATGAGTCTGGATGTCCAGGTAACGAAAAACACCGCTATCGATACAGGCGAAAGCGGCGTTTCATATCAGAACTACTGCCCGATTTGGGTTAACTGGGAGTTTCTTGCGTCTAGAGCTGGGGGACAGGGATTTGAACCCCGATTACCTGATCCAGAGTCAGGGATTGCGCCCCCCCTGAGGCTCCGTTGTAATACCCCTCGCTAAAACCACATCTGGCTCCCTTGGGATGCCACGATTCTTCATCAGTTCCGAGCGCTGGGATTGAGGGTGCCTCGCGCTCGTTGCGATGCAGCAGGTCGTGGTCTAACTGGAAAACCTCCTTTGATACGGGCGGATACGTCTATAGCGTGAGGACAGGCGCTCAAGGCCTGCCCTGGACGGCTATCCCTATTATCACTCGCAAGGAGTTCCACAATGCTCTTGGAGACCGCCCTGTCTCAGTTCCTCACTGCCCGAAAGGCCGAAGGAAGGAGCCCCCGCACACTTGAGTTCTACGAGGAAAACACCAGGCGCTTCATCGACTACGTGTCCGCAGCGGGAACGCAAGGTTCCGCATGGGCAAGGGCTACAGTCATTGAAGAGTACCTCAGCCACGAGAGGGCCAGAGGCCTGTCCGAGCGCACTGTTCTCGCCCGCTACCAAGCTCTGAGGGCGCTCTTCAACTGGCTGAAGCAGCGCGGCATGGTGGACAGCTCCCCGGTAGATTCAGTTCAGGAGCCGGCCTATCGCAGAACTCAGCCACTCAAGATCGGCCGCGAGCAATACTTGAAGTTGAAAGAGGCGATTCCCGACGGCCCTCTCGCCAGCTGGATAGACCACAGAGATCGCCTGATTGTCAGCCTTCTCTTCTGGACCGGCTTGCGCATTGGCGAGCTCCTCGCCCTTCGGTTCAGCGACATTGACGGGCACGCCCGCCTGATCAGAGTCGCTTTAGGCAAGGGAAGGAAGGGGCGCCTAGTACCGTTCCCCCATGAAATCAACGCCATTATCGAACGATATTCAGAGACTCGCCCCCCTTGGCCTTATCCCGAAGAAATATTCCTCAGCAACAACGGCGGCGGCGGTGCGCGCGGCCTCCTGCAGCCCCAAGGCGTCCGCCAGATGCTAAAGCGTCGCTGCAATAGCGCAGCCTTGCCCTACTTCAACCCCCACTCCTTTCGCCACGGATTTGCGGTGGAGATGCTCAACGGAGGGGGACTGGAGATGGGGATTCTATCGAAGCTGCTAGGTCATTCATCGGTGAAGATGACGCAACACGTCTATGCCGACTGGGAAACGGCCGCCCTGCGCCGGGCCTACGATCAAGCCGAAGAAGCCATATCTTCCGAACTTTGAAAGGACGCTATGGTCAACAATAAAGACCCCCCAAACGAATCGAAAGGAGTGACCAATGAAGGACCCCTCTGCATCCTTCGCCGATGCGGTCGACCCGGCCGCCATGGCAAAGGATGCCCCTCACGCCATCCCCTCTGCAATCCGCCTCTCCAGCATACTCTCCAAAGACTGCCACGCCGCCTTGAAGCGGCCGCGACTACGCGCGCCCTGCAGCAATAGGCAACGATGCCGAGCCCGCCGAACACGCGCGTCGACGCCACAATTTTTGTCAACTAGGACCTGGGGCGGTCGACTTCGGCGGTCAATTAGACGAAAGGACAGGAACCCATGCCGCAAGACAGTCAAGAGGTAGAGATCTATACCGAGTACCGCGGCGTAACTGTGCAAATGACGTACGCGCAGTGGCAGCTTATTTCCGAGGCCGGCGAACGCTGCGATCTGGGTCCGGCCGACTTTCTCCTGGAAGCCTCGCTTGCCCAGGCGCGCAGGATCGTACCGGCCGACTGCCAGCCTAGCGGCGAATTGGCGCCGATGCCGGGCTTGTTCGCGGATGGAGAGTCGAATGGGTCTTGAAACGCAGGATTGCAATCAGCTAGCGGAGGGCGACAGTACGCTGTGCATTTCGAAGAGAAGGAGACCGAGCGCTCAGAAACATGGAACAGGTCAATTCAACACCAATCTCGGCCAAGAGGAGAGGAGAATCATTTGAACCAGCTCACAATGTTTGACCGTAGACTACCCGACCCCCTTCCAACAGAGGAGTGTACCATGCCCAGCCGCAAGAAGGTAAAGACCGTGCGCGCAACCAGCGGCCGCCACCGCTTCGTTGTGGTCGCCGGCAACCGGGTATTGCACCTCAGCAAGCATGAGTTCCCCACCGTCGGCGACGCCAAGTCTGCAGGAAAGGCGAAGGCGAAGGACATCGAAGTGTTTCCTTTCTGCGGACCGGGCGAATGGCCGCAGCTGGATGCCGTGATACTGCAGGGCCTGTGCCGGCCGTGCCTGCTAAAAGGACGTGAGATCACGGGCGTGGCCCTGGGCAAGTCAGGCACGCCAAGCGAGTTCTGCCGGGAGTGCTGGGAAGAGAGACACCCTGGCCAGCTTGAGCGCTGGGGGGTAGCTCAATGAGCGCCCACGATCAGTTTGTCTTGCAGATGGGGGGCGGACTGACGTGGCTTTCCAAGCGATTCGATTTAATAGCCAACGAAATCATTACTCTGTCCGCCTTGATTCTGCTTGATGGCCCCGAGGGATGCCATCCTACGCAGGAGAGGATCGCCGAAGTATCTGGCCTCAGCCGAGGAGTAGTTTGCAGGTCCCTGACAAGTATGGAAGGGAAGTCTCTGATAGCGAGAGAAAAACGTCGATACTGGGACGACCGCAAACGCGAACACAAAAAGCTCTGCTATGTCTTCGCTGAAGAAATCGAACATGCACTCGAATTTGCGGCGGAAACCGTCGAGCTGAGCCGCCGATCCACGCAGCCATTACTCCTCCCAGACTTCCATATCCGCGCGACTGGTGATCAAGGATGGAATCCATATTCGCGCGACAGTCGCGCGGATATGGATCAGGCTTCACCTCACCTCGAGCTTCAAGCACCAGATTCCGACTGCCATATTCGCGCGACAGGTGATCAAGGATGGAATCCACATTCGCGCGACTGTCGCGCGGATATGGACCATATTCGCGCGAATGTTGATCACTATAGAGGAGGAGGAGGTAAGAAAGATCAATACATGACAGAGATCAGAGCATATACTCCTACCTCCCCCCCAACACCCGAAGAGCGCGAGCTGTCGATGCAGATGATGATGCATGCGGCGATAAGGATGCCGCGTGACTTTGCGCAGGCGATCGCTGCCAGATGGTCGCCGCGGGAAGTCCTGGAGCGCTGCCAAGCTTTTTCGGCCGATTACAACGCCGAGGGCGGCGCTAACGGCGTCGGCGCCCTCATCTACAGGTTTGCGCACCCCGACTCGTATCCGAACCGTGAGATCAGGGACGAGGACCTGTATGACAACGAATGGTATTCCGAGTTCGAGTATCTTGTCGGCCTGCAGGAGGGCCTATACGAGCCTTACACCGCGGAGGAGGAGCCAGAGCCGGTGGTAGGGGAATCCGCAGCCCTCGAGGAGGTCCAACCGCGGTCCCTTCTCGTTCCCTCCGGCGCTATTACCGAGCCCGACACTGCGGCGGCCGTCTTTAACTCCCTCGAAATAGAGACAAGTTCGGAGACAGAGAATGAGACAAGGGGGGGCGACATGCTCAGCGCACGCGAGACAGAGATCCGCACAATCATCTACTGGGGGCAAGAAAACGGCCGGCCGATCGACGAGAATCGCCGTGACGAGCTGCGCCGCGAGCTTTTCGCAATCGCCCAACAGCGCCGTATGGAGCAAGCGCATGACTCCGGAGTCGGTGCTGAACGGCGGCTGCCGGTGCAGGCAGAGCAAGCCGATCGACCAATCATGCAACCCAGCGGGAGGAGCTGACCGATGACGACGTATGAGGGCTGGGCGATTGTGGAGCTGATGGGCCACCGGACTTTCGGTGGCATGGTGTCCGAGGTAGAGATGTACGGCGGCCGCTTGCTGCGCCTGGACGTGTTTGACGACGAAGGCGAAGAGCCGGCGATGACACAGTACTACGGCTCGTCGGCCATCTATTGCATCACGCCGGCGGATGAGTCAATGGCGCGGCAGGTAGGCCGGCGCTCGATGCCGGGCAGACCCCAGCCGGCGATGCTTTCGTATACGCCGGAAGAGGAGGCGGAGCGCAATGACTGGGTGGAATAGAGAGTCGGTAACCATATGGTGGACCAGCTATGCCGGCCTGCATCTTTTCGTGTACAGGATGCCGGCGCCGGGGAGCCTCACGCTGTGGCGCTGGAGCGTCTGGCGGGGCGACGTGGAGCTCCACGTCGCCAGGGTCGCTTTGTCGACGCCCGAGGAGGCTGCAGACGCGGCCAGGAAGTACGCCGACGACAGGATGTACTGCGCATGATCGAGAGAATTCGGAGGGTCTGGCGGCGCATCACCGGCCGCAGGATGATCAAGAGCGCAGTGCCCATCGAGGGGTTCGACCAGGTCATCGACTTCAGAGGCGACGTAACCTGGCAGGGCGGCGAGATGCCGGCGGAGGTCAGGCAAGACCTGGAGCTTGCCTGGCGGTTCCTGCTTGGCAAGCTGACAGGCGCCCTACCCAGGCACGAGCCAGCCTGTCCGAACTCGAAGGACAGCTTTCACTGCGCGCACTGGCACTTTGGCCGCCGGGCGTGCTGCTATTGCGGGCTGGCGGAGCCTGAGGAGCGCGATCCTGTGCGTTGGGAGAGCATCGATGGACCATAGGCCGGTGCAGGGCATCGAGCATTACAGCGGCTGGGAGAAGACGCTGGACAGGAAAGCTGCCGTCAAGGAGCGCAGCCGCGGAAATGCAAGGATCTTCTGCTACATGTACAAGAAAGGGCGGTGGCGAGACTGGATGCCGTACCGGCGGCCGCGCTCGAGCGCTGATGCAGCTGCGAGGGTCGACGCCGCCATGAAAGGGAGGAGGTAAATCATGCAGGTTGATTTCGATGTCGACGTTCTGATGGCTTCCCTGCAGACTGCAGCCATGCGGCGAGGCCTGTTCGTTGCCTACATGCCGCTGATAGAGAAGTGGACCGTGAACAACCCGATCGGAGGCGAAGTAGTTGGAAGCGAGGCGCAGCTCGAGAAGATATTCGGCGTGCTGGACCAGTGGGAGATCGTCAACAATCTCCCGGACCTCGACGACCCGGACATAACCGACCACCTGCTACTGCATCCGCGCCAAGCCGACTTCTCGCCGGCGCGGCGCAGGGAGGACGTATGAGTCAAGCGAAAGCAGCGCAGCCGCCGGCGATGCCGATCGAGGAATGCATAGAGCGCAGCGGCGCCAGCCATTTGTGCGAGAGCCTCACTGACGTTTTCTTCGAGGCCGCCGAAACAGATTGTTATGTTACCCGCGCTTTGGTCGAGGCAATGTTCCGCGGTCTTGCTGCGTTGTCGGAAGACGACTTTCGCAACATGGTGGCGGAGGTCCACGATGATGACCTGCAGGACTGGATGTGGCGAGCTTTCGAGAACCGGATTGCCGATCAGCCGGTAGTAGTCGAAGCAACGCCGCCGCCATGCTTCGGCGGCACGGAGGAGGACCTGTCCGATCTGCGCAGATCGGGGCTGGCGCGATAGGAAGGACATCGTCGGAAGCAGATCAAGGGCCCGGCAGTCGTCTCCCGGACGCCCTCTGCATCAGAGACATCTCAATTCCAGCTCCAGCTCTTTTTCCAAAGTATCGATTTGCGATCTGAGTTCGCAGATGTCGGTTGCAACTGTTTCGGCTTCGGTTGGGAAACGCACAAATTCACTCTCGCCGCTTCTGAAATTGGTCGCGGTACGCGAAGATTTGAACTGCCCGTCTCTTGTTTCGAGGATCTGACAGTCGGGGATCTCCTCATCAAGGCAGTCGGCCAGTTCCCGCAGTGTGTCTACCAGTCGCTTACCTTCGTGCCGGCGCTTTTCCAGGCGACTCTTCGCCTTATACAGGTCGATGTAGAGCTTACCGATCCTGGCTTCCGATTCTGTGTTCATGTAACGCTCCTCGCATGGACAGACGGTCACATTCGCACAAATCATAACCCCGCGCCCCAAACGCTTCCAAGCAGCTGTGCTGTGAGGATCGAGAGGACACATTCAGATGACGATGTCACGACGATCGACCAAGCCAAACAGATCGAAATTCCCGATGTCGTTTCAGCTGGCGTCGGGCATGTCTACTCCGGCTCGGAAGATGTGCCAGCGATGCAGGGGTTCGCTTCCACTATCCTCCTTCCGGCCTGACCGGCGCGCCGTCAGCGGCCTGGACTGGATCTGCGCGGACTGCCGCAACCACCCCAACTCTGCGCGCTAAGCAAGGCGGCTTCTGCGGCGCGCCGAGCAAGACAGAAGTTTGTTGGCTATACTGGTCCGAGAAGTGGACCATGCGTCCACTGCAGAACTTAGCTCTGTGCTTAGTCCATAGTCAACAGGGGGAAACCATGACTAAGATTTTCATCAATGTGATCGTGCTGTCGCTGCTATCGGCCGTTGGGGCAGGGGGGATCTTCTGGGGGCTGGCCAGCATCGGCGCAGCCGCCATCATCGTGCCTGTCGGTACCGCGTTGACCGTCGGGTTCCTCAGCGTATCGCTGCTCCTGGCCAAAAAGCAGACGCCTTTCAGCGGCCGCTTTTCGCCGTTCAGCTGGAACGCCGTGTCGCTCTTCCTGGCGAGTTGGGTCTGCCTGGGCGGGAGCCTGGCGGCGGGCGGATACGCCTTTCGGCAGGCGATTATCGCCGGCATCGATCCTGCTGCGATCGCCAACCAGATGCTGCTGAATCAGCTGATGCCGGTGGCCGCGGCGGTCGTCGCCGTGGTCATGGCCTTTGCCAGCCGCGACGATCCCGAGGAGCAGGGGTAGGTCTGCCGGTCAATACAGGGTTTTGGGGGGTGACGAGAGGGGGCGCTATTGGGCCCTCTCTTTTTTTGTGACTCAAGCATAAAATGATCAGTTTCGGTATAATCTGCATCTATGCGAGGAATCCTCTTTCCCGACCTCGAGCGCCAGATCGACTGGTCCGACTCCGAAAAAACATCCACGACCGAAGTGTATGCCACCAGTTGCGGCTTCGTCTCTCTGATCGTGTCCCTGACCTCCACGGGTTGGATCTGGGAGGCAATCGGCTGGCTCGGCGTACGATTCGGGGGCGGCGAAGCGGCCAGCCGGTCTCTGGCCAAGCGCGCAGCGGTCACCTGGTGGGGATCCATGACCACAGCTGACAGACTCAACCTGTCGCAAGACGCGTAGGAGCCATGGTCCAGAACGCAAAAACCGCGCACGAGAAGTGGGCCGAGGGCGGTCGAGGGCCGGCAGGCGGAGGCGCGGTCGAAGGCCTGGCCAAAATGCCGCCGTCGCCGGCGCGCATTCAGGGCCGCGCTCGCGACATCTACAAGGAGACGGGCAGGATGCTGGTGGCTGCCGGCATCCTGGCGCGCGCCGACCTCGGCCTGCTCGAGCGCTACGCCACGCTGAAGACCTACGCGGAGTCAATCTCGGCCAGGCTGGCGGAAATGCCGATCGACTTCGGGTGCGAGGAGCAGACGGCGATGCGGTCGTACATGCTCAAGGCATCGTCGGAGCTGCGGCAGATCGAACAGGCCCTGGGCCTCAACCCGATCGCCCGGGCGCGCATGGGCAAGCACCAGCCCCCGCAGCAGGAGGATACTCTCGCCGACCTGGGCGCCAAGCGCGCCCAGCTGGTGGCCGCGGCCAGGAGCAAGAAGGCATGATAGAGACCGGCGCCGGCGCAGACGTGGACCGCTATATCGACGATGTGATGTCCGGCCGGGTAATCGTCGGCGATCTGGAGCGGCTGATGGTGGAGCGGCAGCTGCGCGATCTCGAGAGCGGTCCGGAGCGCGGGCTCATCTGGGCGCCCGATCTGGGGCTGCTGGTAATTGACTTTTGCGAGCTGCTGCAGCACTCGAAGGGCAAGTGGGCCGGCAAGCGTTTGAAGCTCGAGCCCTGGCAGAAATTCCTTGTCACGACCCTCTACGGATGGATTTTAGCTGAAGACGGAACGCGCCGGTTCCGCAGGGCCTACTGGGAGGTTGCCAGGAAGAACGGCAAGTCAACGCTGGCCGCGGCGCTGGCGCTCTTTGCCCTGGTTGCCGATGGCGAAGGCGGTCCTGAGGTCTATTGCGGCGCCACCAAGAAGGAGCAGGCCAAGATCATCTTTGAAGAGTCGCGGCGGATGGCTCTCAAGTCGCGCGTGCTGCAGGACGCGGTCACAGTCCACAACCACTCAATCTTCGTAGCCGGCACGGCCGGCCGGTTTGTGCCGCTGTCGGCCGACGACAAGCACGCCAGCGGCCACAACACACACTTCTGCATCATGGACGAGCTGCACGAGCACAGGACCGACGAGCTCTGGAATGTGATGGGGACCTCCATGGGCAGTCGCGAGCAGCCCATGATGCTATCCACCACCACCGCCGGCGAGGACGCCAAGTCGCTTTGCGGCCAGGAGCGGGACTTCGCCGAGCGCGTGCTGCGCGGCACCGTCGAAGCCGACGAGTTTTTTCCGGCCGTCTACGCCATCGACGCCGAGGAGGAGTGGCAGGACGAGGCCTGCTGGCGCAAGGCCAACCCCAACCTTGGCGTCTCCGTCTTTATCCGCGAGTTGCGCGGGCTGGCCAAGGAGGCGGCCGACAACCTGGTCAAGCTGCGCTCATTCCTGCGCTACAAGATGAACGTGTGGATCTCGTCGGCGGCGCGCTGGTTCCGCCCCGAAGTGTGGGACGCGTGCGGCGAGCCGTTTCCGGAGGACCTCGACCTGCGCGACCGGCCGTGTTACGGCGGCTTGGATCTCGCCAGCGTCGAAGACGTGGCCGCGTGGGTGCTCATCTTTCCGCCGCACGGGGATGACGAGATGTACCGCGTGCTGTGCCGCTTTTTCGTGCCGGAGGCATCCGTCTCCCGCCGCAGTCAGCAGGTGAGCGTCCCGTACGACGTGTGGGTGCGGCAGGGTTGTCTGACGGCGACGCCCGGCGCCGTCATCGACTACAAGTTCATCTACGCGGCGATCGCCGCGGACATGGCTCTCTATGACATCGTCGACGCTGCTTTCGACAGGTACGGTGCTGCGCGGGTCTATACGGAGATGGAGGAGTACGGCCTGGAGATGGTGCAGCACGGCCAGGGCTATGTGTCGATGTCGGGGCCGGCCAAGGAGCTGCAGCGGCTTGTGTTGAGCGGCTTGGTCAGCTATGGCGAGCAGCCGGTAATGCGCTGGATGGGCCATAACGTCGTGGTGACGGAGGACCCAGCCGGCAACATCAAGCCGGACAAGTCTAAATCGAAGGAGAAGATCGACGGGATCGTTGCGCTGATCATGGCGCTGGACCGCTCGATGCGCCACAGCGCCAAGCGGCATACGTCTGTGTACGAAGAGCGCGGCATATCGATGCTGTAGGTTTGTACAAGCGGCAAGCCAATTCACAACCCCTCAGCCCCCCGCCATGCCAGGCGGGGGGCTTTTTTTGTGGCCTTTAGGGTGCCCCAGTGACCAAATTCAAATTCAGTGCCTCAGAGCGCCTTCTGTGCGGTTGAGAGTCGGAATTCGAGGGGAATCCGAGCAAGAGGGCCGGAGATGGGCTATATTGTCGCACAGTTGGCGAGCAGCCGGTAAGAGCCCCGGAGGTGATGAGGCATGCCAAGAGGATTCAGTAAACACGGCCGTTGCGGCGGCAGCCGTGGCGCAAGGGTCTACTCGATCGTGTTGCTGGTAGCGGCTCTGACGCTAAGTGTCGGCGCCTCGGCGGGGCAGGCCGTGGGCCTGTGCCCGGGGCAGGACGTGGAGACGCCGGGCATTGCGCCGCGGCGCGGGCCTGACGGCGCGTGCGAGATATGCTGCGACCGTCCGGGCGGGTCGCCGTACTGGCTGACGCTGCGGCGCTGGCATCCGGCCTGCTATCCGCCGGCTCCGGCTCCAGAGCCAACGGCAACCGCGACCCGCAGGCGCGCCCTTCCGCCGCCGCCGCCGACGGTGCCCGAAGATCCGACGCCGACGATCGTCATACCGCTGCCGCCCGGCGCTGCAACGGCGACACCGGCCGCTACCGAAGTCGTAGCGCCCCCGGAAACGATTTTGCCGACGGCGACGCCTGCTGCAGATCAGGTAACGCCGGCCGCGCAACAGGGTAGAACATCGAGGTCCTTGCGGTCGACGTGCGTGCCTCGGCATGCCGGCAGGCCGGTCGCGTTGTGTGCCACGGGCTCCGGCTCGGGATGGTGGTTGTACTACATAGGGCCCGGCGGCCGCGTAGTGACGGGGCCGCACGTTCCGTTCCCGTCAGCCGAAACGGCGGGCCGGCAGGTGGTGCTGAGGCACTACATTAGCGGTGAACCGATCTGGCTAACCTGGCATGCGGACCGCCTGCAGGTGCGGACGGGGTACGCGGGCAAGGCGTATGTATTTTCTGTGACCCGGGAAGGTTGGGTCAGGCATGAGGCATGGTGATGACAGATCATCTTATTGCGATATTGATCGCTGACCTGGTAGCCATCCTGGTCCTGGTCGGCACAGGCTTGATCGGCTACGGCAAGCTGAACCAGCGCGTGGCGAACCTCGAGGAGGAGCGCGGCGTGAAGAATCTGAGCGAAAGATTCGGCGAGCTGCATAGGGACCACCTCGCGCTCGACAGCAAGGTCGACTCCATCGCGCGTGACTTGAACCGCGTCATTGGGATTCTCAGCATGGCGCATCCGGACGCGGCGCGTAGTTTCGACGACTGATGCCTGAGTCCTGGCAGCGAGATTTGATGCTTATCATGCTGACGCTGGTGTCCGCGGGCATGCTGTACGCGCTCGTGGCGTGGTGTGGAGTTCTGATATGAGCGACGGGCAAGAGCGGGACGAAGAAACCGAGGAGGGCCTTGGCGTCGAGCCGCAGGCAGTGGCCGGCGCTGTGGTTGCGGCCGGGGTAAAGAGCGGCAAGAAAATGATCGGCGCGGTAGCAAGCCTGGCCGTGACGGCGCTGATCGGATCGGCTGCGGTCTTCTTCTGGCCCGACCGGCAGAGCCAGGTTGTCGGCGTGCCGACGTGGACGCCGGAGCCGTCGGCCATTCAGCCGGCGCCTCCGGACATCAACCGGCCGGCTGTGCAGGTTGTGGAGGTGCAGCCGCAGGAGACCGAGGCGGACCGCATCATCATGCAGCAGATACAGCAGCTAACCACGGCTATCGACAACCTGGCCGCCGAGGTGCACGTGTCGTCCGGAACGCAGGCGGCGCCAGCCGCCGGGCATGTACAAGATGTAGTCACGGCTGCAGCTGCAAAGCCACTGGATGTAGTGGTCGAACCTGCCGCGACTTCGGCGCTGTCCATTTGGGAGGACGGCGGCGGGTGCTGGACGCCGGCAGACATTTCGGTGCTCCATCTGTGCGGGGCCGATGCGGGCGACGGCTACGTCGTTCGCTGGATAGGCGTTGCCGGCGACTCGCGCGGGCCGGAGATCCCTGACAGCGACTATCTGGCAGTCCGCGGCGAGGGCGACCAGCTGGTGTGGGCCGGCAACCATCCGGCGACGGGTGAGGCGGTTACAGTGACGTACTGGGCGGCGGGGCACGTGCTGGCAGTGCATTCAGCGGGCCGGCTGCTGTTCCGGATCGACAGAAATCACGGTGTCGTGCGTTAGGACAGCACACGCGCGGCCGGCGTTTACCCGGGTAAATGTAGAGAGTCAGCATGCGATTTGAGCTGCAGGTCAAGAAAGCCACAGAGGAGGAACAATGAGGCCGTCTGAACGACTGCTGAAGTGGTTTCCGGGCGCGCATCCGGAGAAATTCGTAAACGAAATTCAGGCGCGTTTCCGCGAGTTTGCGATCGAAATGGACGAGCTGCTGCCGGAGTCAGCGGAAAAGACCACCGGCCTTCGCAAAATCTTGGAAGGTAAAGACTGTATGGTCCGGGCGGCCCTCGAGGCCAACGAGACCGGATGGCTGCCGCCTCGTGAAGGCCCGCAGCCGTGAAGCGCGGCACGACAATCTCGCGCTTCCTCAGGCCCGGCGAAAAGCGTCCTGGAGAAATACGGGTACCGCACAGAGACCCACTTCCCTTCGGATTCTTTGCCGCTCGAGAGACAGCCGTCGCCCAAGGGCCTTCGGAGCTGAGAATCCGAAACAGAGCCGGAAAAACGCTGAAGTCTCGAAAACAGGGCTGAGACGGCCGAATTTGGCCTGAATGCAGAAATTCGACCGCACAGGAGCCGTTCTAAGCGCTTTTTCCAGCTATTAGGTTATCTAGGTACCCCCACTAAAGTATGTCGAAAGCGGACTATCTCTTTCTTGCCATGATAACGCTGGGCCTGGCTCTGGGCCTGGCCTATGTCTTTGTCGGCTATGGCTGGGACAGTGCCATCCTCTACACCGGGGTCGTCTTCTTCGCCGCCGGCGTGATCGGCGGATTGCGCAAATGAGCGGCTTCCTGCGCCAGCTCCTCCCCGATCGGCAGAGCCGGCACAACAGCCCGCGCGTAGTCAGCGACATTGACCTCGAGGAAGCGCTGGGCGTGGACGGGCGGTCGAACACCGGCCGCCGCGCGGCGAGTCCGGACACGGCCATGACGATCGCCACCGTCTTTGCCTGCGTCCGCATTTTGAGCAACAACATCGCGCAGCTGCCGCTGCGCGTCTACCGCACCGACAGCCAGGGCCGCCGCGAAGAGGCGACCAATCATCCGGCCTGGCCGCTGCTCATGGGCAAGCCAAACCCGCTGATGCGGCCGTTTATCTGGAAACAGACCACCTTCTCTTCGGTCCTCCTGCGCGGCAACACCTACAACCAGATCGAGTTCGCCGGCGACGGCTGGCCGTCTGCACTGTGGCCTCTGCACACGGCCGCCATGAATGCGCGGCTCGAGCGCCGCGAACCGATATACGACTACAGCGCGCAGCCGGAGGACAAGATCAGGTCGGGCATAATCGCGCCCGGGCGCGTCCACCATCTGCGCAGCATGGCCAACGACGGCTTTCTCGGCCGCTCGGTGGTCCGCCAGGCGATGAACACGCTGGCGCTGACCATGGCTGCCGAGGAGTTCGGATCGCGCTTTTTCGGCGACGGCGCGCAGCCAGGCGTGGCCCTGTCGCATCCGAGCACGCTTTCTCCGGAGGCGGCGGAACGGCTACGCAAGAGCTGGGACAGCCGCCACAAAGGCCTCGACGGCGCGCACAAGACTGCCGTCCTCGAGGAAGGGATGACGGTCGAGCGGATCGGCATTCCGCCCGAGGAGGCGCAGTTCCTCGGCACGCGCACATTCCAGACGCTGGAGATCTGCAGGTGGTTCGGCGTACCGCCGCATATGGCGTACGACCTCGAGCGGGCCACATTCAGCAACATCGAGCACCAGTCCATGGCCTTCGTGCAGGACAGCCTGATGCCGTGGATCGTGAATCACGAGGAGCAGCTCAAGGCCGACGTCATCGAGCGCGAGGGATATGAGAGCAACGTCTGGGCCGAGTACGACGTCAACCAGCGCCTGCGCGGCGACCGGCTCACAAGGGCCCGGGCAAATCAGATCGAGATGATGTACGGGCAACTCTCGCCGAACGAGGCCAGAGCAAAAGAAAACAGGCCGCCTTATACTGGTGGCGATCAGATGTTCATGTCGGGGAATCTGGTTCCCATCGAGCAGGTGGGCGCGAAGCGAAAGCCGGCAAGTAGCGACAACCCTGACGAGAGCAGCGCCAGGCCGGCGGAAGCGGAGCGCCGGCAACGCGAGGAGCGCGACGACAGTGACGTGCAGGCGCTCAGGGACATGTGGTTCGACGCCAAGCGCACGCTGGAGGACCGGCTGGAGCGCCTAATCAGCTACGAGACGGAAGCCGTTTCGGAATCGCTCGAGAGCCGGACGCTGGCGATGTTCCTCGTCTGGCTCGACGGATTTTACAGCGACCTGGCGGCCGAGGTAATTGCGTCTCTGCAGACGCCGATGCGGCGCATGGCGGTGAGGACGGCGCGGCGGGTCGTGATCGACCTTGACGAGTCGTGGACCGCAGATCTGCGCGGCGAGATGGAGGCCTTCGCCGACGAGGCCCTGGCCGTCATGGCAGACGGCTACTGCGCTTCGCACCGCCGGCAGCTCGATGCTCTGGCAGACGATGAAAACGGCGAAGTGACAGAAGCTGCGGCCCGGACTGCAGTGGAGGAAAGGCTGAACGGCTGGCTGGAGACCGAGGCAGACCGCAAAAGCCACAAGACCGCATTCGAGATCGGCAACGCGGTCGCCATGGCGGCAATGGCCGCAGTGGGCATTGTTTCGGTGGCCTGGGCGGCGCGGGGGGACTCATGCAAGTACTGCCGTGCGCTGGACGGACAGGTGATCGAGATCGGGAAGGACTTTGTGCCGGCAGGCGGCAGCGTGACGGCCGCGGACGGCGAGAGCATGACGGTCAACTGGAGGCGGGGACATCCGCCGCTGCACGAGAAGTGTGACTGCGGGACCCGCGCGGTGAGGGAGTAAGGAATGACGAGCCTGGCAATTGTGGCGGACCGCTCGCTCAAGAATATCGACGCGGACGCGGTAGCGCCGATCGGCGGGGCGAAGGTCGCGTTGACAGAGGGCGCCGACTACTTGCTGCAGCATGCGATGGTGGACGAAAACGGCGTCGAATGGACGGTGGGGATGCATCACTACGTCTGCATCGTCCAGCTCGCGAGCAAGCCGGTGGCCGCGGCGGACCTGCTTCGAGCCAGGCAAGCCGCCATTCTTCTTTTGCCGGGTCAGGAGCCGAAAGACTACCAGCCGGCAGCAGGCTTGACAGGCTACATCTGGTCTCCGTACGGACCGGTTGCCGTCAGCATCAATCCGAGTCGGTAGGCCTGGGAACATGACTGAAAAGCGCATTACGGCTGTCGATGAGATCCTAAACCTGGACGCCAACGCGGACTATCTTCTGGTTGTGCGCGGGGCCCAGGCCGACGTGAAGCGGATTCTGGTGCGCCGGCTTCCAGCTCTTTTCGACATTCACGACAACATCGCCGATGAGCTGACCTCGCTGGCCGGCATAGACCGGCTAGCGATCTCCGACGAGGGAGCGCCGGGAGCGCCCCAGAAGTTCGTGAAGCTGTCGACGCTGCGGTCGTTCTTCCTGGACCTGTTCGACCTGCATGACGACGTGCCGACTGAGCTGACAGAGGCGGCCGATCAGGACCGGCTGCTGATTTCCGACGAGGACGAGCCGGGAGACCCTCAGAAGTTCATTACCGTCAAGAATTTTGGCAAGAAAATCAGGTCCGGGCTCCTGCAGTATGAGGTCCTGGCGGCCGAGTACAACGTGGGCGCCGACGTCTTCGCCCAGAACGTCTCCCACAACCTGGGCAGGCCGCCGGTAATGGTTTTTCCGGTCCTCGTCTGCAAGCAGGCGCAGCACGGCTACAGCGCCGGCGACGAAGTGTATGTCACCGCTTGGGGACCGGCTCCGGCCGACGGCCAAAGTCGCTATTACACGCTGAGCATTATAAGCGCCTCGGCAACGCAAGTGACGGTTGCCTTTACTGGAACGAGTTCTCCTATGAAATTCATCTACATCCCAAACAAGAGTACGGGTGATCTTACATCGGCCAACAGCAACAACCACTGGAAACTGAAATTCATGGTGGTCGGATAATGGAACGCTGGCGAGTAATACCCGGCGGCCCCCGTCTCGAGGTGGAGCGCCGGGCCGACGAAGCTGAAGAGACGATGCCGAGGCTGAAGGGATACGCCACGGTCTATGGCGCTAAGACCGTGACCTTTTGGGACCAGTGGCGCGAGGTAGTGCAGGCCGGCGCGTATGACGATTCGCTGCGCGCCGACGTCGACGAGATCTGCACGCTGTGGCAGCACGACAGCCGCGAGCCGCTCGGCCGCGTCAGCGCGGACACGATGCGCGTATGGTCCGACGACGTCGGCGTCGGCTACACGTTCGACCCGCCGGCGACCGCGGCAAACCGCGTCGAAAGCATAGACCGCGGTGACGTGTACCAGTCCTCGATCGGCTTCGACGTGCTCGAAGACGACTGGGCCCAGGACGACGAAGACGAGGAGCTGTGGCTGCGCACGATCGTCAAGGCGGCCATGTGGGAAGCGTCGCCGGTCACCTGGCCGGCGGTGCTGGGCACCAGCGTGGGGCTGACCTCGCGCTCCCGTAGTCATGCCGGCGTGGCGAGGCCCGCGCTGCCGGCAGACCTTGAGTGGCAGGAGGAGGCGGGCCGCATGGTAATCCGCCGGCGGACCCAGAGCCAGGGCGTGGACCTGGCCGCGTCGGCGCGGCTGGCGAGGGCGAGGGTCGATGAGGCGCTGGCCGGAATGATGGCAGAACTGAGACGGTAGCGAAGGCACAACCAGGGAGGAAGGACATGGCAGAACAGGATCAGATCAATCTGTTCCAGGAGGCGGCGCAGAATCTCTCCGAGGCGCTGCAGATCGCCAACCAGGCCACCGATGAAAACCGGGGCATGACGGCTGAGGAGCAAGTTCGGTTCAACCGCCTTTTTGACGCCGGCATGGACGGGCGCGAAGCGATGCGGACGCAACAGGCCAAGGACGCGGCCGCTAGGATCGCCAACATCGAAGGCGAGATGGCCGAGTTCATCAACTCGGGGGGCGCTGAATCGCCCACCCAGGCCAGGCGCATGACGCGCGCCTATCATGAGCAGTTCGACGCGCGCTCGGTGCCGTACCGCTGGCACGCGCAGGGCCCGGCGCACCTGCGATCTTCCGTGCCGCTGGAGAGCGAGGTGCCGAACCCGAACCTGGAAGAGGACTGGGGCAACATCCTCTCGCGGCGCAGCTCGGTCGAGTACCAGCGCGACATGGAGGAGTACCTGGCGACCTCGCCGAAGAACATGCGCGCCGCGCAGATGGACCTGGACGAGCTCGGCGGGTTCTGGCTGGCCCCGATCCAGATGAACAACGACATCCTCAAGATTGCAGACGACATGGTTTACATCCGCCAGATGGCCGATGTCATCCCCCGAGTCGATGCGCAGTCGCTGGGAACGCCATATCTCGAGAAGGACCTCGAGGACGCCGACTGGAAGTCAGAGATAGGCAGGATCAAAGAGGCCATCGGCAAGTTCGGCAAGCGGGTGCTGCGGCCCAAGGAGATGGAGAAGTACGTGGCCATGTCGTTCCGCGCCTCGATGCTGGTGCCGTCGCTGAGCGCCTGGCTGGTCGAGCGTCTGGGATACAAGCGCGGCATCACCGAGGAGCGAGCCTACTTCGTCGGCAACGGCGTGAATGAGGCGCTGGGCTGCATGGTGAACTCGCCGAACGGCATCGGCACGGACCGCGACGTCAGCAAGGGCAACTCCGCCACCGAGGTATCGCTCGTAGGCCTGCAGGCGGCAAAGTGGAGTATCCACAGCGGCTTCTGGGACGAAAACATGGCCTGGTTCGGCGCCAGGGAGTTCTGGCGGCAGGTCTCGACGATGCGCGGCACCGACGACCACCCCATCTGGCAGATGTCGCTGTCCTGGCGGGAGCCCGACCGCATGCTCTCCTTCCGCGCCTACATCAGCGAGTTCTGCCCGGCCGTATTCACGGCCAGCCAGTACGTGGGCATCCTGGGCAACTGGCGCCGCGGCTTCCAGATCGCCGACGCCTACGACACCATGATTCAGCGCGTGGACCAGCAATTCGCCACCGACAATCTTATCCTGTACATCATGCGCGCCTGCACCGACGGCGCGCCGGTCCTGCCGCCGGCCTTTGCCCGCGTGCAGCTCGGAGAGTAAGACTGGACAGCTGCAGAACATGCGGCGCCGCTAAGCGCCGGGGGGAGAGTAGAGATGGAAATTGTCACGGAAAGCCTGCATGACATCGTTCTGGCCGCACAGGCGGCCGCCAGCAACACGGACGCTGACAGCAGCGTGATCGACATGAGCGGCTTTGCCTGCGCGCTGTTCCTCGTCGACATCAGCGACAGCGCCGATACCGCCAAGGCCGAGATACGTGTGGAGGGATCGGACAGCAAGACGACCGGCTTCAAGCGTCTCGACATTGAGGAGGTTTCGGCAACCGCTGCGAAGGCCGACGGACTCAACGGCAAGGTCCTCAGAGTGGAAGTCAAGAAGCCGCTGCAGCGCTATCTGCGCGCAAATCTGCTGTCCACCGTAGCCAACATCGCCTTCGGCCCGACACACGCCCTGCGCTACGCGGCGCGCGCTGTGCCGCCCAGGGGCACTGACGACGTCGTCGCTGAGGTGGTGGTCGCCGGACCGGCGTACAAGTCCTAAGGCGTCTCAGCTGACCAGGTTTGTGCACGTTGTCAGTTTTCGGCCCTTCTGGAGCGCGCTCGAGGCGCTGCAGGCGGGCCCACGTGGATCCACTTAGATGTCGGTCAGCGCAGGCCTCGAAGCGGCCGCTATACAAAAAGCACAAAAGGAGGAGTAGATGAAGGTAAATATGCTGGTCCACGGATCCGGACCCGACGGGGCGGTAAAGCCCGGCTCCGAAGTGGTAGTCTCCGACAGCCACGGAGAGGAGCTCATCGCCGGCGGTTACGCCGAGGAGGTGCCGGAGCCGGAACCTGAAGAACCGGCTGCCGAAGAGGCTCCGGAGCCGGAAGCCGATGAGAGTCCCGAAGGTGCGGATGCCGAACCCGTCGCGGATGAGCCGGCCGAAGTGACTGCGGAGCCGGAGCCCCAGAAGAAGACGACTCGCAGGCGGCGGACTGCAAAGAAGAGCGCCTAGAGCCGCAGAGCTACCCTGTTTCGCGCTGGGCTCCGGCCGATCGCCGTGAGCGAAGGCCGAAACGGGCGCACAAATGGAGGATTTGACGTGAATGTGGAAATACTGACGATGGCCTCGTCGCCGGAGCGGACGCTGATACGCGGCAAGGTGTACGACTTGCCCCCCAAGGAAGCCAACGAGCTGATCGAGGCCGAGGCGGCGCGCAAGATCGCGAAAGAGGACATCAAGCCGCACCACACGCCGCCCAGCGACGAGCCGATCGAGACCTAATGTATACCAGAGAGTATGGCGCACGCGCCGGGTACCGGCCGGAGATCTACATACCGTACAGCCGCACCGCGCCGGTCAGTCCGGCGCCTGCGGACGTGCCCGCGGTCCAGGCCGTGACGCGCGACCAGGTCAAGGCGCATGCGCGCGTCGACAACGACGACGAGGACAGCCTCATCGACCTGTACCTGGCGGCCGCGGCGGCCGGCGTGGAGCAGTCCACCGGCCAGAAGCTGGGCCAGGTGGCGCTGGACGCCTACGTGCCCGCGCTGCCCTCTGAGTCGACCCTGTACCTGCCCTGGGGGCATGTCCAGCGAGTCATCCAGATCGCATACCGCGGCGAAGAGGGCGCCTACGAGGAGTGGCCGCAGCAGTTCTGGGAGCTGCAGACGCTGCCGGCGCTGTCGGGCGTGCGCACGACCGACGGCACGGGCATCTACCCGGCCCGCCTGTATGCGCCCGACCGGCAGGCAGTCCGCATCCGCTACGTCGCCGGCTACGACGATGCCGAGGAGATACCCACGCCGCTGAGGCAGGCCGTCCTGATGATGGCCGGCGAGCTGTATAACGAACGCGAGCTGCATCGTACACAGCCCGGCGTCATCGCAATCCCGAACCCTGCGGCCCAAATGCTGATGGCCGCATACAAGGTGCGGTGGCCGCAGTGAACGCGCCGTGGGCCGGCAGCCTGCGCACCCGCGTGCGCTTCGACAAGCCGTCATACAGCCGCGACAGGTCCGGCGAACGGGTGGTGACGTGGCCGGACGTCGACGAAGACGACGAGGCCAAACTGCAGCGGCTCGGCTCGTTCCATGTGTGGGCCGCGGTGAAGTCACAGCTTGCGCGCACCGAAGGGATCGCCGCCGGCCAGCTGCTGGCGACGGCTACGCACGAAATCCAGATGCGGTTCCGGACCGACATCAGCGCCGAGATGTCCTGCGTGCTGCCGGACGGCAGTCGTTTGGACATCCTGAGCAAGCCCGTCGACCCGGACGGCACCAGGGAGAGAATTCTCATCCACTGCGAATACCGCGGTGACGCTGCATAGGAGAAGGCATGGCGCGAATAGAACTGCAGAGCCCTGACGCCGACGGCGTGGTCCTCGATGCCAACAAGGACGTCGAAGACGGCGCGCTCGTTTGGGTAGCGAACGGAATCCACAAGTACAACAACACGGGCCTCGAGTTCCTGGAGATCACCAAGGGCGCCGGCGCCGCCGTGATGAAGTTGCACACACAGGTCCCGGTCAGCGAGACCTACGGGCTGCAGCTGCCCGACGATACCGTCAACATCGCGGCAAACACGACGAAGATCTACGGCCCGTATTCGCCCGGGGCTTTCAATGAGCGGCCAGGCGCGACCGACGCCGGACACACCGGCATTTCGTTCGACAACGTCGTCGGCCTGAAGGTGAAGGCGATCCGGCCGCTGCCCGCTATAGCGTAATGACGGCCGAACTAAGGATAAACGCCGGAACCTCCAAAATCGCGGTAACCTGGCGCGGAGACGACCTGGCCAAGGCGGTGGAGTCTGAGCGCGCCAATGCGCTGTATGCCGGCGCCGACCTGGTCGTCAAGGCGGCGCGGCCGCCGCGGCGCACGGGCAGGCTGGCCAAGACGGGGTACGCCAAGGCGGCCGGCGGCAGATCCAGTTACCGCGGCGGCAGAGGACGGCGAAAACCGCCGCGGCTGAAGCGAGGGTCCGCGCTGGCGGCATTCTCGATGTCTTATGCCGGCTTCCAGGAGCGCGGCACGCGCCGTCACCGGGCACAGCCCTACCTGGGCCCCGCCCTGGCGGCCAACCGCACCAGGGCGGCAAAGGCGGTTACCGACACCATGGGCAAAGCCGTCGGGACAAAGTGAGATGGCCGATCCGGTAGGGGACGCGCTGGCCGAGGCGCTGCGCAGGATGGCGTATACGCAGGCAGGCCTCGAGCTCAAGGACCGCATCTATCCCAACATCCGCCGCCAGAAAGATCCGCTGCCGGCGCTGGTTTACAACCTGGCCGACAGCTCGCCGCGCATCACCAGCGACTTTGACGGCAGCCTGCGGCGGCAGGTATGGCGGGTGGTCTGTTACGCAGAGCGGTACGCCGATCTGGAGATTTTGGGCGCAAGCGCGATCCAGTTCCTTGAGGACGGCGACTTTCGCGACGACGACTTTCCGGGGGATCCTATCGCCCCCGTGCTGCACCACATCATCGCCCTGGACAGCGATGACGACCACGAGGACGAAGTGAACGTACACATCCGCGAGATCCACCTCCAGGTACGGGCGTGGACGTAAGCGAGGAGGTATAGATGACGACCGAACGAAGACGCAACATCCTCATAGGACCGGGCCGCGTATTTGAAGGGCCGCCCAACGAGGCGATGCCGGACGAGACCGCGGTGCCCTACCGGCCCGTCCCGCAAATATATCCGCATCCGGCGAACAGCGGTTGGGGCGGCAACTGGAGGGACATGGGCCTGCTCATGGCGGGCAGCGCCGTGCAGATGCGCCACTCGGCCACGATGAAGGAGATCCGGGCCGACGGCATCATGCTGCCGTTGGATCGCGTGCCGACCGCGCGGGCGATTGCCTTTGCGTTCACGGTGCTCGAGTACACGCCCGAAAACCTGCAGCTGGTCTTTCCCGACAGCACTCTTACCGTCACGGCGGCTACGGGCGCCCAGAAGCCATTCAAGGAGCTGATTATCGGTTCGGGCCAGGACAATCCCGCCCGAGCCATCGGCATCGAGGCCTTCCGCAAGGATGCCGCCGGCAATAAACAGCCTGTGAGATGGCGCCTCTACGGCGCCTCCGTCGAGCAGGACGGGGAAACCCCCTTCAACCAGGACAACGAGTCGGTTCTGCCCATTATCTGCCACGCCTTGCACTGGGATGAAGCCGGCAAGGCCGCCCACATGCACTACATTACCGGTCCGACCACCTAACAGGGAGAACTGATGTCCCTTATGCCCGCAGAAGACAAGAAAGAGGACAATCCACTGGCGGTCCGCACCGCTGAAATCCTGCTCGGCGAGACCATGTACAGCGTGCGCGAAGCGACGCGTCGACGCGCGCGCAAGTTCTGGCCGATTCTGATTGAGGAGATAAAGCCGGCCATGCAGGGCGTCAGCTCCGCGGTCAAGCTGGACGGCAGCTCCTCGTCGGACGACCTGGTGGCGATCCTGCCGCACATCGAAAAGATCATAACGCAGACGCCCGAGCGCATCATCGACGCTCTGTGCGCCTACGACGCCGCGCTGGAATCCGCGAAGAAGACGATCGAGGAGGAGGCTACGGACAGGCAGCTCATTCACGCGCTGCTTGCCCTCCTGGAGATGTCGGACCCTTTCGGGCTGAAGAATCTGATCCGGGGTGGCCTGCGGGGTCTTATGACTTCGAAGAGCTCGCCAGAGCCGAGTGGGGAATGACCGCGGCGCAGATTGAGGTCTTGCCGGACCGGATGGCGGAAGGGATGCTCGGGGCCTACTACCGGCGCAAGCGCTTCGAAGCGCAGCTGATCGCGAACCAGGTGTGGTCCGCGGTCAGGAAGAAGCCTGCAGAGGCGGGCGGCGAAGATGCGACCGACGCGGAGCTGTCCGAATTCATGGAACTGGAGTGAGGCCGGTTCTCCGCAACCGTAACGGGCCGGTGACATAGAGGAGGAGGAGAAATGGCATTCCGGCTAGGGGATGCCGTTTTGTTTTTCGGCGGCGACACCAGCGGGTTGGACAAGTCAATAGAGGGGTCCGAGTCCAAGGTGAGCGGCTTCGGGTCCAAGGTCACCGGCATTCTGGGCGGGGTGGTGGCCGGCGCGGCTACTGCGGCCGTCGCCGGTATCCTGGCCATCGGGGCGGCCGCCTTCGACGTGTCCAAGGACACCGAGGCCGCGTCGCGCCAGATCCGGGCCAGCCTCGGCAGCTCGCGCGCGGAGGCGGACCGCCTGGCCGAAGCCGCGCAGGGAGTATTTGGCTCGAATTTTGCCGACTCCGTCCAGGAGGCCGGCCAGGCCGTCGCCCTTCTGTCGAAGCATATGGAGGACGTTGTCGGCCAGGAGGAGCGGCTGACCGAAAAGGCGTTCGGCATTTCCGACGCCTTCGAGGAGCCGATCGAAGAGGTAATCAAGGCCGCGGCCACCCTCCAGAAAGAGTTCGACAACCTGACGCCGGACCAGGCCTTCGACCTGATCGCCGCCGGCTTCCAGCGCGGGCTGAACAAAAGCGACGTCTTCCTCGATTCGATCGGGGAGTACTCCAACCTCTTCGCGCAGTCCGGCTTTGCCGCCGACCAGTTCTTCAGCCTGATGGAGTCCGGCGCCGCCGGCGGCGTGCTCGGCACCGACAAGATCGCCGACGCCATGAAGGAGTTCGGCATTCGCGTCCAGGAGGGCACCAAGGACGCGAGCGCGGCGCTGGACGAGCTGGGGCTGTCCGCCAAGGATACCTTTGCCGGCCTGTCGGATGGGTCCCTGACGATCGAGGACGTCTTTGGCGGCGTGCTCGAGAAACTGCAGGAGATTGAGGACCCGCTCGAGCGAAACCGCCTGCAGGTCGCGCTCTTCGGCACACAGGCCGAAGATCTCGGACAGGCCTTCGTCGACGGCCTCAGCACGGCCAAGACGAGCCTGGACGACATGGCTGGCGCGGCCGAGAGCCTGAACGTCCAGTACGACACGCTGGGCGGCGCCCTGGGCGCCATCTGGCGGGAAACCATCGTCGGCATTTCACCGGTGACCGATGGGTTGCTGAACCTTGCCAACGCGGCCATCCCAACGGTGAGGACCGCAGCCCTGGGCCTCGTCGCGCTGCTGACCGGCGATTTCTCCGGCGCCTGGGACACGGCCAAGACGCTGGCGACGGGGGCGGTCGAGGGGATAAGGACGGCTTTCGGCGATGTCGTCTCCACCGCTGAAGCGACGTGGAAAAACCTGGTCGAATCCGCGCCCGGGTTGTACGAGGACCTCAAGACGGCTTTCACTGACACAGATTGGGGCGCAATCGGCACGGCGCTGATGGAAACTGTGACTGCCGCGGTCGACGTCGCGTGGTCCACATTCATCGCCGGCGTCACCTGGTACTACCAGACGCTCGCTTTGGCGTTCGGGCTGCTGGACTGGAAAAACATCGGCGCCACGCTGATGCAGTTTGTCATCGATGCGGCCGACGCCGGCTGGGCGCTTCTTGTCGGATGGGTAAGCGGCTGGTTCGAAGACCTGGACGGCAAGTTTTCCGAGAGTGACTTTGGGGCGATCGGCACGGCGTTCATGGACGCGATTACCGCGGCCGGAAAGGCGGCGTGGGATCTGTGGTCCGGAGCCGCGGGCGTACTGCAGGCGGAGCTGGCCGCCCGCTTCGGAGAGTTGGATTGGGGTGCGATCGGGACCGGGCTGATGCTGGCGCTGACGGTTGCGGCAGGCATCATCTGGGGTCTGTTGGTCGACGGCGCGGTCGAGGCCTGGCAGCTCCTGTCCGACGCATATGCGGCCGTTGACTGGCCGGCGATCGGGACGGCGCTGATGACGGCGCTCACCGATGCGGCCAAGGCCGGCTGGCAGCTTCTCGTCGACGGCGCCCAGGCAGCCTGGCAGCTCCTGTCCGACGCGTATGTGGCCGTCGATTGGGGCGCAATCGGGACCGGGCTGATGCTGGCGCTGACTGTGGCCGCCGGCATTGTCTGGGGGCTGCTCGTCGACGACGCCGGCGATGCCTGGCAGCTCCTGTCTGACGCCTATGACGCTGTCGACTGGTCGGCGATCGGCACGGCTCTAATGAAGGCGCTTACCGACGCGGCCCTAGCCGGCTGGCAGCTGCTCGTCGACGGCGCCGGGGCTGCCTGGCAGCTTCTCTCTGACGCGTATGCGGCCGTAGACTGGGGCGCAATCGGGACCGGGCTGATGCTGGCGCTGACGCTGGCCGCCGGCGTTGTCTGGGGTTTGCTGGTCGACGGCGCCGGGGCGTCTTGGCAGCTGCTGTCCGATGCTTATGCCGCGGTTGACTGGCCGGCGATCGGCACGGCGCTGATGACGGCGCTTACCGACGCGGCCTTAGCCGGGTGGCAACTTCTCGTCGACGGCGCCGGGGCCGCCTGGCAGCTTCTCTCTGACGCGTACGCGGCTGTCGACTGGGGCGCAATTGGGACCGGGCTGATGCTGGCGTTGACGCTGGCAGCCGGCGTTGTCTGGGGTTTGCTGGTCGACGGCGCCGGGGCGGCCTGGCAGCTCCTGTCCGATGCTTATGCCGCGGTCGACTGGTCGGCGATCGGCACGGCGCTGATGACGGCGCTTACCGACGCGGCCATAGCCGGCTGGCAGCTGCTCGTCGACGGCGCCCAGACAGCCTGGCAGCTTCTCTCTGACGCGTATGCGGCCGTCGACTGGGGCGCAGTCGGGACCGGGCTGATGCTGGCGCTGACGCTGGCAGCCGGCGTTGTCTGGGGTTTGCTGGTCGACGGCGCCGGGGCGGCCTGGCAACTCCTGTCCGACGCCTACGCCGCGGTCGACTGGCCTGCGATCGGCACGGCTCTGATGACCGCCGTCGTGTCGGCGATCGACACTGCCTGGTCGCTGTTTGTCGAAGGCATCGTCTGGTACTATCAGACGCTTGCGCTGGCTTTCGGGCTGTTGGACTGGCGCAATGTCGGCGCGCAGCTGATGCAGCTGATCATTGACGCCGCTGACGCGGGTTGGGCGCTCCTGGTTGGCTGGGTGACCGGCTGGTTTACCTCGCTCGAAGAGGAAGGCTTTGAAAAGAGCGATTGGGGGCGAATCGGTACCGCCCTCATGGATGCGATCACGGCCGCAGCCAGTGCCGCCTGGAATCTATATTGGGGTGCGATAAACGTACTGGCAGACGAGCTGCGAGACAGGTTCGCCGAGGTAGACTGGGGCGCCGTCGGCACCGCCCTCATGCTGGCGCTGACAATAGCCGCCGGCGCAGTCTGGCAACTTCTCGTCGACGGCGCCCCAGTCGCCTGGCAGCTCCTCTCCGACGCCTTTGCCGCCGTCGACTGGGCAGCGATCGGGACGGCGTTCATGCAGCTCATCCGCACCGCCGCCGAGGTCGTATGGAACGCGCTGGTCGAATATGTGCCGGAGCTCTTCAATCTGATCGGCCTGGCTTTCGCCGTACTCGACTGGCCGTCGATCGGCAACAATCTAATGTCGCTAATCCGCACGGCCGCTGAGGCGGTCTGGGCGGCCCTGGTTGCGTATGCCATCACGCTCTATGGCGACCTGAAGACCGAATTCGAAGGAATCGACTGGGCTGCGGTCGGCACGTTCTGGATGAATGCCATCACTGCCGCGGCCATCGCAGCCTGGTCCACGATCGTCAATTCGGCGACAAGACTGTACCTGCGGTTCAAAAAGCGGTTCACTGAGATCGACTGGAAGTCGATCGGCACCGACATCATCAACGGTATCAAGAACGGGGTGCTTGGGGCGGCCGCCGGTTTGGGCCGGGCAGCCGCTAACGCGGCCAAAAGCGCTCTGGACCACGCCAAGAGCTTTCTCGGCATTCAGTCGCCGTCGCGCGTCGCCGCCGAGGAGATCGGCAAGCCGCTCAGCGCCGGCATTGCCGCCGGCATCGAGGAGGAGGCGCGCAGCATTGCCGACGCAGTAGCGGAGGCGCTGCAGGGCGCTCTCGGCGCTGCGGGCCCGGCACAGACGGCCGCAGTGGGAGCTGCGCCGGTCCAGCTGGCCGTGTACCAAAGCTTCAGCGATGTTTCAGGCTCGCCGGCGGGCATCGCACGCGCCTCGGGGACCGGCCTGCTCGACGCGCTGCAGAGCATAGGGGTACAGGGCTAAATGAGCGTCTACCGTCTCACGCGATTCGGCGACGAGCTCCTGCCGCGCTTCGACGCGCACTGGCAGCTGTCACCGGCGCCTGCAGAGCCGGCGGTCCGCAAAGGCTTTGCAGGACCGTTCGACGCGCGCACGGGCCGGATCACGCGGCCGGCCGCAAGAATGGTGGAATTTACGGCCACATATCTCGGCAACCCGGACGCGCAGCTGACCGACGAAGACGGCCTGCTTCTTACCGATGAGAGCGACAATGTTCTGACAGTCGACCAGTCCGCCGAAATCCAGGTCGAACGCCTGACGCGCCTGCGCGGCCAGTTGCACCTGCTGGAGCGCACCCGGCTCAATGACGGGGCCCGCCACTACCTGCCGGCCAGACTGCTCTCTGTGGACCACCAGACGCGCATAGGGGACGGCAGCCGGATCGCAACCATTTCACCCAGATTCGAGACTGCAGCCCCCAACTGGCGCTCGGCCGCCCGCAGGACCGCAACAGCCACGCTGGACATGAGCGGGGCGACCACGGCACTTGAGGGTCAGAACAGCGGCCTGGTGGCGGCGACACAAGCCATCCTCGAGCTGACCTTCTCCCGGCGCGGCTCCACGTTTTCGTTCGGCATCCTCGGAACCCAGGCATTCTGGCACTGGGTTCTCACCTTCGAGGAGGATGACCCGGCGAGCGGTACCTGGCGCATCGACGCCGGCGACGCGCTTACGATCGAGGCCCCCTCGAGCGTCAGAAACCCGTACACGCGCTGGAATCTGGGGGCGGCCCACACCGCTTACAAGGACGCATGGATTCCCCCAGGCGCCTTTCGCCTTGAGGCCTCCGAAGAAACCAGCACGTCTAGCCCGGGCGGGGGCATGGTCGATGTCAGCCTGCAGTTTTACGAGGAGTATCCATAGTGACGGCCGTCTCCATTTTTGCCGACGGCGTATCTGCCGATTACCCAGGCATCTGGTTCGTCAGCCGCACGGCGCCGATCGAGTACAGCCAGCCAACCCCGGACGAGATATACGTCATCCTGGGAGACGATCTGGGCGGCATCTACCCAGACAGACCAGACGCGTCCGCTGAGGCCAGCGATCCGGTGGATTCAGCCGCTCTCAGCGAAAACGCGGCCATCCGCTTCATCACGCAGCTGGCCATTCGCGAAGAGAGCGCAGCCAACGCCGACGACGGCATGATGCAGATGCAGATGTCGTCGGCGGCTGACATGTTTACGGCCGCCGCCGCTTCGCCTTTCACTGCCGCAGCGCGCGCCCGGGGCCGAATCGCCTTGCGCGTGGAGCCGAACGGCGACATCTACCAGCTGCAGCTGCAGGACCTGATTGACGGCGAAGATGAATTCGGCTGGATGACGCCATCTTCACTGGTTGTCGGCGCGGGCATCTGGTCCGTCTTGTCGGCTGCCACACGCGTTATCACAGTCCTTTACGATCCGGAGAGTTCGAGCATCGATGCCGGCGCCCTGGAGGTGCTTACGCCGTCGGAACCGTCCACGCCGTCCACGCCTTCAACGCTGTCGTACGCATTGCCGCCGGCGCCGGCAGGTGACACTCAGCCTATCATGTGGTGCGACGTCGTGACGGCCGGGGTGACATACGGCCCCCTTCGCGACATCAGCGCATTTCGCATGACGGAGAAAATCGGCGAGCCGGCGCGGTTTTCAATCACGGTGAGCGTAAAGGGCGACGCGGCGCAGATCGACGATCTGTCCGAGGTCCACGTATATGGCCTCATCGGGGGCCACGTCACGCTTGTCATCTCCGGCCGCGTCATCACTACCGACGAGGCGTACACGGAGACTGAGACTGTGCTGGCCTGCGCATGCAGCGGCTTCGCTCACGATCTGCTCTTCACGGCGCCTGTCGACCGCTCCTGGGTTGGCCGCCGGCATGACGAGATTGTGTCGGACATTGCCGCTCTTTTGCCTGCAGGCTGGCAGCTGAACGCAGACCCGGAGGTCTCCATCGTGCTGCCGCGGCTGGATATAACTGCCGACACCGTCTCCGATGCCCTGCTGCAGGTGGCGGAAGCGTTCGGATCGAGGCTCCACTACTCACCGGAAAAGGAGATCTGGCTGCGCCGCTCCTTCTCCTCGCTCCCGATCGCAGCGTCGCACGACGGCGGCCAGGGCGCCAGGGTGAAGCGCATCAAGCGCCAAAGCGACTCCAGGCGGCTAATCACGCGTCTGCGTCCGGAGACGGCCGACGGGCGCAGGCTGCTGGCCGAGGCCGGAATAGCGGCGTCGGACGGACTGCGCTTCGAAGGCGAGGAGATCGTCGACGAGGCGTCTGAGTTGCGTTACGGCTTGCGCCGCGCCGTCCAGGGCTATCCGGAAGCGGAGGTGGTTGAGGGCCCGTTCGGCCTGCAGGCCGCGGCTGATCTAGCGGCAGTGCTGGGCATGGCCGACCTCAAACGCAGGTCGAGCCCGCGTGTGTCGTACAAGTTTTCCGTCATTGATCCCAGCCAGCTTCTGCGGCCCTGGCAGGCGCTCAGGGTGAGAACGCACCGGCCGCCGCTCAATGCCGAGATGCGCATAGAGAACGTGGCCACGCAGTTTGACGGCGAGGCGTGGCAGCAGTCCATCGATGTATCAGCCGACGGCCTGGCTCTCGATTCGGATGATGCCACCCTGATCTCCGAAGCCGTACGCGATCTCTTGCGCGCGCAGGATGCAGCCGTGCGATCATCGCGCTCGGAAAACTATGTGGGGCTGGCGTTGACCGCGCACAGTGGGAGCGGGGGCCAGGGCTTTTTCTTCCCTGCTTCAAGAGGGGATACGGTCACGGCCATCATCGAAGTACCGGGGGACGGTGGGGCATACACATACGCGCTGGGCGACAAGCCGGCGGCGCCCCTGGGGCACGGCACCCTTGTGCTGACCGCAGACATTCTCGTCGATGGACCGCAGCGCCTGGTTGTGACGCGCTCACCGACGCCGTCCGAGCCGCTGACCATACCGGTGTCGGTCACAGTGACGCCGTGAAAACGAGTGGGGGGAGGGGTAGCATGGCGTGGCATTCGCCGCCCGGGAGTCGGCCGGCGGGCGAATCAGTGCCCACGCTTGCTGCTGACCTGGGTGGCCAACGACAATCAGGCGCGCCCAGCCTCGGCCTGTCCTCAGGCAGTAGCGACAAGAAGACCTCAGATGAACAAGGCTTGCCCTGACCGCAGCTGCCCGGGTGTGGTGCGGGACGGCAGCTGCTCGGTGTGCGGAGAGCGGCCGCGTCAACGTCTGCCCGACACCCGGCCGCCTGCGCATCGGCGCGGGTATGACAAGCGGTGGAAGCGCATCCGGGATGGCGTGCTGGCGCGTGAGCCCCTGTGCCGGCACTGCGCCGGCCGCGGCCGGATAACCGCTGCCGAACTGGTTGATCACATCGTTCCGTTGCCTCTTGGCACCCACCATGTCGACAATCTGCAACCGCTGTGCCGCTCTTGCCATGCCGTAAAGACCGCGGCGGAGCGCCAGCAGAGACCATAACCCCTCTCAAAACCTGTGAGGTGGCCGTCGGGTACCGGCGGGGGTGTCGCGCGCGCGCAGATTAGTTTGAAAATTCCTGGCACGTTGAGTACTGCATATGGTTCCAAATACTCGGCTATTTGGTTCAGAGGAGCCTCGAATCAATCTAATCCAAGAAGCCAAAGTGGGACCCTAGTCAACTGAGTAAGAGCCACTTTAGGCCCCAGAATCTGGCCGACGTCATATACTGTACAAAAAGAATTCATATTGTCTAGCTCTCTTTCGCTTTCTTCTAAGGCGAAAACTACATCCGGCCAAAGAAGATCGGCAAATGAATCCAGTCCTTCATCTTCGGACCAGAGACCGCATTCTTTTCCGTAACTGTTCCACCAAAACCGCAGTTCTTGCTTCTTGACTCCGGCTTCACTTAAGCGACGAGAACAAACACCGTTGGCGATTCTAAGTAAGAGAGATGCCCTGGCGAGTACAGATTGGATAGAAGGGATCCGAGAGCGATTATTGGCCCAATTGAACACATAATGCTCATTCTTGTCAGGATCAGCGAGCGTCTTTTGAAATCCCGCGGTGGCTACCTCCTCCAGTCTACTAAGAAAAACCTCCCAAGTTTCGCTCTGTGAAAAGAATTGGTCATAGGCCTTTGTGAGAGCCCTCTGCAATAGAATACGATCTATTACTGCCTCGCCCGAATCCGACGATGGTTCCAAGGCATTCCAAATGTTCAGAATAGGCTCAATAATAATTTCGGAAGAGCCTGTTTCCCCAGTAGAATCCACACCAAGTCTGTTAGGCCGATAGCTTACATGATCTCGCAAGTCATGATCTTTTTCAAAGTACTCTAGATCAATGCTCCACGCCGTTAACCATTCCCGGGCAACAGATTGCTTTGGCATCAACCTAATATTAGCTGCGTTAAACCAGTCATCAATCGTCCGTTCCTCGACTTTGACAGATGTCAAAAGAGTTGCTACGCGCTTACTATCATCGGCCCAAGAATCAATCAGTTTCCAGGTCGCGTCGTGAGTTCCACAGCCCCTCTTCCTCCACATGGTCGGAGTGCATCCTGGCCCAATTGCTACGTGTCTACGTTTGAAAACGCCAACTCCTTCTGAGGCCAATAGAGACATTGCAGCCCGAAGTTCCGCGTAGTATGCCAAGTGAACAGCTGTGTTCTGATCTCCTGCCCGTAGCGACTCGAATGCCCGCGCCAAGTATGTCCATCCATCAGCTACGTGCAATGGGATAGATGCCGCTATGTACTCTGCAAGCAAAACTCCTTCGATTTTAGGGCTTTCAGTCGGTACCGATGTATTGACTCTTCTTGGTTCCAACTCTTTGATAACATTCCTATATTGATGCCATCTTGTAAGCCATCGTTTCCGTTGGCGATAGTGCCTCCGCATTCTACTCAGTGTATCTACCATTGCTTCCGCCGACGCTGCACCCAGCAAGTCATTGGAATTATCCACGTCCACTGGACATTCAAACATCGAGACTATACGACTCCTATCTTTCGTACTTTAAGATTCGAATTACTCTGTCCACTTTTCCCTTGATGCGACCACCTGTCACTCTCGACAAATGAAGAAGGAGATTCCGTCTGACCTCACGATACCCCGTTCCGGCCCTATATAATGCCTGACGATTCTTTTCATCTTCGGTCAAACCCGGTGTTGCCATAGATCTCCAATCAAATTGAGCTGTAGCTCTGCACAGCTCGCGCACGAAAGCAGATATTTCATGCCGTGAACGAAGTTCAAGAATTCCTTCTGAGACCTCGACTTCATTGGTCGCTTCACTAGCCCGATCGCGAAGCCAGGAACTCAGTCTTAACTGTCCGGCAAGTTCAAATGAAAGGTCATTCGAGACTTGAAGAAAGCCTCTCACGCCCTGATCCGTCGACAGCAAAGAGTACCTCCCCGCAAATGCGGGGTCTCTCTTGCCCTCAAGCATGTCAATAAGATCAGTCTCGGTCCTGTCCCTAACATGCTGTGCCCAGGCAGCATCAGACTCACTAATCTCTCTTTCCAACTCTGACCAAAGATAAATCAGGTAAGCTGCCTGCTGGGCCCTGCTCCATGAAAGCACAAAAGATGGTCTTTCGGACAATGGAGAACCAAATAGCCCTCCAGGTTGCTGGCCCCTTGGATCGGAACGCCTAACAAAACTCAGTGTTAACGACCTGACAAAGGCGGCTTGGGAAACTTTGCCCCGCTCACGCCCTAGCATTGAGATTCGCCCATTCCAAGGGCTCTCCGGATTCATCCAGAGGGCTTCAGTCAATTCCTGAGCCCTCGCCTCACGGTATGCCAATGGCCCCGGGACTGGTTCTAGCCAGTCTTCTGTGCGAAGTAATGGATACAGGTCGTATGCCAAAGAAGGACTTATGCGCTTAGGTGTGATATTGATAGTCCAAAAGAGATACGCCTGCCAGCTGATATCCAGATCTTCGAAAAGTATGACCGGGAGGTCGAAATCTTCATCCTCTAACTCTCCCTCTCCAAAGGCGAGCAGTCGATGTTGGCCGTCAATGACTTCGAGAGGATATAGATCTCCTGTGGGCTGCCATTCTGAGGTCTCGGCCTCTTTGGGAAGTACTAACTCGAACTTGCCCGGGCCAGTCTTTTCCACTCTTATCAAGTCTTCTGCAAAAGGTCTTACATCAACGCGAACTGTTTCGGGTTTGACGATGTTAAGGACGAGAGCCGTAGGCAACCACCCAGGTTTTCTTAGATCTGGGTACTCTTCCTTTTCTCGCGTGCCAAGAGAAGCCCATGGATAGCCTGCTCGAACGAAAGACCTGATGTCTCTTGCCCTGCCTTCCTCAAAACCTCGCTGAATCCCTATATCCTCTTTTCTCGGCCCAGCAGCTTGCTGTTGACCTGTCGGATTCTCTATTCCTCTTCGGGGTACTCCCGACAACCTTCGCAGGATCGCTACTGGTATCGAGGAAATGTAAAAGTATGGTAAGGGCTTACTTTGGCGGGCGCCGGGCCGATATAGAAATCGATCCCATTGGGTCAACCACTGGTTCACTCTTAAAGCTGGAATTCGCATAATTACCTCAATTCAGGCAGTTATTCAATGGAGGCTTTGTTTCGTTGGGAAGTTCCTCCCTTGTCCCCTTCGTGCTCAGTCCATGGGTTCCTTGCCACGGATAAGCCTTCAGTGGGAATGAAGACTGGCTTATCTTCTCGAAATGGCAGAGTGCCTTGTAGGGCCATTTGAACGCGATCAACCGCAAGTTGATGATAGGCCTCGACTACCTCAGCGCCGACTCCTTTACGGCCGCAAAGTACCGCCGCCGCAGGTGCAGAACCAACCCCCATGAAAGGATCAAGCACCAGCTGGCCTTCCTTTGACATTGATAAGATCAGTCTCTGTACCAGAGAAATGGGGAACTGGCAGGGGTGACGAGTCTTTTCAATGTGCCTAGATTTCACGTTGGGAATGTCCCAAACGTCTGAAGGGTTTTTCCCTCTGGGATTGCCCGAGTACTCACCCCTTCTTGGCCCACTAGAATACTTTTTCCCGGGATACTTCTGTGGAACTCTTACCTGATCCAAATTGAAAGTATAGTTGTCTGACTTCGTAAACCAACTGATAGTTTCGTAGCGACCTGAGAATCGACTTGAGCAGTGGAGTCCATGCCCGAAATGCCAAACGATGCGATTTCTCATCTGTAGGTGGTTTGCCTTAAAGGCTGGATACAGAAGAACATCCAGTGGTATGATTTCACCATTCTTAACGTAGTTTCCCAATTGCCAGCAGATGCTCCCGCTAGGCCGTAGGACCCGAACGCACTCACCAATGACTATCTCTTGTTGTTCCAAATAACGATCGATCTCTAACGACTCTTCGTATTCTTTACGCATATTGTAAGGAGGAGAGGTAACTACCAATTGAATCGATTCGTTTGGAATTGTTCGCAGGAAATCAAGGCAGTCGCCTAGAAAAAGCGATGCCCGGCTTTTCTCATCAAACGAGCTTGAAATGTCATTTGGTTGGTTCATAAGCTCTGTCAGGTCTGAAGGGGAATATCTCGATGGACCTCAATCTGGGGGTGTGACTACATCGAGAATTATATTGACGGGAAGAAATGGAGTCAACAGCTGTTCAGGCTGAGATAGAACTGTCAGCTATAGACCTGGTGAATCCGTTTCAAATTTTGTACTTTCGTGAGAAGTGGTGGAAAGCAATTGGCAGAGTTTGAAAGTGCCGGATTCAGTCCTTCCGCGCTCTGAAGAGCGGAACTAGACGGTACAAATAGTCGACTAAAATGAAGGTGTTCAGGCTCTCTTCTTTTCTCGAATACGATCGCCAACCGTGCAAGGCGGCATGGCGATTAGGTAAGAGGTTCCGATGGGATTCTTTAAGCTTGCCGCCATTCTCGTAGAGAACACCGATGAGGCACCGCAACAATGTGAGGTCATAAATGCTGTTAGGCCTAAAATCTGCTAGTCGAAAGTTGTCGACTGCCTCATGGATCATTCTCTTGCTCAGTTGATGTACTTCTCCTTTCTTCTTTCCCATCCAATCTTCCAAAATGACTCTTTCAATCAGTGGGAGCAAAGCCGGGACTGTTAGGCGAAACTGACTAGATCTGTGAGCCTTAAAGGCTTCTTGAAGTGTCTCCCTCCGATCTTCATCAACGCAGTCCAAACTCTCTAAGTATGACTCAATACTCTGAAGGATTCCACCCTCTTTGGATTCATAGTACTCGGAAACACAAGAAGAAAATACGTCGAAGTCCTCATCACATTCGAGATAGAACTCGACAAATGGCACTGTTCGATACGGCAAGAAACCTGAGTCAGAACATGCTCTCTCTACCCACTCCCAAAAGACTAAAGGCTTGACTCCAGCATGAAAGGCTTGAAATGCCAGCAGAAATGGCAAATCCTTCGAAATCCGACTTGAATGAGCGTAGATTTTTCTAACAAAGGATTCCAGCCAATCGGATTCCCAGTCGTAATCAGCCCCCCTTGGTCGACTATTGCGACTATCTTCTTTCATGGTTCAAATTCAGCTTACTAGAGCAGCGAGCGGCGATGAGGACTGCTTGGAACAGGGCACGCTGCGTGCCAGTTCTCTAGACTTGGCCTCAACAATTTCTGCTACTGTTTTTCACTTAGGTAACGATGGGCAGTTGCGTTGATCTCCTCCACGAAGGCGTACATTCCGTTAAGAGAGTCAATCTTCTTCCTCATTTCCCTTTTGTTCGCGCTGAACACGCCCATCTACAGCTGTGACCTACTGAACTACGGCCGGCATTGCGGTTCTTGGTTGTAGTAGTCAGGAAGGCAGACTCATTTTTTGCCTAGACATAACAAGTGCCCAAGGGTTCGGACTCATGAAGTATTCATTCTAAGAGGCAATCGAAGTCGTCAAACCCGGGCTCTCTTTCTTCGCATATCGGCACTAGGCAATTTAATGAGAACGCTCCCCATCGCCTGGAGGCGGCTAAGAACCGGTTGCGTCAGAGGCTGCAGAGAGTTGGCTGCCATGATAGTAAGGAGCTTGTACCTGCCACGATAGCGATGGTCGATGAGCTCATGCATACGTGAACGACTCCACTCCGATCGGGGCCACTTGTCGATTTCGTCCAGCAGCAGAACTGGCAAATCAATCAGTTTCTGCCATGCCCTTGAAAAAGTGGTGCCGAAATCTTCTGCGCTGTACATACTTCGCATTTCGTCGATCAAGGCAGTCATCAGTCCGTATTTCACGTAATTGGACAGAAGCCCGTCGTCAGTAGCAGCAGATTCGGTGAGCAGAAAGTCCCGACATACCGCATAGAGCGCCGTGCCGAGCATATGCGTTTTTCCACTGCCAGGTACGCCTACCAGAGTAACGAGCCCGGCTCTGTGTTCGATAGCCAATTGTAAAGCTTCGACTGCAGCCTTTGTCCCTGGCGCAGTGCGCGCAATTTCGCTTAATGAGAAATTGAAATCGAAATTGGCCACGCTCACCGATTCAACGAGGAAATCAGGCAACGTGCAGGTCTTCAAATGGGACTCAACTAACTCCTTCGCTTCGGCTTCGTTTCTGGCCACACCGTGCGCGCTGTCACCATTCCACCCGGCGCTGTACCGCCAGCCGCGACCACGCTTGCACACGAGGCCTTGAAGGTAGGTATGAATCTGTGCCTCCGCAACGCCAATTGAGTCAGCCTCACTCCATTTCAGATAGCCCAAGTCTTTCCTCCCCTTCTAGCTTTTCAATTGCAAGAAAAACTGGCAGCAAGTCACAGGTTCCCTGCGCCCGGTATCCTCCCAGATAATCTTGGAATCGGTACGATTCATGGCATTTGCATGCAGTGGTCGACCCATGATAAAGTCCATAGTCCGACTTGCGGACGCTGCATCCGAATGGGGGCGCCCATGATGATCAAGGCGCAGATTCAATTCACCAAACAGCAGATCGAGCAACTCGACGAGCTAAAGCGGCAGACAGGCGCAACGCGCACAGAGCTGGTCCGCCGAGCAGTCGACTACTACATACGCGGAATCCGGGAGCATGGCGTCCAAAAGGCCTTGCTTCCTTTGCCGACAAGCGAAACGAGAGAGGCCCGCTGAACAAGGCGGACCGCTCCTTCTGCAGCATCCTCGTACGTTAATGAGCAGGAATCACGCCGGATGAGTCCCCCAGTTTCTCCGCCAAGAGCGTGAGACTCATCCGGACGCTAGGGCGCCTAGCGGGGCTCGAACCCGCAACCTTCTGATCCACCACCAGGCGCTCTACCTAGAAGCACACGACCGCCGCCACGGGACGGCGGCGGTCATGAAACTGTGAACGAGTCCGCTCGTTTACGGTTGCCTCATCCGCACATTTACAACCGCATACGAACGAACTCAGGCTGGGGGACAGGGATTTGAACCCCGATCACCTGATCCAGAGTCAGGCGTTTTGCCGATTAAACTATCCCCCAAGGAACAAGCTCACACCCCGGATGCTAACACATTCGGCGGTTACGAACCAAATCCACTAGGCAACTGAGATTTCCTCAACCGGTCGACCGGGTAGTAGCGTCAAATGCACTTTGCGTGCCGGTGCCCAGAGTGTTACCCGCTCTCCAACGCACCCTGCTCTTCCAGGAACGCGACCGCATGTCCTATGCGCTGCAAAGTTTCTATGCGACCTAGCGCCTCAATGCTTTCGAACAGGGGCGGGGAAACCTTTTTCCCGCTGATCGCACCGCGGACCGGCCCGAAGAAGCTGCCCGCCTTCACCCCTATCTCATCGGCCTTTTCCCGAAATGCCGCATGAATAACCTCTGCGCTGAACGGCTCCACCTCCGCTAGGAGACGGGCTCCGGTTCGCAGAATGTCAGCACTCTGGCCCGCATCCAGCTTGCGGCCAATCAGTAGTTTGGGGTCATCATACGAAATCGCGTCCGATTTCACGTAGGCCCAATCGATCCATTCCGCCGCTTCATCAAGGCGCTTGATTCGCTCCTGAATGACCGGGATCAGCACATCCAACTTGCCGTCAGAAACGAGCTCGGTTTCAGATACGCCAAGTTGCCGGCTAAGAAAAGGCAACAGAGCCGTCTTGAGGGCGGAGGGCGTTAGCGCACGAATGTAGAGTCCGTTGAGCCAATCCAGCTTCTCGTACGGAAGCGCCGCCGCCGCAGGATTGATCTCTTCCAGGCTAAAGCGTTCGATCGCCTCCTCGCGGCTGAACACCTCCTGATCGGGATCGAAATTCCAGCCCACGTTGGTCAGAAAGTTGAACATCGCATCCGGCAAATAGCCGGAATCCTGGAATTCGTGAACCAGCGCCAGGAACTCTTTGCCCGCTACCATCTTCTTGCGTTTGCTCATCTTGCCTTTGCCGCTGGGATCCAGAATTACAGGCAAATGCACCAGTACGGGCATCTCCCAGCCAAACGCGTCGACGATTAACCGGTGAACTGGAGCCGTTGCCAGCCATTCCTCGCCTCTCAGGACGTGCGTGATCTCCATCACATTGTCATCAACCATTGCCGCCAGGTGATATGTCGGCAACCCGTCCGCCTTCAAAAGGACCTCATCCTGCAACTGCCTGTTTTCGACTTCGATATCGCCGCGCAACAGGTCACTGAAGACAGTGACCCCCTCCAATGGCACGGCAAGCCGAATGACCGATGGCACTCCCTCCGCTTCACACCGACTTCTCTCCTCATCAGACAGATTTCGGCAATGTCTGTCGTAACCGGTCCTCCTTCCTGCGCGCCTCTGCTCCTCCCTCATGTCTGCCAGGCGTTCAGGCGTACAGTAGCAACGATAGGCGGCCCCCCTTTTGACGAGCTCCTCGGCCTTCTCCTTGTATATCTGCTGCCTCTGCGACTGTACATAGGGGGCACAGGGTCCGCCGATGTCCGGGCCTTCGTCCCACTCCAGCCCCAACCAGCGCAAGCCGCTCACCAGGCTGTCCATGCTTTCAGGATCAAAGCGCCTGCGGTCCGTATCCTCGATCCGCAGAATGAACTTCCCTCCGGTCTTTCGCGCCCACAACCAGTCAAAGAGAGCTGTCCGCAGACCGCCCAAATGCAAATGGCCTGTCGGGCTGGGCGCGAAGCGAACTCGGACTGGTCTCATTCCATTGTAGGACATATTCTTGCCTCGAAATAGGAGCGAACTCCTGGTCTGATGACAAACGCGCCCGCTAGCCTATCACATTGGCACCCACGCGTCAACGTTTCCCGAGTTTGGGTTTTAACCAAGTGAGGGCCGAACTTCCGTATACCTCTGGCCCGCAACCATGCCGCGCTCCCTTCCCGCTCCAATCTCCCGCATAGAAAGCGCCCCCAATGACCACTGACCACTAATCACTGACCACTGCAGTTGTGCGGTCGGCCGCAAGCGGCCTCCCGTGTGGGGGGGGGGCGGCCCCCCCCCCCCCCCCCCCCCCCCGCCAAGCGCGGCCGGCCGGGGGGGGGGGGGGGGGGTGGTGGGGG
>JAJEDI010000031.1 GCA_022821585.1 Caldilineaceae bacterium
CCCTCGGCTATCGCCACCTCAGCTTCTCTCAGCTTGTTGATCACCTGCTCCGGCGTATGTCTCTTCTTCGCCATCTTTCCCCCTTTCTACGGCCCATTACTAACATTATACCTGGACCAGTTCTTGGGGGGCAGGTCAGTGGAGATTTCCCAGTTCAACGGGAATGGGTCCTTCCAATCTATTTATTTTCAGCGACAGCACCTTTACTTTCGTAAGTCTACCCAGAGTGGAAGGGATGGTTCCTGTCAGACGGTTGTTGTAGAGCGAAATCCATTCAAGTCTCGAGAGATTTCCGAGTGCAGGAGGAACTGATCCATCCAGTTTGTTGTTTCTGAGATTCAACTTTTTCAAACTCGAAAGAAGACCCAACTCAGCTGGGATCTCGCCACACAAGTTAATACCGCTAAGGGTTAAGTGGGTCAAGCCGGAGAGCATCCCAAGCTCGGGAGGGATGGTGCCCGCCAGATCTTTGTTTTTGAGAGTCAACTCGGCTACGCGCTTACTGACGACTCTGACTCCTTCCCATTCATCTATTGGCAACTTGAGACTCCAGTTTAATTTACTTTCACCTGCTAATTTGTCCTTGATTGCAAGAAGAGTTTCTTTGTCCTCAGCGAGGGTTCTGTTTGCCATAGCTGTGTTTTCTCCCAGAAAGAATGAAGTAAGGTTGACCCCAATCGCTAGACCACGAAAAGGGGAGAATGAGGTGCATCCAGACGGATGCGGCCGGCGATTGAGCTTGGCCTCAAAAACAAGACCACGAGCTAAGGTGTATAATGGAGCAATTCACCAAGCCTGTGGAGGGGCAGAACGATGATGAAGAAACGCCGGCAACACAGGGAGGCCTGCAAGTTCCGCGTTGCGCTGAAAGCGCTTGAAGGCAGCAAGACGATTATTCAGTTTCGCCCCCATCATGACACGCCCTCCCTATCCGAGACACTCCCAGCAATCCCCAACTCCGGTAGCCCCTCCACTACCTTCACCGTCTCCAAGCTGACGCTAATGACCTTGCCGATGGAGCGCAGGATGTACTGGGGTTTGTCGGCGCGATTGGGGTTGTTGACGATGCCGCTGTATTTGTCGGTCTTGACGAGGTAGCTACTCGTTTTCAATACCGAGAATCAGGTCTCCCCAGTCGCGAGGCGGTCCTTCTCTAAGCAATTTGAGAATCCCACGGCGGCACAGATCTTGGGCGGTGGAAAGCAGTTGTTGGTACTCGAAGTATTCGAGGTCACCACTATGAACCGCCTTGGACGCCGCGTCGTATACCTGCCGCAGCTTCTTGCGGATGCGTTTTCTTTCGTCGAAGTCACTGCCCAGATGCCAGGCTCCAAAAAGGGAAAGCTTAAATCTCATCTCTTGCGTTTGCTTCGCGTCAAGAAAGTCCTGGACATACAGACATTCCAAAGCGATCCGCAGATCAATGAAACGATCCACCAGAGGTTCGCCAGAATCTTTTGACTTTGCCCAACGGGAAACTGCAATTCGACTTTTGTGGGAGTCCTTCAGCGCTTTGAGAGCCGCAAAAGTGCGGGCAAGCTGTTCTTCCGAGATATCCAGCATTGGTTGTTCGCCGTTGAACTCCAGCGTTGTTACACCCGTGAACCAGTCAGTCCTCCATGTCACTGGAGACGACCAGCTTCTAACGCCCGCATTGCCCATAAACCAGGTGGTTTCGTCAACACCAAGAGAGAATGCATCAAGTTCCTGATAGTCGTTCCAGTAGAGTCCTGCATCCACGTAGTCATCAGATTCCAGTGAGAGCGCTTGGCAGACGGTGGCGATATTCACGCCCCCAATAGGTTTGACTTGGATATCCTGCGCTGACGGTCTGGTCTCAGGACGAAACAGTGCTGGCTTCACTTCGGAATCAATGGATACCAATGTGCGACCCAAATAATCGAACACTCCATTTCCCGACGTTCCGCGACGCCTAGGCAGGCTTGCATCCAATCTGTCACTGGACAGAGGAAGCGGTTCAATGTGAGCTCCGTCAACGGGGTTGAGAGGCGCTTTGACAGGCGGCCCGTTGAGTAATGCTGAAGTTCCGTACTTGACGGGTTTTCCTTCCAACCAATCGGACAGTAGGTGTGTCACCCTTTCAGATCCTAGTACGGCGGCCCCCTTGATCACTCCTCTGGTAAAATCCGCCACTGTCGACACGCGTGAAATATACGCCAGATCGAAGTAATTGGGACAAAATATCATTTTTGGAGGAATGTAACTTATAGGATGACCGTGTTCATTTATGGGAAAAGCGTGTCCGATGAAGTCCGTCTCTTGGGCCTGACCAAGTCCGAACCGGAGATGTCCAGAGGTTATGTACTCCTTCAGGAGAGAGCGGAGGCAGTTATTCAGTTGCGATAGCAGTTCATCAGGGATATTCGGTTCGGCTTCTCGTGCTGAGATTATCTCATCGTCGTGCCAACCGTTGCTTTCAAAGGCGTCGCGCAGTTGTCCCGGCGTGATTTTCTCAGCAGAACGCGAATCGAAAGTAGTCTGACCTAAAACTGAATCCAAGAGTTCCGTCAGTTCTCGCATATGTCAGATGCCCGTAGTTTCGTTTGCAAGTGAGTCTTGTCGTCAGTCGAGAATAACTTGAGCAACACGCCAACTACCTCCTCGTTTACCCTCATCATGACACGCCCTCCCCATCTGAGACAGCCTTATCAATCCCCAATTCTGGCAGCCCCTCCACTACCTTCACCGTCTCCAGGCTGACGCTGATGACCTTGCCGATCAGGCGCAGGATGTACTGCGGGTCGTCGGCGCGGTTGGGGTCGTTGACGATGCCGCTGCGTTTGTCGGTCTTGACGCGGTACTGGTCGATCACCCAGTCGAGGGCGGAGCGGTTGCCGAGCCGGTAGTTGAACGCTTCGCTGGGGATGCCGTCCAGGGTCAGGAAGCTGTTGTAGCGCAGCTGCGTCCTGTCCTTGGAGAGGCGCATCTTTTCAACGCGCCAGTCGAGCGGCATATCCGGCGTTTCGACCTGTGCAAGCGAGTATTCCGGCTGCTCCTCATAGCCGACGTGGAGCTGGGCGAGGCGGGCGCCGGCCGCGGCAAAGGCGCGGAAGTTGGGGGCGAAGGGGATGCGCGGCAGTTCTCGTCTGAGGTTAGGCTGATAGCGTTCGCGGTAGCCGTGGTGGTGCAGAAGACCGTAGACGTAGTGGAAGATGTCCCACTTGGTGATCGTCTCATCCCCGTACTGCACCCGGAACTGCTCCAGCGCCCAGTCGGTTATGTTCTCCCGGCGGTTGCTTCCGTCCTCGTCGTAGGTGTAGAAGGGAAAACATTGAAAGGAGTCGCTCGCGGCCAGCGCGTGTACGTCTGGAATCATCTTTGTCGCCAGGGTGCTGAATCCAGCCCGAAAGCCATGATCGCTTACAACTATCACCTGATTTTCCGCTTCCGTCTTCGGGGCAGGAAAGATCGATGGAAAGACATATACAACATCGTTCATCACCCGATCAAAGTATAGGTTTGACTTCGCAAAAGGCCGATATAGCGCCTTTCTCACCTTGTGTTCAGCGTATTCGGCGATTCGGCCTCGCTTCAGTTTCGCTTTCAGATCACGACTCCAACTGATTTCTTTGGCGTCATAAGGTACGAAGTCATCAACGTGTGTATCTCTATTCTCTCTCCGTTCCCATTTGAACACCTGCTCGTTGTAGGTATCGATCATCCGGCACATGTTTTCAGTAAGCGCGCCGCGGTCGAAATTGTAAACCCAGGAATCGCGATTGGTCTTCACGCCATTGCTGTACCGAGCGAAAATCACATCTGCCGCCTCACCTCTTGCCGCCTTTGCTTCTTTACTTCCTAACGTGATAAATGTGTCAAACTCTGCGTGGTGTTTTTCGGTTAGCCATGTGTGTTTTGCGTCAACAACTGCCTGCTTTACGGGAACGTCTCTATAATCCCCAAATTTGTTCAAGATTTTCTGCTTACTTCGGGCCTTGAGATAATCGTCAGTCGAGTATATCCAGACTTCAGTCCTCTCAGATTTCGCTTTGGCTTTTCTGATGAAGAAACTGATTCCAACTCCGACGCGGATCTGGTCGTCAAAGACATTGCCGCCCTCTTGTCGCCGGCGCTCACCTGCAGTTCGAGCATTCCCCTTGAGATCGATATGATAAATCTTGGAGAAATCTTGTTCGAGATGAAGTCTCATCCCATCAAATGCAAGGCCATTGAGAAAACTGTTACTGGTCACCAAGGCGACAACCCCTTCTTCGCCGATTCGGTCAGATGCCCACCGGAACGCCTTTACATAGGGGTCGGAAAGTTTATTCTTATTCGTCGCTTTGGAGGCCTTCACATAGGTCTCCTGCACACGTCTGTCCATCGTCGGATACTTGCGGTTCTTGTTGTTGTCGTTCTCATTGACCTGGCCTACGTTGTAGGGCGGATTGCCGATCACCACGAACATCGGCGTCTCCTTCTGGATCTCTACCCGCTGCGTGTTCTCAGGCGCAAACAGCGGCAGTTGCCGGTCCTCCGCCAGGTCGAAGGTGTCGACCAGGCAGATGCCCTCGAACGGCTTGTACGTTCCCGTCGCTTCGAAGTACTCGTGTTCGATGTTCATGCTGGCGATGTAGTAGGGGAGGAGCATCACCTCGTTGCAGTGCAGCTCCGAACTGTACTTGCGCGCCAGCGCGGTACGCGGGATCTCGCGCATCATGCGCACGATGAAGTTGCCCGTGCCCACGAACGGGTCGATGATATGCACGCCCTCGTCCGCCAATGAACGGCCAAACTCCCGCTTCAGGATGGCGGCCACGCTCTTCACCATGAAGTCGACGATCGGCTGCGGCGTGTAGACGACGCCGTGCGTATCCGCCACCTTGACCGAAAAGCCCTGGAAAAACTGCTCGTAGACGGTGTTGAGAAAGTGCTGCTTCTGCGAAAAGTCGTGGATCGTCGCGGCCGTGCGCTCGATGGCAAGGTAGAAGCGGTCCAGGCTGCCCAGGAAATCGGCGCGGCTGAAGGACTGCGACGTGAGCGCGTGGATCACGCTTTCGATCTCACTGGCGATCACGTTGCGGTGGGTGAAGTCGGGGTTGTTGAAGACGGTGCGAAAGAGGCGCTCGGTAAGCAGGTGCTGAATCAGCATCTCTTCGACCGCCTCCTCCGACAGGTTCGGGTTGATCGACTGGCGGCACTTGTCCAGAAAACCGGCAAAGGCGGTGGTGAACGCCGAATTGCTGCGCCGCTCCTGCTGGATCAGCTGCGCCAGGCCCTGGCCGATGTCGGCCACCCTGTCCTTGAACTGGGCGACGGCCTCCTCCCAGGCGGCGTACTCCTGGGGGCGGTAGCCGAAGAAGATTTGGAGCGTCTCGATCAGCTGCGCGGCGTCGGTCAGGTCGGCGTCGAGCGTCATGCGCCCGTTCTGCCACAGGATGGCGCGCTGGGGCGTCTGGAAGAGGATGTTGTCGTCCGGGTAACCGGCCGCGAACTTGCGATCGACCTCTGCGGGCAGGTCGTCGTCGATATCCTTGGCCTCCCAGTAGCCGTGGGTGAGGCGGAAGTTGTCGATCAGAGCGCCGTCGACGACGATGCGTTTGTCGCGCCGCGTGCTGATGGCGTGTTCGGGCACGAGGGTCCAGCCGCACTGGCGGGCGCAGTGTTCGAGGAGGGACTGAAACGCGGCGCGCACCGCCGTTTCGTGGGTGATGCCGAGCTGGGCGAACTGGTCGAGGGCGGCGTAGTAGGATTTGACGGGCTTGTGCGTGGGTTTGAGGTTGAGGGTGGGCATTTTGATTGGGGTGGCGTGAGTTATGGTGGAGTAGACGTTCAACTATAATCCTACATTGCCTAATCGCAGGTTGATAAATCCACAAATTGACATTCGGTTTGGTATCCTTATAATGGCTTCACCTTCAACCGAAGATTTGATTCAATTGGAGTTGGAATGAATGACCTGAAACTATGGCTTCATGCAGTAGGCGTTTCTATCGTAGCACGAGAGCCAGCTCCGGCGCTTATAACCCACGACTTCCTTGTCAAGAGAAACATTGTACCTAAAGAGTGGAAGCCGCTTTTAAGCAATAACATTTCAAATGTTGCCAGTTCGATCGCCTATGACAACCAGGTCAACATCGACTTGGATCGAAGTAGAATCACTTTTTCTCAGATTTGTGCATCAGGTATTGAGTTTGAACCAGCAATATTCGATCTGGCAGCTACATATCTAAGGAGAACTAGAAAAGTTCCTTACCACAGCATTGGTCTGAGATGGGAAATCCTGACATATTTTGACAATCCTCAGGAATGGCTTCACAAACATTTCAGCCATCCCGACAGGATACTGCCAGACAACTACTACCTGGAACCACGATATATCGTCATCGATGATGACTGCGATTTGCAGATCTCTTTTCATGTTGTGGATATTACGCCTTCCGGTCAAGATCAGCCTTTAGAGGCTATAGCAATCCAGGCAACCATTGAGGTTGTCGATTTATCAGACGCAAATCGTCTAATAAGACTCACGAATCAGTGGCGTCGGTTTCGGGACCGGATTCAAGAGTCGGTAACAACAGTTCTAGAGAGTGCATGATGTTTCCAGCGAGAGCAAGTTCTGTTCATTTCGAATATAGAATAGAACGCAAAGTCTTTAGTCAAGATGAGTGGAAATGGCCTGCAAACACTCCCTACCCTCCTCAGGAAGAGACGATTCTGGCATGGCTACGTTCTAACGATCTACACAATGAAGCGAACGCTATTGACGACATCATATCATTGACCTCAATTGACGAAGACGAACCATCCATGGATGCGGAGTCGCTATACTTTTTAACCAGTTTTCTCATTCAGGAGAAACAGCTCCCAGCCTCACACATAAACTATGATGCCAATGGTTGGTTTGGGATGGAATGGGATGTCCCTTTTCGACAGGACACAGGTATGGATGACGACCATCTTTGGGGCAGAAGTGGGGGGACTCTGTGGCTGGTCTTCAAGCCCGACGGGTCTGTTATATCGGTTGGGTTATCCAAGTCATATTCGGAAGAAGGGGAACGTCACGAACTCAATGAAATTGTGACCGCGGATAAAGTCACAGAAACGGCGCAATTTTTCCTTCGGCGACTGTGTTCCAATGAGTAGCCTAATTCCATATGGTTGTAGACTCCCTGTAGACAACCATGTTGTACGGTACTGTTCTCCTTCTCGTTACAACGATAGAGCAAGACGTCCGGAGCTGGTGACGTTTCAACTGAGACCAGGTGAAAGCTATTGGTCGGTGTATCGACTGGAATTCTTCGAAGCAGAACGCCACGCTGCTCTTTCTCAACTGAAACAACATCTCAGGCGTAATGATATTCTTGACGTGAGCCCTTCTGGCAAGTTTCTTGTCTTCAATGTGGGACTTATAGAGAAAATCAAGATTCGAAGTCTAACTGTCCGTTCAAAGTCAACGCCTGACAACCCGTCGCACGCAGGGGTGGAAGGATACACTAACTATGATCATCTCATTGCGATAGCCCTCAGAAATCTGTTGATCGAAGAAGGCGAGGTCGCTCCCATAGGGTAGTCGGGTTTTCGCAATTGCGTTACTTTTCTTCGCGGTAGACGACGGCATTTGCGACAATTCCACCCAATTATCCATTTCAGTTCACCCCTCACACACCACCCTATCGCAGTCCGCATCCTGCATAATTCCACACGCTCAATTTCCCCGCTCCTCGCGGGCTAACTCTTGGGGCTTCGGACAGGGGCTGTTGGACATTACGCGGTCCTCTGCGGCGACGGTGATGCCGGCCAGGGCAGCGGCGGATTTCAGATACTTCGCTTCGTTCGGGGAAATACCAGGCCAGGCACGTGGCTTTCAGGCTGTCCAGGCAGCGTCTAACACTGTTGTGCTATAATAGGCGCCGCACAGGAATGGTTGTTCGATACGCAGAGGAGCGTGTACACAGTGAAGACGAATCATTACCGCACCAGGAGGGGAGTTAACAGACGAATCCCTCTTGTCAACTGTAAGCGCCAGCTGCTGGTACCGGTATCGGTGGTTGACGTCTGCCCGATGTGGCAGGACAAAGGGTTTCCTGATGTCGGCATCCCGCCTTCGACGCTGTTCTACTATTACCCGGACGGACGCTGGCTGCTGGGGAGGCCGACGGGGCGGGGAGCGTTCACGGAGTGGGAGACGTTGCGGCCGCTGGACGCGCGGCACTGGCTGCTGGACAACGGCTTCAGTCTGGACGAACTGTCGGAGAATATGCGCGCGGCGCTGAACTGGAACAGCAATCACAGCGAGGAGAGGCGCACGAACGCGGCCCGGATCGCTTGCGAGGACAAGGCAGTATTGGAGGGGTGGCAGAGGTGGAGGCGCATCGCGCAGGTCGAGCTGCTTACACAGGCGGTGGAGGCGCTGTACGCTGAGATCGGGACAGTGGAGGCTGAGAGCGTGGAGAGGCCGGTATTCGGTGAGTACTGCGGGGCCAAGATACGCAGTCGGGCACTGGGGGCGTTGCAGGAGACGGGCCGGAGGCTGAAGCTTTCGCAGCCCCAGGTCTTTCACATCGCGCTGAACCGGTTTGATCCAAGGATGGCGGTGCATGGTTGAGAAAGACGGCTGGTCGCGTTTAGAGGCGTTGCAGGAGATAGAAGAGGATATGAAGCAGCCGTGGGACAGGCTGCCCAGCGAACCCGAGGAGCAGTATGATCTGTTTCAACGTTTTCTGCTGCAGGGCCCCAAGCGCAAGGTGACGAAGGTAGCCCGCATGGAGGGGGTAACGCAGCACCTGGGCACGCTGTACCGGTTCTCGCGCCGCTGGCGGTGGAAGGAAAGAGCCGCGTATTGGGACCGGGACCGGGCGCGGCGGATGGACGATGCGATGTTCTGGATAGAGTATGAGACGCGGGTACGCAACCTGGAAAAGCTCGACGCCGCGGTCGACAAGCTGGTGGGCAATATAGAGGCTGCGCATATCGAGGATATATCCCAGGAAAAGGCGCGGATCAGGATGGGCCCGAACACGAACCTGCTCTTTAAGGCCATGAAGATGGAAGAGAGGTTGCTGCGCCTCGCCAGAAGAGATCATTGTCCGTTTTGCCGGATGCGATAGTTCAGAGGCGCGGGCAGGGAGACGAGCCGGAATGGAGTCCGCGGCGTGGGCATTTGTCAGGACATCTGCGTCGGGCAGCAGCATCCCCGGTCACCGACGCCCGCGCCCGAACCGGACCTCGTCATCCTGTGCGTCGAGCGCCCTCGGCCGGTCGAGATCGACGCCCGGGCGGGCATGGATCCCGCGTACGGTCACCAACCGGAACGGCGGCGGCTCCGACGGCTGGCGACGCTTCAGAGCGTCATCCAACGTCTTGGCGATAAAGGCGCTGACGCTGATGCCGCGGGCTTTGGCTGCACGACGCACCTGCCTTGCGAGCTGGTCGAGAAGGGAGATGGTAGTTCTCACAGTGCGTCAGCATAACGTATCTTCATCGCTGCATTAATACTGTCAGGACACCACAGCCGCCGGCGCCCGCCGGCCGAAAATCCATACTCTGTGGCGGCTTAGTCCGAAACCCATACACTCGACACCCTAGGACCCACCCCTCACACACCACGCCACCCCGACTCCTGACTAACTTCCTTCCTCAGGAATCTTGACCACTTCTTACGGTTTCCCGTATAATCCAATCCATTCCCTTCTTCAAATCCCTTAGCGACAGCCCAGGCTCCTGCCCGGCGGCCCCGCTGAATACCTAGCGTAATCACCGCCGTTCAGACAGAGGAACAATCCCATGACACTGACAGCCACGTTCGAGCCCTCTGCACAGACGGTGACGCGGCCCGAAGTCACCGCCGAACACGCCGCCTCCTTCCGTGAAAACGGTTTCCTGGTGCTGCCGGACGCGCTGACGCCGGACGAAGTGCAGGCACTGCGCGACGAGACGGTGCACATCTGCCGCGGTGAAATGGGCCAGGTCAACGGCCTGCCGCCCGTCGGCCCCGACGACAGCGACGATGAAGTGATCCAGCGCACACTCTGCGTCCATTTCCCGCACAAACTCTCACAGCTGATGTTCGACACACTCGCGCATCCGTCGATCTGTGATGTGCTGACGCGGGTGATCGGCCCCAACGTCAAGAGCATGCAGTCGATGCTCTTCATCAAGTCGGCCGGCAAGCCGGGCCAGGCCTGGCACCAGGACGAAGCCTTCATCCCCACGCGCGACTGCTCCCTGAACGCCGCCTGGATCGCGCTCGACGACGCCACCGTCGAGAACGGCTGCCTCTGGGTCATCCCCGGCTCGCACGCGCATCACCTGATCTGGCCCGCCAAAGAGCACGACGACGAGCGCTTCGACTGCGTGGTGGAGGCGTTCGATTTCCCCTACACCGACGACGACGCCGTGCCGGTCGAAGTAACCGCCGGCAGCATCGTCTTCTTCAACGGCTATCTGCTGCACCGCTCCCTGCCCAACCGGGCCGCCAGCGGGTTCCGCCGCTCGCTGGTCAACCACTACATGAGCGCCGAATCGCTGCTGCCCTGGCGCTATCCGGGCAATGCCGACCTGGGCGTAGCCAGTTTCGACTTCCGCGACATCGTCATGATCGCCGGCCGCGACCCCTATGCCTGGAAGGGCACGGAGGATCTGTCGTTCTCGCACATCCGCCCGGACCGGGAAGGCGGCTGCCAGTGGCCGACGCGAGAGGAAGAGTAATTGATAGCGCGCGATAATGGGATGCGCGTGCTGAGGCAGAGGGAAGAGAGGTTTCAGGCATGAAATTTACCGCTGTTTTCAAGAAAGTACCCGAGGGCTACATCGGGTTCGTTGAAGAACTGCCCGGCGCGAATACACAAGGAGAAACCCTTGAAGAGGCCAAAGCGAATCTGCAAGAGGCCATCATGCTGACATTGGAGGCGAATCGCGTCCTCGCAGAGGAATCCATTGCCGAAATGCAAGAAGAGGTGATTCGTGAATCTGTTCTCGTACAGGTATGAAGAGACGGGATTTCATTCGTCATCTTGAGAAGTACGGTTGTGGATTCCTTAGGGAGGGCAGCGCCCATACGATCTATGCGAATCGCAGAACGCGATGAGTGACTGCTGTGCCGAGACACCGGGAACTGAACAGGTTCCTGGTGAGAAAAATCTGTAGAGATTTGGATATTCCGACGCCATAACGCTTACCAGACACGGAAAGTCTATTCAATCTTCTTTTCACAAACTTAAAGGAGTCCCATCGATGTCCGGTTCGAATCAATCTTTCAATCCAACCAATGCCATCAGCCGGCGCTCTTTCCTCAAGGCAAGCGCCCTGACGGTCGGCGGAGCTCTGCTGGCGGCCTGCGCGGCCCCGGCCGCGGCGCCAGCCGGAGACAGCGGCGGCGAAGCAAGCGCCAGCATGGAGATGATCGAGATGCGCCTCTCGGCCTGGGCCGATGTCCAGGACGCGGTCGTCTATGACAACATGGTCAACGCCTACATGGCTCAGAACGAAGGCGTGAGCGTCTCCGTGGAGCAGTACCCCGGCGGCTACTATGAAAAAATCCAGGCCAACTTCGCCGCCGACGACTCCGCCGATGTCCTCTACTTCCAGGGCTGGATATGGCAGGCCTACGCCGAAAACCAGGTCATCTATGACATGAGCGACTATATCGCTCGCGACGGCGCCGATGACTTCTTCCCCGGCGGCGAAAACTACGACAACCAGACGCTGTGGCAGGGCGGCCGCTACATGACCCCCACCGACACCGGCTCGCTGGTGATCTATTACAACAAGGACCTCTTCGACAAGAAGGGCGTCGCCCATCCACAACCGGGCTGGAAGTGGGAAGAGTTCCAGCAGATCATTCAGGACCTCTCCTATGAAGAGGACGGCACCAAGTTCTATGGTTGGGGACAGGCGCAGGGCTGGAACGGCGCCTACGGCCGCAGCACCACCTTCATGCGCCGCAACGGCCATATTGAATGGGACCGCATTACCGAGCCGACCGAGGCCTACTGGGACAACGAGGACATCGCCTCCGCGCTCCAGTATCTGGTCTACGATGCCATCTCCAACGACTGGAGCCCCGGTCCGGAGGTGGTCGAGGGCGGCGGCGTCGGTGTCGATACCGGTCGTGTCGCCATGTACCTGGAAGGTCCGTGGGTGATGCCCCGCCTGCAGGGCGAGCTGGCCACAACCGAAGAGGGCATTAATTTCGACGTGATCGAGGCGCCGACGGGCACGGCCGATACAAACTTCACCTTCGGCCACGTCCACGGCCATGTGATCACATCACCTTCCGCGCACAAGGATGAGGGCTGGGAGCTCATCAAGTTCATCCTCGGCGAAGAAGGCCAGACCATCATCGCCAACGGCGGCCGCATGTGCGGCACGCCCGACAACATCGCCAATATCTGGGGCGATATCGCCTCCGGTGTCTATGGATTCGAGAACACCGATGCATTCGCCAACACGATGCGCGAAAGCTCGATCTCCGTGATCTTCGGTGAAGGCTCACAGCTCCAGGCCTACGGCGGCGGACCGATCACCGTCCTGTGGGACAAGCTGCTGGGCCAGACCGAGTCGGCGGCAGAGGCGCTCGCGATCGCGCAGCCGGAAATCCAGTCGCACCTGGACCAGTACTGGGCGGACCGAGCATAGCCAGTTCCCGGCGGCCAGTAACCGGTTACTGGCCGCCGGTTCCCCGTCAAACTGGGAGTACACCTCTTTGACTGCCACCACATCGGCGCCCGGAATCCAGACACAGCCGCAAACCCGCCGCCGTATGTCCGCGGCCCAACGCCGCGACCTGCGCGACGGCCTGCTCTTTACCAGCCCCTTCATCTTCGGCGTGCTCGCGCTGTGGGTGGGGCCGATGCTCTACTCCGTTTTTCTGATCCTGCACAAGTGGAACATGCTGGCGCCGCCCAAGTTCATCGGGGCGGGCCATTTCGAACGCATGTTGAACGACCCGTTGGTGGGCAAGTCGCTCATCAACACCGCCTACTACACCTTCATCGGCGTCCCGCTGCAGCTGGTGGTCGCGTTCGCGCTGGCTGTGATGCTCAACCAGCAGATCCGCGGGCTCAGCATCTACCGCACCATCTACTATCTGCCCTCGATCACGCCCGCTGTCGCCTTTGCCGTCGTCTGGGTCCAGATCCTCAATCCTGAATTCGGTGTGCTCAACGAGGTGTTGCACTGGTTTGGTCTGGGGCCCATCAACTGGCTTTTCCAGCCGGCCTGGGCCAAACCGGCCCTCATTATCATGAGCCTGTGGCTGACCGGTTTCCAGATGATCATCTTCCTCGCAGGGCTGCAGGGCGTGCCGCAGGAGCTGCAGGAGGCTGCCGAGATCGACGGCGCCAACGCCTGGCGGCGCTTCCTTAACGTAACCATCCCCATCATTTCGCCGATTATCTTTTTCAATATGATCATCGGCATCATTGCCAGCTTCCAGGTCTTCACCACCGTCTTCATCATGACCGACGGCGGCCCGCAGAACGCCACGCTCTTCATGGTGCTCTACATTTACCGCAATGCCTTCGAGCTGTTCCGGATGGGCTATGCCGCCTCGCTGGCCTGGATCCTGTTCCTGATCATCATGGCCTTCACCGCGATCCAGTTCTTTTTCGCCAACCGCTGGGTCTACTATGAAGGCAGACTATAGAGGAGACGAATGACCGGCCGCGGCGCTGACCACTGCGCATTGGCCGCCGGCCGCCGATTCAGGTTATGACTGCAAGAACGACCCTGCTCCAATCCCGAAAAAGGCAGACGAGGATCGGTCATTTCCTCCTGCACATCATGATGATCGCCCTGGGGCTCACCTTCCTCATGCCGCTGGCCTGGGTGGTCAGCACATCGCTCAAACTGCCCGGCCAGGTCTTCATCACGCCGATCGAATGGATCCCGACCGAACCCAAATGGGAAAACTATTTCGAAGTTTTCAGACGCCTTCCCTTCCATCTTTTCATCCGCAACTCCTTTTTCGTCTCGATCATGGGGACGATCGGCATGGTGCTGAGTTCGCTGACGGTCGCATACGGTCTCTCGCGCCTGCGCTGGCCGGGGCGCGACTTTGTCTTCACCGTTTTGCTGGCGACGATGATGCTGCCTGCCGTGGTGACGATGATACCGGTCTTCATTATCTTCAAGGAGATTCGCTGGGTGGGGACCTTCTACCCGCTGTGGGTGCCGGCCTGGTTCGGCGCTGCCTTCTACATTTTCCTCATGCGCCAGTACATGCTGACCCTGCCGCTGGAACTGGACGAGGCCGCCAAGATCGACGGCGCCTCCAACTTCCGCATCCTCTGGCAGGTGATCACTCCCCTTTGCGGGCCGGCCGTCGCCACGATCACCATCTTCGCCTTTCTGCAGCACTATAACGCCTTCATGGAGCCGCTGATCTACATTTCAGAAAGCGATATGTACACGCTACCCCTCGGGCTCCTATGGTTCAAAGGCCGCTTCGGCAACTTCTGGCACCTCGTCATGGCCGCGTCGATGATCACCATTCTGCCGGTCATCCTCCTCTTCTTCTTCGCCCAGCGCCAGTTCGTCCAGGGCGCGCAGTTCACCGGGCTCGCCGGCCGTTAGACTGCAGTTTTAACTGCAGTTTTTAGTAGTCAGTTTTCAGTTTTTGGTGAACTGCACAGCCACTGTTGATTCGCGGCCCTCTCCCCTCGCCACTGACTACTGACTACTGCAGTTTGGGCGGTCGGGCATTTTCGGCCCTCCCTTGTGCGGGGGCTCCGCCCCCGCAACGCCCCCGGTCCTGTCCGCGCCGTAGCGAGTGTGTGGCTAATTTGAAGTTGCCGTCTCGCGGCGGCCGGGCTTACCCCCCCGCGTCTTTGCAGACTCCGAGTATGTGCCAGCGCAGGCAAGGCAACTCCCAAATGTGCCCAACGCTCACCGCTATGACCTATGAACCACTGTTCACTTACGACTCGGCTTCCACCACCAGGCCCGCTCGCAGCCGTTCACTATAAACTGACTACTGAAAACTAGACCCCCCCATATATCCGCAGATAGTGCGCATAATGCGTCAGGATGCGCTGCAGATAGAGACGGGTCTCGCTGTAGGGGATGCGCTCGATGAAGAGGGCTTCGTCGGGTGCCGAACGGTCGAACCAGGTTCTGGCGTTGCCGGGGCCGGCGTTGTAACCGGCGAGGGCGGCGACGGGATTTTCACGGGCGAAATCCTGCACCCAGCGCAGGTAGTAGGCGCCGAAACGAACGTTGACGAAGGGGCGGTTGAGCAGGCCGGTGGAGTAGTTGGGATAGCCGAGGCGTTGCGCGATCTCGGCGCCGGTGGTGGGGATGATCTGGGTCAGGCCGTGGGCGCCGGCGAATGAGCGGGCGGGCGGCTCGAAGAGGCTCTCCTGGAGGATGAGGCTGTAGAGGAGGAGAGGATCGATCTCGAAGTCCGTGGCTTCCTTTTCCACGAGGCGGGAATAGTGCCTGGGGTAGGCGACGCGCTGGATAAAGAGGGGCACATCGGCCGTATGCCGGGCCTGGCTGAGTTGAATCAGACGGTAGGCCGCGCTGATGGAGAGCCGGTTGGCGCCCAACTCCTCCAGATGCACCATGAGAGGGAAAAGGGCCGCGGGATCGTCGCGGTTGCGCCAGTAGACCTGTTCGAGCAGCTTCAGGCCCTCGGCGCGCAGATCCAGTTCCAACAAAAGTGTCCCGCCGACCAGGGCCGGATCGGCGGCTATGGTTATCGGCAGGCCCGAATTACCGCTGCTGTTGCCGGTCTCGGGCGCGTCGTGCCACGTCCTCAGCCAGTTTTCGGCAAAGGCGCGGCTGCCGTCATCGCCGGCCAGCGCGGCCGCGGCCATTGCATCCATGCGGGGGATGAGGTCCTGCCCCGGTTGGCCTTGCAGGGCCAGTTCCGTTCCGGCCAGCACACCGTAATAGGTTTCCGGCTCCTGCGCGGCGAGTGACTGCCACAGGGAGCGGGCCGTGTCTTCCTCGCCCAGGGCATGGCGGGCGCGGCCCAGCCAGTAGGCCGCCGTGCCCGACCGCACACCGGGATAGTCCGCCAGCAGACGTTCGAAGCTGTTGGCGGCCAGTCCGTGATGGCCGTAGGTAAAGGCGCCGATCCCCAGCACCGCCAAGCCGTCCGGCGCGCGTGGACTGTCCGGGAAGCTGTCCACCAGCATCAGCAGATCGGCCACGGCTTCAACCAGGAAGTCGGCTGTGGCCTCTGAACGGCTCCCGGAGCCGATATCCAGGGTACGGTCGGCGCGGATGGCGGAAAGCGCGCTCAGCCAGAGGCCTTCGGGCGCGAGCGGGTCGTCGGGGTGATCTCGGGCGAAGGTACGGTAGATGCGGCGGGCCGCTTCCGGCGCGCCCTGCGCACTGGCCAGCCGGGCGCGGGTCAGCCAGGCCTCGCCGAAACAATCGCAGGCGGGATACCAGTTCATCACCTGTTCGAGGGCGCGGATGGCCTCGTCCCACTGGCCCAACCCCATATGGGCGCGGCCAAGCCCCACCCAGGCCTGCCCGGCGCGTTCATCCTGCGGCGACTTCTGAAGGAAGCGTTCAAAGGCGCTGACGGCCGGAAAGTAGGCTTCGGCATAAACGTCGACCTGCCCGCGCACAAAGAGGTCGACCGGCACCTCGCGGTTCACCAGTTGGATCAGAGACTGGTAGGCGGAGTTGCTATCCGGATCCTCCTCCAGGGCCAGCCGCCAGCGGGCGATGGCCGTTTCCTCATCGCCGGCGGTGGAATAGGCGATCCCGGCGCGATACATATAGCCGGCCCGGTGGACGTTCCATATCCTGTAGCCGAGGATCGCGTCGAAGTCGTTGTCTTCCCGGCTGCGCGTCTCCCCGGCAGGCTCGGTTACCGCCAGAATCTCATCGTAGACCGCGGCGGCCTGGCCCCAGCGGCCATTGCCTTCGAGGATACCGGCCACCCGGTCGAGCAGACGGACCTTTTCCCAGGTGCGGCCGGCATGGTTGGCGGCCCGGCGCACTGCGTTGGCGGCCTGCTGCCAGTCGCCGGCCGCGAGCCAGGCACCGGCGATGCGCTCTTCCACGACCGCGGTGACCTCTGCGTGCTGCTGCAGGAAAGCTTCATAGGCCGCGGCGGCCTCGGCGTTGCGGCCCAAACGGGCCAGCGTCTCGGCGCGCAGGAATACGGTGCGGCTGCGGCGGGGGTCGGCTGCGTCCAGGGAGCCGGCCTGTGGCGAGATCTGTTCCAACACGGTGAAGGCGGACACCGGCTGTCCGTCGGCGAGGAAGGAGAGCGCAAGTCGAAAACGAGCTTCCAGCCGCTGGTCAAGAGTAATCTGGGGATCGGCCAGCAGCGCCTGGAGCAGCCGCTGCTCCGCGCTGTAGTCGCCGTCCTCGTGCAGCCAGGCCGCCTGCTGCAAGGGGGATGCCGCCGCGAAGACCTCCACTGTCGCCCGCGGACGGGGGTCAGAGTTGCCCGACTGCGGCGTCGCTGCCGATACCGGGGCGGGGGCCGACGATGCGCCGGGCGTGGCTGGCGCTGTGTCGACCGCAGCAGGCCCGGGCGTCCCGCTCAAGCCGGTTGCAGTGGTCGTGTCAGCAGCCGCGACTCTGGAGGCGTCAGTGGCGATGGTTGTGGCCGTGGCGGCCGCACTTCGGTTCCCGCAGCCGCCGAATAGCAGGACGACCAGGGCCAGAATGGAACAGGGGAGCGCCAGTCTTATCTTTGGCTTTTGTGTTGCAACGCTTGCCATAGTTGCGGTGAAGTGCGCCCCTGCTCGAGAGGAGGATACGGCGCGATGAGAGGGCCGGCGGAAGATCATCGCAGGGTATGATCCGTCCGCGTGAGGCGTTCTGTTTTGTCTTGTCTGCTGCCATCATTGGGAGCGATAGGCATTCGATAATGGTATCAGGGGGGCGTGGACTGTGTCAATTAGAGACCGAAAGTCGCTGTCCCCGACCAAGTGGAACGGGGGTGGTCAGCCGCTATCTTTGTTTCGGAATTGGCCCTATGCTATGATTTCGTGCACAAGTGACCCGGTCACCTGGAGTGGCCTCTGTGCCTGCCCCAAAAGCACTCATCATCGAGCACCTGACTTTACCGGTTCCCGGCAAGAGGCTCAATTTTACCAGATGAATAAGGTGTTCGTTCTTTCGGAATTCAAGTTGTCTCACATATCGAGGGTATTACGGCAAGACTCTTCAACGCTGGTAAACTCCCATAAGGCAGGACCCGATGGCTGGATGGAAGTTCAAGAGATTTTCACTGGCAGGGCTTTCCCTTCTCGTAGTGATTCTGCTGGCAGCCTGCAGGCCCATCGATGACCAGATTGCTTACTATCTTGCCCACGGCCCCACAAGTGTAAGACCGTACGTCGCAACGGGACCGTCCTGCACCGAACTCGAAGAAGTAGCGCAGGAGACACTGGCCAGTGTCCGTCCGCCGCCCGCTACCGCGAGTTTCAGCGCCGCCGAGCGTCAGGCTCTTGCCATGACCGCTTTCGGCCACCTGTGCGAACTGGCGAGAGAGGTGGGATGGCGGCAGAGCGCCACGGAGGAGGAAGCAAAGGCCGCAGAGCTTCTGATGGACCGCTTTACCGAGTTCGGATACAGCCCGGAGATGCAGGATTTTCAGGTGCGGATAGGGCATCTCCGGCGGAAGTCCAGCAACATAATCCTTGAACTTCCCGGTCAGGGCGAAGGCGTGGTCATCCTGGGCGCACACTACGACACGGTACGGAACTCAGTGGGCGCCAACGATAACGCTTCCGGAGTAGGCGTGCTGCTGACTCTGGCAGAGAGGTTGGCGCAGCCGCCCTGGTCCAGCCAGATGGTATCGGTTTTCCCGTTCACACTGCGGATAATCGCCTTTGGCTCAGAGGAAACCGGAATGATTGGCAGTGGGCATTACGTGCGCCAATTGACCGATGAAGAGTTAGATGCCATCAAGGTCATGATCAACTTCGATTCGGTGGGATCCGGCACATTTCTCCGGGGGCCGGGCGACAGCTGGCTGACCGGTCTTGTAGAAGAAATCGCCAGTAAAGAGGGAGTGTCCTACACAAGCATCAACGAGGGTTACAGCGGTAGCGATCATTTCTCTTTCAAGTACGACGCCGAGATTCCGACTATTAGTTTCTACAGCAACGACAAGTCTCGCATCAACACCCGAGGTGATACGATAGAGTTCATCAACCCGGTGCTGCTGGGAGACATGGTGGCTCTGGTCCTGGAACTGCTTGCCTCCCTTGAAGATTTGTAATGTCTTGCCGGTCATGCCATCTCCGGGGTGAAGACCATGCAGCCAACTGGAATCCAGGAGAGATGTTGATGGAAGAAGTGAATCACACAGTTTCACCGAAAGGGCGCCGCAATTGACACAGGAATACAACGTCGTCGTGGGCATGGAAGTCCACGCGCAGTTGCTGACGAAGACGAAGATGTTCTGCCGCTGCAGCGCCGACTACCAGGGCGCGCCGCCCAATACGCACACCTGCCCGGTCTGCCTGGGCCTGCCCGGCGCGCTGCCGGTGAGCAACCGCGCCGCGGTCGAAGCGACGATCCGCACGGGGCTGGCGCTCAACTGCGAGATCGCGGAGACGGCGGTCTTCGCACGCAAGAACTACCATTACCCGGACCTGCCCAAGGGCTATCAGATCTCCCAGTACGAGCTGCCCCTCTGCCGCAACGGCTGGATCGAGATCGAGCTGCCAGACGGCGGCGTCAAACGCATCCGCATCCACCGCGCCCACCTGGAAGAGGACACGGGCAAGAACACGCATGCGGGGCTGCATACGCTGGTCGACCTGAACCGGGCCGGGATGCCGCTGATGGAGATCGTCACCGAGGCCGACATCGCCAGCGCGGACGAGGCCTACGCCTTCCTGACCAAGCTGCGCTCGATTTTGCGCTACCTGGGCGTCAACAGCGGCAACATGGAGGAGGGCGCGCTGCGCTGCGAGCCCAATATCAGCGTGCGCACGGCGGAGCAGGCCGCCCGCGGCGAATTCGGCACCAAGGTCGAGGTCAAGAACCTCAACAGCCTGCGCGCGGTGCGCAACGCCATCGCCTACGAGGCCGAGCGCCAGGCCGATGTACTGAACCGCGGCGGCGTGATCGAGCAGGTGAATATGGGCTGGGACGAAGACCGCCAGCGCACCGTGCTGCAGCGCTCGAAGGAGAGCAGCGAGGACTACCGCTACTTCCCCGAACCGGACCTGCCGCCGCTGGTGGTCGACCGCCAGTGGGTGGAGGAGACGGCGCGCACGCTGCCCGAGCTGCCGGACGCCAAGGAGCAGCGCTACAGGCAGGATTGGTCCCTGCGCCCGGCCGATGCCGGCGCTATCACCGGCGAGAAGGCGGTGGCCGACTACTTCGAGGCCGCCGTAACCGCCTACGGCCAGGAGGACGGCAAACCGCAGCGCATGGCCAACTGGATCACAGACGAGCTGTTCCGCCTGCTCTATGCCGACGGTGAGGGCCAGGACCTGCGGCAGATCGCCGATACGCGCGTGCAGCCGCAGCAGCTGGCCGCGCTGGTGCAGATGGTGGACGCCCGCGAGATCAACGCCAACACCGGCAAGAAGGTGCTGGAGTCGATGTACAGTAGCGGCGACGATCCGCAGGCCGTCGTCGAGCGCGAAGGGCTGGCGATGGTCAGCAATACGGACGTCATCGACGCGGCCGTGCAGGCAGCCTTCGACAGCAACCCGGACGAGCTGGCCCGCTACCGCAGCGGTGAGAAGAAGCTGTTCGGCTTCTTCATGGGCCAGATGATGCGCGCCACCAAGGGCAAGGCCGACCCGCAGGCGGCGCGTCAACGACTGCAGGAAATGCTCGACAGTTCGTAGGGGCAACCCTTGTGGTTGCCCTCGTGTGCTGGACTCAAAGAATTATCAACGAAGCCTGATAACCCCCCACCAGCATCCGTCCACTAACCACCGACCACTACCCACTGACCTCCCATGACTCTTTCTCTTACCCATACCCGCAACGAAAAAGCCGCGCCGCACAGTCACCGCACGCCCGGCTTCGCCTCGCTTGAGTTGAAGTGGGGGGCTGTGACGCTCTTCCGCTACATCTACGACCCGGACATGCCCCAGTCCGAGTCGCCCAAGCCGTTCTTCCACCCCGTCAACACGCTGGCCGGCGACCTTATCACCAACTACCGCCCGCATGACCACGTCTGGCACAAGGGCATCCAGATGACGATCGCCCACCTGGACGGTCAGAACTTCTGGGGCGGGGGCAGCTACGTCCACGGCGAGGGCTACGTCGAACTGCCCAACAACGGCAGCCAGCGCCACGACGGCTGGGATTCGATCGAGGTGGAGGACAACCGCTTCGCCGCAACGGAGAGGCTCTCCTGGATCACGCAGGCCGGCGAGCACTGGATCGACGAGACGCGGGGCATTGCCGTGGAGACCGTCGACCCGGACGCCGGCTACTGGGCGCTGGACTTCACGACCAGCCTACGCAATGTGCGCGGCAAGTCGCTGCACATCGGCTCGCCCACGACCTCTGGCCGTCCGCTGGCCGGCTACGGCGGCCTCTTCTGGCGCGGCCCGCGCTCCTTCGACAACGGCGAGGTCATCACCGCCGCCGGGCACGAAGGCGCAGATGCCATGGGCGAGGCCGCGCCCTGGCTGGCCTACACCGGCCGCCACGACGGCAACGGCAACGCGTCAACGCTCGCCTTCCTCGACCATCCCGCCAACCTACGCTACCCCAACAAATGGTTCATCCGCCAGACGCCCTACGCCTGCGCCAGCTTCGCCTTCATGTTCGACGAGGTGTATGAGTTCGAGGCGGAGGAGACGATTACGCAGCGGTATAGGCTGGTGATCGCCAATGGCGATTGGGATGCGGCACAGGTCGAGGCCGCGGCAGAGGCGTGGCGGGGCTGAGACGGGAACTGGATGCCCACAGTGATTGACCTGAGCCCAAACCACCTCAAAGCGGTAAGGCAGATTCTGGCGGGGCAAGTGCCAGCGTGCGAAGCGCGCGGCTGGGGCTTGCCTTCTCTTTGTTTGGTAGAGGCCGCGTGCGGGCGCGGCCCGGCTAGCGGCGCCGGTTTGGGGATTTGACAAGGAGCCAAGAGACCGAGCAAAAGTCTTAAGGAGTTACATGCGAAGGGCGGCGTCTGCCGGAAACTGCATTGGAGAGCAGGCCGAGCATCCGGAGCGGTCGAGATTGGGAGGGGATGTTTTTGAGGACGCTCGTGACGACGTATAATTGCTCAAAGCAGTCAACGATTTAGTGGGTTCGCATGTCGATAATTTACACCGACCAGGAAATCAGTCAACTGCTCCATGAACGGAAAATTCTACCAGTCGAATGGCCCACGCAGGTTCGATTCCGCGACAAGCGAGGGCATAAGGAATTTGATCTGGACGTTTCAGGCGAATTAGGAAATGAGTTTCGCATAATTCTGCGTCGGAACAGTCGCAATCTCTTCAACTTTTCAGTCATTTTGGCAGTGCACATCCCTCTATCCACCCAATTGTTTCGCTTGCGTCGCTATAACGGGAAGAGCCATAGACATACGAATCCCATTGAAGGAGTGACCTTCTACGACTATCACATCCACATGGCTACCGAACGTTATCAGGGAATCGGTGCCAATGAAGATACGTATGCGGAGGTGACGACAGAGTACAGTAACTATTCCGAAGCATTCGAGTTAATGTTGAGGGAAGGGAATTTCGTCGAGCCTCCAACCGATCAGATGGGTCTGTTCTGCTAATGGAGCCTTGTCATGTTGCTGGACACGATTGAGCGCGAATTTAGGGAAAAGGTCTCTTCGGAAGTTGAACTCATGGCTGAGGGGAAGGGTCGCTATCAGGTGTTAACGCCATTTCGTTTTGACGACGGCGACCATCTGTCAATCGTCCTCAAACAGCAGGACGGGGAGCGTTGGGTTCTCTCCGATGAAGCAAATACCTACATGCGGCTCACATATGAGCTAGATGAAAAAGATTTGGGGCGTGGCAACCGCAAAAAGATCATAGATAACGCCTTGTCGGTATTTCAAATCGAGGATTGCGAAGGGGAACTCCTGATTGATGTACGCGATGGACAGTACGGGGACGCCCTTTACTCATTTGTACAAGCTTTACTGAAGATTACAGATATAACGTATCTATCCCGTGAGCGTGTTCTTACTACCTTCCGAGATGATTTTCGGGCCCTATGCAAGGAAAGCGTACCGGAAGATCGCCTTACCTTTGATTGGCATGATCCGCAAAGAGACCCTAAGCGGTTGTATCGGGTGGATTGTCATGTCAACGGAATGTCTCGGCCGTTGTTCGTCCATGCCTTGGATGGAAATAGAGCGACGCGGGATGCTACGGTTGCTTTGCTGAAGCTTGAAGGGTGGGGATGGAAGTTTCACTCATTGGCGATATTCGAAGACCAAGGGAAGATCAGCGGGAATGTTTTGGCCCGCTTCAGTGACGTCTGTGGAAGACAGTTTTCCAACCTGACCGGTAACCGGGATCGGATTGCGCGTTACTTTGAGGAAATTATTTCAGCCGGGAATGGAGGGTAAGGCTGACGAGAAGCCTGCAAACAAAGACCGTCGCCCACAGGCACCGCACGCCCGGCTTTGCCTCGCTGGAGCTGAAGTGGGAGGCCGTGACGCTCTTCCGCTACCTCTATGACCCGGACATACCCCCAGTCCGAGTCGCCCAAGCCCTTTTTCCATTCCATCAACACACTGGCCCGGCTGAAGGATGCGTTCGAGGACTCCGACCTGCCGATTCAGGTAGACGTGCTCGACTGGCAGGAGATTTCCCAGAGTTTCCGGGAAGTCATTGCGAAAGACTATGCGGTCCTGCAGAAGATGCCAGACGGATCAGATGGGCGTGTTGCCAGGAGATAGCGCACAGGTTTCACAGACGATGGCCCAGACTGTCGACGCTATGCCAACAGTTGGTTCGTATGCCAGACACCGTACGCCTGCGCCAGCTTCGCCTTCATGTTCGGCGAGGTGTATGAGTTCGAGGCCGGGGAGACGCTGACGGTGCGCTACCGGCTGGTGATCGCGAGTGGTGGTTGGGATGCGGGCAGAATGAGGAGGTAACTGGAGTTGGGCGTGGGGATGGGAAGATCTAACGTGAATTCAATTTTGAAGCCAAGACTTGCAGTACGTGAGCACCTTGAATATCGAACGCCTTGCCCACAGTTACACAACACATACTGATGGCATCGGTTGCAAAATATCCACAGCCGTTATTGGCACCTTTTCTTGCTCACTTTCTTGCCAGATAGCGAACATTCTGGACAATTCTCAAGAAGGAATCCACATCAGGTGTGCCTTGGTGCTAAGCAATTACACCTTGGCGTTTGGAGGATGCATACAATGAATTCGCGCAATAGAGGGTGGACCGGTTTTCTGCGAGATGAAGGGGCCAACTTTCTCGAATGGATTGAAGGCAAAGTGATCCTGACAAGGAAGTTTAATGGGCAGGCGACGGCATTAAGGACTCTATTGTTTCTATGGCAAGTCCGTACCGCCCAGGACGCTGCTGAAGTCTGGAATGCTGTTCCAGCTGTACTGAATTGCCTAAACGACCAGGCTACGTACAAGAAACCAGGCGCTTCTTCTGCATACGCTTGGCTATACTTTCTAGAACGCTATGTACGGACTTGGGTTGCCTTGGAGAAACTTGTGGACGCGCATTGCCTGCCAATGGCGAGCTACGGAGTTCGTGCTTTGGATGTAGGGGCAGGCCCTGGCCCGTCAGCGTTTGCAGTTCACGACTTTTATGCTGCCATGACCAAGTTTGCTGAATTGACGGCAAATGAGAGATGGCGCCAGCCCGCACGCATAACTTGTGTCGAAAACAACGACAACACAAATCACTTGCGACATCTTCTTGCCGAGATCGTGTATGAACAATCGCTACGGAAATCGGATAACATACTCGCCATGACCCACTCATTAGGGGATTTCAAAAAAATCATGCCGACAAGCGACCGCAGGAGGCGACTTCAAACTCTGAGAAAAAAGGAAGACGAGTATGATGATAAAGCTGGCAGCGCAACTTTATATCCCTTTTACGGGTTGGACGAAGCCAATGACATAGCTCAGTCGCTACATCGATACCGACTGATTATCTTTAGCAACTTTCTAACTGAAATGGGCACTGTAACCTGCCTTGAAAGAAACCTTATTGACATTCTTCACGATGCTCAACCGGGTACAGTTATCTTGGTACTCGGCGCAATGGGGAATGAGTATCCTTTGATATACGAATATGTAGATCAACTTGCCCAACCAGCGGGTTTTAGACCAAAAGCAATCCCCGATGATACAGTTTCTTCGGCGGATAGCGTGGTGTGCGATCGAGTCTATGAGGAAGGTAAATGCTTCTACGAATTTCTCCAATATCTTTCACCAAATAGAGATGAAGAAACAAAAGAAGTACGTTCTCATTTTGAAGAGTCGCGAATACCTGCGCGTTCTAGCCAACTTCGTGTGTACAGAAAATACTCCTATACGGCGAAGTAGAAAATGCCTCTAAGGACTTTGTGCCTTGTGTTCGGTGGATCAATCTTTCGAATGCTTGCGGTCAACGAAGAAGCATCGGAGCAGCTTTCACATGGAAGGCAGTTTGGGAGAAGCGCCTTGGCCGACACAATGGTCCTTAATCCCCCAATGCAGGGGGTAGCCCATCCACAATACGCACTGTTTCCACACTTACGTACACCAAGCGTTCAAGGTGGGCTACCAACTCGGCCGGGTTCTCGGCGAACCAAGCGTTGGGGTCATTGACGATGCCGCTTTCCTTGTCCTTGCGGATACGCAGCCGATCTATTGCCCATTCGAGTGGTGTGCGCCCGTTGACCACGTAGCCGTGCGCCGCGGCGGGGATGTTGTGAAGTGTGACGAATGGCGTGACATGCAACACCGACCGATCCGGCTCCTTCCGTGTCCCGCCCCACTTCATGGGACTCGTGTCCAACTGATAGGGGTTGGGAGCATGATCAATTTGCACAATCAACTTATATTGTGGACCGGTCTCATAACCCAAGTGCCGGGCTGCCAGATCTGCGCCGGCATCCCGGAACGCGCCGAAGTCTGGAGCGAAGGGGATGCGGGGCAAGTCTTTGGACAGGTCTGGACGATACTTCGTCCGATAGTCAGGGGCGTGAAGGATACCGTAAAGATAGTGCCAGATGTCGTCCTTGGTAATCAGTTGACTAGGATATTGAAACCGAAACTGCTGCAGGCACCAGTTTGTGATATTGTCCACGCGCCGTAAGCCGGGCACATCATCCACGACCTCATCTTGGATCCGAACCCATGCATCTGGACTGTTTAAGTCATGCACTTCGTAACGCCAGCGAGCGAACCATTGTGCACTGGCTACCAAATGTATATTGGGGACGGTATCAGTCATAAGTGTTGAGAATTCTACTGTTTCACCTCTCCCGGTAGTCCCAATGACCTGATTTGGAGTGTCAAGGGTGGGAAATAAGGAGAGAATTTGGGAGAGATGGTCAACGAATTGGGAATCAAGATAGACGTTTTGTTTACAGAAAGGCCGGTACATACTTTGCCTGAAATTGCCATTTTTCAGTTCTACGACTTCATACCGACTGAGCCGGTCGCGTAAACTATAGGTCCATTTGATATCTGTTGGCGTGTCATTACGACCAGCTTTCTCAACAGTCTTCTCACCTTTCAACACAGATTGCCGCCGTTGTTCATAAGTCGCAGCCATGGTCTGAATATTGCGGTGGAGTTGCCTGCGGTCAAAGCTGTAGGTCCAGTGATCGCGGTTGGTCTTTATGCCCCAAGACAACAATGAAAAAGTGACCTGCCCCCGACGTTTGTACCACCCGTTATGTTAGTCCGGCAGGCACGGGGACAGGTTCGGCAGGCAAGAGGGCCTCAGGCGCTGGCGGCCGGTAGCCCAGAGAACTGTGTGGTCTGATCCGGTTGTAAGTCCGCC
>JAJEDI010000007.1 GCA_022821585.1 Caldilineaceae bacterium
AGCGCTTCCAGCGCAACCCGGAACTTGAAGGCCGCCGTGTGTCGCCGCCGTTTCTTGACCATCGTTCTGCCCCTCCACAGGCTCGGTGAATTACTCCATTATACACCTTAGCTTGTGGTCCAGTTTTTGGGGCCCACTTCATAATTCGATCTGACGTGGTAATCAATCACGCTACCATACATGCGTTTTGGGGACAGATGCGAAGGAATGATCTGACGATTTAACAAGGGAGTTTCGAGCGTGTTTGAATGAAAAAGCCAGCGAGCGAAAACTCGCTGGCTCATGGCGCGGCATTCAAGCCGTGGTATGGTCAGGCAGGTTTTGGCGGTGTGGGGCGAGGTTTGGCCCGGCACGGCAGGACAGCCTAGCTTTGACACTTTGTATAGCGTACCGTGCCTCTCTAACTCCCCCCAATGCCAAAGTCAAATCCGGGTTTTCGGACCGCCCCAATCTTTATTGATGTGCGGGCGATCAAGTGTTGTCATTGTGTCGGTATCTACCACTGTACGATTTCGACTTCATCGCCCCGCAGAATGAAGACATATGGCTTGCCATCGGCATAGGATGACACAACCATAACTCCCCCGTCCGCCAGCGGAATCATCTCATAGGACGGCGCGCCGAACATATGAACATCGCCATTAGGACATATTGCTAAAGGGCGACCTGCGTGGTCAGGCAAACATTGCGGGTCGGGTGGGGTAGGCGAATCCAACATTTCTGCCTTCCCATCTCTGACAAAGAAGATGTATGGCTTCCCGTCTGCATAAGATGATTCCACCAAGATCCCGTTTGGGAATGTGGTTGACCTGCTCCCGATGTTTGTACCACCCTTTATGTTAGTCCGACAGGCACGGGGACAGGGTCGGCCGGCAAGAGGGTCTCAGGGGCCGGCGGCCGGTAGCCCAGAGAGCTGTGCGGTCTGATCCGGTTGTATGTCCGCCTGTAGCGCTCCGTCAGCACACGCACCTCCAGCAAGGTATAGAAGACCTCTCTGTCCAGCAACTCGTCCCTCAACTTGCCGTTGAAACTCTCGATGTAGCCGTTCTCCCACGGCGACCCAGGCTCAATGTAGAGCGTCCTGGCTCCCACCCGCCCAAGCCACTCACGCACAGCCTGGGCCGTAAACTCCGGCCCGTTGTCCGAGCGAATATGGTCGGGCACGCCTCTCGTCACCATCAATTCGGCCAACTCCTCTATCACATCGGCAGACCGTATGCTGCGCGCAGCCCGGAGCGCCAGACACTCCCTGCTGTATTCGTCGATGACGGTCAGCAACCGCACTCCTGTGCCGTCATGGAGCCTCAGGTACACGAAGTCGTAGGCCCACACATGGTCCTTCCACGCAGGCCGCCAACGCACACACGAACCGTCATTGAACCACAGACGCCCTCTCTTCGGCTGCTTCGCCGGCACCTTCAGCCCTTCACGTCGCCATATCCTCTCCACACGTTTGTGGTTCACATGCCAGCCACGATGCCTCAGAAGGGCGGTGATCCTGCGGTAGCCGTACCGGCCGAACTGACCGGCCAGTTCCACAATCTCCTCGGGCAGCGCCTTCTCATCGTCCACGAGGACCGGCTTGTATCGCTGTGTGGAGCGAGGATGGCCCAGCACCCTGCAGGCGCGTCGCTCCGAGACCCCAAAGAGAGCCTTCACGTGGTCAACACACTGGCGACGACGTGAAGGACTCAGAAGTTTCCCTCAGACGCCTCCCGCAGTATCTGGTTGTCCAGCGTCAGCTCCGCCACCGCTCTCTTCAGGCGGCTGTTCTCCAACTCCAGACGCTTCAGGCGCCTAGCCTGGTCGATCCTCAGACCCCCGTACTCGCTGCGCCACCGATAGAAGGTCTGCTCGGTCACGCCTATCCGACGGGCAGCCTGTGCGACTGTGCCGCCCTCGGCTATCGCCACCTCAGCCTCTCTGAGCTTTTTGATTATCTGCTCCGGCGTATGTCTCCTCCTAGCCATATCTCCCCCTCTCTACGGCCCAATTCTAACATAGTAACTGGACCAGTTTTTGGGGGGCAGGTCACCAGGCGACCTGCCCCAGTCCTTGCCGGACTAACAAAACCTGTGGTACAAACATCGGGGTCAGGTCACTCTGACCATCCTCTGTATCCCCCTGGAGGACCGCGATGCGTCCGTCCGCTCAAATCTACCTGCGTCTGCTGATCAGGTACCTGCGCCCGCAATTCGGACAGACGCTCCTGCTTCTGTCTGTCCTTTGCGCCAACTTACTCCTTCAACTTATCAACCCCCTGATCATGCGTCGTTTGCTGGATTCGGCGCTGGCCGGTGGATCGGTTGACCTTCTCACGCGCCTGGCGTTTTTGTTCATTGCCATTGCCGTCGTTCAGCAGATGGCGGCGGTAGGCAGTACCGTCCTGGCGGAAAATGTAGGTTGGCGAGCGACCAACGCTCTGCGACGGGACCTGGCGCGGCACTGCCTGCGCCTGGATCTCTCGTTCCACCAGCAGCATACGCCCGGCGAAATGATAGAGCGCATTGACGGCGACATCAATGCGATGGCCCGCTTTTTCTCCCAGTTTGTCGTACAGATCCTCGGCAACTGCCTTCTGCTGATTGGCGTGATGGCGGTGCTGTTCCGCGAAGATCTGCGGGTCGGCGCGGCGATAGGCCTATTCATTGTGATCACGCTGTTTGTGCTGTTACGTCTGCGCAACCTCGCTGTGCCGTTTTGGCAGCGATCGCGCGAGGCCAGCGCCCGTTTCTTCGGCTTTGTCGAAGAACGACTGGCTGGCACGGAGGACATCCGCGCCAGCAATGCGCGCGTCTTTACGCTCTACCGGTTTCATCAGCTTTTGCGAACATTCTGGCAGACGACGGTGCGAGCGGAACTGCTGGGATTTTCGATGATCAACGTCGCCTGGCTTCTCTTCTCGGTGGGGAATGCAGTCGCCTTTGTCGTCGGCGCCTCTCTCTTTTTGAGCGGCGCCCTCACCATAGGAACGGTCTACCTGATCTTCCATTACACTAACCTGATCTCACAGCCAGTTCAGCGAATCGCTCAGGAGTTTGAGCAGTTTCAACGGGCCGGGGCCGGCGTCGCCCGCGTACAAGAGTTGTTTGAGACTGAAAGTCGTCTGGCAGAGGCACCGGCAGCCGCAGTGGGCGCAGCCTCTTCGGCAGGGGGCGATCGCGCCGGGCCTGCAGGCGCCCTGTCTGTGGAGTTCAAGCGGGTGCATTTTGCTTATCCGACCGATGCGCCGCCGGAGGAGAGAAGGTCTGAAGATGAGAGGTTCGCGCTGGACGATTTTCAGTTGCGGTTGGAGCCAAACGAGGTGTTAGGGCTGTTGGGGCGTACGGGCAGCGGCAAGACGAGTTTGGCGCGCCTGTTGCTGCGATTGTATGACGTGGACAGAGGTTGTGTGCTGGTGGCGGGGCGGGATGTGCGCCTGTGGCCTCTACGCAGACTGCGCTCCCAGGTGGGGGTGGTCACCCAAGACGTACAGCTGTTTGAAGCCTCGATTCGGGACAATCTGACCTTCTTTGACAGGTCGGTGCCCGACGTGCGCATCAGGGAGGCCATCAACGAACTGGGGCTTGCCCCGTGGTATGCCTCACTGGGCGAGAGTTTGGACGCGCCGTTGCAGGTCGGCAGCGGCGGGCTGTCTGCCGGCGAAGCGCAGCTCGTGGCCTTCACCCGCATCTTTCTGCGGGATCCAGGGGTAGTCGTACTTGACGAAGCTTCTTCGCGCCTGGACCCGGCAACGGACGCTTATCTCGAAAGCGCAGTCGATCGACTGCTCACCAACCGGACGGGCATTCTCATCGCGCACCGGCTTTCTACGGTTCAGCGGGCCGACAGAATTCTGATCCTGGAAAACGGACGGATCCGGGAGCAGGGCGACCGCAGCGTGCTGGCCTCGGATCCTTCTTCCCGCTACCATCACCTTTTGCAGTTGGGTGCGCAGGGGTTAGAGGCATGACACAGAACTCAGAACGTCCACCTCTCTCGGTGGTCAGTACCTGGATGGGCCTGATTCGCTGTTTTCCCGGCCTGTATTCACTCACGGCAGCGCTACGGATTGTCGTCTTTGTCGGCATCTTTCAGGTGGTTGGGTTGTTGATTCGCTTCTTTTTTGATTCGCTGACGGGTTCGGCGCCGCTCGCATGGGGGCCGAACGCGTGGGCTGCGCTGTTGCTGGCGGTGGCCGTCCTGCGCAATTGCCTGATATTTACCGATATGTACGTCTTCTTTCGCTGGACGTTCAGTACCGCGGCCACCATGCGCAAGAACCTGTTGGAGCACATTTTGAGTATGCCGGGCGCGCGTTCGTTGCCCAGTTCGACCGGCGAGGCGATTAGCCGCTTCCGCGAGGATGCAGAAGAGGTTGGCAACTATACGGTCTGGGCGCTTTTCTTGCTGGCGACGGGCACATTTGGGGTCGTGGCGCTGTTCACCATGGCGCGCATCAATCTGCGCGTCACCGCGTTCGCCTTCCTGCCAATGCTTCTTGTCGTAGCCGTGGCCAATATGACAAGGCTTAGAGTCCAGCAATACCGTGAGGCCAGCCGAACTTCCGCCGGCAATGTGACCGGCTTCATCGGTGAGATGTTTGAGAACGTGCAGGGGGTGCAGGTGGCTACAGCGGAAGAGAGTGTGCTTGCACACTTTGAAGAGTTGAATGAAAACCGCCGTAAGAACGCCCTGCGCGATCGACTGTTCAATGAGATTCTCGATTCGACCTATAACCATTTCGCCAGTATTGGTCTGGGTCTGATTCTGTTGCTGGCTGGCGCCGCGCTGCGGGAAGGGTCGTTTACGATTGGCGATTTTTCCCTGTTTGCCTACTATCTGGATTTCGCCATCGTAATGATCTCCACAGTTGGGGTATTTATCGCTCGTTGGAAGCAGGCAGGTGTCTCGATCGGGCGCATGGACCGCCTACTGCGGGGTGCGCCGGCCTCCACCCTGGTGCGCAAAACGCCAATCTATCTGAGCGGTGCGTTTCCTTCCGCCCGCGACGCTTCTCCTGCCGAAGCAGATTTTCTGCAGGGCCTTTCCGCCACTGGCCTGACCTATCGATTTCCCGGGTCGGAGAAGGGTATCGTCGATGTCGATCTGCGTCTTGAGCGGGGCAGTTTCACGGTCGTGACAGGCCGGATTGGCGCGGGCAAGTCGACGTTGCTGCGGGTCCTGCTGGGGCTGCTGCCGGCCGATTCCGGCGAAATTCACTGGAATGGACGCCTTGTGGACGAAGCGGCATCTTTCTTTGTGCCGCCGGTGAGCGCATACATCTCGCAGACGCCGACTCTGTTCAGCGAATCGTTGCGGGAGAATATCCTTCTCGGCCTCGACGCGAACGATGCGAAGTTGGCCCAAGCGGTTCGGGCAGCGGCGCTGGAGCCGGATCTGGCGCAGCTTGAGAATGGACTGGAGACGGTGGTGGGTCCGCGGGGCGTGAAGCTGTCCGGCGGCCAGAGACAGCGGGCCGCGGCGGCGCGTATGTTCATCCGTCATGCCGAACTGCTGGTGTGCGACGATCTGTCCAGCGCGCTGGACGTGGAGACCGAGCAGTTGCTGTGGGAGCGGCTCTTTGCGCGGCGGGACGCGACCTATCTGGTGGTCTCCCATCGGCGTCCTCTACTGCGACGGGCGGATCAGATCATTGTGCTGAAGTCAGGCCGTGTGGAGGACGTAGGCCGATTGGATCCGCTGCTGGAACGCTGTGCGGAGATGAATAGCCTGTGGGAGGGTCATATCTCCGAACAATCGTCGGAATTCTGACTTCGAACCTGCTTGTCCTCGTTTTGGGGAAAGCATTCCTTATGGGGAATGCCGCATCCGGGAATTTCTCTGGTTTGGCTACTACGTTATATGAGCCCCAGCAAGGTATGTAATTCGCCTATTGATCGCTGGTTTTCGACGCTTCGTCGGCGCGCCAGGCTTCACTGATGAGGCGGAAGATGTCGGTCTCGGTGACGATGCCGATGGGCAGGAGTTTCCCGCCGCCGGCGTCTGCCGACTGGACCACGGGAATGCCGCCGATCTTGGTCGCCATCATCTTCTCGACCAGCTGGCCGAGCGCGGCTTCCGGCGCGATTGCGATGACGTCGGCGGTCATCACATCGCGCACGGTCAGCCACACTTCGTCAAGGCCCGGGTCGTAGCGGCTGGCGACGCTTTCGGCGGTCTCTGCTTCCAGCACATCGGCGTCGGTGACGATACCGCACATGTAGCCGTCCTGGTCGATCACGATGATGCGGCGCACATTGTTTTCTTCCATCAACCCCGCGGCATCCACGGCCAAGGCGTCGGGATCGATCGTAATCACCGGCGCGCTCATGATTTCGCTTACCAGAATGAGGTGCATTGGAGACTCCATTGTGCGGGTACCGGCAGGTATGGCTACGAACCAGAAGCGATTCTAGGAAGAGTTGGCGACGATAAACTGCAAGACGTCGGTCGTGGTGAAGATTCCGACGACTTTACGTTCCTCAACCACGGGCAGCCCGCCGATTCTGTAATCCAGCATCAGGCGGCAGGCGACATCGATCGAGCTGTCCGGCGCCACGGTCACCGGATCGGCGGTCATGGCATCGCTTACAGGCAGCTTCGCCCAGAAATAGTTGATTTCGAACAGGCTGAGCGTGGTGACGCTGGACGGGGCGGCCTGGCGCAGATCACCGAAGCTGACGATGCCGGTCAGATGGCCGTTGTCGTCCACGACGGGCAGCCGGCGGCAGCGATGCTCGGCCATGAGGTCGCGGGCGTCCGCCAGGGAGTCCTCTTTGTGGCAGGTATGCGGATTCGGCGTCATCCAGTGCCGTACCTGGCTGCTATCGGACCCCATCGGCGCCTCCACACCAAGAGTTCGCTTTCAACGGATGGCATCTTGCCGCTGGACAGGGTCGATGGCCGTCCGCATCTCCGCCAACAGAGCACCGCTATGGGGGCCGGTCGCGCAGAAGGACAGCGTCCGCTGGGAACCGTTGCCGTCCACCATGTGCGTTCGGCCGCCGGTTACATCATGGGCCAGCCGCATTTGGTCGGTGACCACTGAAGATTGCCCGTCCGGGCCGCTGGCGAAGCGGACCATCAGGCGGTCGGCCGGCAGCAGGTCGTTGAGGCGGTCAGCCCATTCGATCACGACGACGTGGCGGATGGGGGCAGGGTTGGGCGGGCGCGGGGGGTCGTTGGGTGACTCCTCATCGAGGAGGTCAAGAATTTCATCCATGCCCAATCCGTAGATTTCGCCGGCCCGGGATTCGCTGTCGCCGGCCAGCCGGTAACTATCCACGTGGAACAGGCGCAGGTCTTGTGAGGTGGAGGTATATTCGTTGATCAGGGTAAAAGTGGGGCTGGTGATGCGCGCGTGCACGTCCAGTCCCCTAGCCAGACCTTGGGCAAAGGTCGTCTTGCCGGCGCCCAGTTCGCCAACGAGACCGATCAGGGCGCCGGTGGTTTGCGGCCGCTCGCCGGTGTCTGGCCGTTGCGGAAAACGAATCGCCCGCCCCAGCAGTTCGCCGAGATTATGCGTTTCCAGTGGAGAGGTGGATAAGATCGGGAAGCGGAAGTGATCGTTCACCCAATTGATCTCTGACAAGTCCGCCGCCCGTCACGGGACTGGGATGTCCGGCGGCCCGAAGTTGAGGGGGCACATCGGAATGGATACCCTCACCTCTGCGATTGTACCCCCCACGTTGCCGCGAAGCCAAATGCAGGAATTATTGCGTTCCTGTTACAATAAAGATTGGTAGTTGGTGTAGAGCAAACGGATTTGGACACCATCAACCGATTTCGGACGCCAACGACAGGTCACCAACCGCTGCATTCATGCTGACAGGAACTCCATTACGCCGCCTCCTCGTCGCCGGCGTCATCATAGCGCTACTCGGTGTATTTTTCGACGTAATCGTTCCGCGGGTGACGCCATGGCTGGCGCTTTCTCCCCAGAATGTTGATGGTGACGGGCCGCTGGGCGACATAAGGCTCTCCGGGTCGCCCACCTTACAGACACTATCCATAGACGGGCAAGTCGTGTTGGAACGCTCCGGTTCCCACTTCGGCAGGCCCCGGATCAGTCCTGACGGCACGCTGATGGCGATAACGGTGGTGCCGACGGGAACGGAGACGGTGGGCCTGGCGGAGATCTATGTGATCGAGCGGGCCACGGGGCGCGTGCGCGAGCGCATTCCCGGCCACAACCCACGCTGGCAGACGGGACGCAGCAACCGGCTGCGGTTCGATCAGCTGGAGGCCAACGGGATTCGCTCGGCGCTATACGACGCCACTGACAGGTCGATCATACGCGAGGACAGCCTGCAGCCGGACGACAACCCCGCTGATTTGGAAGCGGCGGAGGTGGAGGCTGCGACGCTGACCTACCCGGCGACGATCCGGGTGGCCCACCATCCGGAGAACAACTGCCGAAGCGTTCCGGACTGGCAGGTGGACGTGATCCCGTTTGAGGAGTATGTGGCCCGCTCCGTTCCCGCGGAGGTTCCCATTTCCTGGTCAGCGGAGGCGCTGGCGGCGCAGGCCATCGCCACGCGCACGTATGCCTGGTACCAGATCCGGCGCAACCGGCGCTACTATGACGTGACCGACTGGGCCAATTTCCAGATGATGTGCAACAATCGCTTCGCTTCGACGGATGCGGCGGTCAGCAAGACGGCGGGCCAGTACCTGGCCTACGCGGGCGACAGCACGAGGGCGCCGATTATCGCCATGTACAGCGCCAAGAACAGTCATCCGACGCTGACAAACACGGCGGTTGCCTATCTGAAGGCGGTGGCGGACGAGACGGGTCTCGGGGAAAAACGCTGGGGACACGGATACGGGCTGAGCCAGTGGGGCGCGGCGCGGCGGGGCAATGCCGGCCAGACCTATCGCCAGATTCTCGGCCATTATTACACGGACGTCACCTTGCAGAATGCCAGCCAGCCGACGCAGGCGATCGGCGGGATTATCGGCCTGTCGCTGAAGGGCTATTTCCCGAGCGGCGGTCTGCGCTGGGACGCGCTGGTGCCGGCGGCGCCATTGTCGGGCGCAGTCGACCTTGACCCGGGCCCGGACTCGCTGCCGGTCCGCGGCGTCTGGCTGCGCAGTTCCGATATTACGAGCGGTAGCAGGATCACGGCCTCCCTGACGCTCAGCAACGAGCTGCAGGAGCAGAAGGTGCTGCAGGTGGACTGGGACCCGCCTTCTGCGCCGACATTCGAGGCGCCGTCAGCGGTGGAGGTGCAGCGGGCCACGCTTACGCTCGCCGTCCCGGAGAAGGATGCGGTCATCGGCCTCAGCAACAGCTGGACGTGGCAGGGGGAAGACCTCTACAAGACCACCGGGGAGGCTGTTGACGATGCCGCGGCCGACGGCAACCGGGCCATGGAGGCGCGCGCCGACGACCACGAGTTGGGCTGGTGGTACGGCCCATACGCAACCGGCATCCCCCACGACGCCACCTATCGCGTCCTGTTCCGGCTGCGCCGCGGTGAACCTGACGACGACGATGACGACAACGTGCTGCCGGACCAGCCGATCGCCCATCTGGATGTGACCGACAAGGGCGGAACTGTAATCCTGGGGTTGCGCGACATCTGGGCGAGCGATTTCGCAAACGCGAACGAATACGTCGAGATCCCGGTCGATTTTCATCCGTTCAACCCGATTGAAGGGATCGAGTTCCGGGTGAAATGGTTCGGAGACGTGGACCTGGCCCTGGACCGGGTGCAGCTGTGGCAGCTGCAGAACATATCGTCGAAGAGGAAGATCGATTGGGCGCTTCCCAACAGCGGGGTTTCGACGGTTTCGGCGATCGCGTTCGACGGCGCCAGAAATGCCAGCCCGGTCGTCACCAAGCAGATCGAGTTTGGCAGCGAACAGCCGCCTGTGTTCGGCGATATAGAGCACGTGCAGGGTTGGTGGACAAGACTGCCTGTCCTGATATCGGTCCCTGTGCAGGACTTCAGCAGCGGGTTGGACTCGACGAGCGGACGGTTGCTGCTGGGCGACGAGGAGAAGTCCGCGGTTTTCAGCCTGCCCAACGACCCGCTGGCCGCGCAGAAGCTGTCGGCGTCGCTGAACGACCTTGCCGACGGCACCTACACTGTGCGTTTTAGGGCCAAGGATAGATCGGGGTTGCAGGGGGAAAGCAGTGCCGGCGAGTTGCGCATCGACCGGACGGCGCCGACTGTTCAGGCCCAGGCCGTGCAGGTGGTACCAGACAGCACGAACGGAGGGGATGGGGGCGGCGAAAGCTCTACCGGACAGCAGAATGCTTCGGCTACGCCCTCTGTCAGCGCGCGCGGGCTGTTCAGCGGGACGGTCCAGGTCACCCTGACCGCGGAAGACGCCACCAGCGGCGTCTGGGGTATCGCCTATGTCATCAACGACGGGGCGGTCGAAGTGTACAGCGAGCCGTTCACGATTGCGGAGGACGGCGTTCACAATGTGCGCTACTGGGCCAAGGACAATGCCGGCAACTATTCGAGCAGCCAGCGGCTGCGCGTTTGGGTGCGCAGCGGCAGTTCATCGGACGGCAGCTCATCCGACAACGGTTCATCGAACGGCGGTTCAACGAGCGGCAGTGCATCCAGCGACGGTTCGCTCAGCGGCAGTGCACCCAGCGGCAGTGCACCCAGCGACAGTGCAAGCGCCGGCCCCTATTTGTATTACGCGTTCGTCCCGGGATTGAGGCAGGACGAATAGGGCGCGTGCCTCCCGCCCCCTCTGCGGTCAGCGCCGGCGTTTCAGACTTCAGTGGCTACAATCCATTGCAGGAGTTGATCACCGTGCTCCTTGACCAGGGCGGTGGCCCGTTCCGGGTCGGCGGCTTCGGCGCGTATTTCGAAGAGGGGCTGCTCGGGGTTGGGGCCGATGTGGACCCACTCCTCGGCGCCGAAGTGGATTTTGAGGCCATCGATCGTGACGACGCCGTCCCCCTGGTAGCTCTGATTCAGCAGGCGCATGACCGTTCCTTTTGCTTCCCACGGGCAGTCCACGCGATGGTGCGCCATAAAGAAATGGGGCAGGTCGGCGACGATTTCGCTGACCGGCGCCTGCCGCAGGCCGAGGTATTCGAGCAGCCGCACGGTCGCCAGCAGTCCATCGGGGACCGGCTGCAGATCGGGGAAGATGAAGTGGCCTGCCCCGTCGGTGGCAAAGAGCACATTCTCGCCCGCCGCCCGCATCAGTTCGCGCAGATCGTTCTGCGTGACGACGATCTGTCCGCCGTAGCGGTCGACGACGGTCTCGAAGGCCCGCGGCAACACTGCGGGCAGGGCGACCGCGGCACCGGGATTGGCGTACATGGCCAGTTCCAGGAGGAGTAAGGCGGCCGTCAGGTCGTCGAGGACGACACCCCTCTCGTCGATAAGAAAGACCCTTTCGCCATCTACATCGAGTTTTACGCCGACACCGGCGGTGAGGACGCCCATGATTTTGGCCATGTGCTGAAGTTGATGGCGGAACTGATCGCGCAGCGCGCCCATCATTGGCCCATTCAGGGGCAGATAGTCGACTTCGAGGAGGTTGAGGATGGTGGACAGCGTATCGCCGCAGAGGCCGTGCGAGGTGTCGACGACGATCTGAGGCTGGACGTGGGGGGCGGTGGCGCGGATGCGGTCCTGGTCGACCGAGGCGAGAAAGCTCTCGATGTAGCCTTCCGTGGGGTCGGCAGGATAGTCGATCTGACCGACTTCATCGAGAAAGGCGCGGCGGAAGTCTTCGCGGGAGAAGCTGCGTTCGACGGAACGTTCGGAGGCCCGGCTCTGATCGAGGCCCTGGTTGTTCATGAAACGGATGTCGACGACGCGCTGGTCGAGGGGGCTGAGGCGGACGTGCACGCCGGCGGCGGCGGAGGCGTGCGTGCGCACGAAATGACGGGCGACGGGCACAGGCACCTCGCCGAGATCCCAGACGTCGACGCCGGCGCTGGACAGGCCGCTCATGAGGGCGCGTATGAGCATGCGGGAGCTGCGGTGCGAGTCGCGGTTGATGACGACGTAGCTGCCGCGCGGGAGGTTGGCGCCGAGGCTGCTGCCGAGCTTGGCGGCGAATTCGGGCGTGATGTCAACGTTGACAACGCCGCTGACGCCGGCTCCGCCGAAGAGAGAACGGCGGCCGCGGCTGCCCCAGATAATGCTTTCGCGCACGACCGCGCCCGGCTCGATGCGCTTGTTCGGCCACAGTTTCACGTCGGGATGGACGACACAGTTCTCGTCCAGCACACAGTTGTCGCCGATGACGACGTCCTCATAGGCGATGGTGCCGCTCTTGAGACTGCACTGGCGGCAGACGATCGCGCCCAATAGCTCGCAGGTCTCCCCTATATAGGTGTTGCGCCAGACGACGCAGTTCTCCAAACGGCTATAGCGGTCGATGATGGTGTAGTCGCGGACCACGCACGGCCCCTGGATCGTCACGCCCTCCTTGACTTTGACAGCGTTGCCGAGATAGACCGGCCCGATAATGCGTGCGTCGGCGGCAATTTCCACATCGGCGCCCAGGATCAGTTCGCCGCGCGGGCGCGTGTCTTCGAACAGGGGCGCAGTTCCGCCGGCGGCGGCGTCAGGACCGGACGTGGGGAAGGCCGCGGACGCCACTGCTTCGCCCATGGGTTGGGGCAGCCAGACTTTACCGCTGATCAGGTCGGCGCTGGCGCGCATGTACTCGCCGATGGTGCCGACGTCACACCAGTAGCCCTCGGCCACGTAGGCCTGCAGCCGCTGCTCCCGCTGCAGAAGGTCGGGGAAAAGTTCGGTGGAAAAGTCGTAGGCGACGTCGTCAGGGATGAAGTCCAACACGGCCGGTTCGAGCACGTAGATGCCGGTGTTCACCCGGTCGGAGCGGACGGCGCTCCAGTCCGGTTTTTCGAGGAACTGGGTGATATTGCCGTTTTCGTCGCTGACGACTGCGCCGTATTCGAGAGGGTTGGGAACGGAATAGACGGCGAGCGTGGCGAGAGCGCCGACGGTGAGATGGTGTTGGACGGCGGCCTGGAGGTTGAAGTCGGTCAGAGCGTCGCCGCTGATCACGAGAAAGGTGTCGTTGAGGTGGGCGGCGGCGTTCTTGACACCGCCGGCGGTGCCGAGAGGCATCTCCTCGACGACATAGGTGATATTGAGACCGAGGGTGCTGCCGTCGCCGTAGAAGTCCTGGATCACGGAGGGGAGATACTGGAGCGTGATGACGATCTCGGTAATGCCGTGGTATTTGAGCAGCTCAAGGATATGACCGAGGACCGGTTTGTCGACAAGGGGGACCATCGGCTTGGGACGCCCAATCGTCAGGGGACGCAGGCGGGAGCCTTCACCGCCGGCCATGACTACGGCTTTCATAGCTTGTGTCCAGTGACCGCTGGTCGGTGTTCAGTGGCTCGTGGGCTTCGCCGGCCACTGGTAAAGGTTACCGGCCGCTGCCGTTATATGGGCGGCCAGGGATAGTTTCGCTGGTGAACGGGCGGCGATGGATAGTGGCGGGAAGAGAGCAGCTCGCGGATGCGGCGGCGCAGGGCATCCAGTTCAGGCGGGCTGAGAAGCAGGCCGAGTGTGCTGTGCACGGGGCCGTTGTCGACGAGACGCTGAAGCGACGCCAGGTCGGCGAGCAGGCCTTCCTCGATGGTTTCGCCGGCAAACTCCCAGATAACGGTGCGCAGCTTGTACTGATGATGGAAGCAGATGCCGTGGTCGATGGCCCACATATGCGCGCGCGCCGGTTTGCCCCACCCGCCGTCGACAGAAAACCGGCGGTGATGTCCATAGAGGCAGTGGCCGGCCTTGCGGTCGGCGTTGTTGATGAGATAGTCGAAGAGTGTGAGGCGGCGCAAGGCTGGGGCATAGCGGGCGTCCTCGCGCATATTGAAGTAGTGTATGTCGGGGTCACACTCGATGAAGAACTGGATGCTGCCGGGCCCGCGCGGTCCGTCGCGCAGGACGGTGGGGGGCACGAGGCGCCACCCGAGGGCTTCGCTGACGACAAAGGCGGCGGTTTCGCGCTGGCAGAGTGTGCCGGATGGGAAGTCCCAGAGCGGATTTTCGCCGCGGCGCGGTTTGTAGACGGCTGGGATCTCGTGCTGGTGGTGATGTACGGTAGCCAGAAAGGCGTAGTTGGAGCTGTAGGGCAGGAGACCTTTCTCTTCGATTCTCCCTTCAGCCAGCGCGCTCAGAATTTCTCTGTCCGCGGTCGCGGCCGGGCCGCCATCCACTTCGCGGCTGTTGTCATGACTGTGCACCCGCTGTTCGACCGTCTTCTCGTTGTCCATTGTGGCGGCAAGCTGGATGCTACCGGTAGTGCAGTTGGTGCCGGCGCTGTGTGCGGCGCGACAGGGCGTGCGGCAGAGTTAGAGTGCAAGTAAGTGGCGCAAGTTAAATTGACAGCGGAAATGCGTGGCCGTTCGTGCGCGGGCAGAAGTGCCCTTCCGGCTCGATGACGCGCCCACACAGGGGGCAGTCCGGCCGGCCGGCGGCCACGACCTGCAGGGCATGTTCGCTCAAGGAGCGCATCTGTGCCCGCGTTGCATAGAAGCGGGCCTTGGGATCGTCGCCCTGGTCTTCGACCGATTCGGGACTGGGCGGCCCGGCCGGCGGGTCCGGCTCTCCTTCGGCGGGGTCGGGAACGGCCTGTGCGATGAGGACCATGAGGTCCTGCCGTTCATCGTAACCCAGGCCGAGCTGTCCGACGCGAAAGGCCGGCTCCAGCGGTTCGCGCAGACTGGGGACGGCGGTCTCTTCTTCGACGGCCGGCAGGTCGGCGCGTTCCTTTTCCAGCTCCTCCAGCAGTTGCAGAATGGAGGTTGCGAGGGCGGCCACCTGCTCTTTCTCCATGATGAGGGTGGCCATGTCGGCGTCCTGGCGGGCCTGCAGAAAGAAGGTACGCTTACCGGGGCGCCCGACGGCGTCGGCAACGATAGCGCTAACTGGATTGAAGTCGAAGGTAAACTGTGATTCCATATTCCGGTGGCCGGTGATCGGAAACGTGTGCAGTGGCTGGCGTCTGTAGTATGTGCCAGCAGGATGCCTGTCGTCCCATGGTGCAGCTGAAGGGACCCGTTCGCATCAAATAGGACTCAGTCTTCTCTTTCTAACTTTATCACAGGGAGACCGCCGCTGTCATTCATGGCCAGGATGCTTGGCCCGAAACGATGGAAGGCGACGAGGCTGATGGAAGCAGTACTGATCTGGATGCGCTGGAAGAGATCGAGCGGCGTGCCCAGATAGTAGGCCATGCTGGTGCGCAGGACGTCGCCGTGGGCGAAGGCGGCAATGACCTCGCCGGCGTGCTGTGTGCGGATGCGCTCCAGGGTTGTGATGACACGGTTCTGCACCTCTCGCAGCGTTTCGCCGCCTGGGAAACGGAAGCCGCCCGGGTAGACCTGGACCAGACTCCACTCGGGGCGTTTGCCCAGTTCCTTCAGTTCGCCGCCGCGCCACTCGCCGTAATCGACCTCCAGGAGTCCCGGCTCGACGGAGACGGGCAGGTCCAGCGCGGCGGCCAGGGGTTGAGCCGTCTGCAGGCAGCGCAGGAGCGGGCTGGAGTAGACGGCGGTGATGGGCTGGTCCTTGAGACGCTCGACAACCTGTTGGGCCTGCTCCTTTCCTTTTTCGTTGAGAGGGACGCCGGGCGTGCGGCCGGCCAGCGCGCCGCGTTCGGTCCATGCGTTTTCACCGTGGCGAATCAGGAAGAGATAGGTAGGGGGCGGGTGTTTTTCCTTTTCGCGTTCTTCGTCGGCCTGGCCTTCCGTCTTGTCTTCCCCTGCGTCTGGCTTCTCAGTTGTATGTTCTTTTTCTTCGATCAATCCTGTTCCTCTTCCCAAGGCGCGGTTTGTCGGTTGTGCGGGTCGGTTGCTTTTTTATTGTAACCGTGATCCGGCGCTGTGTAAATGCGGGGTGAAGAGTGAGGATGGAGGGTGAGGCAGAACGCGACGATTCGGAGGGGTAGTGGGGCGGACGACGGCGATCAAGGTAATGTCAACCGGCCTGTCTCCATCTGCAGTTCACCGATGATCAATGACCGGTGACTTCGGCGGGGACCGACCCTGGGCGGGCGTCGGAGCGACCACCCAGCGGGGACTATCCACGGAGGGTACACGAAACTGTGAATGGATCAAAACCGTGAGTGAATTTGGACAGTTGGCGTGTAGGAAGCAGCGGTCTGCCGCCTACGCCAGATTGGAATGCTATGGAGTCTCAGCCAATAGCCGCTTCAACGGCCAGAACGCTCTCCCGCCGTCGCCAACCAGCATGTTGATCAGACCCTCCGTTCCGCTCTTCGTACTAGGATTGCGGTGCAGAATCTCCAATACCTCGATCCACTGATTGTCCGACTCCCAAAACCACATAACTCGTTGGTTTTTGCCGCGAACGCCCCCTTCATGCAGATACAGCCGGGCAATCTCAAGGGCATCCTCTGGCGCCGCTTGCGCCAGTTGAGGGCTCGCCTTGACAAGTCCAATATCCCACGCCAAGATTCCGTTTGCCCTTTCAAGGGTCTCCTTCACTCGCCGCGCAAGCCAGCTAGGCTCGAAAATTCCTTTGTCCAGGTTGATCCATTGACCGAATTCCATGTACACTTCCCGCTCTTCATCATTCTGTAGCAGCCGGTCCCAGAGTTCCCTCAACTGACCCTTGACCTCCCGGCTGAATTCAAAGGACTCTTCGGCTTTATCTCGAGATATGAATGAGCGCCCAACAAAATTGACAAAGTGCGCATGTTGTTTCGGACTGTCATTCTTCCAGAACGCCTCAAATAGTTGATGATTGAATCCGAACACTTCGTAGTGCATGAAGGCAAGCGCAAGATGCTGCGCAATTCCTTCATCCGGATTCTTGAAATGTTTCTGCTGACGAGGGAAATCGTTCTCTCTTAGGTCCAGCGCCCGTTGATACAGATTTTGGAATACGGGATCGAGGAACATCGCTTCGTAAAGATTCCTTGCAAGATAGCCCTCCCATGCCGATGTGTAGAGATGCCTCTGGGCTGGCTCTTGAGGGAAGATTCGCGGCAGAAGCTTTCGAATCCAAGCCCTGTCTTGGAAATAGAAACTCGGCAGGTAATGTCCGTACATAAACATAAGCGCGCGTGTGCTTTCTTTCCGCAACACGCTCTCGTACAACGCCTTGGCATCATCGGAAATCTGTTCTTCGATGTCTTCATTGAATTTCCTGCCATCTTGAAAGACAAACTGCACAAATGCCTGGAAAGCCCTTCCGCGCACAGAGTTGATGGCCATAGTGAAGGGATCGATGACACTGTAGTTCGTTTCGTTGGCCGAACCAATGAGGGACGGCGCGGTTTCGATCTGTTCGTCTGCCGGTGCCGGATCGGGGTATGACAGCAAATAGCCTGTAATTTCCAGTATGCGGTCGCGATGTCTGCCAAAATCGACCGGCGTCAAAACATCCTGTTCGGTAAGCAACTCGCGCAGAACATCGGCCATTGCCGAGTAAACAGCATCCCAGTTGGCAAGCCAGGAAGAAGCGTACAGGCTGGTAAGTTCCCGTGGTCCACTTTCAAGCCTCTCTCGCGCGCCAGAATTCGTCATGGTAGTGAACAGTTCGATCACGCCGTCGCATTCGACCTCTGACGCGGCCGCTCTATCTTTCTTTATCGCTTCCTGGATCCCCATCAGATATGAATAGGTGTAATGTTGATCAAGTACACCGCGCTCGAAGAACAGGCCGGCGCTCTCTACGTACTCGGCCAGCCGTTCAGGGATGTCGTCTTTCAGAAGATCCCCCATGCCTTGAGCATTTAATGGACTGTAAAAGTCAGTTTGACTGTTTTGCGCTTGAAGTTCCGCTGGCGTCCACGCCTGGCGGAGGTTCCCGGCTATCTCGACGACGGTTAGACGCTGGAATTCTTCTTTTTGAATTGGGCCACGCGGCGATATGAATCCGCCTTCTCCGCCAGCCCCCCAAACCACGTCCGGGCGCGGTTCATAGTCCGGATAAAGCTGGAAGCCTGCATCCTTCACCTGCTTTTTCAACGCAGAGTTCTCATCGAAATAGGGAAGAATCGTGGACAGGATACTTGATCCCCTAAATCTCCTATCGTTGGGCAACTTGCTGAATTTCTGGATGGTTCTCTGTACGAAATCCTGCTTTTCGTCTTCGGTCAACACGGGAAATCCCGTCTGTAAAGCCTTCTCGTATTCTGCGCCGGAGGTAATTTCGCGATATCGCTCAACTTCAAACAGTTGAAAAAGTGCGCTCTTAAGTTCATCCCTGAAGACTTCCGGGCACAGGCTCAGAACAAACAGCCGGAACCGCTGCATCACGCGACTTTCCGGCAGAGAAGCCAGGTGTTCCTTGTAGATTCTTCTGACATCGTCTGACTCGGCGCACCGTTCCCCGATCAGACGGACCGCCAGCGTCTTGGCGGCGGCCGCCAGTTCGCGCACATCTGCCTCCCACTCCCATGCTTCCGACTGGCGCAGTTCCAAAGTAAAGTAATCCACCTCTGCAAGTAGAAACAGGTCGGACGAGGCTATGATCTCAGCCAATTTGCTTGTCGCTAGGACCAGCGCACGCTCCGCGTACTCGGGACCCACGGCTGTCAACTGTTCGAAAAGCTTCGTGCGAGAGAGATCGTCTAAATAGAAGGGACTTTCGCGATAGGTGGCCACATGGCCCGTCTCCTCTCCAGGACGAACGGCCAGCACGGCCTCGGCAAGGAGGAGGAAGCTCTCAAAGTCTTTGGCGCCAGCAAGGGTACTGAGCATCTCCTCATATGCGAAACCCGAAAGGTTGTATACTCCATCAAGCAGTGCTACCCACTGCTCAGCCCGGATCTTGTTTATAACGCGCGCCAACTGATCTGCCGGCAGGGCCCCACATATCCGCGAGAAGGCGTAAACAACCTCTTGACTCCGCGTATCCGTGGATGTCGGAATCGCCAGCATAATATCCACAACCTGCGCCGGACATTTTTCCGCCATGCGTAAGAGGTAGCCAAGCTCCGGCGCTCTGAACCCATCGTGGGACGTCTCTTCTTCCTCAAGGACATCTAGAAATCCATTCCTCCAGAGCCAGTCCAACCAGCGCTCGTCGGCCTTGTGGAAGAAATAGCGCCGCGCATCCAGATTTACGTCTAAGAGTTCTTGAAGCCGCTCTCTGTCGGGTGATGGTGGGACGTTGACAGTCATGATTGCCTCGCCGGGCGATTCGCGCTACTGGGGTGGTCCGCCACGCAGAAATTCGTCGATCTCACTGTGCAAGTCGAGTTGACGGGTCAATGCTCGTCCCATAGACCTCTCAAAGTCAGCCAGTAACTGTTCGTAATCTGGGCGTGTGGTTGCGTTTCGATTGTGATGAGCCGCATCACTCAGTCGGTTATAGACTCTCCCTACCTCATCCAAAACGCTAGGGGCAACAGTCGCAGAACCGTATCTCTCGAAAACCGTTCTACTGTCGTCAGTTATGTATACTGTGTCGCTTCCAGGTCCACGGCGAGATCTCAGAATAGGATCCAGTACTTCTCGCAGGGAGTGAGCGGCTTGAGCGATCCAGTCGGGATTTTTCCGGCATTCTGCCCTACTGGCAGAAACCGCTCCACGGAACATATCGGATGGTTTCACATGCAGATTATAGGGCTGGTACAGTTCATCTAGTCTCCTGCAAAGAGCTTCCTGTTCCGGCCTAAGAGGGACCGGCGGCAAAAGGGTTTCACCTATTGGAGTCTGATGTCTGATAAACCCGTATAAGTCATTGTAAAGACTTACTTCTGATATGTTTCGTTCCCTTTGTAGGTAGGCTAGGATAGGACCTTTGAGCGCACTCGGGATATTGACTACATGATTCGGTTCGATAAAGCCCTTCTTGGGTTGAACGAACACGCTCTTTTGGGCAATTACGCGATTATCACTTTGCAATGGTTCAATTATGCGTATGGTCACATCATATGGTTGTTGCAAGAAAACAACCCTACCATCTTCGCCAGACGACTTTTCGCAAGCGAAGTAAAGAGCTACACAGTAATCTCTTGTGAAGTCTATCGCGTTGGTTTTGCCACCGTGGTGCTGGATTATAGTAAGGGCTTCCAACTCATTAGGTTGACTATCGAATTCACTGGCTCTTCTCAATTCTTTACCTTGAAGGGCGTTGAAGTCTTCAACGCCTTTTGCGTGGTCACGGCGGTAAAGACCCGATGACACCTTTTCATAGTGCTCTGGTTCTCCTCGATAGATGTAGCCGCCATCACCTGCGATTCCTTCTATCTCCTTGACTTTCGCCAGTACCCCGTTCAGAAAGTCGTTTTGCAAATTTGAGTCGCCTTGTGCGATTGACCTGCCCCCGACGTTTGTACCACCCGTTATGTTAGTCCGGCAGGCACGGGGACAGGTTCGGCAGGCAAGAGGGCCTCAGGCGCTGGCGGCCGGTAGCCCAGAGAACTGTGTGGTCTGATCCGGTTGTAAGTCCGC
>JAJEDI010000016.1 GCA_022821585.1 Caldilineaceae bacterium
CCAGGCGACAGAGATTGTCGGGCAGGATCGGGAAAGCTCGCAGCGGGACCTCTTCGAAGCGATCGAGAGGGGAGATTATCCGAAATGGCGCGTCTGCGTCCAGGTGATGCCGGAAGAGGATGCCGAGACCTACCACGTCAACCCCTTCGACCTGACCAAGGTCTGGCCTCATGGCGACTACCCGCTAATCGAGATCGGCATTATGGAACTCAATCGCAACCCGGATAACTACTTTGCCGACATCGAGCAGGCCGCGTTTGAACCCTCCAACATCGTGCCCGGCATCAGCTTTTCGCCAGACAAGATGCTCCAGGCCCGGATTATGTCCTACGCCGATGCCCACCGCTACCGCATCGGGGTCAACTATGCCGCTCTTCCTGCCAACAAACCTCAGTGCCCTGTTCACAACTATCATCGCGACGGCAACCTGCGTTTTGACGGCAACTTCGGCGGCGCGGTCAACTATGAACCGAACAGCATGGGGGGAGCAGTCGAAGATTCCCGTCACCTCGAGCCGCCGCTCAAGGTGTCCGGCGACGCTGATCGCTACGACCATCGCGTGGGCAACGACGACTATACCCAGCCCGGTAATCTGTTCCGCCTGATGAACGACGACCAGAAAGAGCAGTTGTTCAGTAATATCGCGGCAGCGATGGATGGTGTGCCCGAACGCATCAAGGTCCGCCAGCTTGTCCATTTCCACAAGGCCGATCCGGACTACGCTTGCGGCGTGGCCGGAAAGTTGGACCTTTCCCATGCCAGCGAGCGGGTGGCTGCCCTCGCGGACCTGTCTCTGGCTGAATTAGCAGAGAAGACCAGCGCAGAAGCATATTCGGAGCTGCAGTCAACACCGGAAGAACTGCTGGCCAAAGCCGCCGACTAACCCTCAGGCGGCTCATTCATAGACCTGAAATCAGATTTGGACTTCTGGGGGCTTACACAACTATCACTCCATGCACCGGAGCATTTGTGTAAGTCTCCATTCACCTGTTCACACCGCATTGCTGTATCGCGTGTCAGTCTTGCCTCGGCGTGAGTTCTTGCGTTCAACCGGTCAACAGACCTTGGTGGTCAGTAGTCATTGGGTGGTTGGCAGAGACGCGGGTGCGGGACTGTTACTCCACTTTACGCTGTGCTATACTGCGCACGGCGGGCCGAGGCGGCCTGTCCAACATTTCGCCGCTGGTAGCTGAGTGAGGCGCGTCGGAGGTCATCAGCGCTTTCTCGCTGTGCAGCGGCGCTGTTTACATCATTCCACTGGCTGATTTCCGAGGTAGCGGAAGTTCAGCACGCCATCCCATTTGGAGAATTGAACGATGCGCGCGAATCCGATTCGCAAGTTGCTCGATGCGGGCAAACCGACGCTGGCGACCCATATTCACAGTGTGTGGCCGAATGTGGTCGAGGCGCTGGGGCATACGGGGCTGTACGACTATGTGGAGTTTGTGGCTGAGTATGGAACGTATACGCTGCACGATCTGGACAACATCTGCCGGGCGGCGGAGTTGCATGGGTTGGGCTCGATGATCAAGATCGACTGGGCGAACAATGAGTTTGTTGCGCAGCGGGCGGTGGGGTCGGGTTTCAACAGCGTGCTGTTTTCGGACGTGCGTTCGGCGGCGGGGGCGGCGGACTGTGTGAGCTATGTGCGGGCGGATACGCCGCATGCGGGGGGCACGTTCGGTGTGGCTACACGGCGGTTCTCGTACATGGGATACGGGGGCAATGAGGCGTACGTACAGGCGCTGGACGAAATTGTGGTGGCGCTGATGCTGGAGAAGAAGCCGGCGCTGGATGAGCTGGACGAGATTCTGGCGGTGGAGGGGGTGGAGATGCTGCAATGGGGGCCGTCCGATTTTTCGATGAGTATCGGGAAGTTGGGACAGCGGAATGATCCGGAGGTGCAGGCGGCGTCGCAGAAGGTCATTGATGGCTGCATGGCAGCCGGCGTTCATCCCCGCATTGAGATTGGTACTGCGGACGATGCGAAGCGCTACTTAGATATGGGGGCGCGGCATTTCTGTATTGGCACCGACATCGCGATCCTTCACCAGTGGTGGCAGAAAGAGGGCGAAAGTATGCGCCGCGCGCTAGACGAATAGTGGGGCTTGGCGGGTAGCGAATTCAGCCGACGCGTTCGAGGAAGCGGACGTCGTTGGTGAAGAAGTAGCGGATGTCGTTGATGCCGTATTTGAGCATGGCGATGCGCTCGGGGCCCATGCCGAAGGCGAAGCCGCTGAAGACGGCGGGGTCGTAGCCGCCGTTGTGGAGGACGATGGGGTGGACCATGCCGGCGCCGAGGATTTCGAGCCAGCCGGTCTGTTTGCAGATGCGGCAGCCTTTGGCTTCGCAGAGGACGCAGCCGGCGTCGACTTCGACGCTGGGTTCGGTGAAGGGGAAGTAGCTTTTGCGGAAGCGGAGGGCGCAGCCTTCGCCGAACATCTGATTGGCGAAGTTGACAAGCGTGCCCTTGAGGTCGCTGAAGGTGACGTTGTGGCCGACGACGAGGCCTTCGACCTGGTGGAACATCATGTCGTAGCGGGCGCTGACATCCTCGTGGCGGTAGCATTTCCCCGGTAATATGACACGAATCGGCTCCGGGCAGTATTCGCGCATGGCGTGGATCTGGCCGGGGCTTGTGTGCGTGCGGAGGATGACGCCGGGCGTAGTGGTGTAGAAGGTATCCCACATGTCGCGGGCAGGGTGGCCGGGCGGGATGTTGAGGAGGCCGAAGTTGTAGTCGTCGGTTTCGACTTCGGGGGAGTCGTAGACCTGGAAGCCCATCTGGCCGAAGATTTGGGCGATTTCGCGCAGGGTCTGGTTGCTGGGATGGATTTTGCCGAGGGTGGGCCGGCGGCCGGGCATGGTGACGTCGACGCCTTCGGCGGCGAGGGTACGCTCCATCTCCTGGTTGCGGATGGTTTCCTGGCGTGTGTGCAGGGCCTGTTCGAGACGGTTTTTGAGCTGGTTGCCGGCGCGGCCGGCGGCGGGGCGTTCTGCGCGGGGCAGGTCGCTGAGTCCGCGCAGGAAGTTGGTGAGGGCGCCGTTGCGGCCGAGGTAGTCGCGGAACCAGGCTTCGGTGGCTTCGACTGTTTCGGTGGCGGCCAGTTCTTCTTGTGCGCGGAATTGTAGTTCTTCAAGCGCCTGCATTTCTTTTCTCACAGTTTTGAAATAGGCATTAGGGTTGAGGGCTTTTGCGCGCTCGTCAGTTTGTCAATCGTAGAGGAAAACGGTTGGCAAGTCAAAATTTGGTGGTTTGGTGGATGCCGGGGGACTTCTGACACCTTTTTGTCCGCGGGGGGCGCGGAAGAGTGTGCGGGACTTCTAACACCTTTTTGTCCGCGGAGGACGCGGAGGGCGCGGAGAACTGCAACACCTTTTTTGGGCTGAGGAGGGCGCCGGGGGACTTCAACACCTTTTTGGGGCTGGGGAGGGAGCGGGGAAATTCAGCGCCTTTTTGGGGCTGGAGATTAGGGGTTTTCTCGGACGAATCTTTTGCGATCCAGTTTGCCGTGGCTGCCGAAGTTGAAGAGGAGGCCGACTTTGAGTCCCGTTGCCTTCAGGTAGTTGAGGATTTGGGCGTCTTCTCGTCCTGAGAGTCTACTGATGGCCTTCATTTCAACGATGATCTGCCCATAGCATATCAGGTCGGCATAGTATTTCTGTGTGAGGATTTGGCCCTTGTATTTGATGTCGATAGGCTTTTCAACCTCGTGAGGGATTCCTCGAGAGTCTAGTTCGAACTGCATTGCTTCCTGATATACTTTTTCGAGAAAACCCGGCCCAAGCGCACGATGCACCTCTATCGCCGCCCCATTGACGGCGTAGGTCTCATCTTCCAGAATCAGTTCGGTCATATTCGTCAATTCCATCCTATCCAATCTGTCCACATAAGCCTCTCTTTGTGTAACTTCGAGAACAGACTACAGGCATGTCCCACGAAAGACAAGAGAGATGTCCTCCGGGGACTTTCGCGGATAGGCCATCTAATGATCTTGCCGTTTTCGGAAGCGGGCTTCCAGAAGATTTTCGGGGTGGCAGGTAGGTGGGGATGGGTAGATCGGCGATGGGGCAGGAAGGGTACAAAGAGGGCTGGGAGGATCGGGATCAGATGCATTGGTGGAGGGGGGTCCAGTTGAAGTTGGTGGGTATGGTGAAGGTGAGGCCGGTGATGTCGTTGCCTGTGACGTGGAAGCGCTTCCACTGGCCCTGGTCGAGAGACTTGATAAGGTTGCCGTCGGTAGCGAGGAAGCCGGCGGCGGGGCAGGCGGCGCCGGTGGAGCCGTCGAAACGGTAGACGCCGATGACGATGTGGGGCTTTTCCCCCACGGCGGCGAGGAAGACGGTTTCGACAAGGAGGCGCTCAAAGACGAATGTTCTGTCGGACCTGCGGACGGCGGTGCTGGCGCCGAGGAGTCTCTTGCCGCCGTTAGGGGAGCGCATGCTGAGCTGGATGATATAGGAATCGGCCAGAGGTGTGCTGCTGCCGGGCACGGTGACGGTTCCGCGCACGGCGAAGCGGCGGATTTCACAGAAGGTCAGCGGCGCGGGGTTGCCGAGGACTTCGGCGACGAGGGCGGCGCCGATGGGATCGCAGTCTGCGAGCTTCTGGTAGCCGGGGCCGAGGCAGCCGGCGAACTGGCTGGGGGTGAGCCATGTTCTGATGAGCTCGGCCCAGTATTCGGGGGCAGGTCAACACCTTATCTCAGATATAATATGTGTTCCACGTAACCTACCCGCCTAATCGAATTCCGTGTACAACTAAGCGTATAGTTTGAAACGCGTTCGACGCCTTTGTGAAATCGTTCAATGTCTGCAATCGCAGCAAGATGTTCAAGTGCGCCCTCCAGACGAGACAGGCGTTTGTTCTCAGTACGAGCTTGAGTCATAGGCATCTCTCCATTGGCACATTTCGCTTGGCAAGAGTTCCCAGCCAGATCGGTCTGTCAACCTGTCGTGACTGCGGGGGGGAGGACTGCAGGGGAACTACGGGGAGAACTGCGGGATTGGGGATCCGGGACTTGGGGGAATTTTTATGAATTTATTCATAGATATGTCCGCTTTGTCCGCTCGGAGGGGTGTTTTTGGTTCGGAATTGGGCGGATATGGGCGTTTGTCGATGTTGTGCGCGCGTTTGGGCAGGTCGACGGGGGTGCGGTGGCGGGTTTTTCGACGGCATGCCGGCGGGTTTGGCTTAGGCGTTCGGGGCGTGCAGGGGCGCGGCCGGCGTTGATGGGGGCGAGGAATCGGGCCGGGCCGCCGGGGTTGGGGCGGAGCGCTTTGTCATCTGCGGCGTACATCTACGCCACGGCTTAGCCACCAGCCTCTTCGACATCTTCGCGCCGGTGGCGACGAGCGCGGTCGGGAGGCGGGGAAATCGAGGCGCGCGTCCGTTCGAAGATTGTGTCAACCGATTCGTCCTCATATCCTGATCGCCTGGCCCTTTCTTCGTCCTCTTTCCACAACTCATGCGCTCTTTGCAGGGCCAACTCTTCGATATTCGGGTCGAGACGGGGAGGGGAGCTCTGTTCGAAAGTATTCTCGTCAACTGTTTCTTGCTGACGGAAGGCGGGTTGCAGAAGGCTGCGCTGGTGGCGGGAGAGCGAGGAGAGGGCGTTGCGGGCGCGGGCGCGGCCCAGCTTGCCGAGCTGGGCAGTTTCGAGAGCTTTGGCGGTATCGAGAAGGCCCTGTAGTTGGGCGGTGTATGCGCGGTCGCGTATGAGCCGTTCCCGTAGCCGGAGGCGGACGAACGGGTCGGCGGCGTGTTCGGCGTCGAAGGCGGCGGCGCGCTGTTGCCAGTTCCACTTGCGCGCGATTTTGTCGACGGTGTGCTTACGGCTGATTTTGGCCATTCTGGCGACGTGTGCGGTGGATTGCAGGAGTATGAGGCTGAGGTAGATTTGGAAAAGGTAGAATTGGCCGGCCGGCTCTCCGGGCTGCTGATGCCAGGGTTTGATCTGGCCGGGATCGTTTGCCTTCCAGCATTGGGAACCGCTGTCATCGTCTGTCTCATCCCGGGGGCCCTGATACTCATCGCCGTAGATCTCCTGTAACAGCTCCTCAAACCATTCGTCGACGATCTCCCGGGCCCTTTCTTCAACGAGACGCACCAGCCTTTGCCGGCCGTCTTCCTCGTGCTTGCCGCGGGCGGGGTTATCCCGTTGTGAGGTGAGGCGGTGGAGACCGCGCTGATGCCGGAGGAGGGTGTTCAGATGCCTGCGCGCCCCGGTGCGGTCCATTTCACCGATTTCGGCGCCGGCCAGGGCGAGGGTTGTTTCTTCCAGGGCGATGAAGCGGGACTGGTAGGCGATCTCGCTGATGAGCTGTTGGCGCCATTCAGATTGGAGGGCGAGGCAGCCGGTCCGGGGGTCGTCGGATGCTGCGGCGCGCTCTATCCAGCGCCAGCGGCCGGCGGCCCTGGAGACCAGCCGACTAGCGGGTTTCAGGCCGGCGATTTGGGTGACGCTCATGAAGGTGCGAGGGAGGGGAAGGCAAAGATAGACCTGGAACCATTTGTAACGGTCGAGGGGTTCGCCGGGTTGCCGGTCCCACGGTTGGGGATCGGGGCTGGATTGGGCGTCAGTCCCGGGTTCGGTTGGGTTGGTGTTGGCGTTCATGCTCTTGAAAGATACGTGTGCGAAAGGCCGGCCGGTTTAGGTGGAACGGCGGGGGGAGGACTGCGGGGGAACTGAAGGGGAACTGCGGGGAACTGCAGGGGAACTGCAGGGGAACTGCGGGAATGGGGGAGTTTTTATGAGTTTTTTCATAGATATGTCCGCTTTGTCCGCTCGGAGGGGGTTATTGGCTCGGGATTGGGATGAGCGGGGCTATTAGTCCATGCTGTCCATGCGTTTGAGGAGGGCCATGAGGGTGCGCAGGTCGTTTTTTTCGGTGGCCTGCCGGCGGATGGTGTCGATGAGTTCCTGGCGGCCTTCGGCGCGGCCGGCGTGGATGGCGGCGAGGACTTGGGCGGCGTCTTCGGGTATGGGGCGCAGCTCTTCGTCCTCAAGGTCTTCGAAGTAGCCTTCGGCGTAGAGCTCGGCCTCTTCGAGGTCTTCACGCCAGCGGCGGAGGGTGCGGTCGGAGACGCCGATGACGGCGGCGAGGTCTTTCCAGGTGGCGCCGGCCTTGGCGGCTTCATGGAGGGCTTGGAGTTCGCTTTCTTGCATTGTGTTGTCCGGTCATGTGGGGAGGTGTCCCAGAGTTCAAAGGAGGTGACGGTGTTTTGGGCGTCCGGACGACAGGGCAGCGGACGCGGTCGGGCAGATCCAGTCTGTCCATTATGACACTAATGTTCGGGGCCGGCAAGTTTTTGTGGTCAGTTTTTAGTTTTTAGGGAACTGCGGAAGGGCAGGTTTTAGTAGTCGGTTTTTAGTTTTTAGGGAACTGCGGAGTAAGGGGAGTGCATTTTTTTATCCGGGGAGGACGCGGCGGGCGACCAAGGCTTGGCGGGTTAGGGGCGGTTCGAATCTTCAGTTTCGGTTCAGACATGAGTCAACGAGTGCCCGGGGGGTTGTCTGAACTGCAGTTTCAAAGGATTTGGGAGATTAGGTGAGATTTCTGCCGGACTGGGGTCGAGGCTTTTGGCGGCGGGGCGGACCGTGTTCGGTGTGACAGGCGCGGGACGGCGGGCAGGAGGCAGGGAATGAGGCCTGGGGGCGAGATCACTCGTTTTCGTCCCCTTTGCCGTATATCCTTTCCAGCATTTCAAGTTCCCGCGGGTCCAGCTCTTCACCCGGCCTGTTAGGGAATCTATCAGGATGACTAGCCGCGTAAAAACCCAGCCGCCAACGGCGCCGTTGGAGGAGGCAGCTGGGCCGGGGTTTCTACGGGTCCCTATCGAAGTTCGGCGGTTCGTCTTCCGGGAAGATCGGTTCTGATTCTTCAG
>JAJEDI010000083.1 GCA_022821585.1 Caldilineaceae bacterium
GAATAGGCCCGACCGCCCAGAACAGCAGTTTTTAGTAGTCAGTTTTTAGTTTTTAGTGGTTAGGGGGCAGTTTCTGCGCTTCCCCTGGCTCAGAGTTGATCGCGAGATGGTTGGTGCTCCGCTGCGACCTGAGGCATGGGGAAGTTCGCCCCTCTTTTGGGATGCATCCGTTCGGAGAGACAGTTTGCCGTCCGGAAACGCTGCGTCTACAATGTTTCATCAGGGTAGTTGCATCAGGGTACGACACCACTGTATGGCACCACTTTATGGTTTCACTGTATGACCCCACCGTGATGGCTCCTGACGGTCAGGTTGGCGCTTATAGGCGTTGATTTGCTGGCCGCGAACAGGAAACCGGACTCCGTGGGGAATCCGTAAACGTCAAGTCGAGGAGAAATATGATGGGAGATGTCGCGTATCGCTCGAAAGTGCGGATTGAGCGGGTTAGAGGGCCGCTGCGCAGGGCGTTTCTACCGGCTGAGGAGGGACACACGAAGTTCGGCGTCCATTCGGAGGTGGCCGAACATTACGGCGTGGACACCGACGTTCACGAACCGCATGCCACCACGCTCGACTATGTCAATGCGGCCACAGGCGGCTGACTGACGGGAACCTTCGGGGGCGCGCTGGAGGCGCGTAAGATACCTGCGGGCGACGGCTACCTGTCAGCCGACGTGGAAGCTGAGATCGAGAAAGACGGCAATGTACTGGTCATCAAGCGGATTCACGCCAAGTACACCTTGAAAGTGGCCCCAGATCAGCGGGAGACGGCGGAACGGGTACACGGGTTCCATGCGCAGTTCTGCCCCGTGGCGCGCAGTCTTGAAGGCAGCATCGACATTTCCACCGAGCTGCAAATGGTCGATCTTGATTGAGATCCAATATGCCATTGCATTCGATCTGCTTCTGAACGCAGATCGAATGCATTTCGGATACAGTTGCGTTTGACAGCGTGGGAGCTGCGTGCTAGACTGTCGGTCAGTCAGCGTTTTCCACTGAAGAAGCAAGCATGAACCCAAACAGCACACGCAGTACTGAGTTGAGGAGGCGTCCCCGCCAATAACCAGACAGCCGTCTGGGCATTTGCGCGCGGGCCCGGTTTCCTCAGCGGGAATCAGCCGATTGCAAAGCTCCCCGGACGGGGGGCTTTTTTTATTTGTAGTGCGCGCGCAGAGCGGAGCGGCGCATTCGACGGGCCGGGGTGGTTCAAGTTGCGATTGGGCCCTGGCCCACGCGCGAACCGGATGGGGATGCGCCTTGGACACAGAGAGCGAGAGGGAGAGAGAAGATGCATAAGGCAGGAATCGCCGGCGCAACAGGCTATATCGGGTATGAGCTGATCACGTTGATTCACCGGCATCCGGAACTTGAGGTGGGCTGGCTGACGAGCGAGCGCAATGCGGGTAAGCGCTTCGACCAGATCTTCAGTACGCCCTGGGACTATCCGCTGATCAACCTGGAGAGTGCATATCTGCGCACAGATGAGGTGGATGTCGTTTTTCTGTGCCTGCCGCATGCGGAGTCGATGGAGGCGGTGAAGCAGTTCTATGGTGCGGGAGTGCGCGTAATCGACCTGAGCGCCGATTTTCGTTTGAAGGACGTCGAAGTGTATAAGCGTTGGTACGGCATCGACCACACGGCGGCGGAGCTGTGCGCGGAGGCGCGCTACGGCCTGTGCGAGCTGTATCGCAGCGAGCTGGACGGCGCGCAGTTGATTGCCAACCCCGGCTGTTATCCCACGAGCGTCAATCTGGGCCTGTACCCGCTGGCCAAGGCGGGCTGGCTGGGGGAACGGGTGATCATCGACAGCATGAGCGGTGTTTCGGGAGCGGGCCGCAAGACGAACCTGACGTACCAGTTTGTTGAGGCCAACGAGAACATCACGCCTTACAACGTCGGCCACCGGCACCGTCACATTGCGGAGATGGAGCAGGTGCTGGGAGGCGCCAACGGAGGGGAGCGCGGCCACAGGTTTCTTTTCACGCCCCATCTTGTGCCGGTCAACCGGGGCATTCTGAGTACGATGTACGTGGACGTGCCCGCCGGCGTGACCGAGGAAAGTATCCGCGAGCTATATGCGGAGAACTATGCGGGTGAGCCGTTTATTCATCTGTTGCCCGCCGGGACGCAGGCCAGCCTGGCCCACACGGTCAACACGAATCGCTGTGCGATCAGCGTCACGCCGGCTGACCCGTCGCTGCCGGATGGGAGCGAGTATGTCATCGCGGCCTCGATCGACAATCTGATCAAAGGCGGGAGCGGGCAGGCGGTCCAGAACTACAACATCGCGGTGGGGCTGGACGAGACGGCGGGATTGCAGTAAATGACACTGTGAGTCGTCGGCAGGTTTCAGTTTCCGGCATCTACAGGCAACCTTTTAAGATGGGGTTGCCAGGAGACGGCAAACGGTCTGGGGCCGGGCTGCGGGTCCCTGGGGATGCTTGAAGCGAGCGGAATCGGGCCAGGCGTTGAGCGAACAAGAGAGCATCACATTCCTGGAAGGCAAGATTTCGGTGGCGGCGGCTCTGCGTTCGCCGTATCGCGCGGTGCACCGCGTGCTGCTGCGGGCGGACCGGGAGGACCGGACAGCGCGCTGGCTGCAACACCGGGCGCGGGAGGCCGATGTGCCGGTGGTCCAGGTGGGCGCGGCGGACATTGATGCCGTCACCCAGGGCAGCTCCCACGGCGGGATTGCGGCGGAGGCCGGGCAGCGGCAGTTTGTCAGCATGGAGGCATTGCTGCCGCGAGGGAACGGGCCGGCCTTTGTGGTGATGCTGGACGGCATTGAAGACCCGTTCAATTTCGGTCAGGCGCTGCGGGCGCTGTATGCGATGGGTGCGCACGGCGTGGCCTTGCGGCCGCGCAACTGGATGAGTGCGGCGGCAACGGTGGCGCGGGCGTCGGCGGGCGCGTCGGAGCTGATGCCGATGGCGGTGGCGGAGACGGTTGCGGAGGCGGCGGATTTTTACCGTGAACAGGGATTGACGGTGGCCTGCGCGCAGAAGGAGGACGCGCTGCCGATGGATGAGGTCGATTTGACCGTTCCGCTCTTTCTGCTGGTCGGCGGGGAGAAGCGGGGCGTCACCCGGTCGTTTGCGAAACAGGCCGATTTACATTTGCAGGTCCCTTACGACCGTGTTGAATACGAGCCGTCTCTGGGCACGACTGCGGCGGCGGCGGTGCTGGCATACGAGGTAATGCGACAGAGAAAGCATACGCGGTGCGCTGTGTGAAGCCTGCGCCCGCCCGCTTTCGGCGAGAGCATCAGTGCTCCCATCACGGCACGAGGCAACTTTATGAATCGGAGCGAATCGGACACGCCTGCCGCTAGCCCAGCGCAGGAGAAGGGGCGCCACGTCGTCATCCTCAAGATCGGGGGAAATGAGCTGGACGACGAGGCCTTTCTGTTCGGCCTGGTGCAGGCGGTCAAGAGTTTGCAGCAGGACGGCAGGAGCCCGATTGTCGTGCATGGGGGCGGCAAGACGATCGCCGATTTCCAGAAGCGGCTGGGGCTGGAGCCCCGTTTCATCGAGGGGCTGCGGGTTACGGACGTGGAGAGCCTGGATGTGGCGGAGATGGTGCTCAGCGGGTTGATGAACAAGCGGATCGTGCGCCAGTTTGTAAACGAGGATGTGCGGGCCATCGGCATCAGCGGGGTGGATGACGGCACGGTTTTTGTGGAGAAGATGTGGCATCCGCAGGGCGACCTGGGCCGTGTGGGCGAGGTACAGGACGTTGACACGGGGCTGCTGACCACCCTGTTGGCGGCAGATATCGTGCCGGTGATCAGCCCGATCAGCGTGGGCGCGTTCGACGGTCTCAGCTATAACGTCAACGCCGACCACGTGGCGGCGGCGATCGCGGCGGCGATGGGGGCGATCAAGTTGATCTTTGTCAGCAATGTACCCGGCGTTCTGATCGCGGGGCGGGTTGTGCGCGGCATCACTGCGGACCAGTGTGAAGAGTGGATCGCCGAGGGGAGCATCAGCGGCGGCATGGTGCCGAAGGTGAGGAGCGCGGTTGACGCGGTCAGGCGCGGCGTCACGCAGGCGGTAATCACGAATCTGGCCGGCGTGCAGGAGGACGGGGGGACTGGAATCATTGGGACTGCAGGGATTAGGGACTAGGGGCCAGAGGTTAGGGATCAGTGACCCCGAGTGCGGGCGGTTTTGGAGTATGGGAGAGTGAAAAGACGCTTGGCTCGCCTCAGTTTAGATGGCGGATGGTGAGTGGTTGAGTGGTTTACGAATAAGACAGGACTCTTCAGGAGGAGAAAGTGAACGCAGAGGAAATTATTCAGGCCGAAAAGGATTACGTGCTTGGCGTTTTCGGGCGGCCGCCGTTTGTGCTGACGGGTGGCGAGGGCTGCACGGTGTATGACAGCACGGGCAAGGCCTATCTGGACCTGGTGGCCGGCATTGCAGTGAACGTGCTCGGCTACAACGACGCCGAGGTGGAAGAGGCGATCAAGGAGGCCGCGTCCTCCGGCCTGTACCACACGAGCAACCTGTATCACACCGAGCCGCACACGCGGCTGGCGAAGAAACTGTGCGAGTCCAGCTTCGCCGACAAGGTGCATTTTTGCCTGTGCGGGGCAAGCGCAAACGAAGGTGCGTTCAAGTTCGCGCGGCGGTATGCCCGCGAGCACGGCCACGAGGACAAGTATGAGATTCTGGCCTTCAGCGACGCCTTCCACGGACGGCTGTTCGGGGCGCTGGCGGCCACGCCGCGTGAGAAGTACCAGCAGCCGTTCGAGCCGCTGATGCCGGGCGTACGCTTCGCCACGTTCAACGACCTGGCTGGCGCGCGAGCGCAGATGAGCGACAAGGTATGCGCGATTATCGTCGAACCAATCCAGGGCGAAGGCGGCATCAACCCGGCCACGCCGGAGTTTTTGCAGGGGCTGCGGGACCTAGCGGACGAGCACGGCGCGCTGCTGATCTTTGACGAGGTGCAGTGCGGGCTGGGGCGCAGCGGCGACCTGTGGGCCTATCAGGGCTATGGCGTGGAGCCGGACATTATGAGTGCGGCCAAGCCGCTGGCCGGCGGCCTGCCGATCGGCGCGATCATGATGAAGCAGAAGGTGGCGGATACGATTCATGCGGGCGATCATGCCAGCACCTTTGCCGGCAACCCGTTCACCACGCACGTGGCCTCCAAGGTGGTGGACCGGGTGTCACAGCCGGAGTTTCTGGCCGACGTGAAGGAGAAGGGCGAGTATCTGATGGAGTTGCTGGCCGAACTGAACAGTCCGCATATTCTGGAGATCCGGGGCAGAGGACTGATCGTGGGCATCGAAATGGACATCGAGGCGGGGCCGCTGATGGAGAAGGGGTACGAGGCGGGACTGCTGCTGTTGAGCGCGGGCGACAAGATTCTGCGCTTCGTGCCGCCGCTGACGATCAGTAAAGAGGAGCTGGCCCAGGCCGTTTCGAAGCTGGGCGGAATCCTGCAAGAAATGTAGCAGTGGTTAGTGGTCAGTGGTCAGTGAACTTCGCTGATGGCGGCGTTCCTGGCCGCTGGCTAACGAGTTTATGGACGAGATCCGCATACGGCCGGCTGTTGAAGAGGACATTGGTGACATTGCCGCTTTGGTCAATGGCTTTGCGGCGGAGAACGTGATGCTGCCGCGCACTGAGGAGAGTATTCTGCAGTCGCTGCCGGACTGGCTGGCGGCCAAGGCGGACGGCGCTCAGCTGGTGGGATGCGGTTCGTTGGTGGCCTTGACCGAGCAGCTGGTGGAGATACGCTCGCTGGCGGTTGCGCAGGCAGGGCAGGGCAAGGGGATTGGCCGGCGGATCGTGGAGGAGTTGGTAGAGATGGCGACGGCACGCGGGTATGCCCAGATCTGTGCGCTCACCCTGGAGGAAGGGTTCTTCGAGAAGCTCGGCTTTGAGGTTGTGGACCGCTGGAGCATCAGCCCCAAGCTGTGGCAGGACTGTATCTACTGCCCCAAGTTTCACCACTGCGATGAGGTGGCGGTGGCACGCAGTCTGACGGACAGCCCCATCAGTCAAGTCCAGACTGCGGCCTCGCCACTGCTCAAATGGCAGGCGTGGCAGCCGTTGAAGCTGGCTTACAGGCACTCAAACAGCGAACCGGGAACGCAAGGAACTGTGAACCGCAATCCGATCCAGTTGCAAGGGAACACGCCGTCCGAGGAGGAAGCGCAGTGAGGGCCTTGCTTGCCCTGGCGAATGGCCGGGTCTTCGAGGGTGAAGGCTTCGGCGCGCGGACGACGGTGGTGGGGGAGGTTGTCTTCAATACCAGTCTGACCGGGTACCAGGAGGTGTTGACCGATCCCTCCTATCGCGGCCAGATGGTGTGCATGACGGTGCCGCACGTGGGCAATACGGGTGTGAACCGGGAGGACGTGGAGAGCGACCGGCCGCAGGTTACGGCGTTCATCGTGCGCGAGGTCAGCCCGGTCGTGTCCAACTGGCGCGCGAATGAGAACCTGGGGAGCTATCTCGAGCGGCATGGTATACCCGGCCTCAGCCAGGTGGATACGCGGGCGTTGACCCGGCTGCTGCGTGAGGAAGGGGTGCTGCACGGCGCGCTGTGTACCGACGGCAGCCGCACAGAGGATGAGCTGGTCGAGCTTGCGCGCGGCTGGGAGGGGCTGGACGGCCGCGACCTGGTGCAGGAGGTGACGTGTGAGGAGCCGTTCTACTGGAGCGCCGAGACGGAGGGCGAATGGACGCCGGTGGCGTCGGGCGACGCTGCGTCCGGGCCATGGCTGGAGGGCGTCGGGCACGACTCTCCGCTGGTGGTCGCCTATGATTTCGGCATGAAGCACAATATATTGCGGCGGCTGGCGAGCCACAATCTGCGGGTGGCGGTTGTACCGGCTGATACGCCGGCGCAGGAGGTTCTGGACCTGGATCCCGACGGGATTTTTCTCAGCAACGGGCCGGGCGACCCGGCCGGCGTGCCGTATGCGGCGAAGGCGGTTGCGAGGTTACTGGAGAGCGAGCGGCCGATGTTCGGCATCTGCCTGGGGCATCAGATCATCGGACTGGCGCTGGGGGCGGAGACATTCAAGCTGAAGTTCGGCCATCATGGCGGCAACCAGCCGGTGAGCGACGTGGACAGCTCGAACATCCAGATCACGGCGCAGAACCACAACTACGCGGTCGACCAGGAGACGCTGCCCGCCAACGTGGAGGTCACGCATCTCAATCTGAATGACGGCACGCTGGAGGGGATGCGGCTCACCGACCGGCCCGTTTTCTGTGTGCAGTATCATCCGGAGGCCAGCCCCGGCCCCCACGACGCCGATCTCCTTTTCGCCCGCTTTGCGCAGACGGTGCACCGGTTCCACGCGGACAGACGGAAGGCCGGCGTTGAGGAGCCGGCGGTTGGCGGTCTTGCGGCCGATAGCTGAGAGACGAAAAGGGGCGGCATTTACTCGTCGTCTGATTCGCTGCTTTGGGTCAGGGTGCCCGCTTCGGTGAGGTGAGTCAGTAGTTTCTTGCGGCTTTCTTCACTCCGCTCCTCGGGTGACATACTTTCCCATTTCTCCATCTGTATTTGCCGTCTCTCTTTCTCCTCGGGATCGATACTTAAGACATCGCTAATCCCCTTTCCCTGTGCGACCTCCATATCGGCGGGAATGTCCAGGCCGACGGCCTCCATCACTTCGGCGGCGGCGAAAATTGGGCTTTGTGTGCGCAGGGCGAGGGCAATGGCGTCACTGGGCCGCGCATCGATTGTGAATCTATCATCGCTGCGCTGTACGTGCACAGTCGCGAAGAAGGTTTCCTTCTCCAACGCGGATACCGTCACTGATTCAATCTGGACGCCGGCCTTGGTCAGCATGTCGGCCATGAAGCTGAACGTCATCGGTCGGTGAAGCTTCGTCCCCCGCAGGCTGAGGGCGATGTCATCTGCCTCGTATGGTCCAATCCAGATTGCCAGCAGGCGGCGCAGACTTTCGTCGGTAAGGACCAGTATTCTGTGATCTCTTCCCGGTTCTGGCTTTACGATGTCGAGTACGGAGACGGGGATCATCTGTTTGCTCCTGGTCTGTTGGGAAACGGCTGGTTTCGGTTGTCGTTCGGCGAAGGTCGAACGCAGTTGGTCGCGCAGTTTGCGGCGGGACTTGTGGAGACGCCCTTTGACGGCGGGCACGCTGATCTGGAGGAGAGCGGCGGTCTCGCGCACGCTCAGCTGCTCGAAGTAGTAGAGAAGGACGGCGTCGCGGTTGGGCGGAGACAGCTGTGCGATGGCGGCCAGGATCAGTTGGTGCGTCTCCCTGGCCTCGGCGGCCTGGTGCGGTTGCGGGGCGCTGTCCGGGAACGGCAGCGAATCGAAGCTGCGTCCGCCGCTGAGCAACTCAAGCGACAGCGTCTCCACTTGCGGTCTGCGCAGGAAATTCTTGCACAGATTGACGACGATGGCACACAGCCAGGCGCGAAAGCTGTCCGGCTTGCGCAAGCGACCCAGCGATAGATAGGCATGCAGGACGGCTTCCTGGGTCAACTCCAGGCCCCGCTCGCGGTCACCGACGATGCGGATCGCCAGAGAGAGGGCGACGGGCTGGTGCCGCAATATGAGTTGATCAAATGCCTGCCGCTCACCGTTTTGGGCGCGGCGCACAAGTTCGCGGTCCGTCATGGGTACCGCCGGCGGTGGTTCGATGCGGCCATCTTCAACTGTCATTCACCTGTAGTTTAGTGGTATAATTCGAGCAGATGGTTACCACGCGCTCAGTTTACGAACAGTTGCGCACTAAACGAGGTCGGCGGGAACGTTCTCCTGTCCACGGTCGTTTCTTCTGAACATCATACTCTTGTTTTTCTGAACTGGTGCCCCGCCTCGGCGCTGACAAAACAGATCGGTAGCGCATTTCACAATTCGCGCAGGAGTAAGCCCGGATGAAGACCGATAGTCCCCTTTCAGGAACCACCCGCCGGCTTGTCGTCCAACGCTTCACCCCAGTTCGGTTCAGCCTTCTGGCACTGATCGTGCTTGTGATCGGTGCGTGTACGCCGACGGGGTATACTCCGCCGGTCGGGGTGCCGACGCGGGCCGTTGCCGAGAGGGTGAGCGGTGAACCGGCCATTTCCATTGCGCCGACCTCGGGCTCCGCCGGTGTTTATGTACAGATTACCGGCGAGAGCTGGCCAGAGGGCAGCCTGGTCTTGATCGCGCTGCGGGATGAGCGCGGCCGCAGCGGTATTCTGGCTGCCAGCACGGCGGACACGGCGGGCACGATCAGCACCGGTTTTCTGTATCCGATCAGCCCGCGCTGGCTGGCAGCGGGCACGCATACCGTGCTTGCATACACGTCGGATGGCCGGCACGAGGCGACCGCGCTTTTCCAGACCGGCGAGGACGTCGAGGTGACCGCTACGGTTGCGACGGACACAACGGCGGCGCAGCAGGCGGATACGGCAACGCCCACACAGACGGCTGCGCCAACGGTTACACAGACGCCTGCCCCGTCGGCGACACCGACGTTCACGCCTGTGCCCACGCCGACGCCGCTCATCATAACCGATTGGCGCGGCGACTACTGGAACAATCCAAACCAGTCGGGACCGCCGCTGGTCACACGCAACGACCTGGTGATCTTCTTCAATTGGGAAGAAGGAACGGCTGCCAGCGGCTTGGGCGTGGACAATTTCAGCGCGCGTTGGACACGGACACTCAACTTCGATGCCGGCATCTATCGTTTTAACATCGAAGTCGATGACGGTTTCCGGCTCTATATTGACAACGCTCTCGTATTGGATGAGTGGGAAGATGGCGCTGCACGTACCTTCACGGTTGACGTTCCTCTCAGTACAGGATTTCACACCATCCAGGTGGACTACTACGAACGCACGGGCGTGGCGTTGATGCGGTTCTGGTGGGAGCGCAACGACTCGTTCAGCGGCTGGAAGGGAGAATACTTCGGCAACCGGGAGCTACAGGGAAATCCGGTGCTGATACGGGACGAACCGCAGATCGATTTCAACTGGGGCGAAGGCAGACCGGCGAACAACCTGCCTTCAGACCATTTTTCGGCTCGCTGGCAGCGGCGGGTCTCCTTTGAACCGGGCACCTATCGCTTCTTCCTGCGGATGGATGACGGCGCCCGCGTCTACCTGGACAGTCAGCTGATTCTCGACGAATGGAGGGATGGCGCCGACCGTACAGTCAACGTGGATGTGACACTGCCGGCCGGTGAGCGCGCCCTGCAGGTCGAATTCTTTGAGAGTTCGGGCGTGGCGCGCGTCGGCTTCTGGTGGCAGCTGGCGCCAACGCCAACGCCGACACCGACGCCAACCGTAGAGTTGGAACCGACGGCCACGGAGACGCCAAACCCGACGGCGACGCCGGAACTGCCTCCCACAGAGACGCCGAACCCGACGGCGACGCCGGAACTGCCTCCCACGGAGACGCCGACGCCTACCGAGACGCCAACTGAGACACCGGAACCGACCCCTACGGAGACGTCGACCCCGACCAATACGCCGGATGAGAACTCCCCCCCACCGCCCGAGCCGGGAGATCCGACGGTAACACCGACACCGGGCTCGTAGTCCGGAAAGCGACGGAGGGCCGCGCCATGGCACACAAATATTCGGTTATCCTGGTCACGCTGGCCAGCGATGGGGGTAACGTCTGGGAGAGGCCGGGAGAGGTACTGGAGACGGTGGCCGAGGCCGGCTACGATGGCGTCGATCTGGATGCGGAACCGGACCGGATCGACCCGGAGCAGTTCAGTGAAGTGGCGTCAATGGCGGCGTCGCTGGGTCTGAAGATACCGGCGCTCATCTGCGCCTGGGGCGGCTGGCACGCCGGTGAGGTGCGCGATCTGGCGTCGAGCGATGAATCGGTGCGCAGCTATGCAGTAAGCTATACCAAGAAGTGCGTCGACCTGGCCGCCAGTCTGGACGAGCCGCCTCTGATCGAGATTGCCGCTGTCCCGCCGGAAAGCGAGTATCCGGTCACGAGCGTGCCGCGCCCAACTCTGCGGCGCAACTTTGTGAAATCGACGCGTGAAATCGGCGCCTATGCGGCGCCGCGGGGTGTCCGAGTGGGGATTGAGCCGATCAACCGCTTTGAGGGTTATGCCGGTTTCCTCAACAGCATAGTTGAAGCGAAGAGCGTCGCCGACGAGGTCGGGTTGGAGAACGTGGGCGTGCTTGCCGACTTCTTTCACGTCAACATCGAGGATGGCGCTCTGACCGATACGTTGCGGCTGGCCGGGGAGAGCCTGATGTGCATTCATTTGGCGGACAACAACCGGCAGGCGCCCGGAACAGGGCATATTGATTTTCTGCAGGTGATCAGGACTTTGAATACGATGGGGTACAGCGGCTATTTGTCGCTGGATGCGGTGCCGGCCAGGCCGGACTGGAAAACCCTGGTGAAGAGCTCGATCCACTTTATGAAACAGATGGAGGAGACGGCCGCGCTGCAGGATCGCATTGCCGGCGCCGAACGCGGGGCCGGGGGCTAGCAGCACCTTCGAAGGGGCAAAAGCTCAATAGCGTTCAAGCCTGGCTGACGTTGCTGACGTCAGCCAGGTTTTTTCCCCGTTCCCGTGACGTCTGCGCCGGCGGTCCGCCCCGGTGCAGAGGTTGCTTCTGAATTTTGTGCGACTGCGGTCAGAGCGTTTGGCAGGCCGTGCGCGCGGCCATGAAGGGAAGCTCACTGACGGAGGGATGCGGTCCGTACAGGGAGGCGAGCGTATCGATCGTCGTCTTTGTCTTGATGGCCACGGCCACGGGAGCAAGCGCGTCGGCGGCCTGATAGCCCACAGCCATTCCTCCGACAACCTGCCTGTTCCGGTTCCATGCCAGCTTCAAGAAGCCTTCCGTGTGTCCTGAGATATGCGTCTTGAGTGCGGACTGCATTGCCACCTGGACGCTCCGAATCGAATTGTCTGCAGCCGACAGTACACCTACTTGCGCCACCTGCGGATTGGAGAGGAATGGAATCACCATACAGGAGTCGTCGTATGGCTCCGTCTCCTGTCCGGTGGCATGAAGTGCAGCCACGCGGGCATGGGCCATAGAGACACTTCCGGCTCTGACCTGTCGGGCGTCGCCTGCCGCGTAGATTCCCGCAACGTTCGTTTGTCCAAAGCCATCAGTGCGCACAGCTCCGAGGGCGTCGACGTGCACGCCTACGGCTTGCAGATTGAGCGGAGCGACGTTGGGCCGGTTCCCGATGGTCACAAAGGCCATCTCCGCTTCATGGCGTGAGCCGTCCGGCTTCACGGCTGCGACGTGATCGTCATCGCGTTGCAGCTGTGCAACAGGCTCTCCGGGCCGGACCTGAACACCTCTACGCAGGAGCATGTCGACCAAGAATGTGTCGGCGTCCGGGGCGACGGCGCAGCTGGGGCCTCCCGGCAAGACAAGCCAGGTCACGTCGATGTTGAGTGCGCTGAAGACGTGGACGAATTCGAAGCCGGTCGGGCCATCGCCGATCACGATCATAGATGCGGGCAGATGCGGCATTTCGTGGGCTGTGGCGGGCGAGAAGACCCGTCTGCCATCCGGGGCCAGGGGAGACGGCACGAATGGCGTTGAACCCGCGGCGACAATGAATGCATCGGCCTCGACTGTGATGGCGTCATCAGGACCGCTTGCTATCAGCAGATGGTTTGGTGACTGAAATGAGGCTTTGCCCTCGATGAACTGTACTCCGAGATCATTCAGCATTTGCGCTTGCCGTTCGCTCCAGTGCCTCCCGATTCTGTCTGCATGCGCGTTTGCATCGGGCAGAGAGAAGCGGCTCGTATCGGGCAACCGTTCTGCGGCGGAGGCGAAGGGGCCGAGAGCGGCATAGAGGTTGTCAACGGCGGCCAGCCATACCCGGCTGGGCAGGAGCTGATGCCAGGCGGCAACGGGGCGATCGGACACAATGGTGACGGCGGCGGCGAACGGAGCGGCCGTCGCGGCGGCTTCCACGCCGGCGGGCCCGCCGCCAATGACGACGATTCGTTTGTTCATTGCTTCTCCAGTCTTGTTTGGCTGCTTTTGGCCCTCTGGACCGCTCGACTTTCGATAGCTGGGCTCCCGTGCGCGGCACGGCGCCCATACACTGCTCGCGGATCAGAGAGTTTGCCTAGCGAAGGAATATATCCACGGAAATTCGCGGGTCTGTCGAACTGAGCGGGGACTGCTCCCGCGGGCAGTGCCGCCGAACTGCTGTGGCTGCATACGGCTGTAAAGATTATACTACGACGGCGGGGCCGTTGTTTCACGTGAAACAGGGGGCCTAAGGGTGCTTTGCGGTCCCAGTTTGCCTGCTGCGGAACAGTCTTGGTCACCCACAGGCGATTGGGTCTGGTTAGGGGAGGAGATAGGCGATGCCTTCATATGAACTTGCGGAGCAGGTTGCCATTGTCAGCGGCGCCGGGCAGGGGATGGGACGCGCCATTGCGCTACGCCTCGCGGGTGAAGGCGCGGCGGTAGCCGTGGCAGACATCGACAGCGAGTCGGCCATGCGGGTGGCAGCCGAGATCGAGGCGCAGGACGGCACGGCCCTGGCCGTGCAGGTCGACGTCACCACGCGGGCGGATACCGAGCGGATGGTGGCCGAGTGCGCGGCCCGGTTCGGACGCGTCGACATCATGGTCAACAACGCCGGCGTGCTGGCCGTGACGCCTGTGCTGGAGCTGGACGACAGGGCATGGGACTGGCAGATGAATGTCAATGCGAAGGGTGTGTTGTACTGCTCGCAGGCGGCGGCGCGCCGGATGATCGCCCAGGGCGAGGGCGGCCGGATCATCACCATCGCGTCCACTGCCGGTAAGATCCCGTCCGGCAAAGACGTTCCGATTGCCGGATACGTCGCCAGTAAGCACGCAGCGGTGGGACTGACCAAACAGATGGCGCTGGAGCTGGCACGCTACGACATTCTGGTGAACTGTGTGTTTCCCGGGATCGTTGAGTCGGAGATGCTGCAGGTTGTGCACGGAGAGATTGCCAAGCTGGAGGGCGTTCCGCAAGAGGAGATACGGGCGCGGGCGATGGCCACGGTCCCGCTGGGCTATTTCCAGTCGCCGCAGAAGGTGGCCAATATGGTGGCCTTCCTGTGTTCGACGGATGCGGACTATTCGGTTGGCTCGGTCTTTGATGTGACGGGCGGAGCGTTTCCCTTCTACTGAGCCCGTTTGCGGTACGGGTGTGCCCCTTAGGGCGCGGAAAAGGCAGTTGCAGATTCTCCTGGCGGCGCGGTATGATGTGCGCGGTCGTGCACTTATATAGCATTACGGCAGTGCACGAAACAGTCCTTCAGCTTGTTACAAGCAGGCGATCCTTCTTCTCCAGTTCTTCAACTTTTCATGAGGAGCACCACTTCTCGACGCAGAAGGAGCGCTGAGATTCCCATGGCAAACCGAGATCTGTTCGACCTCACAGGGCGGAATGCGCTCGTCACCGGCGGCGGGCGCGGGCTGGGCAAGGCGATGGCCGTCGGACTGGCGCAGTATGGCGCCAACATCGCCATCGTCGACATCGACCTGGAAACGGCACAAAGTACAGCCGAGGAGATCGGGGCGCTGGGCGTGCAGACGCTGGCCCTGTATGGTGATGTGCGGAGCGAAGAGGATGCGCAGCGGACGGTGGACGAGGTCTGCGAGAGATTGGGCAGCCTCGATATTTTGCTCAACAACGCCGGCGTGGCGACGGTCGAGGCGGCTGAGACACTCAGCCTGGCCGACTTCAAGCGCGTCTACGATATCGACGTGACGGGCGTGTTCATCTTCTCCAAAGCCGCTTACGGCCCGATGGCGCGGCAAGGGTACGGCAACATCATCAATATCGCCAGCATGGCCGGCATCAGCGCGCTGGACCCGCAGAAGCACATGCATTACAACTCGGCCAAGGCCGCGGTGATTATGATCACCAAGTCGCTGGCGGCTGAGTGGGCGAGCGCCGGAATCCGCGTCAATGCGCTGGCGCCGGGCTATATGATCACGCCGCCGGTGATCGAGATGCGGGCGGAGGACCCGGAACGGTGGGAGCACTGGATGTCCAGGGTGCCGATGGGCCGCGCCGGCGAACCGCCTGAGCTTCAAGGCGCCGTCATCTACCTGGCATCTGACGCTTCCAGTTACATGACCGGGAACATCATGGTCATCGACGGCGGCTATACTTGCTTATGAGTTATTCGACGCGCTACCGCTTGGCTGGTTGGGCGCGTTGAAGAAAGGGGGTTTACAACATCAGACTGTCCGCTTGTTGGTAGCGTGGTGGGCACCCTTTGGGTCGTTCATCGTGGCAACAATTTTGGTTCTGTACAAGGTTGCGCTCTGTCGAGATCGATTGCACGAGATTCCATGCGTATCGTAGTCCAATTGGCGATTTCCACCGGCATTTCATTGGTAAGGTAATCGTGCAGCACTCACAAGATCCAGGAGGATCAGAGCAATGACTCAGACCAAAGGACGGTATCTTGTATGCATGATCGCGGCATTCGCGGTTCTGCTGGGCGCGTGTCAGCCTGTGGCTGCGCCCGCCGCGGACGCGGAAATGGCTGCCGAGAAGAAGACCTTCGTTTACGCCGCCATCAGAGAGTGGCGCAGCCTGGAAGCGTTTCAGGCCTATGACGAAGTGCAGGCGCCCGGCCTGCGCAATGTGATCGAGGTGCTGTTGGACCGCGATCCTGTTTCGAACGAGTTGATCCCCGAGCTTGCCACCTCCTTCGAACCGATCGATGAGTTGACGTGGCGGTTCACAGTTCGCGAGGGGGTGACTTTCCACGACGGCTCGCCTCTGAACGCTGAGGCGGTTGCCTACGCCATCAACCATCAGTGGAGCGAAGAGAACGCCTTTCCGGTGCGCGGGTTCATGGGGCCACAGATAACGGCCGAGGCCGTGGACGAGTATACCGTCCATGTGATGACGGCCACGCCGGACCCGATACTGCCCAACCGCATGCACATCCAGGGCGTCTCCTCAATGCGGCAGCTTCTTGAGGAGCCGGACCAGTATCCTCTCGTGCCGATCGGCACCGGTCCGTACAAGTTCAAGGAGTTCAGAGCGGGTGACGCGCTGATCCTCGAAGCCAACCATGACTGGTGGGGCCTCGACCCGGCCCAGGGCGCGCGGGGCGCGATCAACTTTGATGAACTGGTCTTTCTGTATCGCGCCGAGGATGCGGTGCGGCTGGCGCAGGTGAAGACCGGTGAAGCTCACATCGCGCAGTGGATTTCGGCGGAGAGTTGCCGGGAGGCCGAAGCCACTGATGGAATCGGCTGCCGCAGCCAGGTGAGTGTGGAGACGCTGTGGATGCGAATGGACCTGGAACCGCCGCGTGAAGGCACGGCCTTTGGCGATCAGCGGGTGAGGCTGGCATTCCAATTGGCGGTCGACTACGACACCATCCTCGACACGATTCTGGGCGGCCAGGCCACGATCGCGCGCCAGATGGTCGGCCCTTCGGCGACCGGTTACAACGAGAATCTGGAGCCATACGGCTATGACCCGGAGAGAGCCAAGCAGCTTCTGGACGAAGCAGCGGCCGATGGCGTGCCCGTCTATGAGACGGAGTTCGTGAACGCCAGTCTCAGCGGCTGGTTCGCGCGCAGCGAGGAGTTGCACCAGGCCGTGAACGGCTATCTGCAGGAACTCGGGCTCAACGTGGTACTGGAGGTGTCGGAGCTTGATCCCTTCCTGGAGAAGGTGGGAGTTCGCCCTCCGCCCGGACGCGGCAGATATTTTTACGTGGGACCGCACGGGAATGAGCTTTACGACTTTGCCCTTTCACTTGGCGGCCATCTCTCCTGTGGCAGTCCCTTCGCGGCCGGCTGTTTCCCTGAACTCGATGAGCTGGCCGCAGCTGCCAGCCCGCTGACGGGCGCAGAGCGCGATCAGGCCCTGCAGGATATTGCCCAGCTCGTCCATGATGAGGTCTATGCCGGCGCGGTCGCGCATCTGGACCTCTCCTATGCGGTCAGTGACTGCCTCAGCTGGGATGTTCCGTTGGGGCACCGGGCGCTGGCCAAGGATATGGACAATACGTGTGATTGAGCGCGGCTTCGGCAATCTGCCCATTGCAGATCGTCGAGAGCGCCGGTGGATAGTGGCTGAAGCGGCCACTTCCACCGTTCACTTCAGTTGCCGCCGACGCCAACCCCCGGCCCCCGGCGGCAATCGAACCGGGTCAGGACAACGCGCAGGAGACGTACGGGGAGCTTGAGTGCGCGAGTAACGCTTCCTTGCCCGCAAAAGGAGTGTCCACATGGCCCGCTACGTGGCTCGACGACTTATCCAGTCGCTCCTCGTCCTCGCGGTAGTCCTGACCCTTGTCTTCTTCGCAGGCCGCGTCATCGGCAATCCGGCAGCCCTCATCCTGGGGCCTGAGGCGCGTGCGGAGGATGTGAAAACACTTGAGGAACGCTTCGGTTACGACAAGCCGGCGCTTGTGCAGTTCGGGCGCTATGCACGCGGCGTTGTATCCGGCGATTTCGGCAATTCATGGTGGCAGAGAAGACCGGCGCTGCCGATGGCGCTGGAACGGATTCCGGCCACGCTGCAACTGGCTGCGGTTACGATGTTGTTTGCGTTGCCGGTGGCAATGATCCTGGGGTCGCTGGCGGCCTGGAAACCCGGTTCTCCGATAGACAAAGGGGTCAACGTGATCTCGCTGACGGGCGCGTCGGCGGTCGACTTCTGGATCGGGTTGATGCTGATCCTCTTTTTCGCGGTTCAGTTGAGATTGCTGCCAACGTCGGGCTCCGGTTCGTTGAAGTTCATCATTTTGCCGGCGCTGACGTTGTCGCTGAGGCCGCTGGGCCGGGTGGCGCAGGTAACGCGCAGCGCCATGCTGGACCAGCTGAGCAGACCTTACATCAAGACCGCACGCGCAAAGGGATACAGAGAAAGCAGGATCGTATTAGGCCAGGCGCTCAAGAACGCCTTCATCCCGATTATCACGCTGTCAGGCGACGAGGCGATCTCCACACTCAACGGCGCGGTGGTCGTTGAGACTGTCTTCGCCTGGCCCGGCATCGGGCTGCTGATCGTCTCGGCTGTGACAAACCGGGACCTGCCGCTCATCGAGGCACTGGTCTTTGTGGTGGCGATTATGATTATCGTCACAAATCTCCTGGTTGACCTTACCTATTCGTATCTGGATCCGAGGGTGCGCTACGGCTAGAAAAGGAGAGGTGTGTCCGGTCCCCTTCAGATGACCGCCGGCGACGGGCCAGCGGCGCGAGATTCAGATGAGGCTGCGCGCAACTTAACCGTGCGCAAGTTACTGCGCGCGCTTTGGCGGGACAAGCTGATGCTCTTCCCGCTGCTCTTTCTTGTAGCGCTGATCGTGGCAGCAGTGGGAGCCGATCTGCTGGCGCCGCACGACCCGTTCGACCAGAACCTGCGCTCGCGCAATCTTCCGCCCATGTCCTCGGCCGCGTCCGAGCCATCGAGCTTCCCCTATCTGCTCGGCGCCGACCCTCTGGGACGCGACCTGTTCAGCCGCCTGATTTACGGCGCGCGCGTCTCGCTCGCCGTCGGTCTGGCGAGCGTCCTGGCTTCGGGCACGCTCGGTGTCCTGCTGGGGTTGATGTCGGGCTACCATCGCGGCTGGCTGGACGACCTGGTCATGCGCGGTGTGGACGTATTGATGGGCATACCGGGTCTGCTACTGGCGCTTTTCATCCTCTTCCTGGTCGGCACCGGTTTCTGGAACCTGGTTATCGTCTTCGCGCTGACGCGGTGGATGATCTATGCGCGGGTGACGCGTGGACTGACACTCTCATTTCGCGAGCAGCCGTTCGTGGAAGGCGCGCAGACGATCGGCTGTAGTGACAGCCGCATCATCTTTCGACATATTCTGCCCAATCTGGCGTCGCCGATTCTGGTGCTGGCGACGCTGGAGATCGCGATCGTGATCCTAGCCGAGGCCGGTCTGAGTTTTCTGGGTATGGGGATTCAGCCGCCGGCGCCGACGTGGGGGCGCATGGTCGCCGAGGGCCGCGATTACATCACAAGTGCGTGGTGGCTGATCACCTTTCCCGGCCTGGCGATCCTGCTTACGGCGCTGTCTCTCAATCTCACGGCGGCGTGGTTGCGTATGGTCAGCGACCCTGTGCAGCGCTGGCGGTGGTTTATGGGACGACCTGCGTCGCGCCGCGAAGGGGACAGCGGGACCGCTTTGGCGTATAGCGAGCCGCAGAGCGACCGCACAGACGTAGAGAGCTCCGATCCGGCGCACGGGCAGGCGACCAACGGAGATCATTTGCTTGAAGTTATCAACCTGCGGGTCAACTTCCGCACGCCCGACGGCCTTCTCCATGCCGTGAACGGGATCAGTTACACGCTGAACCGGGGCCAAACACTGGCCATTCTGGGCGAGTCGGGCTCAGGCAAGACGGTGAGCGCCGAAGCCGTTATGGGTATTCTGGACAGCCCGCCGGCGTTCGTGACCGGTGGATCGGTCCTCTTCGATGGCATGGACCTGCTGCAGGTCAGCCCATCGCGGCGGCGACGGCTGTGCGGCGAGCGGATCGCAATGATTTTCCAAGATCCCTTGACCGCTCTGAACCCGGCCTACACCGTCGGATCCCAGATTGGGGGGATGTTTCAGGAGCATCGCGGGACATCGAAACGTGAAGCCACTGCCAAAGCAGTTGAGCTGATGGACCGGGTGCGAATTCCATCTGCCCGCGAACGAGTGCATGACTATCCGCACCAGTTTTCAGGCGGCATGCGGCAACGGGTGATGATCGCGGCGGCGATTGCATTGGATCCCGATTTGCTGATCGCGGATGAGCCCACGACCGCTCTTGATGTCACGGTGCAGGCGCAGATCATGGAACTGCTGGCCGAGCTGCAGTCGGAGACGGGCATGGGCCTGATCCTCATCACGCATGATTTGGGTGTTGTGGCGGACGTTGCCGATCACGTAGCTGTGATGTATGCTGGCCAAATTGTGGAAACCGGTCCGATCGAGGAGATCTACAGCAATCCGGCGCATCCGTACACCAAAGGTCTTCTGGAATCGGCGCCGCGGGTGGACCGGAAGATGGACTCGCTGCAACAGATCAGCGGAGCGCCGCCCAACCTTCGCTTCATTCCGCCTGGCTGCCCTTTCCATCCGCGCTGCGCGTACGTGGTTGACCGCTGCGCGGTCGAGCCGCCGCCACTTTATGAGGTCCGGCATGAACGCAGCGCCTCGTGCCATCGTTTTGAGGATGTCATGGATGTCAGCTGACAGCAATGGCCGCGGAGCCGACAGCCGCAGAACGGAGGGCGAAACAGGGACGGACTCCGGACCTGTCGGGGCGGCGGCGGAGCCTTTGCTCAGGGTCAAAGATCTCGTAAAGCATTTTCCGTCGGAGCGGAAGGGATTTTTGGGCGCGCGGCGCGGCGCGATCAAGGCGGTTGACGGTGTAAGTTTCGACTTGCAGCGAGGCGAGACGCTGGGGCTGGTTGGTGAAACGGGTTGTGGGAAATCCACGATTGCCAGAACGTTAATGCGTCTGGAGGAACCGACCAGCGGCGCGGCGTATTACAAAGGACGTGATCTCTTTACCCTGTCGAAAGCGTCGGTACAGGCCCTGCGCCGCGAGATACAGATGGTTTTCCAGGATCCCTTTGCGTCGCTGAACCCGCGCATGGAGGTGGGCCAGATCATCGCCGAGCCGTGGGTCGTACACCCCGGCATCGTGCCGAAGGAGGAGCAGAGAGGGCGAGTCAGCGCTCTGCTTGAGCGTGTCGGTTTGCCGGCAGCGGATGCCAACCGCTATCCACACGAGTTTTCGGGTGGGCAGCGGCAGCGTATCGGGATCGCCCGGGCGTTGGCCTTACAACCGGACCTGATTATCTGCGATGAACCCGTCTCCGCGCTTGACGTTTCGGTGCAGGCGCAGGTTATCAATCTGTTGGTGGAACTCCAGGCAGAACTGGGGCTGTCCTACATCTTCATAGCCCATGATCTGGCGGTTGTGCGGCAGATCTCCGATCGCGTCGCGGTCATGCATTTGGGCCGGATCGTAGAGGTCGGCGGCGAGGATGAGATCTACGCACGGCCGACTCATCCCTACACGCAGGCCCTGCTCTCGGCGGCGCCGGCGCCGAATCCGGTGGGCCGCAAAGAGAGGAAGCGGATTGTGCTGGAGGGGGAGTTGCCAAGTCCTGTGAATCCTCCTTCGGGCTGCACGTTCCGAACCCGTTGCTGGAAGGCGGAGTCGATCTGCAGCGAGGACCGTCCGCAGCTCATCGATCGATTTGATCACGGCCATCCGAGCGCGTGTCACTTCGCCGAGTTGCAGACATTGCCGGCAGCGGGAACGGCCTGACGCAAACGCCAGTGGTCCGTGGTGCGGCTATCCTTTGTTCACACTCAAGGGGCGGGGATGCAGATAAAGATCGGTGCATTGCTGTGGGCGCAGCAGACCGACTGGCCGGCGCTGCGGGATGCCGCGATCGCGGCCGACCGGGCCGGGTTCGATTCTCTGTGGATTTCCGACCATCTTCTGTGCCCGATTGGCTCGTGGCGCAATCCGGTCTACGAAGCGTGGGCGACCATCGCCGGGCTGGGGGCGCTCACCGAGCGGGCGACGATCGGCACGCTGGTGGGGGCGATACCCTTTCGCAACCCCGGCCTGGTGGCGAAGCTGGCGGCGACGGTCGATCACATCACCGGGGGACGGGCGGTGTTGGGTTTGGGCGGGGGCTGGCTGGCGCGCGAGCATCACATGCACGGGATCGACTTCGGGGCGAGCGCGGGAGAGCGGCTGGACAGGCTGCATGAAGCCGTCCCGCTCATTCGCGGCCTGCTGGACGGCGAGACGGTGACCCACAGCGGGCGCTTCTACAACCTGGTGGAGGCGGAGCAGTTCCCGCGGCCGTTGCAGAGCCGCCTGCCGATTCTGATCGGGGGGCAGGGGCGGCGCAAAACGCTGCGCACGGTGGCCATGTACGCCGACATGTGGCACACACAGCACGGCTCGCGGGAGAAGATACGGGCCAGTGATGCGGTTCTGCGAGCGCACTGCGCGGCGGTGGGCCGCGATCCGGCCACAATTGAGCGGCTGGCGAGCAAATGGGTCACAGTCCGGGACGACCCTGACGAGGCCCGGCATGAACTGGAGGCGTCGCTGCGCCATCATGGACTTGAGGAGTACGAGCCGTCGATCCTGGCGGCGGGGACGCCGGCGGCGGTTGCGCAGGCATTGCGGGGGCATATTGAGGCCGGATTTACGCACCTGCTGTTCAGCCTACGGGCGCCGTTTGACCACGAGACGATCGAGCGCATGCCAGAGGTGCGGCGTTTGCTGACAACGGATGGGAAATGACGACTGCAAGCCGGAGTTTCCTTGCGTCAGTTCCAGTCCCGACTTGGACTCGGGAAGGGAAAAGCAGCGGACTCTGACCTCTGTGTCCGAGCGTTGAGGCAAGACCGGATATCCATCATTCAAGCTGCGGACTACCCAACACAGGAACCATGAAAGGAGAACGTGTACCATGGCAGACGGAATGAGGTACGTATTCAAGGTAACCGATGTTCCCCTGATCCAGTCGCCTGACGACACGATGCAGGACAGCGTCATGATCACCGAGGACACATGCGGCTCGGACCAGTATACGGCGGGCCTGTTCTGGGTGCGCCCAGGCACGCACGGCCACTCCGACGTGCATCCGGGGCAGGATGAGGTCTACTACATCATTTCAGGGCGCGGGATCCTGCACCTGGAAGGGGTGGAACATCGAATGGAGGCGGGGGATGTGGTCTTCGTGCCGAAAGGCCACGAACATTCCGTCTCCAACGACGGCGATGAGGTGCTCAGCCTCTTCTGGGCGATTGGCGAAGCGTGGAGCAAGCTGCCGGAGATCCGTGACGAGCTGAGCACGTGGCCTGAGATCCCCGCGGACCAGGTTTGGTAAACGGCGGTTGGCAGACGGCAGTCGGTAGCGGGCGGGTCTTACACCGGTAAACAGCTACTGGGGTTGGGAGATGGTCCGATTCTGCATCTTCGGCGCCGGGCAGATGGGAAACCGCCATGCACGCACACTGGCGGAACACCCCAAGGCGGAGATACACAGTGTCTACGATCTCCTGCCGGAGGCTGCGGCCGACCTGGCAGGACGCCACGGCGCGATCGCCGTATCCGACCGGGAGACGGCACTGGCCCACCCGGCGGTGGATGCGGTGGTCATCACCACACCGGCGAGCTCGCATGCGGAGCTGGTGGTGGCGGCGGCACGCGCGGGCAAGGCGATCTTCTGCGAAAAGCCGCTGGCGGAGGACATCCCGACCGCGCGGGCTGCGGTGGAAGAGGTCAGAAAGGCGGGCGTGTCGAGTTTCATGGGCTTCATGAAACGGTTCGAGCCAAGCCACCTGGCCCTGATCCAGGCGGTGAAGGCCGGAGAGATCGGTGACGTCGAGCTGGTGCTGCTGACCAACCGCGATCCGAAAGTTACACTGCTCGCACTGAGTCAGGAAACACATCAGACGGCGCCTTACACGTTGCTGCGTGAATCGACCGTGCATGACTTCGATCTGGCGCGCGCCCTGCTGGACGATGAGCCGGTGGAGGTGTACGTGGCGGCCTCGAGCCTGGTGGAACCGGAGCTGGGCAGGCTGGGCGAGGTCGACGCGGCGATGACGACGCTGAAGACCGGCCGCGGCGCGCTCTGCCACATCAACAACATCTGGCGCACGACCTACGGCTATGACCAGCGGCTGGAGGTGCACGGCGTCAAGGGGATGCTGCGGGCGGAGAACCGGCCGGAAACCGGCCTGGTGCGCTACACGGCCGCGGGGGCGCTGCACGACAGGCTGCACTCCGGTCCCCCTGAGGGTTCGCAGTTCTACCTGCACAAGTATGCGGCAGCCTATCCGGCCGAAATGAACCATTTCGTCGAGTCGCTGGAGGAGGGCAGGCGGCCCATGGTCAGCGTTGAAGACGGCTACCGGTCACAACTCCTGGTCGAGGCCGCGGTGGAATCTTTAAAGACGAACCGTCCCGTGCAGGTCGCGGAACGGTAGTACATTGACCAACCATTTATCAGAAGGTTAATCTCATTATCAGAAGGTTAATCTCAGAAGGTCATTCAAGGAGGAGTCGGACAAATGTATGCCAATAGGCCAAAACTGTTTGTCTTTGCAATCGTCGTTTTCGCGATCCTACTGGCCGCGTGTCAGCCGGTTGCGACGGAGCCGATGATGGCGGATTCGGGGAGCATGCTGCCGCTGGAGAAGGTGCGCTTCGGTCTGCCGGGCGCGCTGACACATTTCGATCCGGCGCTGCCGGGCGAGACGTCGGAAGGCTCGACGATTAAGCTGATCAGCGGGCAGCTGCTGCGTCTTGATCAGTACGGTGTGCCGCAGCCGGACCTGGCCGAATCGATGGATGTTTCGGAGGATGGCCTGGTCTATACGTTCACGCTGCGCGAGAACCTGATGTACTCGGATGGGACGGCGGTTACGGTCGGGGATATCGTCTACACCTGGGAGCGGATAAAGGACGCGCCGCCGACCGATAAAGGCCCGATTGCCAATGTCGTCAGCGTGGAGGCAACGGATGACAGGACGGTGGTGTGGACGTTGAGCATAGCCGAACCGTCGCTCCCGTTCTGGTTTGGACGCACCGGCTTCTCGGTCCATCCCGAGGCGCAGGTGGAGGCTGATCCGGACGGCTATTTCCGCAGCCCGGTCAGCGCGGGCCCCTACTACGTTGCCGCGGGCGAGCCCGGCGATCCGGTGGTGACGCTGAAGGAGAATCCCAACTACCAGCTCGGCCCGATGGCGGTGAAGGAGCTTGAGTTGCACTGGGTGCCCGACCCAACCTCGCGCTCACTGCTGCTGGCCACCGGTCAGCTGGATTACGTTTACGAGCTGCCGCCGCAGGCGCGTGACACCTTCCCGCCGGAGGTTGAGACCTTCGTGGTGGCGCTGGGCGGTGTTTTTCACCTGAGCATCAACCAGCAGATCTCCGAAGATCACTGTCTGTCGAACCGCGACGTGCGCGAGGCGATTTCGCTGGCCATCGATCGGTCCGAGATCAATGATCGGGCGCTGCTGGGCATCTCGCCGCCGGTCATCGGGTACTTCTACACCGGTCAGCCGCTGGACGTCGGCATTCTGCCGAACGGCGGCGCGCAGGACCTGGAGGCGGCCAAGGCGCTGATGGCGAACACGCCGTGGGCGGACGGCGGCTGCTCCTTCACTGTGACGACTTACGGGCCGCGGCCGGGCTACGTGGAAGGGATCCTGGTGTTCGCCGAGCAGCTGAAGGCGCTGAACATGGAGGTGACGCCGGACGGCCAGGAGGTTGGCGTGGCTCTGGACATCATGGCCAACTCGCCGGACTATCACGCGGGCTGGGCGGTCACGGGCAACAACGGCGGGCCGCCGGAGAGCTACCTGCGCAACCAGTTCCTGGACGGCTTCTGGGCGCAGCGGTCACGCATTGACGATGCGGAGATGAAGCGGCTGTTTGACGAGCTGGGCCAGACGGTCGATCAGGGTGCCCGCGAGGATCTGATCCGCCAGATCCAGTACCGGGGCTACGAGGTGCAGTCGATCATCCCGTGCTGCGAACGTTCGGTGATGGGCGGCAGCCGCGTCGGTCAGAATGCGGTCAGGACGGTGACGGGCGCCTCGCACTTCATCGTCGTGCCCCTGGCGGACGTGGAGCAGTAACCGGTCGTATTCGCGGCTCGCGGTCGGTCAGGCCGCGAGCCGCGCGGCTGCGGGCGGGGGACGCAGAGGGCGTCCCGGCGCAAGCAGCCCAATGTGAGGAGTGAGCGAGATGGCCAGACAGAGAAAGCCCGCACCGGGTCGTCGCGGAGCAGCCGTACTCGCTCTCCTCTCTCCTCCTTCCTCACTCCTGCGATGACATCGTCACCCGGCGGTATTGGCGCAAGGATGCTGCGCCTGCTCAGGCATCCGGTACTGCGGCGGCTGGCGCAGGCGTTTTTCGTGGCCTTTCTGCTGATGGTCTTCGCCTTCCTGCTGATCCGGTTGATTCCCGGCGATCCGGCGATGATCCTGCTGGGGGATGAGGCCACTGAGGAGGATGTGCTCGCCTACCGTAAGCTGCTGGGGATTGACGGATCGATTCCGAGCCAGTTCGGGCGCTACGTGGCCAACCTGGTGCGCGGCGACTTCGGAGTTTCGATCCGTTCGCGGGAGCCGGTGCTCTCCATCGTAGGCAAGCGGCTGCCGGTCTCGCTGTGGCTGACGGTTACGACCATTGTGATGACGGTGGGGCTGGCGCTGCCATTGGGCGTCGCGGCCGCGCTGTATCGCCGCACATGGTTCGGGCACGCCTTTCAGATCGGCGCGTCGGTGATGGTGGCGACGCCGGTCTTTTTTTCGGGGTTGCTCCTGATCCTGCTGTTTGCGGTCCAGGTCAATTTGGCGCCCATCGCCGGTTATCATGCCGGATTTCCGGCCAACCTATATTATCTGTGGCTGCCGGCGCTGACGATCAACTTTGTCCTGGTGCCGGTGCTGGCCCGCATTCTGCAGTCTTCGATTGTGGAGACGAGCTCAGAGGAGTTCGTGGAGGCCGCGATCATTCGCGGTACGCAGGGCTGGCGCTTCTACTGGCGCTATCTGCTGCGGCCGTCGCTGGCGCCGACGATCGCCGCGCTGGGGTACTTTGCGGCGACGGTCGTGAGCTATGCGGTAATCATTGAGATCATTTTCAATCTGCCGGGGCTCGGTATGACACTGGTCGACGCGGTGCGCAACCGCGATTACCCGCTGGTGCAGGGGATCGTCTTCCTGAGCGGCCTGCTGGTGGTGGGGCTGACGTTCATGGCCGACCTGGTCAACGGCTGGCTGGATCCGCGGGCGAAGATACGATGACAGCCGGAAGCCCGATCATCGCGCCTGCCGGCCGTCTGCGCCGGGTCGAATGGCGGCGCCACTGGCGTCAGCTCAACGCGGAAAGCCGCTGGGGCGTGGTCATCCTGGCGCTTATCCTCGTGCTCAGCGTATCCGTCCCTTTTTTGAGTCCTAACGACCCTTACAGTTTCGTCGATCAGCCCCTGCAGCCGCCCAGCGCGGCGTTTTTCTTTGGCACCGATCATTTGGGGCGCGATCTGCTGGTGCGGGTGTTTGCGGCGGCGCGGCTTGACATTGCGCTGGCGATCCTGGGCGTCAGCGTTCCGATCGTGATCGGGACCTTCATCGGCACGCTGGCGGGGACGACGCGCAACCGCGTCGCGGAGACGGTCTGGGACGGGCTTGTTAACGCGCTGACGGCGTTCCCGGAGATCATTCTGGTGCTGGGGATCGTGGCGATGGTGGGGGCGGATATCCGCGGTCTGCTGATCGCCATCTGGATCTCGCGCTGGGCGCAGTATGCCCGCATCGCGCGCGCCAAATCGCTGGCGCTGCGGGACGCGGAGTTCGTGCAGGCGGCGCAGGTGCTGGGCTATTCGCAACTGCGTATCCTGGTCCGCCATATCATGCCCAACGTTTTTTCGGAGGCGCTTGCGTATGCGTTGAGCGACTTCATTTTCATCATTGTCATCATCGGCGGCCTCTCCTTTTTGGGGCTGGGCGTAACGCCACCGACGCCGGAGTGGGGGGCGATGCTGGCGGAGGGGCGGCTGTATCTGCGGACGGAGCCGTGGCTGATTTTGTTTCCCGGTTTTTTCCTGTCGCTGACGGCTATTGGCGTGGCGCTGCTGGCGCGGGGACTGGAGCGGATCAGCAAGGGGGAGGATGAGTGAGGCGTGTTCGTTGACGTTTCGGGAAGGACGTTTGGTGTTCAACGGGATCTATCCGCGAAGGCACGCGAAGGGGCGCGAAGACCAACTTTTTTGAACCCGGGAGGGACGCGAAGGGCCGGCAAGTGTGGTAATCAAAAGGGCACCCACAAGGGGTGCCCCTACGGTAGGCGGCCCGGCCTGGGAGAGGTCGTCAAGGGCAGGCGCATGTTGTCGTTTTCTTTTGCCGACAGGGGGAGAGTGAAATAGAGCCTCTGCTGGAAGTCAAGGAGTTGTGCATCAGTTTTGGCAGGCGCGGGGGGAGGAAGCTTCCGGTTATCGACGCTGCCAACCTCAGTCTGGACCGGCGGCAGGCGGTTGGGATCGTGGGCGAGTCGGGCTCCGGTAAGACGATGTTGTGCCGGGCGCTGATCGGGACACTGCCGCGTCACGGCGCGGGGATCGTTTCGGGAACGGTTCGCTTTGACGGGCAGGAGCTGGCGGGCGCGCCGGAGCGGGTCTGGCGCGGCATTCGCGGCCGGGAGATCGGGTACATCCCGCAGAGCTCGCTGGCGGGGCTCAATCCTGTACTGACCGTGGAGACGCAACTGGTCGAGTCGATTGCGGCGGTGGGGTCGATGAGCCGCCAGCAGGCCAGGGAGGAGGCGGTTGCACTGATCGAACGGGTACAGATTCCGAGGGCGGAACAGGTGCTCAAGGCGCGGTCGCACGAGCTTTCGGGCGGCATGCGGCAGCGGGTCATGATCGCGGCGGCGATCGCGCAGGGGCCCAAGCTCCTGATCGCGGACGAGCCGACGACGGCGCTTGACGTAACCATTCAGCGCGAGATTCTGAACCTGATCACGCAGCTGCGCCAGGAGCTGAACATGGCGTTGATCCTGGTCTCGCATGATCTGGCGGTGATCGAGGAGGTGTGCGACGAGGTGATGGTGATGTACGCGGGCGCGTCGGTGGAGGCGGGGCCGGTGGCGGCGCTGTCGAAGGCGCCCCGCCACCCCTACACACGGGCCTTGCGCGTCTCGCGCGTCGACCGGGCGGTGCCGGGACGGGACCTGGAGGCGATCCCCGGCGATGCGGCGTCGGTTGGCTCGTGGCCGGCGGGGTGCCGCTTCTGGCCGCGCTGTGCGCTGGCGGACGAGGCGTGCCGGCGCGATTCGCAGCCGGCGCTGATGCCAACTGGGCAACAGCTTTCGGCATGTATTCACGCTGAACGCATGGCGGAATTGGAACAGTAAGAGACGGGGAATGGCTGTTCGCACCCGGGGGGTTCCTGTTTATTTGTCTGAATCAGGATTTGCAGGATTTTCTTGGATTTTCAGGATGGCTGCGGCGCGGAACTGCAGTGGTCAGTGGTCAGTGGTCAGTGGTCAGTGGCGGGCACACGGTCGGGCAGGCGTATTGCTGGGAAAACGGCACGGCGGTCGCGAGGCATGTTGTAGGAGAGGGGGCGTTGCGGGGGCGAAGACCCCGCACAAGGGAGGGCCGAATAGGCCCGACCGCCCGGAACTGCAGTAGTCAGTGGTCAGAGGATTGAGGAAGCTCACCCCCATTTTGGGATGCGCCCATGGACGGTCCGCTGTTGGAGGGGAAGGATATTTCGGTTACGTTCGGGCGGGGCGCGGAGGCGTTCGAGGCGGTGCGCGGGGCCAGCGTCAGCGTCCATGGCGGCGAGGCGGTGGGCATTGTGGGCGAGAGCGGGAGCGGGAAGACGACGCTGGCGCGGGTGCTGGTGGGTCTGCAGAGGCCGAGCGCGGGTGAGGTACGGCTGGAGGGGCAGGCAATCTTCAACGCGGGGACCGAGCAGGGCATGCCGAGAAGCGAGCGCTGGAAGACGCAGATGATCTTCCAGGACCCCTATTCATCGCTCAACCCGCGCATGCGGGTGTGGCAGGCGGTGGCGGAGGCGGTGCAGGTGTGGAAGAGTTTGCCGGGCGCGGAGGCGAGGGTGCAGGCGCTGCGGCTGCTGAATGCGATGGGCATCAGCGACGACCAGGCGCGGCAGTTCCCCAAATCGCTGTCGGGCGGGCAGCGGCAGCGGGTGAGTGTGGCGCGGGCGCTGGCGCCCGACCCGAAGGTGCTGATCGCGGACGAGCCGACTTCGTCGATCGACCAGTCGGCGCAGGCGCAGCTGTTGAATCTGCTGCGACGGCTGCAAACGGAGCGGGGGCTGGCGATCATTTTCATTTCGCACGACCTGGGCCTGGTACGCTATCTGACCTCACGCGTTTACGTGATGCAGAAGGGCGATATCGTGGAGACGGGGAAGACCCAAGCCGTTATGGAGAAGCCGCAACATTCTTACACTCAACTACTTATCGACTCGATTCCGGGACGTTGAAACGGTAGCGGCTCGCGGCAGATGCAAGTGTTTGCCCCAGCGTGGGAAGGAGGATCCATGGTTATGAACAGCGTTTCCTCGCTTGATCAACTTCTGATCTCGCCCGACATACTCAGCGATCCGTACCCCATCTACCATGAGTTGCGCGAACAGGATCCGGTCCACTGGAGCGATGCCTGGGGATGCTGGGTGCTGACGCGCTACGCGGACGTCGTTGCGGTCCTGCGCGACTATCGCCGTTTTACCAACGTGGGGCGCATCGCGGCGTTTCTGGACCAGCTTCCGGAGGGCGTGCGCGCGCAGATCCGTCCGCTGTACGACAACTTCACGGTGGGGATGCCGAACACCGACCCGCCGGAGCATACGCGAGTGCGGGGGCTGGTGAACACGGCCTTCAGCGCACGCGTCGTGGAGGGTATGCGGCCGCGTGTGCAGGAGATCGTAGACGGACTGCTTGATCAGGCTGAGAGCGGCAGCGCCATGGAGGTGATCGGCAGTTTCGCGTACCCGCTGCCGGCGATCGTGATCGCTGAGACGCTTGGCGTACCGGCGGAGGACCGGGACCAGTTCAAAACGTGGTCGGACGATATCGTGGCTTTTCATGGCACAGGGCGCCCTCATATCGAGACGATCATGAAGAGCACGGCCGCGCTGCTTGAGACCAAGACGTGGCTGCTGGCGCTGATCGAGGCGCGGCGGAAAGAGCCGGAGGATGACCTGATCAGCGCGCTGGTGGCTGCGGAGGAGCGGGGCGAAATGCTGAGCGAGACGGAACTGGTAGCAACCTGCATCACGCTGCTGACAGCGGGTCATGAGACGACAACGGGACTGATCGGGAACGGGTTGCTGGCGCTGCTGCGCAATCCGGAACAGTTGCGCATGTTGCGGGAGAACCCGGACCTGATCGGAACGGCAGTGGAAGAGTTTCTGCGCTACGACACCTCGTTCCTGCGCGCGTGGCGTTTAACCGCGGAAGACGTCGAGATCGGTGGTAAGCAGATTCCCAAGGGGCAGACTCTTTCGCTGATGCTGGGGGCGGCGAACAGGGACCCGGCGCAATTCGAAGATCCCGACCGGCTGGACATCACGCGTGACCCGAACCTGCACACATCTTTCGGCTGGGGCATTCACTTCTGCGCGGGCGCGCCGCTGGCGCGCCGCGAGGCCGAGATCGCGTTCACCACCCTGCTGCGCCGGTTTCCAGATATGAAACTGGACGAGGCGGGTGTCGAATGGCAGCAGAACAACACCTTTCACAATCTGAAGAGCTTGCCGGTCATTTTGCAGTAGCTTTGGCGCCGATCGCGGCGGAGGTCGGAGGAGGAAGGCCCATGAAATGCTATGGCCTGACCATCAATTTGAGGGATGATCCGGAGGTCATCGCACAGTACAAGGCGTACCACCGGGATGTCTGGCCGGAGGTGCTGGAACAGGCCCGCAACCTGGGCATCCGCAAAACGAGGATATTCCTGATAGGCCGGCGGCTGTTCATGTACATCGAGACGGAGGACGGGTTCGACTTTGGGCGGGCCTTCTCGGCGCCCGGGGTCGCGGCGGCGCGGCTGCGGGCGTGGGACGACCTGATGCGCGGCTTCCAGGAGCCGGCGCCGGAGGCACAGGCGGGCGAATGGTGGGCGCAGATGGAGCTTGTGCATTCGGCCTGAGACGCGGGCGCGCGGCCCGTTGCAGCGCATTGAACAGTTTCGAATCGCCGGTGATGCCGCAGCTGGGCGCGCCGGTCTGTCAATAAACGAGTGTCCTTGAGGAGGAAACGATGTTCAATATCATAGACAACCATGTTTCGGTGGATGTCGCTGATCTGGAGGCAACGAGAAGCTACCTGGAAGAGCATTGCGGTCTGAACAAGCTGAGAGAGGTCAACCGGCCAGGGCTTACCATTGCCTGGTATCCCGGTCTGGAGCTGTGGCAGGCGACCGACGAGGCGGCGCCCGGTATTGTGAAGCACGTCGCCTGGCAGGTTGACGACATCGACGCCGCGGTCGCCGATCTGAAGGCGACGGGGGTCAGTTTTGACACGGAGGAGATCCAGCAGATCGACGTGGAGGTGGTGGACACGGGCGAAATTGTGCGCTACATATTTTTTACAACGCCGGTCGGATTGCAGGGCGAATTGTATGAAGTCAAGCCGCCGTCCGACTGAGCCTCAACGGCCGCTAACGGGCGGTCAGACACTCATCACTGGCCGCTGGCCACAAAGGAAATGACATGATAACAAAAACCGCGGATGAACTTCATTCCCTGGTGAAACGGATCCTGCTGGCCGCGGGCGCGGATGAGCAGAACGCCGAGGAGGTGGCCGAACACCTGGTGCTGTCCAATCTCAGCGGTGTGGACACGCACGGCATCTGGCCCGTGCCGATCTACGTGGCCGGCATACAGGCCGACGAGATCTTTCCGGCGGCCAAGCCGTCGATCCTGCAGGAGACCGCCACCAGCGCCCTGGTGACGGGCAACTGGACTTTCGGCCACGTAGGCGCCAAGTACGCGATGGAGCTGGCGATCAGCAAGGCCAAGACGCAGAACGTGGCGGTGGTGGGCATGGTGCAGCTGCACCACATCGGCCGGCTGGGCCACTACGTGGAGATGGCGGCGGCCGAGAACATGGTCGGCATGGTGTGGGCCGGGGGATACGGTGAAGTCACGCCTGCCACCGTCCCCTACGGCGGCAGGAGGCGCGTATTGCACACCAATCCGATCTCGGTCGGGCTGCCGGCGGGGGAAGAGTCGACGATGATGTTCGACTGGGCCACGACCGCCCTCTCCGGCGTGAAAGTCGACAATGCCTACAACCGCGGGGAACAGCTGCCCCCGAACAGCATCGTTGACAAGGATGGCGTCCCGACCACCAATCCGGACGACTTTTTCGCGGGCGGCGGGCACCTGCCGTTTGGCGCGCACAAAGGTTATACGCTGATGATGGCGGCCGAGTACCTGGGGCGGATCTTCACGGGCGCGGACAGCTACGTGGAAGCGGGGCGGGCCGGCGCCATCATGCTGCATCAGGGCGTCACGATGTTGGCGATCAAGGCGGACCTGTTCCAGCCCTTCGCCGAATATGCCGAACGGGCGGACGAGATGGAGCGGCGCGTGCGGGCGGTGCCGCCGGCGCCGGGATTTGATGAGGTGCTGGCGCCGGGCGATTTGGAGGCGCGCACGCGGGAACAGAGACGGCGTGAGGGCATTCCGATCGCCGAAGATATCTGGCAGTCCCTCACCGAGGCAGCCGCATCGGTCGGTGTGGATATCACATAGATTCAGACGGTCACAACCAAACAGCCGGCGGCGTACAGTTCAAGGAGAACACAATGACGAACCCGCAAATCTCTGCCGAAACCATCGAGGCGCTGCGCCAGATCGACAGCGCCACGGTCGCCAATGCCATCGAACATTTCGAGGTGCGCGATCCGGTCAGCGGCTATGCTTCGCTGGAGCTGCGCTGCCAGTTTCCCGAGGCGGAGCCGATGGTCGGCTTCGCGGTGACGGCGACGCAAGACACCACCAGCGCGGGCGACGACAGGCCGAATCGCCTGCACGACGTCCTGGACATGGTCGCGGCCGCGCCCAAACCGGTGGTCCTGGCCGTGCAGTACACGGGCGGGGACCGGATGCGCAGCTGTCTGGCGGGCGACATGTTCTGCTCGGCGCTGCAGAAGCTGGGCGGGGTCGGCATCGTGACCGATCTGGGTAGCCGTGACTTTCAGGGCATAGCGCAGCGGGCGCCGGGGTTCCAGCTCTTCTGCGCGGGCGCTGTGGTCTCGCACGGATACGGCGCGTATACCAATACGGGTACAACAATTTCGATCTACGGACTGACAATTCAGCCGGGCGACCTGTTGCACGGGGACGCCAACGGTGTCGTTTCGATTCCTCTATCGATCGCCGAGGAGGTCGTCGAGCAGGCGCAGCGCGTGCTGGAGGTGGAGCGGTCGTACTTTGATTTCCTTGCCAGCGAGGAGTACAGCTACGCGGGGTTGAAGAAGCGCATGGGGCGCGACGAGTAGCTTCTGCCCGGCTTGGGGAGGGTGTTCAAGACTGACCGATCCGCGAAGGCACGCGAAGGGGCGCGAAGAACAGCTTTTTTGATCCGCGGAGTCATGCGAAGGGTCGCGAAAAACACCAGAGGATTCTGGGCTCTCCTTGGGTGACTGCGCGGATCAGCTGCACTTTGTTCCCACAATTCGCTGTCCAGCCAAACGTCAACGAGCCCTAGTCGTTTGCGCTTTGCCCGACCCGCCGAAGATCACTCACGAACCAGTACAGCAAAAAGGGGCTGATGCGATGGCAGAGAAGAGGACTCCCTTTGCCGCTGGATTTGACAGAGCCACCCTGATCACGGGCGGCAGCAAGGGGATCGGCTCGGGCTGTGCGCGGGTTTTTGCGCGGGCAGGGGCACGCGTGGTGATCTGCGACATCGACGAGGAGACCGGGCGCGCGCTGGCGGCGGAGTTGACCGCGACAGGGCCGGGGGCGTGCCATTTTGAGCCGTGCGATGTGCGTCAGCCGGCCCAGATCGAACGGGCAGTCGAGCGGACGGTGGCGCGCTTTGGGCGGCTGGACTGTCTTATCAACAACGCGGGTCAGCACCCTGCGCATGAGCCGATCGACAGTTTTTCAATCGAGGATTTCAAAGAACTGCTGCAGCTGAATCTCGTCAGCGTCTTTGCCGCCTGCAAGTACGCGCTGCCCCATCTGCGCAGGACGAGCGGGAGTATCGTCAACCTGGGCAGCATTGTGGGTGCGATGGGTCAGTGGCAAGCGAGCACCTACTGCGCTTCCAAGGGCGGCGTTCACGGGCTTACGAAGGCGCTGGCGATCGACGAGGCCAAGCACGGTGTGCGGGTGAATGCCATCATGCCCGGCAATATCCTTACCCAGAGCCGCCTGGACCTTGAGGCCACGATGGAATACGGCGAGGCGTTTCACAACTTTGTGGAGACATGGCAGTGGACCGGGCGCAGCGGGACAGTAGAGGAGGCGGGCAACCTCTGCCTGTTTCTGGCAAGCGATGCGGCCAGCTTCATCACCGGCGCGGAAATACCTCTCACCGGCGGCATCGAGCTCGGCCAGGGCCCTAAAGTGACGGTCAGCGAGCGTGAGGTGATGCCAGCAGCGGATAGTGGTTAGGACACACCACCACCCGCTCGCAGTTGTTTTCCGCTATCTCCTCGGAATCCCATCTCTCTATTCGAATTAACTATAGTTGTCAGGGGTGACCTGATAGAGCGGCTCCAGGCCCTTGGAGACGCGCTCGACGTTGTCGGCTGCAGCCTGGCCGCGGCGCTGGGCGGTCTCGCGGGTTACGCCGGCGATGTGCGGTGTGCAGTACATGTTGTCCATCTGCAGGAGCGGGTGGGAGCTCGGCAGGGGCTCGGTGACGAAGGCGTCCATGCCGGCGGCGCGGATCTGTCCGCTCTGTAGTGCCTCGACCAGGGCATCCTCATCCACAAGCAGCCCGCGCGCGACGTTGATCAGCACGGCTGTCTGCTTCATCAGCTCGAACTGACGCGCCCCGATCATATGCCGGGTCTGGGCGGTGCTGGGCGTGTGGAGCGAGAGATAGTCGGCCTCGGCGATCACATGATCCATGGCGCTGGGGTCCCCGAAGAAGGAGACATGGCACTCGTCGCGCACCGACTGCGGGATGTCGGCGATGTCGATGGCCATGATCTCCATGCCCATGGCGTGGCCGCGCCTGGCCAGTTCACGTCCGCTGGCGCCGAGGCCGATGAGGCCGAGCTTCTTGCCGGCCAGTTCGTCGTTGAGGGGCAGGCTGAAGAGCTCGGCGCGCATGTTGGCCTGAGCAGCGCGATGGTTCTTGGCGATCAGCAACATCAGGGTGAGCGCGTGCTCGGCGAGGGCGATGGCGCTGAAGGGGCCGGGTGTATGGGCGAACGGCATTTCCTTTCTGAAAAAGTAGGGCATGTCCCAGTGGTCGACACCGACGGAGAGCACCTGCCACAGTTTGACGCCAGCCTCGACGGAGGCATCGACCATCTCATGGGTGCAGCCGGCGCAGGCCACGACGACGTCGACGCCTTCGAACTGCGGGGCGACAGGCTTGTCGGGGTCGTACATCGTGATTGGATAACGCCCGTCGACCGCTTCGACGAAGCCATCGTACCAGTAGTGCATGACGGGGTTGAAGGGAAGAAAGAGAACTTGCATTGTCTGAACCTCGTAGGGGCAGTAGTCAGTAGTTAGTAGTCAGTAGTCAGTGAATGGCCCGCCCATTGGTACATATGATGCCATGTATGTGGTGGGGCATCAAACCGGGGCGGGGCGGGTCAGGCTTCAATGGAGACACTGAGGCTGTCTGCGGTTTCGGTGATTTCGTGCCAGATGCTGTCTTCGACGGGGATGCCGTGGGCGCTGCGCTGTTGGGCGGTGCGGTATTCGGGTTCGCCGGGGAAGAGGACCTCGCTGACGCCGGGTTGGGGGCGGGCCGATTTTACCCAGGCGATCTGCTCCTGGACGGTTTGGATGAAGTCGTCGTAGGGGAGCAGGGCGTCGATGTTGATGGCCTGGAAGTAGACGCCGTTGCCGGTCTGCTCCCTCTCTTTGCCGGTGACGCCGGCGCCGGAGAGGGCACCGGCGAGCAGCTCGGCGACGATGCCGAGGGCGAAGCCCTTGTGGCCGACGATCCCGCCCAGGGGCAGGAGGGCTCCCGGCGGGGATGCATAGAAGGCGGCCGGGTCGGTGGTGGGGTTGCCGCCGGCGTCGACGATTACGCCGTCGGGCAGCTGTTTGCCGGCGTAGCGGGTGACGCGGATTTTGCCTTCGGGGAATACCGAGGTGGTGATGTCGACCATGACGGGCCAGGGCCCGCCGCTGGGCATGGCGAAGGCGATGGGGTTGGGGGAGAGCCGCCGTTCGGCGCCGCCAAAGGGGGCGACCGAGCCGGTGGTGCCGTAGGAGTTGACGACGGCCATGCCGATCATACCTTCCTCGGCGGCCATGGTGGGGTATTCGCCCACGCGCCCGACGTGCTGGCTGCCGCGCACGACGACGGTGCCGACGGCGACCTGGCGCGCCTTCTCGATGGCGAGGCGCATGGCCTGGCGTGCGATGACCATGCCCCAGCCCTGATGGGCCTGGATGACAGCGGAGGCGGGTGTCTCGCGTTCGATCTCGATGGGGGTGCCGGGACGGATGGCGCCGCTGCGAATCTGGCCGACGTATTGCGGTATGCGCATGACGCCGTGCGAGTCGTGTCCGAACAGGTTGGCGCGCACGAGGACCTCGCAGACGGCTTCCGACTCGGCGTGGGGGGAGCCGGCGGCGTCGAGGATGCGAGTGCAGATATCTTGCAGCTGGTCGGCGGTCAGGTATTTCATGTAGATGGCTCCAGGTGGGTGTGCTGGGGAATCCGGTGGCCGCGGTTCAGGCGAGGGCCTTCACGCTGCTGTCGTCGAGCGACTCGAGGGGCGTGAAGTCGCGGTTGTTCTGATACCAGGGGCGCTCGGTGCCGGTGCAGGCGTTGCTGACGGCGTTGTAGATCAGGTACATGATGGCACGGCGCCAGGGGGAGACGTTGTTGGCGGAACCGTGCAGTACGTTGCAATGGATGAAGGCCACCGATCCCGCCTGTCCGACCAGAGCTTCGATCCCGTTCTCGGCCGCGAGGCGTTCGAAGGTGGCATGGTCGATATGGTGCAGGGCGTAGCCTCTGCCGGCGGCGTCCTTGTGGAGACGGGCGTCGAGGAGCCCGTGGCGCTGCGAGCCGGGTACGATCAAGAGAGGAGAGGTGACCGCGGTGCAGTCGTCGATGAAGACGGATACCATGATGCAGTTGGGTTCGGGCATGCCGTCGATGGAATGCCAGGGCGGGTAGTCCTGGTGCCAGTCCCAGGAGGCGCCGCCGCCGAAGCCCTGTTTGGGGTTCAGGCGGCTTTGATGGAGGTAGGCTTCGTCGCGCAGGAGCTGGCGGACGGGGTCCAAGAGACGGGGGAGGCGTGTCAGGCAGCGGAAGGGTTCGGAGTAGGTATGGGCGCCGAAGGCCAGCCTGACTGAGGAGGGGTCATCCTTTTCGGGGATGATCTCCGGGCCTGGGCGGCTGAGGATGTCCGGCAGGGCATGCTGGAGGACGGCGACTTCGTCGCTGTCGAGGAGATCGGGGAAGAACAGGTAGCCCTGTTCGTCAAACTGTGCAATCTGGGAGGTGGTGAGGTTCATGGTTTGATCTCCACAAATAGAACAGGTGCGCGATTTGGCGGGTTTTGCAGAACTGATCGATCCGCGAAATCACGCGAAGGGGCGCGAAGAACGGCAGGGGCGTATTAGGGTTTTCGTATCTACTATGCCATGTTCTGTATGCGTGTGACATGTGCGGTCTGCCTGGATAAGGGATGACAGATTGTAGTGTCAGGACTTCTGTGGTGGGCTCTTGATGGTCATCGCTGTGCAGGTTGGGGCCGATAGGGCGTTGGCCGGCCTGCGCCGGCTCACGCCTCGGGACGAGCCACGACGCGGGGTGGGGGGAAGTTCGGTCGCAGCGGGTCGTCAAGGTCATATTACCAAACACTCGCTGCGGCGGGGGGTTTAGGGGGGGCGTTGCGGGGGCGGAGCCCCCGCACAAGGGAGGGCCGACTAGGCCCGACCGCCCAACTGCAGTAGTCAGTAGTCAGTAGTCAGTAGTCAGTAGTCAGTAGTCAGTGGTCAGTGGTCAGTGGTCAGTGGTCAGTGGTCAGTGAAGGCAGCGGTTGATGGGCGCTTGGTGTGATATGGAATGACAAGTAATGATTGCCATTTGGCAAGGACTTGGCAGTCACGAGTTTTGTTTTGTGAACGTGCGATTCTTGACGGATCGGTTGGGCTTTGCTTCTGCTCGTCCTGGTGTTATTGACGCTGTTGGGACCATTTTCCCGGGTCGGAGGAGGAGTAGGGCCAGCCGGAGCCGCCGACTGTGTGGAACTCGTCGGATTTGCCGCAGAGCCAGTAGAACATTTCGGCGATGCGGGGGACCGACTGCCATTTGCGGTGGCCGCCGCAGAAGTAGCTGCTGTTGAATGAGTAGTCGGCGCCGCGGAAATCGAAGTCGGGGCGGGCGAGCCAGTCGCGCGCGGGGGGCACTGTGCGCCAGTAGACCCATTTGAGGAGGTTGCGGGTCGACTGATCGACCTTGTCGGGCTGGCGGTGCCAGATGGAATAGGCGGTGACGAAGACCGAGCCGGCGGGCGCGGTGGTGGCGACCTGGCCGGTGAGGTTGCCGAAGCGCTCGATGTCCTCGCGGGCGATGGGCACGAGGTGTGAGCCGGGCAGGAACAGGGTGGGGCCCATCTCGATGCTGTTGGACTGGGGGATGTAGAAGACCTGCAGCAGGTTGCAGGCGCGCTCGAAGTCGGAGCCGGCGTCGATGTGCCAGTAGCGGGCTGCTTCCGGCCCGACGAGGCGGTGGTTGGCCATCCACTCGGGGAGCTGGAAGCCGGCGCCGAGTAGGGAGCGGACGACGCCGGCGACGGCGGGATGCAGCAGCACCTCGTCGATGAAGCGCTCGTCGCGCACGAGCTGATGGGGGTCTGCTCCTTCCTCGTCGAGATAGTCGAAAACCCAGCGGTTGGTGGTGTCCGGTATCACGCCTTCGAGTGTGAGAAGGCCGGTCTTGCAGAAATCCAGGACCTCCTCATCGGTCAGGGTGGGCTTGATGTCAGCGGTGGCGCGAAGGGCTGTCTGCGTCATTGATTACCTCCTGCATGGCGTTGACGAGAGCCATGAGCGTCCTTGTCAGATTCTGGCTTCGAGGATCTGCAGAATTTCGAAAACCAAACCGTTGGGGGAGCGGAAGAAGGCCAGGCGGCGCGAGCCGAAGGCGGCGCTGATCTCGACGCGTTCGACCAGGACCTCGAGGCCCATGGCGGTGAGGCGTTCGTACTCCTCGTCCAGGTCCTCGACTTCGAAGACGGCGTGCGTGAGGCCGGGCATGAGGGTGTGGCCGAGCTTGTCCTCGAAGACGGTCCTGGGCGTGAGGAAGATGCGGGTGCCGCCGAAGTCGACGAAGGCGTAGTCGACCTGCTCGCCGTCGGGCGCGGTGAAGGTCTCGCGCAGCACCAGTTTGGCGCCGAGCTCTTGCCAGAAGGTGATCTCGCTTTCCATGTCATCGACTTTCATGCCGATGTTCCAGAGGGCGGCTTCCATTTATTCCCACTTCTCCAGAATGAACTCGCAGGTGACGTGCCGGTCGGGGCTGTGGCTGGACAGAAGCTGGGCGGGAAAGCGGATCACGCGCCAGCCGGCGTTGATGGCATCGAGCACGGTCTTATAGGGCCAGTCGGCGGGGTCGAAGGGGCCGTCGGAGACCTCGCCGCCGGCGACCTGGAGCATGCCGATGACGTCAGAGGTGACGACGGTGGTTGCGGTCTGCAGGTAGAGGAGGCTCTGGCGTTTGGGTCCATTCCCCTGAAGCGTCTTGCCCAGGTCCCGCAGCCGCGCCTCGGTCAGTTCTCCCCGTTTCAGCTGTTGGATACATTCTTCCAGTTGTTGGGCGGCGACATTCATTTTCAGGTGTTCCTTCGCGGATCGTCCTCAGCTGACGACTACCGGGATCTCAAGGTCGGGGATCTCTTCGTCAAGAGGGAAGAAGGGCCGCTGCATGCGCTTGAAGTTGAGATTGCGCACGTGGGCGGGGGTCGGGCCGGGCGTGTCGACGATGTAGGCGGCCTTCATCAGGTCGCGATAGGCATGGCGGTAGTTCATTGGATTCTTGACGCCGATGAACCTGGCGCGGCTTACGTCCATGCCGACGCTGCGAAACTGCTCATCGCCCCAGTCGTAGGTGGGCTGCGACATGACCAGAAGCTGGATGCTGCCGATCTGGAGGACGGCGGAGAGACCCATCGAGGCCCAGGTGCCGCCAAAGAGGCCGCCGTCGTAGCGGAAGGCGCCGTCGCTGAGACGGCGCACGGTACCGGTGACAAGGACGGGGCGGCCCCAGGCGGGGTCAATGCTGTAGCCGACCTGCAGGCTGACGGTCTGACCGATGCCGGCGCGGGAGCAGGCCTGGGCCGCGGCAGGATCGACGACCATGAGAAGGGCGGGCTCGTCCAGTCCCAGCGTCATCAACTCGCGCAGGAGGGCGACGCTGTCGCCGGGTGCGCCGCCGCCGGCGCAGTCGGCGGTGTCGACCAGGAGTACAGGTCCTCCTTCGACCTGGCGGCCGCGGGTGACGGCCTCGGCGACGGGCAGATGCTCTACTTCGAAGGCCCAGCGCCGCTGCCAGAACTCGGCGGCGAGCAGTTGCGCCTCGTGCGCGGCCAGGGCGGGGTCATTGTCAGTGACGACGACGGCGCCGCAGCCCATGCCGGGCAGGTCGTTGTAGGGGTGGACCTGGAAACAGGAGACGGAGAGGACGGACGGCTCCTTTTCGAGGCGGCGGGCGCGACGGGTGAGGCGGGCCATGGGGCCGTTGCCGGCGGTCTGGCCGTTGCAGGCGCTGCAGATGATGGGGACCTTGGCCAGGGCGGTCACCGGAGTGACTTCGCCGCTTACTGCCTGCAACAGCAGGCTGGCGCCGCGTTCGCCGGTGGTATAGGTGTCGTCGTGGGGATAGTGGGTGAAGGAGACGAGGGCGGCGGCCTGCTTTACCATGCGCGGGGTGACGTGGGCGTGCAGATCGAGCGTCATGACGATGGGCATGTCCGGCCCCACGATGCGGCGCACGGCATCGAGAATGTCGCCTTCCGGGTCCTCCTGGGAGGCGGTGACCATGGAGCCGTGCATGGCGAGGATGAGGCCGTCGAGCGGGAGGGCGGCGCGCAGGCGGGCCAGGAGCGTTTCCTTCAGCTGTGTGTAGCAGTCATCGGTGAGGACGCCGCCGGAGACGCTGCGCGCGGCCAGCAGGGGGAGCGGCTGTGCGCCCTCTTGTTCACAGACGGCGAGGATGCCGGCGACTTCGCAGTCGGTGCCGGCCAGCTGAAGGAGGGCATCGCCCTCATGGACATAGGAGTTGCGAAAGAGGGCCAGATCGGTCTGTGTGGCGGCGAACTGGTTGCTTTCCTGGAAGATGGAGCCGACGCCGATGCGCATGGCTGTCATTGGATTGCCTTTTCGGGCCCCATTTGGTGCAGGGGGCGCATCGAACATACGCTGTGGGGAAGATATCAGATGTCACCGATGGGCGCGTTCAGTCAGATGGACAGGGAAATTATACCTACGTAATTGGGGAAGGCCAATGTTGGTTCAAATGGGGGCATGAAAGTAGACTGAAAAGGCTGGTTTAACCCGATTTTATCAAAATGGAGTTAGTCATGTTTCGTTCGGCCTCTGTATCTTTCATCCTTGCGCTTGCGCTCCTTGTCGCCGGCTGCGTTGCCATTCCCACAAAGAACGAACCGGCGGCTTACACGCAGGCGCTCGTGCAGGACGCCATCCGCCTCTACGGTCAGGATGGGCGGGAAGCTGCAATCGAGCACTACAGTTCAACCGACAACGTGGACGGGCAGTGGTATGTCTTCATTATTGGTGGAGATGGGTACACTATTGCTCATTTCAACCCGGCAATGATAGGGCGGGACCCGGCGCTGCGCGTGGATTCGACCGGTTACTTTTATGGAGACGACGTACTGAGCGCGACCGAGGCAGGAAAGTGGGTCAGCTACGTCTTCACGAACCCGGACACGGGAGAGGAGACGCGTAAGCACGCATGGGTCGTACGCCACGACGGGCTGTTCTTCGGGTCGGGCTGGTACGAAGAGAACTGAGCCGGCCGGGGATATGGAAGTGCACGATAGTAGATTGTCCAAGTCAGAAACATTCGAAATGGAGACAGACGTGTTTCGTTCTGCCGCCGTATTTCTTGCTTTTACGCTCGCGCTCTTCGCCGCGGGTTGCGTCGCCATCCCCACCAAGAATGAACCGGCGGCCTACACACAGGCGATCGTGCAGGATGCCATCCGCCTCTACAATGAAGAAGGGCGCCAGGCGGTCATCGACCACTACAGTTCGCCCGAGAACGTGGACGGGCAGTGGTATGTCTTCATTATCGGTGAAGATGGGTATACCATTGCGCATTACAGACCGGAAAGTGTCGGGCGGGACCCGGCGCTGCGGGTCGATGCCAGCGGTTACTTCTATGGTGACGACATATTGAGCGCAACCGAAGCGGGCAAGTGGGTCAGCTATGTCCACGACAAGCCGGATACCGGCGAGGTGACGCGTAAGCACACGTGGGTGGTGCGCCATGACGGGCTGTTCTTCGGGTCGGGCTGGTACGAGAAGGAGTAGTGCGGCCGGGAGGGACGCGGTTTAGACGGGGCTTTCCGGACCGCGTTGTCAGTGGCACCCACAACAGGGCACCCACAAGGGGTGCCCCTACAGATCAGGCAGCCTCCCAAGGCATTGACCCTATGAGATACAATTGTCCTGAACCGTGTCAGGGAAATCTTGCACGGAGGGATGAGTGAATGTCCGCTATGGTAGATGTGCCATAGTTACCTTTAACGCAGTGGAGAAAATCATGAATCGTGCTGCCCCCCTAATTCTCATCCTCGCGCTCTTTGCCGCCGGTTGCGTGGCCATCCCCACCAAGAACGAACCGGCAGCCTACACACAGGCAATCGTGCAGGATGCCATCCGCTTCTACAACCAGGAAGGCCTCCAGGCAGCCATCGACCACTACAGTTCACCTGAAATTGTGGACGGGCCTTGGTACCCCTTCATTATCGACGAAGATGGGTACACCATTGCGCACTTCAACCCGGCGATAAGAGGGCGGGACCCCGCTCTGAACGTGGATTCGTCCGGCTATTTCTTTGGCGATGACATAATGAGCGCAACTGAGGCAGGAATATGGATCAGTTACCTCGCCTTGAACCCGGGAACCGGCACGGAGATGCGCAAGCACACTTGGCTCGTGCGCTATGACGGACTGATCTTCGGGTCGGGCTGGTATGAAAAGGAGTAGTGCGGCCGGGAATATCGAAGTGCTATCGTAGATAATCCAAATCCAAAACAGTCGAAATGGAGACAAACGTGATTCGTTCCGCCCCCTTAGTTCTCATCCTCGCGCTCTTTGCCGCCGGTTGCGTTGCCATTCCCACCAAGAACGAACCGGCAGCCTACACACAGGCGCTCGTGCAGGATGCCATCCGCTTTTATAATCAGGAAGGCCGCCAGGCCGCAATCGAACACTACAACTCGCCCGAGAACGTGGATGGTCAATGGTACGTCGTCATTATCGGCGAAGATGGGTACACGATCGCGCACTTCAACGCCGATATAAGAGGGCGGGACCCCGCGCTGCGCGTGGATTCGACCGGCTACTTTTTTGGGGACGAGATGTTGAGCGCGCCTGCAGAAGGAAAATGGATCAGCTATCTCGCCATTAACCCGGAAACGGGCAACGAGGCGCGTAAGCACACATGGATGGTGCGCTACGACGGGCTGATCTTCGGGTCGGGCTGGTACGAGGAGGAGTGATGTAACCGGAGGGCGCGGCGTGGGCTGCTCGTCCCGGGCCCAACTGAAAGGAGGATGTTTTGAAAATCGGACTGTTCACAGATAGCCTGACAGTTTCCTTCAGCGAGGCGCTTGATTGGGTTGTCGAGCACGGCATCGAAGCTGTGGAGGTCGGTACGGGCAATTTCTCGCCGGCATTGCATTGCAACCTGGATGAACTGCTGCAAAACGAGGAGGCGCGCACAGCCTTTATGTCGGCCATAGAAAGTCGCGGCCTGGTGCTGAGCGCTCTCAACTGCAACGGCAACCTGCTCGACCCGCACCCGGCGCGCGGCCAAGCATCGCAGGATGTCTTTTTTAAGACGGTAGAACTGGCGCATCGACTGGGCCTGGATACCGTCGTGACGATGAGCGGCTGCCCGGGCGATCCGAGTGGGACACATTATCCAAACTGGCCCACGCACCCGCAACAGCCGGAATACGCTGAGCTGGAGCGCTGGCAGTGGGATGAGGTGATCACGCCTTTCTGGGAAAAGGCGGGGCGGTTCGCTGCCGATCACGGGGTCAGGGTGGCGATCGAACTGCACCCAGGCCAGTCGGTGTATAACACGCGCACGATGCTGCGGCTGCGTGCGGTCGCCGGGCCGAGCGTGGGGGTCAACCTCGATCCCAGTCACTTCTTTTACCAGGGTATGGACCCGCTCATCGTCATCCCGGCGCTGGGAGAGGGGTTCATTTTCCACGTCCACGCCAAGGACACGCGCATCAACCCTTCTGAGATGGCTCTGAACGGCGGCCTCGATATGCGGCCGATGGAGCTGGTTGCCGAGCGCGCGTGGGCCTACCGCACGCTGGGTTACGGTCATGGGGAGGCATGGTGGCGCGATTTCGTGAGCGCGCTGCGCGTGGCCGGCTACGACGGCGCGCTGAGCATCGAACACGAAGACCCGGTGATGAGCGCAGCGGAAGGCATCATCAAGAGTGTGCAGTTCCTGGAGCCGCTGATATTGCGGACGATGCCGGAGTAGGTTGCTTGGCGTAGGCAGGACCGATCGATCCGCGAAGTTACGCGAAGCGTCGCGAAGAACACCTTTTTGATCCACGAAGGGCCGCGGAGAACACCAGAGGCGTTTCGGATTTTCTTTGCTTGACTGCGCCGCCCTTCGATGATCAGCCGCACTTTGCGCCCGGAAGTCGTTGTTCAGACAAACGTCAACGAGCCCTAGTGATCGCAATCCCTTTCGATCACGTACTGCCAGCCGCCGGCGACCCAGCGTGCGCGCTGGCGTTGGAGGCCTGACAGGAGGACGTGGCGTGACTCCGTGCTATCTACCAGGCTGCTCTTCTCAAAGTACTGGACGAGCCGGTCCAATTGACGCAAGCAGTCTTTGTGGCCGCGGCGGCCGGCCCTTTCGATTTCGGCCTCAGATCCGACCGAGCGGCGCAGCGCTTCGATCTGCTGGCGGTAGGGCGCCGTCCAGGCTTCGGGAACGCGCTCGTCGTTGACAATCGACTCTGCGGCGCGTACGTTGGCCTCGACTCCCTGGCTGAAACGGACCGTCATCCACCGCACCAACATCATCGTCAGGTACAGGAACAGACCTATACCCAAGATCCACAGAGCCGACCAGAAGAGAAGGAATTCCATTCGTTTACCCCGCCGTCCGAACCGGCGCCGCGACCGGCGCCTCTCCCCGGCTCAGGCTGGAACCGGAAACAGTTGTCAAACGCTCTCCTCCTCCATATCTCCCACACCGTGCAGTGTCAGTTCCTGGGCGAAATGACAGGCGGCGTAATGGTCCGGGCTGACTTGCAGGAGCGGTGGTATCTCCTCCTGACAGATCTGCTGGGCGTATTTGCAGCGGGGGTGAAAGTAGCAGCCGGGAGGCGGGTTGGCCGGGCTGGGTACTTCACCCTCCAGCGTGATTTCATCCAGCAGGGAGTCCGGGTCGGGTTTGGGGATTGCGGACAGGAGCGCTTCCGTATAGGGGTGCTTGGGGTTCAGGAAGAGCTCCTCGGTCTCGGCCTGCTCCACAATCTTGCCGACATACATGACGGCTACGTGGTCGGAGATATGCTGGATGACACTGAGATCGTGGGCTATGAAGAGATAGGTGAGGCTGAATTCCGACTGCAGGTCCTGCAGCAGATTGAGAATCTGGGCCTGGACCGAGACGTCGAGGGCGGAAACGGGCTCATCACAGACGATGAGGCTGGGATGCAGACTGAGGGCGCGGGCGATGCCGATGCGCTGGCGCTGACCGCCGCTGAAGGCGTGGGGATAGCGTTTGAGGTACTTGACGTCGAGGCCGACCAGATCTACCAGTTGACGCACCCGCTGCTCGAGGTCCTCGCCCCTGGCCAGTTTGTTTACGCGGAGGGGCTCGCCGACGATGTCGAGAATGGTCTTGCGCGGATCGAGGCTGGCGTAGGGGTCCTGAAAGACCATCTGCATGTGGCGGCGGGTGGCGCGCAGTTCCCTGGCATCGAGACCGGTTATATCGGCCTGGCGGTCATCGATACGCAACAGTACCTGACCGTCGGTCGGCTCGATGGCGCGGACAACGCAGCGGCCGAGGGTGGTCTTGCCGCACCCCGACTCACCGACCAGGCCCAGGGTTTGCCCGGCGGGGATGCTGAGGCTGACATCATCGACAGCGCGCACCTGCCCAACCACCCGGCGCAGAAAGCCCTTTTCGATGGGGAAATACTTCTTGAGGTTATGCACCTCGAGCAGGTTATTCAGTTCCATAGTTTTTATTCATAGAGGACACAGCGCACCGAATGCCCCGGATCGGTTTCCAGAAATTCCGGCACGCTTTCATCGCAGCGACCCGGTATGAACTGCTCACAGCGGTCGGCGAATGGGCAGATATCCGGCGGGTCAAGAGGGACCGGAACAATGCCCTGAATGGTCTGTAAACGTTCCCTCGCTGTGCGGCCGGCCCGGGGAATCGAGCGCATGAGGGCCTGGGTATAGGGATGCTGCGGCGTCCGGAAAATCTGTCTGACACTGCCGTATTCGACCACCCGGCCCAGGTACATCACGGCGACTTCATCGGCCATATTGGCGATCACACCCAGATCGTGGGTGATGAACATGATCGACATGCCGATCTCGGCCTGGAGTGTCTTCATCAGACGCAAAATCTGGGCCTGAATGGTCACATCCAGCGCTGTCGTGGGTTCATCTGCGATGAGAAGCTTGGGCTTGAGGGCCAAGGCCATGGCGATCATCGCGCGCTGGCGCATCCCGCCGGACAGCTGATGCGGATAGGCGTCGACACGCTCTTCGGGAATGGGAATGCCGACGAGGCTGAGCAGTTCGATCGCGCGGCTGCGCGCCGCTTCCCTGGTGACATCGTCATGGACCAGGATGGCTTCCATGATCTGATCGCCGACCGTGTGAACGGGCGAAAATGCCGTCATCGGCTCCTGGAAGATCATTGAGATGTCGCGGCCGCGAATGTCGCGGATCTCTTTCCCCGACGGAGCCAGGGCAGCCAGATCAACAATATGACCGTTCTGGTGCAGCAGAATCTCCCCCGCCATCTGGGCCGTCGTGGGCACAATGCGCAGGATCGACTGCGCGGTTACGCTTTTGCCGCAGCCCGATTCACCTACAACACCGAGTGTGCGGTTCTTGTGAATGGTGAGCGATACACCGTTCACCGCTTTCAGCAACCCCTCTTCGAGGGGGAAGTAGGTGTGCAGATCTCTGAGTTCGAGGACTGGCTCTTGCTGTTTCATGGCTGCTACTTGTAGGGGTCGGCGGCGTCACGCAGGCCATCGCCGATAAAGTTAAACAGGAGCACTGTTACGATCACAAGCAGGCCGGGGATAAGCATCCAGGGCTGCACAGCCACGCTGCGGACATTCTGGGCATCTTTCAACAGGGTGCCCCAGCTGACCGCGGGTGCACGAATGCCCAGCCCGAGAAAACTGAGCGCCGGTTCTCCCAGGAGCAGGTTGGGGATGGCCAAGGTGAGATGGACGATGAGATAGCTCATAAAGCCTGGCAGCAGATGCTCAACGATAATCTGCATATCGGTGGACCCGGCGACTTTGGCCGCGATCACAAAGTCCGACTCGCGCAGCTCCAGCAGTTTGCCGCGCACAACCCGGGCCAGCCCCGCCCATCCAATTATGGACAGAATGATGGTGATGGAAAAGTAGATCTTGACCGGCGACCAGCCGGCGGGCACGGCGGCGCTGAGCGCCATCCACAGCGGTATGGTGGGGACGATGATCACGAACTCGATAATACGCTGGATCAACATGTCGGTCGCCCCGCCGAAATAGCCGGAGATTCCCCCCAGGAGACAACCCAGCACAAAGCTGATCATGACGCCAACCAGTCCAACGGAGAGACTGACCTGGGCCCCCGCCAATGTCCGCGAAAAGAGATCGCGCCCAAGCGAATCGGTGCCAAACAGAAAGATCACGCCCCCTTCTTCCGGGAGAAAGAAATGGATGTCCATGGGAAAGAGACCCCAGAACCGATAGGGTTCTCCCTTTTGGAAAAAGCGGATGCGGTAAATCTGTGAGGTATCTTCGGTATAGACGCGGGTGAAGGTATCAAAGTCGATTTCGCCCTCCAGCTTGTATACAAAAGGGCCTCGGAATCGACCTTCACTATCGAAAAGGTGAATGCGTGAGGGAGAGGCGCTCAGATAGTCCTCATGTTTGGTCAAGCGGCCATACGGGACCCAGAATTTATACGTGATCGCCAGGAGATAGAGAATTCCCAGCAGGGAGATGGAAATTACAGCCAGCCGGTGTCTTTTGAACTTGCGCCACATCAGTTGCCACTGTGAAGCCAGGAAGTAGCGCTCTTCGGCCGTGATCTCGTCCGTATTTGCCTCGATTCCGCTTGAAGCAGCGGTTGTTACGTCCGTTGACATCTCAAGTCTTTCCTTCAAAACGGATGCGTGGGTCTACAACGATCAAGAGAATATCGGACAAGAAGGTGCCAATCAGCGTCAGTACGCCCAGAAACATCACAATACTTCCGGCCAGGAACATATCCTGGCTGATGAGCGCCATGAAGAGAAGAGGACCCGTGGTCGGCAGGCTCAGAACGATGGCGACGATTGTCTCGCCCGAAACGATGCGGGGCAGCTGCCAGCCAACCGTACTGACGATCGGATTGATCGCCATGCGCACCGGATACCTGAACAGCAGCTTCCCTTCGGCAACGCCCTTGGCGCGGGCGGTGATGACATACTGTTTGCTCAGTTCATCCAGCAGGGTGCCGCGCATGACGCGAATGATTCCGGCCGTGCCGGCCGTGCCGATAACGATGATAGGAACCCAGAGATGGATGAAGAGATCCCATACTTTACCCAGAGACCACGGGGCCAGGGCGTATTCCGAGGAAAACAGGCCGCCGACGCTGACGCCGAGGTATTTGAAGAAGAGGAACATGAGAATAAGGGCCAGCATGAAGTTGGGCGTCGCCAGCCCGGCAAAACCGAGCACGGAAAACAGATAATCGCTGAAGCCATACTGGTGGGTGGCGACGTAAATGCCGATCGGCACGGCAACCACGTAGGTAAAAAAGAGGGTGATGAGAGAGAGCAATATCGTGTAGGGCAGACGTTCCCGCAGCAGCTTGCCGACGGGTTGGTTCCATTCGAAAGAACGGCCCATTTCACCGCGCAAGAAGCGCCCGAACCAGCGGATATATTTCTCTACGGGAGTGGCGTCAAGGCCGTATTCCTGCTTGAGCGCTTCGATTTCGGCCTCATCGATGATGTCTCCCTCCTGTTCCAGGCGGGCGACGTAGCTGGTCAGAAAATCGCCTGGCGGCAGTTGAATGATGATGAACACAACTACGCTCAGGAAGAGGAAAGTAACAACGGCGTAGATCAGTCTTTGCGCGATATAGCCGATCATTTCTTCGCCTCGTAGGGAGATTGCAGCAGGGAGACCGTCTTCCCTTCGTCAATTGCCTGCTGGGCTTTGAGGGCGATTTCAGTCATCCGAAAGAGCTCCTCAACCCCGGCAAAGGACCCGTCCCGGACTGAGTTGACATAGGCCGTGTACCAGTTGGGTGTGTCGGGGATGTCGAGGCTGCATACCCCGTCCTGTTCGCTGATCAGCTTTGCGGTCTCCTCGTTGGCGATGCTCTCGACAACGCCGGCAGTGCCTGAAATCATCATGCGCTCATCGCCATGGGTGGGCGCGGTGGCAGGACGCAGAAAGTCCAGCATCACGGTCGAGACCCCGCCGTTGCGCATCCGCAACAGAATAGCGGCCTGGCTGGCACAGCCCGGATAGTCCGGATGGGCGGCCGTGGTCTCCCAACCGGTAACTTCGGTGAATACATCGCCCAGTGACCAGACGAGCCAGTCGATGACATGAACGCCGACAAAGGGAACAATACCGGGAAAGGTCTCGCGCGTGCGAAAATGGTCCGGCCGCTTGCCTCCCCAGCGGTAGGAGATCTGGCTGTAGCTGCCGAGAGGCTCGCCGATCAGGCCGGCATGTACGGCGTCGCGAGCGGCCTCAAACCATTTCATTCTGCGGTAGCCGTGCAGCGCGGCAAGCGGGGTCCCGGCCTCACCGGCCACGGCGTACAGGTGTGAAAGGCTCGCCAAGTCCATCGCCAGCGGCTTCTCCGTCATGACGGCGATGCCGCGTTTCAGGCATATTTCGGCGAATCCCGGAACGTGCTGGGGCGGCACGCAGATCTGCACGAGGTCCGGAGATTCCGCGTCCAGCATCTTCTCATACTCGGTATATCTGTTTGTCTCAGGCGTTACGCCGGGCGCTCTGGCGAAAGAGTCCAGCGATTCGCCCGGCAGCGCCAGGGCGACGGCAACGACGGAAACGTCGGGCAGATCCTGGAGCATCTGCTCGTAGTAATCCAGGTGTCCTGAGTGACCGAGTAGGGCGAATTTCATTGGAGCTTCCTCTCTACCTTGTAGAACCGTTTTGCGACGCCTGAATCGGCTTCTATAGGAGCCTTTCGCTGCCGGCTTCCTTGGGAGCCCACAGCTCATCGTACGTATAGTTCTGCGGGGCGGCAAGGGTTCCCTGGGGCAGCTCCCAGTCGGGGCGAAAGCTCCGGATCAGCGTCACGGCGTTTTGGGATGCGATTCGATCGCGGGTTGTCTCGTCAATGTCTGCGGATTCCAGCTGGGCCTGGAGGATGCGAAAGTCGTAGTAGGGCAGGTCGCTGCCAAAGAGAATGCGCTCACTGCCGAGCTCGTTGACCAGTTGCGGCAGGTCCCAATCGGAGCGTGAGCCTATGGGGCGCTGTACGATCTCAAACCAGACGTTATCGAGCTGCTGGCAGGGCTCCATTTCCTCTGCGTTCCCGGCATGGAGGATGAAGGTCAGGTTGGGGAAACGCCGTGCATAGGCCGCGGTCCGCTCCGGGCTCTCATGCAGCAGGCAGAGCCCGCCCCGGAGCGACGCGACTTCGAGAAAAGGATAGAGCTGTCTTTCGAAGGTCATGCCGGCGGGATGCCACATAATGCCCCGGAGGCCGCCTTCGACCAGCGTCTCTTCGAGGGCGTCGGCCCCGACCTGGCCGTGGCGCAGCTCGATCAGGGCGAGGCCGATGGGAAAGCGATCGGGAAACTGCTGACAGGCGCGGACGATGATCCCGTTCTGGTCCTTCGTGTCCAGTATTCCCCGGATCTGCGACGAGCCGACGGCGGTCGGCCCGATGACCGAGGCGACGACGCCGGCGGAGGCCATGCGGGCCAGACAGCGGCCGGTCGTCTGGCCGACGGCAGGATCGTAGGTGATGGTCGTGCCGATATGACAGTGCACATCCACGTAGGGTCGCATCTTCACTCCACTCCTATCGCGCGCCGTTCGCCGGTTGCTCGGCGCGCCGCTTCGATAATGGCCAGATTGTGCCGCGCCTTTACACCGTCCACCGGCATCTCGGAGCCGCTGGCGAGCGCCTCAAATGTGGCGGCGTAGCAGCCGAAGTGACCGCCAACGCCGGGGTTCTCTTTCACCACCGGTTCGGGTATTTCGAGAGAACTCCAGCCTTCTTCCTCGCCGCCGTAGCGCCAGAACGGCTCCTCGTCGCGGTGAAACACGCGGATCGATCCATTGGTGGTGTGCACTTCGCACCAGCGGCCCCGTTCAGCAGTGATCGCCGGCGAACACCACGATGCCGACACCGTGGACACGGCGCCGTCCTCGTGTTCAAACAGGAGGATGGCGAGATCGTCGACATCGATATCGAAACGCATCGTTTTCACCCTGGCTTCGACATAGCGGACCGGCGAACCCATGAGCGCTTCGACCGAGTAGATCTCATGATAGGCGGTATCGCTGATGCAACCGCCGCCCACCGCCTTTTGGGCGCGCCAAGCCATGGCGGGATTGGCATGGTCGCTGCCAAAGTCAGCCGGTTTCATCCCCATGCATTGACCACGACCCAAAATCGGCTTCCCCAACTTCCCCGTTCGCAGTTGACTCAGCGCTTCCTGCATTGGCAAGGAAAAAAGCAGGTTGTGCATGATGGCATAGGGGACACCGTTGCGGTTGACCGCTTCCAGTATGGCGTCGGCCTCCTCCAGCGAGGTCGCCATTGGTTTTTCGGAGATGACGGCGACGCCGGCCTCGGCTGCCTGGATGGCGTGTTCTGCGTGCATGGCGTGCGGTGTGGCGATCGAAACCGCGTCGATCTCGGCCCTGGCGAGCATGTCGCGATAGTCGGCATATCTCTGCGCCGGCGGCACCTCAAGCGTATTGCCTGCATATTCGAGGTTGTCGGGCACGGGATCGGCGACCGCGACGACGTCCACTGCGTCCGGCAGGGCGAGATATACGGAGATATGGTTGATGCGCACGATACCGCCGCATCCAATCAGACCCAAGCGTACCGGTTTTGTTACCTTCCTCTTCGGTTGCGTCATCTTGACATCGGCGCGGGTGAAACGCAAGGCGTTCCCGGCCTCTCCTTTCTTTGCCTTTTATCAGGAATGAAACGGCGCAATACGCTAACCATAAAGGAGCGCTGTCGGGTACGGCTGTCCGCTGGAAGAGGCAGTGACGCGCATCGATCCGGAGCAGGTACGCCTTATCCATCCATCCGTGCGGCGGGCACTCAGCATCGCAGACGAATCAGTTTGTGGCGGCTCTTTAGCCGTTTTCCTGGCTGGACTTGAATACTAACGAAGAGTGGCAGATTTGAAAAGGGCCGTTTCCCACCCCGTTGCAAGTTCGATTCCTCCGTTGGTCCACCGAAACAGAGCAAACACCCTGTTCCCACCAAGGGCGAAAACAGGGTGTTGCACGGTCTTCTTCGCTATGCCCTACTCCTCAATGAACCACTGTGAAGGCATGAACGGGGCATAGAAGTTGTTGTCCGAAATCCAGGCGGCGCCCTCCAACGGCACATTGTGGAGGCGATTGCTGATGATAACCGGGCGCGGCGTGAAGCCGATGGTGCCGATCATCGGGATTTCGCTGGTGAAGTACTCATAGTACTCGGCGCCATACTTATCGAAGTCTTCGGTGCCGACCGCGGTCAGCTTGTACTGCTCGAAGATCTCTCTCTGCCGCTTGATCTCCTCCGGCGGCTCCACGCCCTCCTCGCCATTGGTCCGGAACCAGTCCTTCCACGTCCCGGTCCAGAAGGAGGTCTGGTCGACAGCGTAGTTGCTGCCCAAGGAGCGGCCGAACAGGGCGTTTCTGTCCAGATGCCAGGTCGGAATCTGCAGATCATTGGTGGCCAGTCGTTGCGAGAAGAGACCGCCCTGCTCACCCAGATTCTCGACAATTGCCTCAAGCCCGACCTCGGCCCAGTCATCGCGGACCAGTTCGGCCATGGCGATCTTGGGGCCTTCGGAAACACCGACGTGGATGAGCATGCTGAGCCGGCCTTCGCCATCAGGCCGCAGCCGGTATCCATCGCTGTCGCGCTCGGTCAGGCCGACAGAGTCGAGTAGCGCGTTGGCGCGTTCCGGGTCATACTCGGCGTGGGTCGTGGCCCATTCCTCCTTGAAGAAGCTCAGGCCCGGATTGACGGTGGCCGGGAAGGGCCTGCCCAGACCGAAGAAGAGGGTGTCGTTCATGCTCTCGCGGTCGATGCTGATCGACAAGGCGATGCGGAAGTCCTTGTTGTTGAACAACTCCCTGAGAACCGGATCCTTGACGGTGCGATTGGGCATCAGGCCCAGCTCGGCGGAGAAAAGGTTCTGGGCGAATTCGACGCGATAGTTCCCCTGTTCGGCGCCTTGCTGGAAGACCGACATATCCTTCATGTCGATATAGTAGGTCTCGAAGTCAAACTCACCGGCGCTGGCCTTGAGCGTCTGCACCTCTTTGTCGCCCGTGATCACGGCTTCGATGCGATCGATGTAGGGCAGCTGGTTGCCGGCGGTGTCGACCTGGTGGAAGTAGGGATTGCGGACAACGATTGCGCGGTCGCTGGTGAGCGTTTCGTTCTTCCAGGCCCAGAGGGTAGGACCATCGATGCGGAAGTTGTTGCGCGGCCGGTTGTGGTAGTTGAAGGCTTGCATCCAGGTCTCAAAGCCCTCCTCCTCGGCCAGTTTCTGCGCATCCTCGTTGTAGTCGATGTGCCACTTCTTCAGCCAGTGTTTGGGCATGATTACGTTGTTGTCGGTAGCCACGCCCGTGCGACCCAGATAGTTCATGATGATCGGGTAGGGCACACTGAAGCTGATTTCAACCACGGTGTCACTGATCTTGGTGAAGACTGCCGGCTCACCTCCTGCGCGCCAGATGGACCGCGGCCCGGCGGGGGAGAGATCTTCGTTCATCGCGACATCTTCCCAGGCGAACATGATGTCGTCGGTCGTGAACGGTTCGCCATCCGACCACTTATGGCCCTCACGCAGGACGATGGTCAGGGTTTTGTAGTCATCGGAGAAGAAGTAATCTTTGGCGATGTCCATGAAGACCTGGGTGTTGGAGAAGTCATACCTGAAGAGCCCGTTCATGCGCAGGGTGGCGAAGCTCCACAGATTGATTGGGTTGACCTCGCCGAAGCGCAGGGTGCCCCCGTACGTGCCAATCCGGTCCTCCGGTTCAATCACCTGCGGCTCTGCCGGGAGACGTTCTTCGACCGGCGGCAGCTCGCCGTTGGCGACCATCTCGGCCAGCATGGGGGATTCGTTATAGGCCGAAGATGACTCCGCTTCCGTACTCTCGGCCTCGGCGGCCGGTTCAGGCTCGGCGGCCGCTTCCTCCGCTGCGGGCGCGGCACCGCCGCAAGCCGCAATCATGGGAAGCAGCATGATGAAGATGGCCGCAAGTGCCCAAATACGCAGTTGTGGTTTCACTTTTACTCTCCTTTAGGGTTGGAAACACGGAACCTGACGTGCCCGAAGTTAAAGCATCTGCTATGGTATTTATTTCGCACCGAGTTGTCAAGGAGATAAAATTTTCTCTTTCATCTCAGATTCAGGGTGGGAACAGTCTGGCGGGGAATCAGTGCCAGCGGCGGCTGGAACTGTTTACCGTCTTTGGGCGAGACGCAGTGCAGGCGCCCGGCCTGGCCGCACGGTGGAGTCCGTCAGTTGGGGGTGCGAGGGCAGGCACAAGGCCGGCACCTACGGGGATTTGATGGGACTGGCGGGGCGTGGGTTGGCCAGACACCTTCGATTAGGCACCTGTTACGAATATCGACACCAGGTCGATGAGGCATGTTGTAGGAGGGGGGGGCGTTGGGGGGGGGGGGCCCCCCCCAAAAGGAGGGGCCAAAAGGGCCCCCCCCCCAAACGCACTGAGAAAGAATGAGGGGTGAC
>JAJEDI010000094.1 GCA_022821585.1 Caldilineaceae bacterium
GCCAACCCGCGCCATGACGGATAATCCGAACCAGGCAGCGACGATTGCTAGAATCTGGGCCGTAGGCAGTGAAAGCGGCCCCAACGGTAGAGATGGATACACTGATACTCCTATAATTCGACCTGCCACAATGTCAGCGAACGCAAACAACCGGCGCCAAGCCTATCTGTAGTATACTGTTTTCGCTTCGACGGCAAACTTTTTGCGACACTCGATGCAGCCACTGAAATGAATCTGGAACACATTCGCAACTTCTGTATCATCGCCCACATCGACCACGGTAAGAGCACACTGGCCGACCGACTGATCCAGCACACCGGAACCGTTACCGACCGGGAGATGAAGGAGCAGCTGCTCGATTCCATGGACCTGGAGCGCGAAAAAGGCGTAACGATCAAAGCCAGCGCCGTGCGCATGATCTACCGGCGCCTGGCCGACGGCGAACCTCCTGCAGACTATGAGATGAACTTGATCGACACACCCGGGCATGTCGATTTCACTTACGAGGTCAAACGTGCCTTGCAAGCATGTGAGGGCGCCATCCTCGTCGTAGATGCCTCCCAGGGCATCCAGGCCCAGACCGTCGCCCACCTTCTGGCCGCAATGGAGCTTGACCTGACAATAGTCCCCGTCCTGAACAAAATCGACCTGCCGGCAGCCGTACCCGATGAAGTCGCCGGCGATATTGAAGATCTGTTGGCAGTACCCGCAGAAGACATACTCCGCATCAGCGCCAAAGACAGTGTCAATATCGAGGAGGTACTTGAAGAGGTCGTAAAGCAGGTGCCCCCGCCGCTAGGTGACGCCAGTGAGAAATTACAAGCTCTTATATTCGACTGCCACTACGACTCCTACAAAGGTGTAGTGGCCTACATCCGGGTGGTGAACGGGACCATCACGGCACCGGCCCCCCTACTCGCAATTTCCGGCAACAAACGTATCGACCCAATCGAGATAGGAATCCTGACACCCGCCCCCGTAAAGGCTTCGCGCTTGACCGCCGGCGAAGTTGGCTATATCGCAACCGGTCTCAAAAGCGTACAGGACCTCGACGTAGGCGACACGATTACCCTCGCCTCCGATCCCGCCGCAGAACCGCTGCCCGGATATGAGCCCATGAAACCGATGGTCTTCGCCGGTCTCTATCCGACCGACTCCGATGACTACCACGATCTCCGTGACGCCCTCGAAAAACTGCATCTGAACGACGGTGCACTCACCTATGAACCGGAGACTAGCCAGGCCCTGGGCTTCGGTTTTCGTCTCGGCTTTCTTGGGCTTTTCCACATGGAGATCGTACAGGAAAGGCTGGAGAGGGAGTACGATCTGGACATCATCTTTACCGCTCCCTCAGTGGCATACCGCGTCGTGACGACCAGCGGCAATGAGTTTCTGCTCGAAAGCCCTGCCGATCTGCCCGATCCCAGCGAGATTGAACGGATCGAGGAGCCTTGGTGCGGCCTGCAAATCTACGCCCCATCCGAATATATTGGCCCCATCCTTGAGATGGTGACCAAGCGCCGCGGCCGCGTAAAGAACCAGCTGTGGCTTGATACCAAGCGGGTGGAGCTCAGCTTCCAAATCCCTCTGGCCGAAATCATCGTCGACTTCTATAACGAGTTAAAGGCCCGCACACGCGGCTACGCCTCCATGGACTATGTGCTGGACGACTATCAACCCTCCGACATGGTCAAACTCGACGTCCTGGTCAACGGTCAACCCGTGGACGCCTTGAGCATCATCATCCATCGCGAAAACGCCTACAACAAGGGCCAGCGTATGGTGAGCAAGATGAAGGACATCATCCCTCGACAGCAGTTCGTTGTCCCCATTCAGGCCGCCGTCGGCAACAAGGTAATAAGCCGCGCCAACGTGAAGGCGGTGCGCAAGGATGTACTCTCCAAATGCTACGGTGGCGACGTGACCAGGAAGCGCAAACTGCTCGAAAATCAGAAAGCCGGCAAGAAACGCATGAAGATGGTCGGCTCCGTGGAGATCCCGCAGGAGGCATTTATGACAGTTCTGAGCCTGGAGGATGAATAACAACGCCCCTTCCCCACTCGAACTGATCCGCCGCCACAATCTCAACCTGAAGAAATCACTGGGCCAGAACCTCCTTGTAGATGCCTCCCATCTGACTCGCATCGCCGACGCCGCAGACCTGAAGAAAACCGATACCATACTGGAGATCGGCCCCGGCCTCGGCGCGCTGACGCATCACCTTGCCGAGCGGGCCGGCCGCGTTGTAGCCGTCGAACTGGACCAGAGACTCATCCCCATTCTGCGCGCGGAGTTCGCCGGTCGGCCCCAGGTTTCCTTTGTCCACGGCGACATCCTCAAACTCAGTCCCGCAGAGCTCATTCTTGCGCAACCATCCGACCGGATTGGCACTAATTCCAATGGCGAATCCTATAAAGTAGTCGCCAACCTTCCGTACTACATCACGAGTGCTGTCTTGAGGCATGTTCTGGAGAGTCTGCCTCCCCCTACATTGGCAGTCTTTCTGGTGCAGCAGGAGGTGGCCCAGCGCATGGTTGCCCAACCCGGCAAAATGTCAATGCTGGCGGTAAGCGTGCAATTCTACGCCTGCCCTCGTGCCCTGCACGGAATCCCCGCCGGAGCCTTTCTGCCCCGCCCCAAAGTCGACAGTCGTGTTGTGCGCCTGGATCTGCGCCCCCAACCTGCAGTCGCAGGCGTGGAACCCGGCCATTTCTTCAGCATAGTTCGCGCCGGATTCGGCCAGCGGCGCAAGCAACTTCGCAACAGCCTAGTCGCCGGACTATCCTGTACAAAGGAGCAAGCGGATCTTTGGCTGACCTCCTCCGGCATCGACCCCCGCCGTCGCGCCGAAACACTCTCCTTACAGGAGTGGGGCGAGCTCACCAAGACCGTCTACGGGTCGGCATGATGCAGAAAAGCGAAGAACTGCGCGCCCTGGTGGACTTTCTGGCACGGGCGCTGCAGACGGAGAACCCCCAACCGAATGGGGCCAATATGGAAAAGCCGGTCACCTCCGGAGTTCCCGCAGTACTCCGCACAGAAGGAGCCATCCAAAAAATGCCCCCGCAGCACTGGAACTCTTGGCTGTGGCAAGATTGGCATATTCGCCGTGTTGGCGGAGGGATGAACGGCCGTCTCTTCCGCGCGACCGGACCGGCAGGCGATGTGGCTGTTAAGTTCGCAATCCGCGACGAACGCGACCGCGCCGGGAGGGAATGGGCCGCGCTGTCCATGCTGGCCGGAAAGTCGGCAACGCTAGCCCCCCGTCCTCTCCTCCTGGAACGGGACCGGTACCCCCATCAGGTCATCGTCCAATCCTGGTTGGACGGCGAATCGTCGGAGGCAGCGCCAGCAGATGACCGCGCCTGGGACGCCCTCTGCGGGCATCTCTTGGAAATCCATTCCCTTCCAATGAGTCCGGGACATCCGGCCATTCGTCCCGTTGTACTCCCAGTCACATCTTCATCAGACGCGCTGCGGGCCATCAACTTTCAGCACAACCGCATGACTCGAGCCGACTGGCCCCAGGCCGTGAACGACCTCGTCGACCAGGCCCTTTCGCTCTCCTGGCCCCGCTGGCATCCTCCGCCTCTGCGATTCTGTCGCGGCGATCCCAACATCCGCAACTTCATTCGCCGCCCTGATTCCTGGGCTTCCGTCGACTGGGAGTACAGCGGCTGGGGAGACCCTGCCTTTGAAATCGCTGACTTTCTCGTCCACGCGGCACACATCACCTGGCCGCGCCGGCAAACACGTCTTCTTGTAGACCGGTACTGCCCCCACAGCGACGACACTGCGATCCGAGATCGGATCCCAGTTTATGAAACGCTCATGCTTGTCTGGTGGACGTTGCGCTTGGGGCGGCTGCTGCCGGAAGCGCGATCAGGCGTTGACACGCGGCTCGCCGAGCTCTCGCAATCCTGGTATGAACAGAAGCTGCAACTGCAAAGGAAGTACCTTCAACTGGCTGCCGCCGCGCTTGCCGGCCGGGAGTCAGTACCGTAAACCCCGCCTCTAGGCCCTTGAATCTTGGCGGTTCACAGCCCTACGGCTGGCCTGCCAGCCTCTGGATCTTGGAGCTTGTCTCCCGCCAGGACACCTTACTCAGTCCCATTTTGAGCCTCAGCGGCTCGTCCTTCATCCCCTGCCTGAAGTCCCGAACCGCGCTGGTCCATCGCAGCGTCTCAAAACCCACTTGGACACGGCGTATCCCCGCCCGCGTACCGGCCTCTTGCAACACGTACTCCAGGTTGCGGGGTGTACATTCAAAAAGAAAGTTTTCTGGGCTGTACTGTTCCAGGTACTGGTCGAGCGGTCCTAGAAAACTGGAGTTCAGCGAAAGCATTCGGTTCTTGTGAGCGTAGCGCTCTTCCTCATAGCGAATGTGCACCGACGGTTCTTGCGATTCGGGCCGCTCAATGTCATCCAAGAGTATTTTGACCGCCTCGCTTTTTTTGATGCCGGTCTGCAGCAGCAGGCTTACGAGCACGTAAGGACGGGCATCCGACTTCTGTCGGTCCCAAAGCCAGTCTTGGCAGGCCCGCATCAACTTTCCGGCGTCGCTGTTATTGAGAATTACCGGCAGTGGCGTCCTGACCGAGTGCTGGACGATCGGTTCAGCCGGGTCGGTTCCGATAGCTCCGACGCTGTGCAGCCAGGAGAAAAACACCTTGAGCGTGGTGATTCGCCGCGAAAGAGTCTTGGCACTGCAAGGCCTTCCCCGTTCACTCTGCATCCATTCAAGAAAATCCTCGAGGTGTTGCGTCTGAATCTCACGCAGGACCGCCGAACCGTCCATGAACGTCCGAAGTATCTTGAGATCGTTGGCAAAGGCCTTGATCGTGTTTTCGCTAAAGCCCTTGCTCACCATTTGTTCTTCATATTCGTCGATTGCGTCCACAAGCGGGCTGGTCGCCCTCAAAGTAGGCGCAGCACTTCCGCCCGGATCAACCTCTACACTCGCCGCTTCTTGAGTCGATATCTCGCTCATTGGGAAACCCCTGCATCTGATAGCTGAGAAAAGGAACGCCTCTCAGTTCAACTTGCGTATAGCCACTTTCAAATATATCTCCCACCAACCGAAAAGGCAACATACCCAATTCATAGGGATGCCTCCCACAATGGGGGCGAAATTCTCCATGCCTCCGGTAGCGGCAGAGCCGCACCGATTTCGCGCTCAACTTTGAGTCAGAGGTATAGCCGCCTCTGACCACCACCCACTGACTACTGCAGTTCTGGGCGGTCGGCCGCAAGCGGCCTCCCTGGTGCGGGGGCTCCGCCCCCGCAACGCCCCCCTTCCTACAACATGCCTCGTCGACCGAGTGCCGGTATTCGTGACAGGTGCCCAATCGAGCGAGTTTCTTCCAGCCAGCTCCCTATAGTCCCATCAGATTCCTGTAGTTGCCGGCCTTGTGCCTGCCCTCTCATTCCCTCCAATCTACGGACTCCACGATAAGTCCCAGCCAGGCGCTTGCCCTCCGTCTCTCCAGGAGCCGGAAAACGTTTTCAGCCACCGCTGGCGTGTATTCCCCGCCGGTCCGTTCCCATTCCAAATCTGGGATGCACCCATTCACAAAGACGTAGTTCAGAAATAGGGTGAACTTTCACATGCCTCCGTCATGCCCAAACCGCGGACAGCTCTTTCCTCCATCCTCAACTGTCGCCTAACCACTGACCGCTGCAGTTCCACACCCGCCATTTCTTTGACATGTTTTGTGCCTTTTTGTACAATGTCGTTCGGGTGCCGCATCCGCACCGAATTCGTCTGCACACCGCACCCGGATGGCGCCCCCGCAGGTTCAACAAAGGACGATCTGGTCTGGGCCCGTTGAGGAAAGAGGTATGGCGAAAAACCGTCGACACTTTATCATCGCAACCGTGTTGATTGTGATCTGCACCTTGCTCGTATACTGGGTGCTGGATACAGTCCTCCTCAAATCGGCGGCCGCAGTCGTCGAAGCCGGCCCCATCGATTACCTCTTTGACCTGCACATCTGGCTGATCGCCTTTCTCTTTGCCCTTGTCGCTGTCTTTATGTGCTACGCTTTGATCGTCTTCCGCGCTCGCGGCGATGAAGGCGACGGCGAGCACATTCACGGTAACGGTCTCCTCGAAATAATCTGGACGGTCGTTCCCTGCTTCATTGTGGTCTACTTCTCCTGGATCGCAACCACCATGTTGATCGACCTCACCAGGCCCAATCCCGACGAATATGTAATCATTGCCGAAGGCAGGCAGTGGAGTTGGCTCTTCACCTATCCGGAGTCCGGCGCCGTCACACCTGATCTGGTCTTGCCTGTAGACACACCAATTCGCATGGATCTGACCTCAGACGATGTCCTGCATAGCTTCTGGGTGCCGGAGTTTCGTGTCAAGCAGGACAACGTTCCTGGCATGGTCACGCACGTACGCTTCACGCCCAATCTGATCGGCGAATATGTGTTGCGCTGTGCGGAGCTGTGCGGCACCAACCACAGTGGTATGCTGGCCACCGTACGCGTTGTCAGCCAGGAAGAGTTCAAGCTCTGGCAGTCCGAGCAAGTCGCCCTGTTGCAGGAATAGCTTGTCCCGCGGCCGCAACAATGCTTGGTAATGCCGTTCATGCACGTTTCGGAAGTCTGGCTCTGAAACTCCTGGCAGGAGATTATCAATGTCGCTCTTCACTCTAGGAATCGCACGCGGCCTCGTTGGCCAGGTCCTTGGCATGGTCATCGGTATGCTGCTGACCTGCGCCGTGCGTATTCTGCTCGGCTGGGAGGCTTGGGCCGCCGAACCGGCCTGGACCGTCGGCGCCGTCTGCAGTATCATCGGCTTCCTCCTCGGCGTCGGCTCGCTGGATGACTGGTTGAAGTGGACCAAGGGCATTCCCACGCCGATGCACCACGGTCCTCCCGTCGACAAGCCGGCCTGGACCCGCTACTTCAGCGTCGACTACAATCACAAAGTCATCGGCGTACAGTACACCGTATGGGGAATCCTCCTGCTCATGGTTGGCGGAACAGTCGCCATGATCTTCCGCACCGAGCTGGCGCGCAGCGGACTTCAATTCCTCGGCCTCGACCTGTACAACAGCTTTATCGGTATGCACGGGATGATCATGATCTTCGCCATCCTCCTTGGCGTTGGCGGCATGGGTAACTACCTCGTGCCTCTCATGATCGGCGCCGAGGACATGGCCTTTCCTCGCCTCAACGCACTCGGTTTCTGGTTCAACGTACCTGGCAGCATCCTGTTGTTGCTCAGCCTCTTTGTCGGTGGCTGGGATGCCGGCTGGACCGCCTATCCACCTCTAAGCGCACGCGGGCCTATCGGCTATCAGCTCTTCTTCCTGGGCGTCTTTGCTATCGGCCTGTCTTCTATCGTCGGCTCCCTGAACCTCCTGGTTACGATTCTGCGCATGAGACCTGCGGGAATGAGCCTCTTCCGCATGCCCATCTTCTGCTGGGCCGTTTTCGCCACCAGCCTCCTGCAGCTCACCGCCACGCAGCTTATCGGCACGAGCTTTCTGATGGTCTCTGTGCAGCGTGCGATTGGAATGGGCTTCTTCGACCCGCGCGGGATTCTGGGTGAGGTCAGCCCCATGGTCGGCGGCGGCGACCCAGTCCTGTTCCAGCATCTGTTCTGGTTCTACAGCCACCCGGCCGTCTATATCTTCGTGCTGCCCGGCCTGGGCATAGTCAGTGAACTGCTGCCTGTCTTCTCCCGCAAACCGCTCTTCGGCTACAAATGGATCGCGCTTTCCAGCCTGGCAATCGGCATCGTTGGCTTCATCGTCTGGGGCCACCACATGTTCGTTTCCGGCTACAACGACATCCTGCGCATTCCCTTCATGTACGCAACGCTCCTCGTCGCAATCCCAACCGGTGTCAAATTCTTTAGCTGGTTGGGTACGATATGGGGCGGAAAAATCCACTTCGATACACCGATGCTGTTCGTCCTCGGCGCCATCAGCGTATTCCTGATCGGCGGTCTGACCGGACCGATTCTGGCCACCGTGCCCACCGACTTCCCGTTGCACGACTCCTACTTCGTGGTCGGCCATTTTCACGCCACCATGTTCGGCGGCTTTGTCTTCCCGTTCTTCGCCGCCCTCTACTACTGGTTCCCCAAAGTAACCGGGCGCATGTACAACGAAACACTCGGCAAGATCCACTTCTTCATCATGACACCTGCCTTCTGGGTGCAGACCTTGGGGCAGATGGGTGTGGGCGTGATGGGTATGCGCCGCCGCATCGCCGACTACGACCCAACCCTGGGAGCCGGGCAAATTGAAAGCTGGCAGCTGGCAGTAACCATCGCCGGTTTTGCCATCGCCTTTGGGGTCATGCTGATGCTGTGGAACTTCTTCCAGAACGCCGAAGTGGGCGTGGCCGCTGGCGACAACCCCTGGCGCTCCCGCTCACCCGAGTGGCAGATTCCTTCGCCGATTCCGGAACACAGCTTCCCTGCCCCTCTGCGGGTCGTCGGTGAACCCTACGACTATGGCCTGGCCGACTCCGGCTATGTGACTACGGCATCTCCAGGTGACGATTAGCGACTTGAACACTCGCCATAATAGAGGTCGCGCCGGAGGTTCAGCAGCGAGAAGAGAGCCCTAATGAGCGAACAAAGCCGCACCAAACGAAAGACTGCCATCTATCGCGAAGGCATTATCGTAGCTATAACTCTGGCTATTCTGACCCTTGTAGAATATTACGCCGCGATTACTCCGCCTTTCGACTCTTTCGCCATCCTGATGATTCTGGCGCTCTTGAAAGGCATCCTTGTCGTCAACTACTTTATGCACATTCGCAGCGTCTGGTCGGAGGATGAACACTGATGACCGCAACTGCCATCGAGCATGGTCACGAGCACGACCACGCCGCCGATGATCATCACCACACCGGCGAAGTAGACCTCCCAACCTACCAGGAGTACACCCGCCGCAACCGGCTCGGTATGTGGCTGTTCTTCGCCTCCGAAGCCTTCCTCTTCCTCGCCCTGCTGGTCACCCGCTTCTACCTCTGGCGCGGCCCCCATGGTGAGGTCGTCCGGCCCGAATTGGACCAGTTCGCCGGCCTCGTCGTCACCGCCGTGCTGCTGCTGAGTAGCTACTTCATGAACCGCGCCGAGGTCTCGATCGCCAACGACAAGCGCACCGATTTTCTTGCCAGCCTTCTCATCACCGCCGCGCTCGGCACTGCCTTTCTCATCGGTGTCGTCGTTTGGGAATGGGGAATGTTTCCCAGCATAGTCAAAGGCCATCTCAAGCCTACTGACGGCGTTTTCGGCGCCGTCGTCTTCGGCATGACCGGCATGCATGCCCTGCACGTCCTCTCCGGCGTTGTGCTCATACTCAATGTCTGGTGGCTGGGTCGAAAGGGCCATTTCTCTAGCGAGCGGCACTGGGGCGTCGAAGCCTGCGCCATCTACTGGCACTACGTGGACCTTGTGTGGATCTTCTTCTATCCGGCCATCTACCTGATTGGATCAACCATCGAGGTGCCTCACTGACAGCAGCATCGCTGTCGCGACGTCTGCGTAGCATGGCCCGGCACTGTCGCATATGAATCCGCTGACGAAAGCGCTCCTTCTCTCCTGGGACCTCCGCCCCGAGATCCTGGTGACACTAACCGTGTTGGGAGCGCTTCACTTTGCCGGTTGGCTGAGACTGCGGCGGCGCAGCGATGGACGCTTTGCAAATGGCTGGCGCCTCGCCTCGTACACTGGCGGAATCTCTTTTCTGGCACTGGCGCTGCTTTCCCCAATCGCTGTTCTTAGCGGCCACCTTTTCTCCATCCACATGGTGCAGCATCTTCTGCTGATGATGGTTGCCCCACCGCTCCTTCTCCTGGCAAACCCTTTTCCGACCTTTCTGTGGGCCCTGCCAACAACAGTGCGCATCCCGGTCGCCGCGGCCTTTCGCCGGCTGGCCGTCTGGTTGGCCGCAGACGCCTTCCTGAGCCGTATCCTGCTCAAAGCCCTTGCCCCTGCCACCGCCTGGGCGATATACGTCCTCATTTTTTTCGCTTGGCATGATGGCAACGCTTACAGCCTCGCCCTGCGCTTCGGCGCCGTGCATGGCTTGGAACATTTCACCTTCTTCGGCGCCGCGCTTCTCTTCTGGTGGCACGTCACCGGCGCCGCGCCCCGCCTCCACCCCAAGCCCGCTCAATGGCTGCGTGTCGCCTACGTGCTGGCGATGATCCCGCCTAACATGCTGCTGGGCGTAGCCCTCTCCTTCGCCGAAACGCCCATCTATCCCTACTACGAGTCCCTGCCGCGCTTGTACGGACTCAACGTCATGGATGATCAGGTATGGGGAGGGCTGATCATGTGGATTCCCGGCAGCATGATGTATGTGATCGCGGCCCTGGCCCTGGTTGCGCGCCTGCTTGCGAGCGCCGAGCAAAGTGCACAGGTCAGAAACCCGCATCCGCCTGTAATGGGTTTGGCACCTCCCTCCAACCGCGGCGGCCCGACAGCGCTGGCCTCTGGCTAACCGTCGCCCTCATTCGGGTGCTTGCCTGTCAGTAGACTCATGACGCTAAAGAGGCCGGATCGTCCGAGAGAACTGGACAATTCTATGTGTTTGCCAAGATACACGTTTTCTGCAACAACATTCGTACTGATGCTCCTGACAGGTATTCTCTTGCCGGCTTCTCTTCTGGCTCACGGCGGCATTGGCGTTCAGCATCTGAACAATGTTCCCTCCGGCCCATTCCGCGTATACGTATGGTCCGATCCGGAGCCGCCCGAGGTAGGCGAATACCACGTGACCATCGCCCTGACCGAAAATGTCGAAGGGGACTCCACCGGATTGGCCGGCGGCCCTGTCCTCGATGCCTCAGTGACGGTAGAGCTTGCCCACGTCGACAGTGGCGAGACCCTGAGCGCCCTGGCGACCCACGATGACGCCCTCAATAAGCTGTTTTACGTAGCTTCTTTCGAACCGGCCCGCAAAGGACTCTGGTCCGTGCAAGTCCGTATTCTCCCGCCCGGCTGTGATATATCGCAGAATGGCGCAGGTCAACAGGCAGGCGACTCCGCAATGCACTGCGATACTGAACAGGTCGTAAGCTTTCAGGATGAGATTCTCCCCAAAGCCTTCCCGTGGCGGGCCCTGCTGGGAGGTATTCTTTCCATCCTCCTGATAATGGGCGCAATCGTCCTCTATTGGGCAACAAGACCGCCCGCCGAGCTCGAAGAGCCCGTTCCCATTAAGCAACGGGACCCGGCGTCAGCCGGAGGCCAATCATAATGGTCGGGCTGCCTGAAATGAGAAGAACGGCGCCTTCGGTCCGGGAGTTAGGAATAACGCTGGCTCTCCTGTTCGGCCGCCGCTGGTGGTGGAAGACCCTGATAGTTCTTCTTGCCATGGCCGCAATGACCTCTCTCGGTTTCTGGCAGTTGGACCGGCTGGACCAAAGGCGTGCGTACAATCAGCAGCGACAGGCCGCACTCGCCGCTCCACCAATCGAACTTTCAGACGCACCTCTGCCGCCAGGCGAGCTGCGCAACCGCCTGGCTACCGCGCAGGGCCGGTTCGACTATGATCACCAAGTGGCGATCCGCAATCAGAGCTACGCGGGCCAACCCGGTTACCACCTTGTAACGCCTCTCCTCATCCCAGGATCTGATAAGGCTGTTCTCGTCAATCGCGGCTGGATTCCTGCCGATCAGGTCGATCCTTCTACTTGGCGCAGTCTTGATGAGCAGGAGAACGGGCCCCACTTTGGAATCCTCCAGCCGACCCGCCGCCGGCCAGACGGAACCATATCGGCTAAACCGCAGGATACCGTTACCGGCTGGTACCGGCTCGACATCGAGGCAATCGGACAGACTCTGCCTTATCCCCTGTTACCGGTCGTCCTGCAGCTTACGCCTGGCAACGGTAGACCTCTTGACGCAGACCGCCCGCGGCACGCGGGCTACTCAGAAATCTTACCTCACCGCATCGAGCCGGACATTTCCTTTTCCGAAGGCAACCACCTCAGCTACGCGCTGCAATGGTTCGGTTTTGCCATCACCGCCGCTGTCGTCTACATTTCCGTTGCACGGCGGGCAGAGTTCGGTAAAACGTGAGCGTTAGAAAATTGCCCCTAGGGTGCCTGATACATTCAACATGTATTTCGAAACCGAGAAATTTCTGGTAGGCCGTGTGCATGCTGCAACCCAAATCCTTTTCTCTGTCCCTCCTCGGTTCGAGAACATCGTGTGAGCAATAACCGCAAGCTTGTAGTCGCCGCTATAATCTCCGCCTCACTGGCCGTAATGATCAGTTCCGGAATACGGTCTAGCTTCGGCCTCTTTCTCACACCGATAACGGAAACGCTGGGGACCGGACGCGAAAACCTCAGCATCGCCTTCGCCGTTAACAACCTGGTCTTCGGCCTGCCCCTGGTTGGCCTACTCTCAGACCGTTTCGGACCGCGGCAGGTGGTCATCGCCGGCTCGGTCCTGTACGCCGGCGGCCTGGTGATGGTTACAGTCCTCACGACAACGATGGGGCTGGTTGTCTCCTTCGGCCTCCTGGTGGGCATCGGTCTCGGCGCCACCTCCTACGTCGTAGTCCTAGGCGCCGTGGCACAGTTGATCGGAGAGGACCAGCGCAGCCGTGTCTTCGGCCTCATCACCGCAATGGGTTCCGCGGGCATGTTCGTAGTCCCGCCTCTGGCCCAACTCCTCCTTTCGAATCTCGGCTGGCAGGGTGCCCTATACGCACTTGCCGCCGTTCCGGCGCTCGTGGCTCTGTTGGCCTTCGGTCTCCCCCGGCGACCCGGCACACAACTGCACGGCGCGCGAGAACCGCTCGTGGATGAACCGTTTCGAAGTGTACTCAAAAAGGCCGCGCGCCACCGCGGTTTCCTGCTTCTGACGACCGGTTTCTTCGTGTGTGGCTTCCATGTCGCCTTCATCGGGGCCCATTTGCCCGCCTATCTGGGCGATAAAGGGTTGCCGGAATTCGTGGCTGCCGGCGCGCTCGCCCTGGTGGGGGCCTTCAACATCCTTGGATCGATGCTCTTCGGCTGGCTGGGTGACCGCTATTCCCGAAAATATATGTTGAGCCTTATCTACTTGGGTCGTGCCATTGTCATTCTGATCTTCCTGCTTTCGCCCGTCACGAGTACCTCCGCCCTGGTTTTTGGAGGAGCAATGGGCTTCCTCTGGCTTGCAACGGTTCCGCTCACCAGCGGAACCGTCGCCTACTTCTTCGGGGCTCGCTACCTTTCCACACTCTACGGCATCGCTTTCTTCAGTCATCAGATCGGCGCCTTCATCGGCGTGTGGCTGGGAGGACGTTTCTTCGACACCACGGGCACTTACACACCTGTCTGGATCGCGGGCATTGCACTTGGCGTGTTCGCCGCCCTTGTCCACCTGCCCATTCCTGAACGCACCGAACTCTCCACTGCCTCAGCCGCAGCCGACTGAGCAGCTTTAGTACCCAAAAAGCGCTCTCCTCGACCTGGAATTTTTCTACTCGTCCACAAGATTTACGGTCCGAAGGAAGGATTCTACATGACAACAGTTCAACCTCAGCAATCGGGTTTCTCAATTCAGCGTCTTACCCGCGTTGACAGATTATTGGAGCGCTACGTCGAAGGCGGCTATCTGGCCGGCGCCCTCGGGCTGATCTACCGCAAGGGCAATATCGCCTACTGCCGCGCCGTCGGCCAGCGCGATCTCGAGTCGGGTCTGCCCATGACCGAAAACACCATCTTCCGCATCTACTCCATGACAAAACCGATCACTTCCGTGGCCGTCCTGATGCTGTTCGAAGATGGCCACTTTCTTCTCGATGACCCTGTATCGTCCATTCTGCCCGAATTCACCGGCGTCCAGGTCTGTACGGGTGACCTCGAAAGCCTCGTCCCTCCCGACCGGCCCCCCACAATAAAAGACCTCCTCATGCACACCGCCGGACTGAGCTACGGCTGGGGAGACGACTCTCCGGTCGAAAAACTCTATTTCCAGACCTTCCGCGACATCGAGCGTCATTCTCTTGAACCCTTTGTAAGTAAGCTGGCTGCATTGCCACTCCTGTACCATCCTGGCACCCGCTGGCGCTACAGCCGCGCGACCGATGTTCTCGGCCGTCTGGTTGAAGTGGTCTCAGGCAAGTCACTCGACGAATTCTTCCAACTTGAGATCTTCCAATCGCTGTCCATGGAAGATACCGGCTTCCACGTCCCCGCCGAATCCGTAGACCGGTTCGCCGCCTGCTACTGCCCGCCCGGAGGCTTCAAATTCGGCAGCGGCCTCGCCAGCAGAGCAAGCGCCAGACCAGCCCATCGAGACGGCGAATTGGAACGTACACAACCCCTCAATGAGCTCTATGACGCGCCGGGCAGCAGCCGCTACACCAGACCCCCCGCCTATCTCTCCGGTGGCGGAGGCCTCGTTTCAACACTCGACGACTACCTGCGTTTCTGCCAGATGCTGCTCAACGGCGGTATCCTGGACGGAAACCGGCTGCTCGGGCGCAAAACTGTAGAGTTGATGCGCGCCAACCAACTGCCGCTTGATCTCGTTCCTATTGAGATAGGAGACGGGCCCCGCGCTGGCCATGGCTTCGGACTGGGCGTGAGTGCCCTGGTAGATCCCCCTGCCTACAGCCAACCGGGCAGTGCTGGTACCTTCGGCTGGGGTGGTCTGGCCACGACTCGATTCTGGATCGACCCCGTGGAGGACATGGTGGGGCTGCTGATGACTCAGTTCATACCCTCCAGTTACTACACAATCGAACGTGAATTTGGTCTGGCCGTCTATCAGGCGCTAGTGGACTGAACACAGGACGAAAGCAACCGCGCAGACCGAGCAAAGAATTCGGAGCGCCATTTCATTCAAGACGCACACCGAGACAAGGACTCTCCATGACAACCCCTCAACCGAATCGTGTCGGCTTCTGCCCTCAACGTCTCGCCCGCATCGACAAACTACTGCAACGCTACGTCGACAACGGCCAGCTTGCCGGCGCCAGCGGGCTGATCTACCGTAAAGGCGAAACTGCCTACTGCAACGTCTTCGGCCAACGCGAACTCGAGACCGTCCAGCCAATGACCGAAGACACCATCTTTCGCATCTACTCGATGACGAAACCGATCACTGCCGTCGCCGCCCTCATGCTGTTCGAGGACGGTTACTTCCTTCTCGACGACCCCGTCGCCGACTATCTGCCCGAATTTTCCGACGCTCAGGTCTGTACCGGTGATCTCCAGAACCTCGTTCCCCCTGTACGGCCCCCGTCCATAAAAGATCTCTTCATGCACACCGCTGGCCTGAGCTATGGCTGGTACCAGGACTCCCCCGTCGAAAACCTGTATCGCCAAACCTTCGGAAACCGCGAACAATTGTCGCTGGAAGAGTTTGTACACAGCCTGGCATCCTTGCCACTCCTCTTCCACCCCGGTTCCCGCTGGCGCTATAGCTATGCCACCGACGTGCTCGGACGCCTGGTCGAGGTAGTTTCCGGCAAACCACTCGACGAATTCTTCCAACAGGAGATCTTCAAGCCGCTCGCCATGGCAGACACCGATTTCCACGTCCATGCCGGCTGGATCGATCGCTTTTCCGCCTGCTACTGTCCTCCCGGCGGGTTCAGCTTTGGCAGTGATGCCGACAGCGACGCCGACAACTACGCTGTCCAATCAGAAGATGGCGATCGGGACGGCCAACCGACCATTGAGCTTTTTGACGCCTCCCGCAACAGCCGTTTCAACCAGCCCCCCGCCTTCGTCTCTGGCGGCGGTGGCCTCGTCTCAACCTTGGGCGACTACCTGCGCTTCTGCCAAATGCTCCTTAACGGCGGCGTCCTCGACGGCAACCGCCTGCTTGGGCCGAAAACTGTCGAACTGATGCGCGTCAACCATCTGCCCACCAGTCTGGTACCTATCGGGATCGGCGACGACGTCCACGCCGGCTATGGATTCGGTCTGGGAGTGAGCGTTCTCGTCGACCTTCCTGCGACAAGTACTCCGGGCAGCGTAGGAAACTACAGTTGGGGTGGCGCGGCCTCGACCCAATTCTGGATCGACCCCGCAGAGGAGATGCTGGGCATATTCATGACCCAGTTCATGCCCGCCGGCCACTACCCGGTCGCACGCGAGTTTCGCGTAGCAGCCTACCAGGCCCTCACCGACTGACCCGGATCACCTGCTGGAGTTGCCCATGCCCATCCGGAAGGAGTCCCGTCAGCTACGCGTCGGTATAGTCGGTGCCGGGCCGATCGCACAGATCGCACACCTGGAGGCCTGTCGCAAGGGACGCAATACACAGCTCTACGCCCTCTGCGAGGCTGCCCCCGATCTATTGGCGCGCGTGGCAGCCATCCACCGCCCCCACCGCAGCTTCACCCGCTACGCCGATATGCTGTCCGACTCTCAGGTAGAGGCCGTTATCGTAGCCGTTGCCGACCAGTATCATGTCGAGCTTGCACTGCAAGCGCTCCAAGCCGGCAAGCATGTACTGGTAGAAAAACCGATGGGCGTCACCGTGGAAGAGTGTGAATCCCTTCGCGACGAAGTGGTCGCCTCCGGTCTCACCTTGCAAGTGGGGCACAACCGCCGCTTCGACCCCGGCGTCATGCACGCACGCCGCTTTATTCAGCAGGAGATCGGCGGCCTGATGTCAGGCCAGTTCTGGTACTATGACTCTGTCCATCGCTATACCATGACCGACGCCCTGCAGCCCCTTATCGAGACCAGTTCGAGCGTCCTCCGTCCTCCCGGCAACCCCAAGGCCGACCGCCGTCGCTACCTCATGCTGGCCCACGGCAGCCACCTCACCGATACAACCCGTTTCCTCTCCCAAAGCGAGATCCTGCAGGTGCGCTCTCGATACCTGGATCGCTTCGGCCGCCACTGCTGGTTCGTCGATGTAGCTTTCGCCGACGGTAGTCTGGGAAACCTTGAACTGACCATCACCGTCGCCGGCGACTTCGAAGAGGGCTTCCGCATTCAGGGCGAACATGGCAGCGTCCGCGGCCGCCTGCCCCTCTCCTGGTACCACAAATCCGGCAACGTCGAGTGCTTCTCCACCAGCAATGACCTCTACACGCGCCCTCTGGGCCATGACGGCCACGGCTACCGGCAGCAACTCGAAGGCTGGGCCGACACCATCCTCCACGGCAAGACCCAGTGGGGCGCAAATGTCCATGACGGCCTCGCCACCATGCAGGCGATGGCCGCGATCTCACGCTCCGCGGCCTCAGGCGGCAACTGGGTTGAGCTTGATTCAGTAACAGGAGGCGTTTGAATGGAAGTTGGAATCTTCGCCCGCACCTTTGAGGCGCCTTCTCTGGCAGGCGTTCTTGACGCGGTCGCTGCTCACGGAATCCGCCACATTCAGCTCAACACAAGCTGCATGGGGCTTTCAGACATGCCGGACGGGCTGGACTCCGCAGCCTGTGAACGGGCGCGCCGCGAGATCGACACCCGCGGCATCGAGGTGGTTTCCCTTTCCGCCACCTACAACATGATCCATCCGGACCCAGCCGCACGAACGCAGGGCATGCGCCGTCTGTCGGTCTTGGCCTCACGCGCCGCCGAATTGGGCACCAACCTGCTAACCCTCTGTACCGGCACGCGCAACCCGGATAACATGTGGGCCGATCATCCGCAAAACAGCTCGTCAGAGGCTTGGTCGGACCTGCTCACTGCCATGGAACAGGCCCTCTCACTTGCCGAACAGCACGACGTCCGTTTGGGTATTGAGCCGGAGGTCTCCAATGTGGTAAGTTCACCCGCGAAGGCGCGCAAACTACTGGACACCATGCTCTCTGACAGGATCACCATCGTCATGGACGGAGCCAATGTCTTTCCCTTGGGAACGATCCACCGCCAGCGCGAGATCCTGGACGAAGCCTTCGATCTGCTGGGCGACCACATCGCCTTGGCCCATGCCAAAGACCTCAGCCGCGACGGCGAAGCCGGCCATGAAGCCGCCGGAACCGGCTTGCTCGACTACGACTACTACTTGCAGCTTCTTCATCAGAGCGGCTACCGCGGCGCCCTCGTGCTCCACAGTTTGACCCCCCAGCAGGTGCCGGGCTGTGTCCGCTTTCTGCAAGAGAAGCTACGGGACTATCGATCAGGCTGACCGTCGTTGCTCTTCCGCGTGCTCATTGACCTTTTCCGCTGTCAAGCGCAAACACCGCACTCGCCGGCCCGCCGGCTCACTCTACTAGGAGAAGTGCACCAATGACAGGCCGAATGAGCGTTTCAGAGGTTCTTGAGTCGGCCCTATATGTCTCGGACCTGCAAGCGGCTGAGAAGTTCTACACCGAGATTCTGGGTCTTACATTTTACTCCAAACTGGAAGGTCGCCACGTCTTCCTACGCTGCGGCGACCGCATGGTGCTGATCTTCAACGCCGAAGCGACCGCCGTCTCAGCGGGCGGTCCCAGAGACGCCCCCACACACGGCGCCAAGGGCGAGGGCCATCTGGCATTTGCTGCGAAGGATCGCGAAATCGATCGCTGGAAGCAACACCTTACCGAAAACGGAGTGGAAATCGAGAAGGAGATTCACACGCAAGGCGGTCGGTCTATCTACTTCCGCGACCCGTCGCAGAACTGCCTTGAAATCGCCTCGCCCCGCATTTGGGGGATCCCCGAAGAGACAATTTCTTCCCGCACCTGAGAAGGAATCGTAGACAAGGGGCCAGCAGAAAGTCTACAATTCAGCTTCGAACCTGAACCTTTCTTCCAGGAAGCATTAAGAGTGGGTAGTATCGTGGCCGCTGGGGACTATCAACTTTGGGGAAATGGGAACTTCCTCTCCATCCACGAACGCCACTGGGGTTCTTCGCGCTGGACAACCTCAGCAGCATCCTCGCCGTACAAATAGAACCTTACCGATAACAGGATCTGATCGTTGACCGGCCAAACAAATAGATGCGCTACCCCAGAGGTCGGCTCATCAATGTGTAGGATAACCTCCGTCTCGTCAGGAAATGTATCGACCACACCCGAGAAATTCAGCCCGCCAGCCGGCGCGGCGAACTGCTCACCCTTCTTTGCGCTTGAAAACCCAAGTGCTGAGGACAGGTCGTTCCACGCCTGGGCCCCATCCGCGGCCGTTCCCATCAACTCCAGTAGTGCACAGGGCTCTCCTCGGTGATGGGTCATGAAAATCTGAAGGATGCGGAAGAAGGCCGGCCAGCCTGCCTCCGTAGCTTCGATATGACTGTCATACTCATCGCTGTCGACAAGAAGACCATGCTCTACGCTCAATAGACACGATTCGCCGTCTCTATCCTTTATCTTCCAGTCCGTCGCTACCTCCGGTCCGCCCTGTATGAACTCATCGCTTATAACTGAGAAGCCCCGCGGCGGATCCCACTCAGTAATCGTCGCCGCCGAGGATAAACCAGGTCCGAAAATGCAGATCAATTGAGTAGTTTGACCATCCGTGCCCACCGAAAACTCGGACCGCGTAAACCATGACGAGAGTCCGGCACCGGTCCCGATTGCCTGCCAAACTTCCTCGACCGAACCTTGCACTTCAACTTCTCCCCGTACCCACCTCCGTCCGGAAGGATCCACCCTTACGCCCATGATTTCTCCAATTCACTAGAGTTTATCTACACCGCGCAGTCTCAATCTTCCCGTAGTTTCTGTTCTTCTGCAAACCTCGCCCCATTATGCCGCGTGAGCGGGCGAGACGATTCCCATTCCTACCAACATTCAACTGTCCAACTCTGACCGAGAGGCCCGCTTTGTCCATCTGTCTCTTCAGCGCGATCATTAGTGGGTATGGGATTCACAATATCGCTGGGATTCCAGCTGTCAGTTGGAATGAGCTCAGAGACTGGGTCGCGCAATCTATTGAAGTCGCAGCATCTTCCATTCTTTCGTTGAGACTCGAATTGTAAGGCCGGAAAGTAGTGCTCCTGAATCATTCGCCTGCGATGTCCTCAGGCCTCGGTGAAAGTGAAAGGCTAACAGAACAAGAATGACATTCGATATCCGATCAATGTTCCAGACCTGGTTGAAAGTGTTGACCAATCCCGGTACAGACGTCTTCGAAGCCGAGCGCCGCAAACCATCGACCATTTCGTACTTGCCTACTTCGCTACAAGAGCGGAATACGGCTTGTCCCGCGGTCAAGCGATCGTCGTTGTCTTCGTTGCAATGTTTTTCGTTGGTGTAGGGACAGGGTTACTGGGAGGGGCTCTGTTCGGTATGGGGCTCTCTTTCTGACTCACGTTCGTTATGAGTTTGTCTGATCGGATTCGCCCTTTGCTCCCCCACCTGTATCCCCCTATAATCTGCATAAGATTTCCCGGTACTATTGTCCAGGTTTCAGGCCAGTGACCCCTGAGCCCCGATGTGGTCGATCAAATTCCCGTATCCAAAGGAGGAACCTATGGACTTCCAATCGATCTTCCAGACATGGGTAAATGTATTGACCAGGCCCGGCGAAGAGGTCTTCGTCGCCGAACGAGGAAAGGCTTCGGCGACACTGTCTACTGCGCTTGTGTGGATCATCTTGGCCGCCATAGTCACGGCCATTTTCACCCTGCTGCAAGCGCAGATCTTTGACACGGCACTGGGGGGAATGGGACAGATCGTGGACCTGCTTCCCTCTGAACTTCAAGGGGAGTTTGGGACGATCGCTGAGTCAGGCGCGACCGGCGGGGCAGCGTTCAATCTGGCGTCGATTTTCCTGATTCCGCTCTCCTTCCTCTTGGGGGTGGGCATCTACCACATCATCGCTACTGTTCTTGGTGGTCGTGGACAGTATGGCCGCTATGCTTACCTCACCGCCACCTACTCCGCGCCTCTCATGATTGTCACTTCCATTCTCGGCTTCATTCCAGTGCTTGGGGGCTGTCTGAGCCTGCTCCTTGCCGTCTACCAGTTTGTGCTCACCTACTTCGCCATCAAGGTGGAGTACGGGCTCTCACAAGGAAAAGCAATTGTTGCCGTTGTTATCCCGCTCTTGGCCGGACTCATCCTGGCAGTCTGCTTGGTGACAGTTGTCGTCGGCGCCTTGGTCGCCGTTATCCAACAGTAGCCCATGACCATCATCGACGCCCATAACCACCCCGACTGGCACGGCCATGACCTGCCGAAGTTCCTCGCCAATATGGACCGCTTCGGCATCGACAAAACCTGGCTCCTGACCTGGGAGTGCCCGCCGGACGAATACAACCCCGCCAGCTACTTCAAGGCTATGCACTTTGGCGATGGCAGTTCGTACCCGGTCCCCTTTGAGTCCTGTCTCCGCTATAAACAGGCCGCCCCCGACCGCTTCATCCTGGGCTATGCACCCGACCCCCGTCGCCCCGAAGCCATCGACCAGCTCCACGCCGCCATCGAGATCCACGGCGTGCAGGTCTGCGGCGAAATCAAGCTGCGCATGCTCTACGACAACCCCGATGCCCTGCGGCTGTTCCGCTTCTGCGGCGAAATGGGCCTGCCCATCACTTTCCACATCGACTACCCCATCCCGACCGGCCACAGCTACCCCCGCACCGACTGGTGGTACGGTGGCAGCATCGACGCCTTCGAGCGCGCCCTGCAGGCCTGCCCCGACACCGTCTTCATCGGCCACGCGCCCGGCTTCTGGGCCCACATCTCCGGCGACGATCAGTTCGACAAAGTCGGATACCCCAAAGGCCCTGTCCTGCCCGGCGGCCGCCTCTTCCACCTCTTCCGCACCCATCCCAACCTCTGCGCCGACCTCTCCGCCGGCTCAGCCTTCACCGCCCTAACGCGCGATTTCAGCCAGCTTACGGACCATCCATTCTCACCTGACAGCGGACCGACAGCCGAGCCATTCATACTCGAATTTCAGGACCGCCTTCTCTTCGGCCGCGATTTCTTCGACGGCCGCATGCAGGAGTTGCTCAACAGTCTCGATCTGTCAGCAGAAGTTCGACACAAGATATTCTGCGCCAATGCCGAGGCCCTTCTGGCTTAGCGTGCTTCTTGCAGAAGCTGGCTGCATTTCTGCAATTCGCTTGGCAGGGGAACTGTCCGGGGTTGGTGCGAGGAGTCGAAAAAGAGGAGCCTGTAGCGCGCGTTTTCCTAGTCGGCCAGTGCCTCTACGGCACCTAGGGCAGCCGCCATCAGCTTCCTATAGCGGGGCGCGTCTACCCTAGTGACAACGTCAACGTCGGTCCACTCGCCTTCTCTTGCGAATCCGTCCGTCATAACACGCCTGTCGAAAACAGTGGCTCCCCTTGAAGTGCCGCTCGATAGGTCCACGTGGACCGGCCGGCGTACCCAGTTTGCGCCCTCCGGGTCAATCACGGTCGCAACCGTCCCCGCGTCGCCGATTAGAGAGAAATCCATCCCGAAGAAGCGGCAATAGTGCAGCGCGATACCGCCGGCGATGCGCGCTCCTGCCCCCTTGGCCCCGGCCATGGCCTCTGCCTCCTCCTTCGTAAACCTCACCTGCATGAACGGGTCCAACGGGTACAGCGTGACAGGCAGCCCACTGTGAAGGACGATCGCCGCCGCCTCAGGATCGTAGCGAACATTGAACTCCGCCGCTGGCGTCGTATTGCCGGGCGCGGCAAATGTCCCGCCCATCACATATATCCGTTCGATCTTGTCTCCAATGCGCGGATACATTCGCAGCAGCATTGCGATATTGGACAACGGAGCAAGGCAGATGAGAGTCATCGGCTCGGCCGAGTCAGCCAAGGTACGTCGAAGAAATTCGACCGCGTGGATGTGGACCCTGCTGCGCCGTGGCGCCGGCAATCTGAGATCCCCCATCCCGTCACCGCCGTGCAAAGGCGGGGCCGGCAGCCCGGGCTCGAGAATCGGTCTGTCCATCCCTGCGGCCACGGGCACAGGGGGCGCCTCAAGCGCGTCCAAAATCGTGAGCGTATTGGTAACGACCTGCTCCAGCGCACAGTTTCCGGCCACACATGTAATGCCTCGCACATCCAGCGCCGGAGACGCCATCGCCAGCAGCAAGGCCAGTGCATCGTCGCCTCCAGTATCTACGTCGAGCAATACAGAGAGCGCGTTCGTCATTTCCAAACTCCTAACCGACGGACGTTGGGCCTATTTGCGCTATCGAAGAACCGTTGCGTCTGTACAGCGCTATGGCAAAAGCCGCCATGAGCAGCGCACCGAGAACTGGAGCAATGACGAGCCCCTCCAGCGCTGAGTCCAGCGTCATTTGGTCCGCTATCCATCCCGTAAACGTCGCCCCCAGCCCCCCCGGCCACCAGCCCAATCCCATTACCAGGCCCGATGCCATCGCCATGCCCCGCGGCCACACCTCCTGGGCCACAACAACGGTCGTCGGGTAGGTGCATCCTAGCAGGAAACCGATCGTCCCTGCAGAGATAAACTGCAGACCCCCGCCTGAGTTGATGAAGAACCAGTAAGCCGGCCCGAGCAGAGCGAAACTGCTCAACAACACCTGCCAGCGGCCGAACCGGTCTGATAAGATTCCCCCAAATAGGCTTCCCACCCCGATCAGGAGCGAGAGTACGAAAAGCATCTGCCCGCCGTAAACCACTGAGAAGCCTCTGTCTTCCAGCAATGTCGGCAGATAGGTCGTCAGGCTGAGTTGGAACCAGGCGCGGGTCATCGCCACCACCGTAATCAAGACCAGTCCTAGCAGGAAGCCCTGCCCGGCCTGTGACTGGCGCTGGCGGTGCGCTTCGCGTTCCACTTTGCTCTCCTGCCCAAGCCCGTTGACCAGCCAGATCGCGGCCAGAACCACCACCGGCAGCAGGACAACTGTCCCCTTCAACCCCAGCATCCCCAATCCAATCGCCAGGAGCAAAGGGCTGCCCGCCGAGCCAATGTTTCCGCCCACCGCAAAAAACGATACCGCACGCCCCCGCTTCCCCTCGTCAGTGGCCTTTGTGACCACCGAAGCGCCCGCCGGGTGAAAAGCCGCCGATCCAAACCCGGCCAGCGCCACCCCGATCAGAAGAACCCAATAGTTGCTGCTGAAGCCGAGCACAGCCATGATCAGCCCCACCCACAATACGCTAAGCGCCGCAATGCGCCGTGCATCAAATCGGTCGATGAAAAAACCGAACAGCGGCTGCGCCAGCGACATCGTCGTCGTTCCAACCAATGTGATCATGCCGATCTGCCCGTATGTCAACCCGAATTCGGCGCGGTAGAGCGGAAAAAAGACCGGCAAATACTGGTGGAATAGCTCCAGCAGAAAGTGCCCGCCCGCTACCAACAAGACCGTATTGGTCAGAAGTTCCCGCTTGAGCGTGGCACGCGGGATGGTCTGAGCTTGCCTGTTGCTGATCATATCGGTTGTTTCATCGCCTTCGTGTTGTAAACACGCTATCCACTAGACGCCTGCCCTATCACTTCGCATAGTCTCACCAAAGGGTCGCGTCATCCCGTTGCACGTCTCCACTTCGAATGAACGCGCACAAAAAATAATGAGGGAGTGAAGATCGCCCCTCTTCATCCCTCATCCTCGGCCATGATAATATGCAACTGAGGAACTGGCAACTTGCGACGGCCGCTGCGTACACGTTTATACCCCTACAAATTGAATGTGAACATGCAGCCTGTACCGGAGAAACCGAAAGATGTTTAACGTCTGCGCCAGCTGCGGAGAATATCGCGTCGACAAGACTGTGACCGTTCCTTCCGGCGGTCCTGTCCAGTTGCAAAGCGAGACGCTCTCAGCTCTGGCCGTCTGTCCAACATGCGGCCACTCGCACCCCTTTCTGCGGCTGCCGCTCCTTCTTGTCGGCGGCGCCAGCGCCACCGGTAAGACCGCCATCCTTCGTAACCTTACAGGCCGCTTCTCCTCAGCCGTACTCCTGGAAGCCGACCTCCTCTGGCTGGCACAGTTCCAGGACCCAACCGACGGCCCCCGCGAATTCTTCGAAACCTGGTTGCGCCTGGCAAAAAACATCGGCCAAAGCGGGCGCCCAGCTGTCCTCTTCGGCGCCGGCCTTGCCGTCCCGGAAAATATCGAGTCCTGCCTCGAACGCCGCTATTTCAGCCGCACCCACTATCTGGCCCTCGTATGCAACCAGGTAGCCCTCCGCCGGCGACTCCTTGCCCGCCCCGACTGGCGTATGAGCGGCCAGCAGCAGCAGCTGACCGAACAGCTTGACTTCAACCGCTGGCTGCAAACGGAAGGTCCGACTCAGACTCCAGCAGTAAGCATTCTGGATACGACCTGTGCCACCGTCGAGGACTCGGCAAATGAAGTCAGAGAGTGGATGAAGCGCGCCTTGGCGCCGAAACAACTGGGCACGAATTGACCCATGACCACCTCCGAAAGTCTCTGGCGAAATAGGGCATTTACGAGACTCTGGATCGCACACGTCACCTCCGGCGCCGGCACCGCCATCACCAATGTCGCTCTACCGCTCGCCGCCGTCCTCGTTCTGGGCGCAACGCCCACGCAAATGGGCCTGCTTGCCGCCGCCGGCTCTCTCCCTAACCTCCTCTTCGGTCTCGTTGCCGGCGTCTGGGTAGACCGCGTCCGTCGCAAACCGTTTCTGATTTGGGCCGATATCGGCCGTTCCCTGCTCCTTGTCACCATACCCGTCGCTGCCTGGCTGGGCCAGCTCTCCTTCCTCCAGATCTGGCTTGTAACCTTTGCCGCCGGCACACTCACCGTTTTCTTCCAAATCGCCGCCATTTCAGTACTGCCAGCCCTCGTGGAAAAGAGGCAACTGGTTGAGGCCAACAGCAAACTTTCCACCAGCGACGCCGTCATCGCCATCGCCGGACCCGCCGCCGCCGGCGGCCTCGTCCAGCTCTTCAGCGCTCCCCGGGCAATTCTGGTCGACGCCTTCTCCTACCTGCTTTCCGCCCTCGCCCTCGGCGGCGTCGCCGAAGAGGAGCCGAAGCATACCGCACAGCCAGACCGTGAGGACGCACAAGAGCCCGTCAATAGGGTCCGGGCCGCCGTCGCATCGATTGGTCGCGAGGTGGGAGAGGGAGTATTTGAACTCCTGCGAACGCCACTGCTGAGAGCACTGACGGTTACTTCCAGTCTGGGAATGCTGGCCGGCTCGATCTCAGCGGCAGTGCAAATGCTCTTTCTCGTCGATCAGTTGGACTTCACGCCCTCAGTAATCGGCATTGTCGCAGCTTTCGGAGGCGCCGGCTCTCTGCTCGGCGCAATGCTTGCCGGGAAATCTTCCCGTCTACTCCAGGCCGGAAAGACTCTCGTTGTGGGTAAACTCCTGTGGATCGCGGGCACCTTGCTGCTGGCGGGCGCCGACCTGATCGGCTACGAGGTGGCTGCCGCCGCCGCTTCGCGGGCGCTTGTCGGCCTCGGCAGCACCATCTACTTCGTCAATCAGATCAGTTTGCGCCAGGCGATTACTTCTGTTCGGCTGTTGGGGCGGGTGACCGCGGCTCGCCGCTTCGTCCTTTTCGGCGTGGCAACCGTCGGTGCCTTCATAGGGGGCGCGCTAGGGGAGGCATTCGGCCTGCGCGCAACTCTCTTGGTCGGGTCCGCGGCACTTACTTTGGAACTGGTTCTGCTTCTTTTCTCGACAGTCAGGAACGCCAGAATTGAGTAGACCCTCTGTCAACTTTTCACCTTTTGCGTTCTCGGAATTGGTGAAAAGTCTGCAATGCGGACGCGAACCAGTAGGGCTAACGAACCCGCCAGCAATACACCGGCAAACAGCCAGAACAGCCCGCCATAGCCCAAACCAACGACAAGCAGCCCGCCCAGAACCGGTCCCGCCACCTTGCCTCCGTTTTTGAGCGAACCAGCCAACCCCACACCTGTCCCTATCTTTCCCGCCGGCACCTGCTCCGCGATTAGGGCGACCGTTGCCGGAAAGATTAGAGCCTGGGCCGCGCCCATCGCCACCGCAACCGCCAGCAGGCCGGTAGTACCTGCCCCTGTCAGCAGAAGCGGGAGCGACAGTGCCAGACAGAACATGCCCAACGACACTGCTCGCAGATGGCCGATCCGGTCTCCCAGCCTGCCGCCCCAGGGTTTCAAAAGAATCAGCGCCCCTTCCTGTGCACTGAAGAACAGGCCAATCTCGACCGTGGTATACCCGACAGTAAGCGCGTAAATCGGCAAGAAGGCCTTGATTGCGTAGGTAATGACAAATACTGCCGCCTCCAACGCTCCTGAAAGCCAGACGGCGGGCGTTCCCAGCAGCGTTCCCCCCCTCTTCGCGAACGCTCGTATCACCTGAACTGGGGAAACCTTGCTTCCCAGCCTCCCTTCGTCAGGTTCGGCGAGTGACAAGGTCGTCTTGGAGTGGCCGGGCCCATCCCCGCCCAGCCACAGCACCGGAACAAACGCGGCCATGCTCAGCCCACCTATGAGCGTGAACACCGTGACCGGCTCCATCGTCAACAGCAGCCAGCCCGCAACTGCTGGCCCGACCAGGTAGCCGCCGCTGCGCGCCATGCCGAACCACCCGAGCTTTTCAGCCTTCCGCTTGCCACTGCGTTCAGCCACATACGCCACCGTCACTGGTCCGTAAATCGCCGTCGCCGTGCCGTGCAACAGGCGGATCCCAACCAGCTGGCCCGGTGTCTCAACCATCGAGTAAAGAAAAGGCACGCCTGCGAAGATCAGCGTGCCGATCAGTAGCCACAGCCTCCTCCCCATCCGGTCAGAGAGCAGACCGAAGAGCGGCTTCGTCGCCATACCGGTTAACGTGGAGACGGAGACGATAAGCCCCAACAGCGCGTCCGACGCGCCCAGTGACGCCGCGAAGATCGGCAGCAGCGGTGTCTTGCCCATCTGATAGGCGCTGCGAACGATGAAATCTGCGAAAGTGATCTTCAGGAGCGCAGGAGACCCCGCGCTCTTGATTGCTGCCGTTGGTACCCGCATTTCTACGACGCTAAACCACAACAGGAGGTACATCTGCCGCCTGGACCGCGGCATTGAAGTCGGCTCCACTCTCACCCAGGATCGACTCTAGTTTGTCAAACTGCTCATCAACCTGAGCGCTCAGTTCACCAAAGACTTCATAGGTCTGCTTCGTAGGGGCATCGTCTGCCGCCGAGATTACACTGATGAGATTGTGCAGCTTGGCGTTGAGCATCGTCTGCAAGCGCAGCCGGTCAAACGCCACCTTGGCTTCAGGCTGGACCAGCTGAGCTTCCACCTCTCCCAACTGTTCTCCAATCTGCTCTGCCCTTTCCTTGACCGCCGACTTGGTCTGCTCGTCAGCCTCGCTCTCCGAAACCATCTCGGCCATCGCCGAAACACGATCACGCGCCCGGCGCAGTCGCTTTACCGCCTGATGTGTCTCGGTTAGCTTTCCGTTCACCTCTTGCCAGAGGTCGAACTGGGCCTGCATCGACTCGGGGCTGCTGCCCACTTTGGGATCAATGTAGATTTCAAACGACTCGGTCTGGCTCTCGCCGTCCACGGTCAGGCGCACCTGGTAAGTCCCTGGTGGCGTCATCGCCCCCGTGACACTCTTCTCCGTGAACGGGTCGCCCGGCAGCTGTTCGGCGTCGGCATAGCGCATATTCCACACAAATCGGTTAAGCCCTGCGTTGGTGGGAATGTACTGAACGGAGGGGACTTCCTCCTTCTCCTTTTCCATCTCGTCTTTCGCCGGTTTAGGGCCGTATGTCCGGATTTCATTGCCGGCCGCATCCAGAAATGTCAGGCTGATATCCTCCATGTCGCTTGGGAGTGTGTAGTAGACGATCGCGCCATGGGGAGGATTCTCGCCCCCGTCGAGGACGCGGCGCGTACTGCCGCCGGTGTCGTCCTCTTCGTCCCGGAAAGTGATCAGCTGCCCAAAGGCAAGCGCATAGTTGCGCGCATCACCTCGCGACCCGCTGACCGTCCACGGCAGCCAGCGCCGCAGCGTTTCCCGCGGCGGGAACAGCCGCGCCGCACCTTGGTCGGAGCCCTCCAGGGAGCTGACCTGTCGCAGTGGTGTGAGATCATCCAGGATCCAGAAGGAACGGCCATGCGTTGCCACCACCAGGTCCCCGTCCTTTACGAGCAAATCGTAGACCGGCGCCACCGGCAGATTGCCCGGAATCCTCTGCCACGACCCGCCGTCATCGAACGAGACGAAAACGCCCGATTCGGTGCCCACGTACAGCAGCCCGTCCCGCTCCGGGTCCGCCCGCAACATGCGCGTGATCTCATTCTGCGGGAAGCCGCCGTCGAGCCGCTGCCAGCTCTGCCCTAGGTCGGTCGTCTTGAACAGATACGGGCTGTAGTCATCCAGCTTGTAGCGCGTCGCCGCCATATAGACCGTTGAAGGGTCGTTCGCGCTCGGTTCGATGACCGTCACTAGACTCCACTCGGGCAGGTCCGGCGGCGTCACGTTGCGCCAGTTGGCCCCGCCGTCCTCACTGATATGAACCAAACCGTCATCGCTGCCCGCCCAGAATAGCCCCTTCTGATGGGCCGACTCGATAAACGTTGAAATCGTGCAGTAATGCTCCGCCCCGCTCGTATCTAGGGTGAGCGGACCACCGGACGCCTCCAACTTGCTCTCGTCGTTGCGCGTTAGGTCCGGGCTGAGAATCTCCCAGGAGCTTCCCTCGTCCGTCGTCCGAAACACGTGGTTCCCGCACGTATACAGCACATTGGTGTCGTGAGGACTGAAAAGGATAGGGAAAGTCCACGGGAAGCGGTACTTCATCTCTTTGGGACCAAACCCGCTGAACGGCTCCGGCCACACCGTTACCAGGCGAATCTGCTTCGTGCGGTGGTCGTACCGTTGCAACGCGCCTCCGCCGCCGGGCGACGAGCCGACCGCACCCACGTAAACGATGTTGGAATCGTCCGGCTTCACAGCGATGTACCCGCTCTCCCCAGTGCCCGCCGGGTAGCAGTCACCCCAGGGAATCGCCCCCTTCTCCGTCGCACTCGGCACGGCAATGCTGGAATTGTCCTGCTGCGTACCGTAAACATGATAGGGCTGCTGGTTGTCTACGTCCAGATGGTAGTACTGTCCTGTAAGCTGATTGTAAATCGTGCTCCACGTCTCGCCGCCGTTGAAGCTGACACAGGCCCCGCCGTCGTTGCCGTTGATCATCCGTTGCGGGTCGGCCGGGTCGATCCACAGGTCATGGTTATCCCCGTGCGGCGTCGTGATCTCGCTCCACTCCTTGCCACCGTCAATGCTCTTCCACATCTTCAGGTTGTTGACGTAGACGGTGTCGGGGTCCTGCGGGTCGGCAAAAATGTGCAGGTAGTACCACGGCCGGTTCAACAGGTCCTGGTTGTTCGTCAGATGCTCCCAGGTTCCGCCGCGATCATCCGAACGGTACACCCCCGACTTCTCGCCTTCCGCTTCGACAATAGCCCAGACGCGGCTGGGCTTGGCAGGTGAAACCGAGATGCCAATCTTCCCCAATATTCCTTCTTGCGGCAGCCCGGGATTGCGGCTGATATCGGTCCAGCTGTCACCGCCGTCGGTCGACTTCCACAGCCCGCTGTCCGGCCCGCCGCTGACCAGCTCCCAGAAGTGACGATGAACCTGCCAGATCGAAGCGTAGACGATTCGCGGATTGGTGACGTCCAGCGTCAGGTCCACACCGCCCGCCCGCTCGCTCACGTGGAGGACCCGCTCCCAGGTCTCGCCCCCGTCGGTGGAGCGGTAGACGCCGCGCTCTTCATTTGGCCCGAACGCATGGCCCAGCGCAGCCACATAGACGATATCCGGGTCCTGCGGGTGAATCCGAATCTCGCCGATATGATGGCTGTCGCGCAGCCCTACACTCTTCCACGTCTCCCCGCCGTCGGTGGACTTGTATACGCCGTCCCCCCAGCTCACGTCCAGCCGGATCGTCGACTCGCCGGTCCCCGCGTAAATGACATTCGGGTCCGCTTCAGATACGGCAATTGCCCCGACCGAGGAAACGTCGAACTGCCCGTCCGTAATGTTCTCCCAGTATGTTCCGCCGTCCACCGTCTTCCACACCCCGCCCGCAACCGCGCCGAAATAAAAGACGTTGCTCTGAGTCGGGTGTCCTGCAACCGCGACAACGCGCCCGCCGCGCGGCGGACCGATGCAACGAAACTCTAGGGCATCCCAGGCCGAAGGTTCAGTTTTCATCTTTCTCTTCTCTCTCTTTGAAATTGAAGGCTATGTCGACTTCGTACTGATATCTGCAAGAGTAGGGTTCTGGACAGGGAAATGAGTAGGTGCCGGGTCAAGGCCGGGCCATCCCCTCACCGAGTGGCTGGCGCTTACGCACAATCAGTTGCGCGCATTCGGCCCCGTCCTACGGGGAAGTGAACGCCCGGACCCTACATCAAGAGTAGGTCCGGAGCCCACGTGTTCTGGTACTTCTTCCAAGAGTTCACAATTGGGAAACGGGCCAAAAAGCAAAGCGCGCATATCCTAACCGATTCCGACGCCTTGGTCAAGACCAATTGGCACAATGGGTTCAGTTCAAGATGAGTGCGAACCTTCCTGCAACTCTGGCAGCAACGAAACCAAAGCCATTTCCCTCTCTATTCTTTAACCGATGTAGCGGCCGTCTCTGACCACTGCCCACTACCCACTGACCACTGCAGTTCTGGGCGGTGGGGCATTCGGCCCTCCCTTGTGCGGGGGCTCCGCCCCCGCAACGCCCCCGGCCCAACAACATGCCTCGCCGACCTGGTGTCGATACTCGTAACGGGTGCCCAGTCGAAAGAATTTCCCCAAACCACGTCCCGCCACCTCCATCAAATCCCCGAAGGTGCCGACCTTGTGCCTTCGCCGGCTCCCCAATTCAACTCACCTCCAGGTAAGGCCAGGCTTGGCGGCCGCCCTCCATCTCTCCACAAGCAGGCAGACAATTTCAGACACCGCCGGCACGATTCCAACGCCAGACTTCCTCCACCCCAAATTTAGGATGCACCCGCCGAGTCGCGCTACTTGCAATCAAAGTCCGACTAACGCGACAATAGGTTCGGCACGTTCCAAAGAACACCAACCGCCTTGACTACTACAGCTCACCCATCAGTCGAAGGAAAATACCATGCCTCTACTCTTTGACATGTCTCTGGACCAGCTCCCGTCCTACCAGGGCACCAACCCGCGCCCCTCCGACTTTGACGAATATTGGGGCGCCGGTCTCGCCGAACTCGCCGCAACCGACCCCGATGTGGAACTGGTCCCGGCCGACTTTCAGGCCCCCTACGCAGAATGTTCTCACCTTTACTTCACGGGCACGCGCGGCGCTCGCGTCCATGCCAAGCTGCTGCGCCCCCGCGACGCCCAGGAGCCCCACCCGGCTGTGCTTATGTTCCACGGCTATAGCGGCAACGCCGGCGACTGGCAGAGCAAGCTGGGCTTTGTCGCCGCCGGATTCACCGTCGCCGCCATGGACTGCCGCGGTCAGGGCGGCGGAAAGTCAATCGATGTCGGCGGCGTTCCGGGCTGGACGCTGCGCGGGCACATCGTACGCGGCCTTGCCGGCGAACCCGAAGATCTCCTCTACCGCCACACCTTCCTCGATACCGCGCGACTGGCCCAGATCGTGATGGACATGGATGACGTCGACGCCGACCGCGTCGGCGCAACCGGCGGCAGCCAGGGAGGAGGCCTTACACTGGCATGCGTCTCACTGGAGCCGCGCGTCAAACGCGCCGCCCCCATATTCCCCTTCCTCTGCGACTACAAACGCGTCTGGGACCTCGATATGGACCAGAACGCCTACGCCGAGCTGCGCGAGTGGTTCCGCAACTTCGACCCGCGCCACGAACGCGAAGAGGAAGTCTTTACACGCTTGGGCTATATCGATGTACAGCACCTCGCCCCCCGCATCCAGGCCGAAGTGCTGATGGGCGTCGGTCTCATGGACCAGGTCTGCCCGCCTTCCACGCAGTATGCCGCCTTCAATAAAGTCAGCTCACCCAAGCGGACCGTCATCTACCCCGACTTCGGCCACGAAAAACTGCCCGACTTCGACGATATGATCTTCCAGTGGATGCTGGAACTGTAGAAGAAGCGAAGTCTACGCGTACACAGCCTGCCGCAGGCCGCGTATGTAACCGATCGCGTACAGCCTCCCGATCGAGGAGTATCCGGCGTCCTCATTGCTGTCGCCCTCCATCGTCGGCACATGGTCGGGCCGCAGAACACCGCTGAAGCCAATTTCGCGATAGGCTTCCATGCAGGCGAGCATATCTGTCTTCCCGTTGTCGTGAAAGGTCTCGTTGAACTTCTCCGGTACACCCTTCACGTCGCGGAAGTGGACGAAATTGATTCTGTCCTGTGCGCCGAATTGTCGGATAACTTCAGGCAGGTCGTCGGTCATCAGTGTGAAATTTCCCTGGCACAGACAGATTCCATTGGCCGGGCTCGGCACCAGATCGATCAAACGCTGGAAATTCTCGACACTGCGCATGATTCGGCCCAGGCCTCGGATCGGTGACAGAGGGGGATCGTCGGGGTGCATGGCCATCTTCACACCCGCCTCCTCTGCCACCGGCACCACCGCCTCCAGAAAGTACTTTAGATTGTCCCACAACTGCTCTTCGCTGACCTCGCCGTATGGTGTCAGCGGCGCCTCTCGCATCACATCGTAGTCAAATCCTGACACCAGCGCACCGCCCCGTTCCGGAATGGTGATCGCCGTACGCATCCAGCCAAAAATGGGCATCCACTCGCTGCACCAGACCGGAATGCCAAGTCGGCCCATGTTGCGCAGCAGCTCGCAAACCGTCTCAATCTCCTCGTCGCGCCCGGGCAATCCCAGCTTCGCCTTGTCCAGCGGCGGACGGCTCTCCAGCACCTCCAACCGAAAACCGGCGTTCTCGTAGGCGCTCTTCACCCGCGCCAGGCTCATAAACCCCCATGGCCTCATGTCCGGGTCCGGGTGATCAATCGTGGACATATCCATCGCCCCCACCGCATAGTTGACGCCGCACTGTTTGACGAGCGTCCACAGTGGCGATGGCTCCGGTGGCAGCATCTCAGCAATTCGAATCATTGTCTAGTTCCTTTGGCTTTCTGAACCCAGGCGGCGTTCAAGTTCGCCCGGCATAACCGCCGGCCATTGCCCGCCCGTCCCAGAAACATATCACAAAATCCTCTTTCAGCAAGTCGACAAGGGCACCCCATCCCGCCAATGTCCCGTCCCTTTCCGGAGCCCCTGTGATGTGAGCACAGGACTCTCTTTCTCTCCTCACTACCCTACAAACCCGCACTCATTCTACCGCCGCAGTCACTGACCACTGACTACTAACTACCGACCACTGCAGTTGGGCGGTCGGGCCTATTCGGCCCTCCCTTGTGCGGGGGCTCCGCCCCGGCAACGCCCCCGGCCAACAACATGCCTCACCGACCTGGTGCCGGCATTCGTAACAGGTTCCCAACCGAAAGAATTCCGCCAACCCACGTCCCGCCAGTCCCATCAAGTCCCCGTAAGTGCCGGCCTTGTGCCTGCCCTTCCCCGCCCCCAAATTGGACTGCACCCCGGTCAGATGGTAGGCCGCCGATTCCAGCCCGGCCCGGTTGGACTCGGTCTCCTTCTGCGGTAAGATACACGCAACTGCCACTCCGGTTACCAGGAACGTGAACACCGCTAAGCCATCCGCATGCGGCCAATATTCCCCGCCTGCGACTTCCTTCGACACAAAAAGGAACGAGTCTCCGGTACGCGCAGGCAAGAGTCGTGTTCCGGCGAATGTGCACACCGCAGAAAAGTAGAGTTTGGGAGAAGATGCAATGACGAATGATGCACGCGCTCAGGAAATTGCCACACTGGGAGGGGGCTGCTTCTGGTGCTTGGAACCCCTCTATGAAGAGTTGATCGGCGTAAGTCAGGTCGTTTCCGGCTACGCCGGCGGCCACGTCCCCAACCCCACCTACGAGCAGGTCTGCGCAAAGACCACCGGCCACGCCGAAGTGATACAGGTCACGTTCGACCCTTCCTTGGTCTCGTTTCGCCAGATCCTCGAAGTCTTCTTCACCTCCCACGATCCCACCACCCCCAATCGCCAGGGCAATGACGTGGGGCCCCAATACCGCTCCGTCATTCTCTACCATGACGACGAGCAAAAAAGAGTATCTGAGGAGATTATCAGCGACTACGCCCCCCAGATCTGGGACGCTCCCATCGTTACCGAACTGGTCCCGCTCGACACCTTCTACGTCGCCGAGTCTTACCATCAGAACTACTACCGCGACAATGGATTCCAGCCCTACTGCCTCTTCGTCATCCGCCCCAAAGTCAGCAAATTCCGCAAACAATGGCAGGCCAAACTGAAAGCGAGCTAGCGCGAACATGTCTTCACAATCCGATATCGCCGCCTTCATTCTGCAGACCCCCCTCGTCGATACCCACGAGCACATGAAGGGCGAAGAAACCTACCTGGAAGAGAGTCCCGACATTCTTTGCCAGCTATTCCAGAACTATGTCCCTGCCGACTTGTTCGTTGCCGGTGCCACCCAAGAGGCGGTCGAAAACCTGTGCGACCCGTCGGACTCTGATGTGGCCGCCCGCTTCGCCCCCATTCAAGAGGCATGGGCGAGGGTACAGCACACCGGCTACGGCGAGGCCGTGAGCATCATCGCAAAAGATCTGTACGGCATCGATGAACTTACTCCCGATTCTATCGCCGCCGCCCAGGAAAAGAACGCCGCCCTGGTCCAGCCGGGTGAACGACTGCGTTTGCTCCGGGATGAGGCGAATCTGGACCACATCCAGACCGATGCCAAATCAATGACCGTCCTCCCCGACCTTTCGGGGCCCGACTTCTTCTTCTATGACATCTCCTGGGTCGACTTCTGCTCAGGAAGGCCCAATCACGAAGAAATCGCCCAACATACCGGCCAGGAAGTATCCGACCTCTATTCATTGCAGCGTGTGATGGAGACCATCTTCGCCTCTTCCTCCTCCCCTGCCATCGCCGTCAAATCGCAGCACGCCTACAACCGCACACTGCGCTGGCAAGAGCGCAGCCGCGACGAGGCCGCTAAAGCCCTCGACATCTATCTGCGTGACGGCGAGGAGCTCGACGAAGCCGCCAGGCTCTGCCTCGGCGACTGGTGCTGGGCCCGGGGCGTGGAACTGTGCATTGAGCATGATCTGCCCATGAAGATCCACACCGGCTACTATGCCGGACACAGCCGCATGCCCGTGGACTATATCCGCAGCGGCAATCTCTGCCCCCTGCTCGCCAAATATCCCGATGCCCGCTTCGTCCTCATGCACATCGCCTACCCGTATACCGAAGAGTTAATCGCACTGGCCAAGCACTACCCAAACGTCTATGCCGACCTCTGCTGGGCCTGGAGCATCAACCCCTATAGCTCCATGGAGTTCGTCCGCCGCTTCATTCACGCCGCCCCGGCCAACAAGCTTTTCCTCTTCGGCGGAGATACCGGCTACCCCGGCGCCGCCCTTGCCTACGCCAAACAGGCACGTACTTGGTTCACCAGGGTCATGCAGTCGGAAATCTCCGAAGGTTTCCTCACCGAAGCCCAGGCCATCGACCTCGCCCGCCGCTACATGCGCGACAACCAGTACGAATGTTTCCGCGCCGACGAAAAGAAGGAAACCCTACGCGCCGCCGTGGCACAATGACCAGAGCAGAGGAGCCTAGCCGGATGGCCGACAGTCGTCCCAACATTATTCTGATCATCACCGACCAGCAGCGCTTCGACACCATCGCCGCGCTTGGCTTCGACTACATGGAGACTCCCAACCTCGACCGCCTCGTACACGAGGGGGTGAGCTTCACCAACTGCCACATCACCGCGCCTTCGTGCGCACCCGCCCGCGCCAGTCTCTTCACCGGCTACTATCCCCACACCACCGGCATTCTCAAGAACGGCGACCGCTGGACCAGCTCTTGGGTTGAGGAACTGAGCGCCAGCGGCTACCACTGCGTCAACGTGGGCAAAATGCACACCTCTCCCTTTGAGACGCCTCTCGGCTTTCACGAGCGCTACGTCGTTGAGAACAAAGATCGTTACCTCGAAGGCCGCTACTACTTCGACGAATGGGACAAGGCCCTCCGCGCCCGCGGCCAAGTCAAGCAGCAACGTGTTCTATACCGCCAGCGCGACGACTACAACGAATCCCTCGGTGCATTCGACTGGGAGCTGCCCGAAGACCTGCACTCCGATGTGTTCGTCGGCGACTTCGCCACCTGGTGGCTTCGCAACAAGCCCAAACCGGAAGGACCCCTCTTCATACAGGTGGGCTTTCCCGGACCTCACCCCCCGTACGATCCAACCCCCCGCTTCAGCCAGGCCTATATGGACAAGGATCTGCCCCTCCAACCGGTCACAGACGAGGAACTCGCCGGTCAGCCGCCCCCTTTCCTTGAAATGCGTGCTCACAACGCCGAAGTGGACCACGATTCAGTGATGCACCTCCTGGACCCTAAACGAGAGCAGCGCCATCGCCAGCGTGCCTATTACATGGCCAACGTCTCGATGATCGACGAAAAAGTGGGCGAACTGCTGACCGCCCTCGAGGAAAAGGGCTACCTCGAAAACGCTGTCGTCATTTTCACATCGGACCACGGCGACTGCCTCGGAGATCACGGTCACAGCCAGAAGTGGACGATGTACGACATCATCACCCGCGTGCCCACCATCGTCTGGGCGCCCGGTCGCTTCGCCGGCGGCCGCTCGCTCGACCAGCTCTGCTCTCTCTTCGACCTCGGGCCCACGATTCTCGAACTGGCAGGGCTTGAGACGCCCGAGGACTTTGCTGCCGAATCCTTACTGCCCGCCCTCGAAGGAGAGAACTGGCAGGGCCGTGAAACCGTCTTTGCCGAACACTGCCGCGACGGCCTCTTGCCCGCCGAATACATGTCCATGGCGCGCACCATGGACTGGAAGCTTGTCCACTTTGTCGGCGAAACATACGGCCAGCTCTTCGACCTGGTCAATGATCCGGAAGAGGTCAACAATCTGTGGGACGACCCTGCCCATGCAGACCGAAAAGAAGAGCTTCTCCAAACTCTATTGACATGGCGCATCCGTAGCGGACTGACCGCCAAGGATTGGGCAATGAACAGCCGCTAAAGGGAGATCACAATGAAGATCACCGATGTCCGTACCATCTTCGTTGACCGCTACCTGTTCGTGGAAGTGGACACGGACGCCGGCATTTCAGGTCTGGGAGAGTCCGGCGCCTGGGGTTTCCTCGAAGCCTCAGCCGGCGCCGTCGAGACCTTCAAGCGCTATCTGATCGGCCAGGATCCCTTGCGCATCGAGCACCACTGGCAGTACCTCTACCGTTGGAGCCACTTTCGCGGCGCCGCCGTAATGGGCGCACTCAGCGCCGTCGACATCGCCCTCTGGGACATCGCCGGCAAGCATTTCGGCGTCCCCGCCTACCAGCTTCTCGGCGGCAAAGTGCGCGACAAGGCCCGCGTCTACTATCACGTCTTTGGCGAATCCAAGGAAGAGCTGATCGCTGGCTGCGCCGACGCCCGCGCACGCGGCTTCACCGCCGTCGGACACCTCACGCCCTTCCTCGACGACAGCCGCGACCTCCCCTACTTCAAGACCCACGTCGACATGATCGAGGACGCCATCGAAACCGTGGCAGCCTATCGCCAGGCCGTCGGCCGCGACGTCGACCTCTGCATCGAGATCCACCGCCGTCTTACCCCCAGCGAGGCTGTCGTGCTCGGTCGCGGCATCGAACCCTTCCACCCCTTCTTCTACGAAGACCCCGTTACACCGGACAACCTTGACGAAATGGCGCTCGTCGCATCCAAAATCGGCATCCCCATCGCCACCGGCGAACGCCTGCACAGCATCTGGGAATTCCAGGCCCTTTTGCAGCGCGGCGCCGTCCAGTTCGTGCGTCCCGATGTCTGCATGGTCGGCGGTCTGAGCCACGCCAAGAAGATCGCCGCCCTCGCCGAAGCATTCCACGTCCAGGTCGTCCCCCACAATCCGCTCAGCCCTGTCAGCACCGCCGCCTGCATCCAACTCGCCGCCTGCATTCCCAACTTCGCCCTCCAGGAATACCCCATAGGCGAAGACGTACCGCCAAAAAGCGAAATCGTCAAAACCGCCCTCACTCAGGAAGACGGCTTCCTCATTATCCCCGACGCCCCCGGCATCGGCATCGAGCTCGCCGAAGACGCCGCCGAGCGCCATCCTTACGCCCCCCGCGCAGTCAAGACGCGCCTCCACGCCGACGGCTCGGTCGTTGACCAATAGGCTCTCAGTCCCAGTCCCGACTGCGTTAAGAAATCGAATATGCCTTCGTCTGAAAAGGCCGCAAGCCGTCAATTCCCGCCCTGCAAGACGAACCTTCGCAATGCCCACGCCACCCCTTCATCATCATTGGTTGGACCAACGACTGTGGCTGAATCCTTCACCTCGGGCGGCGCATTGCCCATCGCAACGCTTGTGCCTGCCGCGGCAAACATTGGCATGTCGTTTGGGTTGTCGCCGATGGCGAGGATTTGTCCGAGAGGAATACCCAGCTTTCCCGCCACGAGTCTAACCGCCGTACCCTTGTCGGCACGAAGGGGAAAGATGCACAGCGAATGCAGGCTGCCATCGGGCTCGTAATACGTCTCTGCGCGGCACGCTTGACTGTACTGCGCTGTAAGTTCCCGTGCTGCGGCAATCGCATCCGGCTCATGCAGAATCATCCGTTTAGGCTCAGCGACTAAGGCTTCCTCGTTCGCTGAAACAATCACTAGCTGTGAAGTGCCTTGACTGCCTTCCAGTCCTGCGATGGACCTGTTCTCTACAAGCCCGAGCGGCTGCCCCGGCCTTTGCCGCAAGTAACTGCAGCTTCCCACACTGGTGCTAACCTCCCATCCATTGCGATCCGCGAGTCGCGCAATCTCACGCGCAACCTCTATCGGAATCGTGTATGACGCCCAAATCGGACCTGCCGGAGAAGCGAAGACCTGCGCCCCATTAGTGCATATCATCGGATCGCTCAACCCCAGTCGCGCGCACAGTTGACGAACGCCAGCCGCGTTTCGCGTAGTACTTATGACAACCCGAACGCCCGCTTGGGCAGCAGCTTGCAACATCCGTATGCCTTCGGGCGCGGGCATGCCATCGCTGCGAAATAGTGTGCCGTCAAGATCAACTGAGATGATACCTATAGAGAAGCTCCCAATCATAGCTGTTTCCTCAATGAAGAAAACGTAGTGCGCTCCGCCCCTATGCCATACTGTCCCTGACTTTCGTGCAGAATCGGCACCCCTTTTTCCTGGCGCATCGAAGTTCAAAAAGACTCGCAGAATCTGCTGAACCCAAATGCCAGGAGACTTCTGGTTAACCTAACCCTTGAACTGTTCTCTTGCCAAATTCACTGACCAGGTTCAGGTCCTCCTTACTGTAGCCAGTGAGAGCCACTTCATGAGCCCTACTCTCTGATTTGCCTTAGCAAGAAATCGCGTGTTATATTTGCTTCCACTATGAGAATTGATGCACGAGAACCCCGCATCCCAGTTCATTTCACCACCGACGGCACCTCTGTCGGCGGTCTCCTCGCTCTTAGATAGCCCGCGCCAGGGCTCTGAGTACCCCATGCCCTGTCCCTGAGCGGGCGCAACCACCAGCATAAGATTCGGAACATGAACCGCAAAGTCGCGCGCATGGTAACCATGTCGCGTCGCGAAAACTTTCTGAACACATTTCACAAGAAGATTCCAATACAAGAATCCTCCGTTACAGGAGATACATACCATGTCCGCCAGGTATAGACATACGGAAATCGAACCGAAATGGCAGGCCGCCTGGGAAGAACAGGGCCTCTATGACACGGTCGAAGACCCCACAAGACCCAAGTGGTATGCTCTGACAATGCTGCCCTACACATCCGGTGACTTGCATACAGGTCACTGGTACGCCATGACGCCAAGTGACGCCGCCGCCCGCTATCGACGTATGAGCGGCTACAACGTTTTCTTTCCCATCGGCTTCGACGCCTTCGGCCTGCCTGCCGAGAACGCCGCCATCCAGAATAACGCCCATCCCCAGGAGTGGACCTACAACAACGTCGAGCGCATGCAGGGCCAGCTGCGCCGTATGGGCGCCATGTGGGCCTGGGACCGCGAAGCCATCAGTTGCGACCCCGAATACTACAAATGGTCCCAGTGGTTCTTCCTCAGGCTCTACGAAATGGGACTGGCTTACAGAGAATTCGCGCCCGTTGACTGGTGCCCCAAGTGCAACACCACCTTGGCGCGCGAGCAAGTCTGGGGCGAAGACCGCCACTGCGAACGCTGCGACACGCCGGTCATCAAGAAGGACCTGAACCAGTGGAAGTTCCGCATAACCAACTACACCGAGGAGCTGCTGGACGACCTGGACGAAATCGACTGGCCCGAACCGGTGAAGGTGATGCAGACAAACTGGATCGGCCGCAGCGACGGCGCCCAGGTGACATTCCGCACCGAGGCCGGCGACCCCATCGAAATCTTCACCACCAGACCCGACACGCTCTGGGGCGCGACCTTCATGGTGCTGGCTCCCGAACATCCTCTGGTGGAAAAAATCACCACCGACGAGCAGCGCAGCGCCGTCGCAGAATGTGTCGACCAGGCAAGCCGCCTCGACGAGATTGCACGCACTGCCGAGGACAAGGAGAAAACCGGCGTCTTCACCGGCGGCTACGCCATCAATCCGGTCAACGGCGAACGCATCCCCGTTTGGGTCGCCGACTACGTGCTCATGGGCTACGGCACCGGCGCCATCATGGCGGTACCCGGCCATGACGAACGCGACTTCGAGTTCGCCAAAAAGCACGAACTGCCCATCGCCCTGGTCGTTCAACCGCCCCTCGACAGCGAGGCCGGCCATGTCCGCACCGCCGACGATTTGGAATCCGCCTGGCCGGGCGACGGCGAAATGATCAACTCCGGGCCTATAGACGGCACTACCGTTGGCAAAGAGGAAGGGCAGAGCGTCAAAGCGGCCATCGCCTGGCTGGAAGAAAATGGAAAAGGAACAGGAGCGGTCAACTACCGCCTGCGCGACTGGCTGATCAGCCGCCAGCGCATGTGGGGCACGCCTATCCCTATGATTCACTGCACCAGATGCGGAACGGTGCCCGTTCCCTACGCTGACCTGCCCGTCCGCCTGCCCGACGACGCCCAGTTCAAGCCCACCGGCGAAAGTCCCCTCAACTATCACGAAGGGTTCCGCTACGTCAAATGTCCGCAGTGCAACGGCGACGCCGAGCGCGAGACCGACACCATGGACACCTTCATGTGCTCCAGCTGGTATCAATACGCCTACGTCGATCCCTACCACAAAGCAGGCGAGCCCCTGGCAGTGGACGATATGCCTTGGGACAGCGGACGCGGCAGCTACTGGCTGCCCGTCGACCAGTACACCGGCGGCATCGAACACGCCACTATGCATCTGCTCTATACCCGCTTCTTCACAAAAGCCCTGCGGGACATGCATGTCGTCGACTTCGACGAACCCATGCTGCGCCTGTTCAATCAGGGCATCATTCTGGGTCCCGACGGCGAGCGCATGTCCAAGAGCCGCGGCAACGTCGTCAACCCCGACGAGTATGTCGATAAGTACGGCGCTGACACCGTCCGTGGCTACCTGATGTTCATCGGCCCCTGGGAGCACGGCGGTCCTTGGGACCCGAGCGCCATCGAAGGCGTGAGCCGCTTCCTGTACCGCGTCTGGGGCGTCGCGCTGGAAGAACCGACCTCGAACGGCGCCGGCGGTTCTGCGACGGACGCCGACGTCCGCGCCTTGGAACGCAAACTGCACCAGACCATTTCGAAAGTGTCGGTAGACTTTGGCAGCTTCCGCTTCAATACCGCCATTGCCGCGCTCATGGAGTTCAACAACTATCTGATCCGGGTAAAGGACTCCTTTACTGGGCCACAGAGTACCGAAACCGATAAGGGAATCTGGCAGCAGTCCGTGCGCAACCTGCTGCTGATGATGGCCCCCGTCTTCCCTCACGTAAGCGAGGAGCTGTGGCAACGGCTGGCGGGAGATGGTGAAGGATCTAGCGTTCACCTCCAGCAATGGCCTCAGGCCGATCCGGAAAAGGCCAAAGAAGAAGAGATCACCGTGGTCGTCCAGGTCAACGGACGCGTTCGCGACAAACTGAGCGTCGCGCCCAATACAGCAGAAGAAGAGCTGGAAGCGATGGCCCTGGCATCAAACAACGTTCAGCGCTGGATGGATGGCAAGCAGGTGCGTAAGGTGGTTGTCGTCGCCGACAAATTGGTCAACATAGTCATCGGATAGCGCCATGAAAGTCATGATCGATCTCTGTGTTGTCCCCATCGGCGTCGGCGTCTCCGTTTCGGAGTACGTCGCCGCCTGCGAGCGCATTCTCGACGATGCCGGCCTCAGCCATCAGATGCACGCATACGGCACCAACGTCGAAGGCGAGTGGGACGAGGTCTTTGCGGCCGTGAAGCGCTGCCACGAGGTTGTTCACGCAATGGGCGCGCCCAGAATCTCAACCAGTCTGAAGGTCGGCACCCGCTGCGATCGCGAACAAAGCATGCAGGACAAGGTCGACAGCGTGAACCGCAAGTTAGGACGAGGTGTCCAATGAGCGAGAACTGTATTTTCTGCAAAATCGTTGCCGGCGAGATACCCTCGAAGCAGTTCTACCAGGACGAACTGGTGTCCGCTTTTCAGGATATCTCGGCGCAGGCGCCGGTTCACATACTGATCGTCCCCAATCAGCACTTCAATGATCTGGGTGAAATGGGTGACGCCCAGGCCGATATTCTTGGGCGGATTGCCCAGGTAGCCGGACAACTGGCTGTGCAGGAAGGAGTCTCTTCTGATGGCTGGCGCTTCGTCACAAACATAGGCAGACACGGTGGCCAGGAGGTCTTCCATACCCACTTTCACCTGCTTGGCGGACGTCCTCTCGGCCCCCTGCTGGCGCGCTGAATAGTAGCAATCCTTGGCAGAGACACACAGAGGCAAGGCTTTTCACGCCTTGCCTCTGTCTTTTGTCTCCTGTCCAAAACGGCCAATCGGCCAGGACAATCTCTTGGGAACTGGATCTTAGCCTACACCTGCCGCAGTGTCTTTACTTCACCACTGCCATCGCCAGCCCGTCCGGATAGGGGATCACCGTGCTCGTTAACCTCTCATGTTGGCTGAGCGAACGCGCAAAACTGCGCATCCCCTGCACCCAGTCCCAGTTCTGCTTCTCAGGATCCACTAGGCTCCCCCACATCTCTACATTGTCTCCCAGAATGACCGTACCTGGCCGGCTGTATTGGAGCGCAAAATCCAAGTATGCGGGATAGTTCCCTTTGTCAGCGTCGATGAATACCAGGTCGAATGGCGCCTCCTCCGACAAGTGCGGCAGTGATTCGAGCGCAGGACCCACCCGCACTTCGATCTTGTCAGACAACCCCATCCTGTCCCACTGTTTGCGAGCGAAGTCGGCATGCTTCTGCTCCAATTCCAGGCCAATCAGCCTCCCGCCTTCCGGCAGAGCACGCGCGATCCAAGTCCCGCTGTACCCGCCCAGCACCCCGATTTCCAGCACTTTTCTGGCACCCGTCAACTGCACCATGAGTTGAAGGAATTTCCCCTGCTCCGGCCCGATACTCATGCTAGGGATCCCTTCAGACTCCGCTTCTGCCTGCAGCCTGGACAGGTCAGCGTCGTCGCTGTGAAACAAATCACGTAGAAACTGCTGATATGGATCAACACTGGCCAGTTTGGACATCAGAATTCTCCACGACTTACGTCAGTAATAGTTTACTTCAACAGCGCCGCGTCCAGAGCGTCTGCTACCGTGCGCACGCCGATGACTTCGATTTCAGAGGGAAGGTCTGAAGGGCCTCCCCTGCCGCCGTCGTCCGCCCCATTCTTGCCTGATTGCGACCGCTTCCGCCGCAAGGCGTGACGAGGCACAATTGCGCGTCCGAATCCAAGTTTAGCTGCTTCATGTAGGCGTAGCGCCAGCTGACTGACGCTGCGGAGCTCTCCGCTCAGGCCGATTTCTCCTATAAGGGCAACCTCGGCGGCAACAGGAACATTTCGGTAGCTGCTGCATATGGCCGCCGCCACCGCCAGGTCAGCGGCCGGTTCTCCGATACGCAGCCCCCCGATTACATTCACGAAAACGTCCTGCGTACTCAGCGAAAGACCCAACCTCTTGCTCAGCACAGCCGTAACCAGCAGCAGCCGGTTGAAGTCCACGCCGTTTACCGTACGCCGCGGCTGACTGAATGCCGTCGGACTGGCCAGCGCCTGTACCTCGACCAGCAACGGGCGGCTTCCCTCAAGCGGCACGGCGATGGCGCTGCCCGCCGCGTTCGGCAGCCGCTCCGCCAGAAACATCGCCGACGGGTTGGCGACCGGCGTCATCCCCCGCTCCGTCATCTCGAAGACACCCACTTCATTCGTGCTGCCGAAGCGGTTCTTCACCGAATGCAAAAGGCGGTAAGCGTGAAAACGCTCTCCCTCCATCTGAAGAACCGCGTCCACCATATGCTCCAGCACACGAGGGCCCGCAATCGCCCCCTCCTTGGTCACGTGTCCCACCAGAAAAAGTGGAACATTGAGCTGTCTGGCCTGTCGCAGCAACTGTGCCGCGCAATCTCGTACCTGCGACACCGACCCAGCCGCGCTTGCGCTCGCGCCGCTGTGGATCGCCTGCACCGAGTCAACAATAACCAGGGAAGGCTTAACCTCCCCGATCTGTTCCAGAATCTGCTCCAGGATCGTGTCCGCCAGGATCAGCAGACCCCTCTCGTCCAGCCCAAGACGTGACGCGCGCTGCCCTATCTGATAAGCGCTCTCCTCAGCACTGACATATAGCACCTGGCCGGCCTTGCTCGCCACCTCCGCAGCCGTCTGGATAAGCAGCGTACTCTTCCCGATACCAGGGTCGCCGCCGACCAGAATGCCGGAGCCGGGCACTATGCCGCCCCCCAGCACGCGATTCAATTCGGCATTATCAAGGACGATTCGTCTCGACGGCTCACTGGGGATATCCGGCAGCGCCAGAGGAGACGGCGCCTGGTGAGAGTCCGCACTGCCACCGACCAGAGCGAGCGCCCCCTCTTGCACTCGGCTCTCCTGCAGCGTGTTCCACTCGCCGCAATCCGGGCATCTCCCCATCCACTTCATCTGTGAACTGCCGCACTCACTGCAGACGAACTGGATTCTGACCTTGGTCGCCACAATCCCAAACCTTTTGCCTGTCTATGCCGGCACCGGAAACGCCTTGACCATCTCCAGCACCTCGTCACGCACCGACTCCTGCAAGGCCGTATCCTTTGGGTCCTGAGCGATCGAGGCAATCCAGCGGCCGATCTGCTCAAACTGGTCCTGCCTCATCCCACGTGTGGTGGCCGCAGGAGTACCCAGCCGGATCCCGCTCGTGACCATCGCCTTCCGCGTGTCAAAAGGGATCATGTTTTTATTGCAGTGGATCGACGCATTATCAAGGGCCGTCTCCACCAACTTCCCGTTGATCTCCTCGTTGTCCAAACTGTTCAAGTCGACCAGAATCAGGTGATTATCCGTGCCGCCGGAAACGCTGCGCAGACCTTCTGCCTGTAGAGTGTCGCTCAGCGCCTGCGCGTTGTCCAGAATCTGCTGCTGATACCCTTTGAACGCCTCCGCCTGCGCCAATTTGAACCCGACCGCCTTCGCAGCAATGACGTGCATGAGCGGTCCACCCTGGATTCCAGGAAAAACTGCACGGTCGATCGCCCTCGCATGTTCCTTCCGGCAAAGTATCAGGCCGCCGCGAGGCCCCCGCAGCGTCTTATGGGTTGTAGTCGTGACCACATCGCAGTACGGAACCGGATCGGGATGCAGTTTCGCCGCCACCAGTCCGGCAACATGGGCCATATCCATCATCAGCAGACAACCGGCCTCATCGGCAATATCTCGCAACGTCGGAAAGTCGAAATGGCGCGGATACGCACTCGCCCCTACCAGGAGCAGCTTGGGCCGCTGTTCCAGTGCCGACTTCCTGATCACCCCGTAGTCGAGTTGCTCGGTATCGGGATCCAAACCGTAGTGAGCGAAGTCGTAATAGTGTCCGGAGCTGTTCAGGTGGAACCCATGGCTCAAATGCCCGCCGTGGTCCAGCTTCATCGCCAGCACAGTGTCGCCTGGCTTCAGCAACGCCATATAGACGGCAGCGTTGGCCTGCGCGCCCGAATGGGGTTGCACGTTGGCATGTTCTGCGCCAAAAAGCGCCAGCGCACGTTCGATGCCAACCTTTTCAGCGATGTCAACATACTGGCATCCACCGTAATATCGCCGTCCCGGATAGCCCTCGGCATACTTGTTCGTCAACACGCTGCCCGCCGCCGCCAACACCTCGGGAAAGACGTAATTCTCGCTGGCAATCAGTTCGATTCCGTTCGTTTGCCTCTGTCGTTCTGACTCAATCGCCGCATAGATCTCAGGATCCCGTACCCGTAGCAGTTGCCGTGGATCAGGCTGATCGGTCCAGTCCAAAAGGGCTGAGCCATCTGCCTGAGATTCTGAAATAAGCTCGTTCATTACCTGAATGCTCCAGTGTCAGATCCTTCGCTTAGAGCGCGTGAGCCGGCTTGAACCGCCGGCACTGAACATTAGCACGCGGTATTTGATTCGTCAATTTTGCCCGATAATCCACAAGTCGACGCCAGCCAGTTAAGGGGAATCTTCTCCCTCCTCTCCGCTCTCTTCTCGTCACACTTGTCCCCCGTCAATCACCGCCTTCACTGACCACTGGCAACCGATTATTGACCACTGCCTTTCTGGGCGGTCGGGCCTTCGGCCCTCCCTTGTGGGGGGGGGCCGCCCCCCCAACCCCCCCCGCCCCGCGCGCCCCCCCCGGGGGTTTTTGGGCCGAATAAGGGG
>JAJEDI010000070.1 GCA_022821585.1 Caldilineaceae bacterium
TTCAACTCTGATCTTCAAACCCCGCAGTAACTACCCCCGGCCCCCTGACCCCTGCTTTTCTGGGGGGTCGGGCCTTTTCGGCCCTCCCTTGGGGGGGGGCTCCCCCCCCGCAACGCCCCCTCTCCTAAAACCTCCCGCCGCAGCCAGTGTGTGGCATTATGACCTTGACGACCCGCTGCGACCGAACTTCCCCCCACCCCGCCTCGTGGCTCGTACCGAGGCGTGAGCCGGCGCAGGCACGGCAAGTCCAAATCGGCCCCAACCCACCCCTCCATGACCATCAAGAGTCCGGCACACAAGCAGTTCACTAAAAACAAAAAACTGACTACCAAAAACTATACCGAAAACTGCCTTCCACCTCGCATCATTCTAACACGGCCGCCTCACCCTGTGCCGCCTTGTCCGCCCGTTTCTGGGCCTTGTTAAAGTCACTCCAGCGCAGCTGCTCCCGCCAGAAATAATACGCCCCCAGCAGCGTCACCGGCACCCACAGCGCCGCGTGCAGCGTCAGCGTATAGCTCGCCGCCAGCTGCGTATCGATCCCATACGCCGTCAGCGTCTCGATCCCCGGCGTATCGAACGTCCCGATATACCCCGGCGCCGACGGCAGCGTCGTCGCCAGATTCACGACCCCGTTCATCAACATCAGCGCCAGAAAACTGACGCTGAAGGCAAACGCATGCATCACAAACCAGTACTTGACCGTCTCCATCAGCCACACGACGATGCTCGTCGCAAAAATCAACAGCAGGTCGCGCCCGCTGCGCAGACTCCCCAGCCCCGCCATGAACCGTTCAAAAAGGCCGTCCGTCCGCTCGCGGAGCCGCGCCGGCAACAGATGCTCAGCCAGCCAGCCGTACAACGCCGCAATCCGCCGCGGCCGCACCGTCACCCAGATGAAGAGCGCCGTGACGATCAACAGCAGAAAAGTGACAAAGACGACAAACCACTGAAATGCCGCCGGAATCGGCGCAAATGGCAGCGCCAGAAAAACGAACAGCAGCATCACCAGCCCGTCAAATACACGCTCGATGATCACCGTCGCCAGGCTGGAACTGATCGGAATCTCCTCCCGCTGCCACAGCACGTAAGCCCGCATCACTTCCCCCGCCCGGAACGGGTACACATTGTTCCCGAAATAACCGATGCACACCACAGGAAAAAGCCTGCCCATCGAGACCGGCTTCAGATGCCGCAGCATGAAATGCCACCGCCACGTGCGCGCCCACAGCCCCACCATGTAGACCGCCACACCCGGCACAATCCACCAGTAGTTCGCCTGCCCCATCGCCCGCCACACCTCTGGAAGATGCAGCCCCGGCAGAATCAGATAAAGAAAAAAGACGCTGATCAGAACTCCGATCAGCAGCTGCGCCGCACGTTTCATCCACCCCTCTTGTCGCTACCCATCACGCTATTATTCCACACCTCCCACCCCCCTCTGAAATCCGCCCCATCCCAATCCGGTCCCACCTCAGGACTTTCCCGCGGGCTTACCTCTCTCTCCTCTCCCCTCCATGGTGCCTTGGCGAAAACTAAAAACTAAAAACTAGCAACTAAAAACTGCTGTCCAAAAAAAAATGCCAGGCCAATCGGCCTGGCACTCAAAATATAAGCTATCTGGACTCTGCACGCCTGCACTACCCCGGAATCGGGAGCATCGCAGGTTCAACCGCCTCACCGAGAATCTCTTCCATCGCCATTACATGGGCACATATGCTTCTGCGCTGAAACTCCTCGCAATCACAATCCCATGAACCCTGATCATAAGAAACGCGGTGATCAGAGTTCTCGCCGTGAATCTTCACCTGCAGGTTGTGGACCCACAGGCGCTCATCTCGCTCGGCTGCGTACTGGCGGGCTTTGAGGATACGGCTGGCAATCGCGTCCATTCTGTTTTCCTTTCTCTGAGTGGAGTGGCACCCAAGTAACGAAACGGTACAGAGACAGGTTCCCGTTAAATGCACATCCCCCAAAAATAACAACACCCGGGCGCGTTACGCTCCCAGGTGTTTACGGCTTCTGCAGACAAGACATCCCCATCTGCAATCCTGCTACATTTCGCAAAACAGTCGGCGTTCACGCTCAACATTGAGTGTCAACCCTTATTTGCCCGGGACAGTGGACAGCCCACTGTGCGGACCGGTTTGTATTGTGTTTTGCTGACCATTTCCTGAGCCGTTCATATTGGGGGTACGGCTGTCCCAAGTATACGCGCTTGCCCTCCTCATGTCAACCGCACCAACCCCGCACCGGTCCCCAACCATCCCACCCTGGTCCACCGAAACCCCTGAAAAATTACTCTGGTGGACATCCATCTGCCAGCACCAGAACAGCTGAAATCGAGGTATCCGGAGTAGTGGACAATATGCCTACGATTTAGCTACGATCTGCCCGGTAAGTCACCTCGCCCACCCCAACGACATCTACTCCACGTAAATCTCAACCAGCTCATCTTCATCCCGAACTTCCAGTATCTTCCCATTCAGTCCCGACCGCAAGGCATTCCGTATCTCCTCAACATCCAGTTCGGCCACGTCCGGTACAAACCGCGCCCCGACCGCCAGCCCCATGTTCACCAGCCCAATCGGAATCGTCAGATTGACCCGCGTCTTGCCGCTCCTTGTATCGGATACGCGCAAACGCAGCCAGCGCCCTTCTCCGGCAGCGCGGCTCTCCCCAGTCCCCCGTTGCCGGCGCGCCTGTTCATCGCTCTTCCCCAACGCCCCCAAAAGACGCGCGCCCTCCTTCGCACTGATCTTTCCTTCCTCGATCATCTTCAAGACCCGCATTCGCTCTTCGGCTGTAGCCATATCAACCTCTTCCCCAAACTGAGACAATCACCCTTTCCTACTACCGCCGCGCAGTCCCGCAAAGAAACTCAGAACCCCCTATGGTGTTCTTCGCGCCCCTTCGCGTGCCTTCGCGGACCGATCCCTTTCTCCTGTAGCAAACTCAGTCAAGAAACATCCCAAACGGGCTTGCTGTCGTTCTGTCCTGTAAATTCCTGAATGGCCTTCCTGACTCATCAGGCGACCTAATACTGCCCCAGCAATCCGCGCCTGCGGGCAACCCGCTCCCCCCACAGAAATACGCCCCAGCCGGCAAAAAGAAAGACCGCCGTATGCACCGTCAACCACACCAGGCTTCCGTCCTGCCACACGCTGGCCAGCGACAGGTCGTCCAACACTACCCGCCGCAGCACGTCGATTCCCTGCGTAGAGGGCAGGCTTCGCGCAAACCCTTCTAGCCAGCCTGGCATCCGTTCCACCGTCAGAAAAGAACCGTTCAGGAACAAAAGCATATTCGTAAGCAGATTGCTCAGCGCATTCACCTGCTTGAACACCAGCGTCGCCCCGCCCATGAAAAAGGCGAATCCGTACAACCCCACAATTGTCAGCGCAAAAACCGGCACCCCTTCAATACGAACCGGAATCCGGATCCCCAACGCCAGCATCAGTATCCCGCCAATCAGAATAACCATCGCACTGCTGATGAACAATGACGCCACCGAACGCCCCGCCAGTAGCAGACCCGACGGCAGCGGGCTCATGTACATCTGCTCCAGCGTTCCCGTCTGTGTCTCCTCCCGGATCCCCTGACTCATATCCGAAATCGCGAACACCGCGAAAAACCATGTCAGGTATCCCAACAGCGCCGGTGCCATCTGCTCCGGCGTGGGCCTGCCGCCCGACACAAAAAAGCTGATCCCGACGAAGAGGAACCCGATCATGAACGTCTCGAGCATGAAATTGAACCGGTACGACCACATTATGATCAACCGCTTCTGGCACTCATTTAATAGTACCGTTCCCGCCACCACCATTGCCTTATCCTCTGATTTCAATGCCAGCGGGCCGGGCGCCCGCGTCCAGTTCCAATCCACCGTCCTGCCCAGCCGTCTCCTTCGCCCGCTCAATCAACTCGACAAAAATCTCCTCCAGGTTCGGCTCAGCCGGCGAAACGCTGATCAGGTCCATACCTGCCGCCCGCGCCCGCTCGACTAGGTCAAAGACGGACAGTTCCTCCCCAACCTCCCCGGCCAGGACCGTGTGCCCATTCTCCCGGCTGGCCGTGAATCCGGGGAAAGCCCCGGTCTTCTCCGCCTCCACCACGCCACGCAGTCGCACCTGATAAAACTCCCGTCTGAACAGGTCGAGCAGCTCACCCGTGGAACGGTGGGCCAGCAGCCGCCCGTGGCTCATGATCGCCACCCGGTCGCAAAGACTCTCCGCCATGTCCAGTTGGTGCGTCGTCAGCACCACCGTCTTGCCCCGTTCCTTTGCCAGTTGGATAATCCACTCCTGAACCGTCCGCGACGCCTGCACGTCCAACCCCAGTGCCGGTTCATCCAACAGCACGATCGGCGGGTCCGCGATCAACGCAGCCGCGATCGCCACCTTCTGCTGCATTCCCCGGCTGAACTCCCCTACCGGATCCTTGCGCCGCTCCCACAAGTCCAGCTCCCGCAACAGCCGTTCTGCCCTCGCCTTCAACAACTTGGTCGATGAGACCCCCTTTATCCGCCCAAAGTAAAGCAGGTTCTGCCACGCGTTCATGCGCCAGTATACGTTGCGAGTCCCTTCCAGCACCGCCCCGATCTGCCGCATCGCCGGACCCCGCTGCCTGCCCACGTCATATCCGTTCAGTCGTACCGTTCCCGTCGTCGGCATCACCAGCCCGCACGCCATCTTCAGCGTCGTCGTCTTGCCCGCCCCGTTCGACCCCAGAAAGCCGAACACCTGCCCTGGCTCCACCGTCAAATCCAGCCGGCTCACCGCCTCGACATCATTGCCGCCTCGACTGCGAAACGTCTTGCTCAAGGACCTGATCTCAATTGCTGACTTCATCTTGATTTCCAATTCAATCGAATCCAATCACCAACAACTCATCCTTCCCGTTTTTCCCCTCATATAACCGTAGGAACTCCAGCGGCATGCACGACTCAAGAAATCGTTCCGGCGGAATCCCGTCGGGACGCCGGCTCTGCTCGATAAATTGGAACGCCTGCGACCAGCTTAACTTCTGCTGAAAGATCGCCCCGATCAGCGGCAGAGGGACCGGAATGCGCAGGTCCAAAACACTGGATTTCTCACTTGCCAGGCATTCGTACTTGTAGATGCGGAACCAGAAGAAGAGAACCCTGCGCCAGAATGTACTGCTTGGCTGTCGGCTGCCCTCTTGGACCTGCCGCACAATCTCCGGCAGCCCCGCCTGCCCGCCTTCCCTTGTCTCCACCACTTCGCCGCTGCTTCGGACCGCAACTGCCGCCGGAAATCGCGCCGGCAGCTGGTTGTCGCTTTCCTCTTTGCCTATGTCCATCTTCCGCCTCCATCTTCATCTGGTGCCAGTTAAGCTGTACGAACTGGGCTTCGTCGACCTCTGTCAGAACAACGCTCTGCGGGCTCAAACTGCTTATCCGCGCTTGGCCACTCAGTCTAGCAAAGAATATCCGATACGCTTCTGTTGTTCTTCGCGCCCCTTCGCGTGCCTTCGCGGATCATTTGTTTTCGCTTTTCACAATGTGCAAGCGAGAAACATCCCTGACAGGCCTGCCGGCTCTCCGTTCCTGCTGAACTCTGAGCGGCCTTCCCGAAATGTCAGCGGATCCGGAAGCTACGACGCCCGCCTGCCCAGCGCATCCAACAGCTCCTCCGCCTCCGCCGCCGTGATCTTCCCCTCCGACAACATGCGCAGTACCGTCAATCGCTCCTCCTCGGAGACCGGCTCAACGTCCTCCTCAATTTCGACGTCTACATCCACGTCCACGTCGATGTCGTCGAAATCAGTCAGCGGCTCCTCTTCTCCCACGGCAGCACCGGACGACGCATCCGTGTCAAAACTGAAGCTCCAACTGCGAGCATCCTCCCAATCTCCCTCAGCCGCCCGTTTGCCCGCCGCCCGCAGCGTCCTCCGCAGCGTCTTGCCCAGCGTGCGCGAGGCCCGTCGCTGCGCGCGCGCTGCGGCTCGTGCCCCTCTCACTCCCTCTTCTTCGCCAAGACCCTTCAATATGCCCGCCGAATCCAGATGCACGCTGCCCCCGGCTGTCAGAGAATAACTGCTCTTCCCCGCGCCCGCGCGGAACGTATGCACGCCCGGGCCGCGCGCGACCATCGTCGCCCCGCCTTCAACAGTAAGCCCGCCGCCGCACACGGCCTTGAACGAGCCTCCCTCCGCCTCCGCCACACGGCAGCGGACATCACCTCCCGCAGTCACACGCACGTCGCCCCGAACATCTGCTAGCTCGACACTGCCGCCGCACATGGCCGACAGCGAACCGCCGCACCTCTCTACATCCAGGTCGCCGCCCACCCCGCCAAAAGAGACCGATCCGCCAACATCGCGCAGCGTCGCCCGCCCATGGGCCTTCCGACACGAAAGCGCACCGCGAACGCTCTCAGCTGAAATGTCTCCCATCACGCGGCTCACCGCGACCTCACCCACCTCCGCGAGATGCAGCGCCCCGTTCACCGTGTCGCAGGCGACCTTGCCTCGCACACCCCGCAAGCTGACCCGGCCCATCGCCTTGCCAATCCCTGCCGCGCCGTCAACGTTGATGAACTCCACCGCGCCGTTCGCTCTCTCGACAACCGCGTTTCCACCGGCGTTCAGCACGTCCACGTCCGCCCGCGCCCGCTTTATTCTTAAACCGGATACATTTTGCAGCGTCAATCGCCCCGCAACGTCGGCGATCGAGAGCTCGCCCCCAATCTGCTCTGCAATCAGGTCGCCGTGCGCACTCTTCGTCACCTCCACCTCGCCTGCGACGTTCGCCAGGTTCACCCGCCCCGCCGCGCTCCCGATCCGCACGCTGCTGCCGGCCTCCTCCACCAGCAAATCCCCGGCGACCCGTTCAAATTCCACCCCGCCCCGCACGTTGTTGACCTTCACCTGTCCCGCAGCCGCGCTCTTCACCACTTCACTCATCAGCGGCAGCCGCACCACCAGGGAAGACGCAGCCTCGATTTCGAGCTGTTTCGGCCCGGCCTCCACCACCGGCTGACCTTCCTCTACGGTCGCCTCAATCAGCGCCTGCTCCCAACCCTCGACCCGCAAATCTCCTCCGCAACGGATCCGTACCCGCGGGCTCGTAGATTCCGGCTCCACCTGTATCTGCTCACTCATTTCGCTCCCCCTGCATATCTGTTCGCGTTGATCTGCTCATCTCATCCCGCTAGCTCCGCCAGCCGGTGAGTCCGGAATCCTCTATCCACTCTGCAACTGCTCCATAGCCGCTTCATAGTCGATCTCGCCCGCCTCCAGCTGCGCCAGGATCTGCCGCCGCGCCTTCTCCGGCAGCGGCGCCGGCTCGTCCCGGCCCGGCTCAAATCCCATCGCCCGGATCATCTCGTGCAGCCGCCCCCGCAGCGTCGGGTACGACATCCCCAACTCCTCCTCCATCCGGTTGAACTTCCCCTCACACCGAATGAACGTCGCCGCGAACTCAAGCTGCTCCTGCGACAGACCGCCAAAAGGCGTCTCCACCAGGAAACGCCCCTCCACGCGGCTGTCACACTCGCGGCAAAAGAAGCCGGTAACGGTCAGATCTCCTGCCTGGCAGATCGGGCAGGCTGTCGGTAGTGAATTCATAGCGTCTGCTCCATCCCGTCATGCCTCGAATATTCATGTAGTACCAGCTTGGCCTCAGCCCGTTGATAACGTCGTTGCAGTGCAGTCCCCCTTGCCACCAGCCACGCTCCCAAGCGCGCAAACAGCCACGCCTGCCAGCGAGGTGGTCGCCGGTACGCCCGAATCACCTCATACCTCCTCGCTTCCGAAGTCAACTTCTCTCTCCGTAGCGTCGCTTCCAAAGCCATCCGTTCCATAAACATTCCAAGCCCTCACTTCCATTTTTCAAGCCGCATTTGCCATATAATTAAGATAATAGCTCACTTTCTTCAATATGTCAACACCTTTCTTTAATTTTATTGAGAATTTCCTTTAATTCCTTGAAATCCTCCCAGTTTTCTGCCTTATCACGTGGAAATAAATGAAAATCATTCGCCTTTCTCTCGTGAAACGCTCGTTAACTCTCGTATAGCGCTCGTCATACGCTTGCAGTTGCTGATGCGGCGCCTCCGGTCAGGTGTCTGCCCTCTCACTCGGAAAAAATGGCCCACCGTCTGTTTCTCCGTCAATCCTCACATCCTGATTCAAAAAAAGCCAGGCCAGTCATCTGGACAAACCCCAATCAGAGACGCTTCCCGCCCCAAATCTGCTATACTGAACCGCCAGACCTGACTGACTCCCTCCCAGGGCTTCAGCGTCGCCGCTTGCCAATATCGCGCCAGCGCTTTGGTGCCTGTCGTTACTACGTCCTCCACCAGGGTCATCGAACCCAATCTTTCGTCGTTTTCCAGGTCTGACGCTATACATTAGAGGAGAAGAAAAGATGGCCGGTTCCGCCTCATACCACGGTACCGCAAAAAGCTCTGCGATCCGCGTCGGCGTACTCGGCCTCGGCCAGGGCCGCTCCCACCTGCGCGCCTTCCAACTCCTGGACGGCGCCACCGTCGCCGCCGTCTGCGACCGGGATGAACGCCTCGCCGAACGCGTAGCCCACGAATTCGGCGTCAAAACCCGCTTCCCCACCTACGAAGCCATGCTCGACGACCCCGCCATCGATCTCATCGTCGTCGCCACCCCCGACCACCTCCACGGCCGGCACGCCATCATGGCCCTCGAAGCCGGCAAACACGTCCTCTCCGAAATTCCCATGGCCACCACACTGGCCGAATGTAACCGCATCATCGAGCTCACCGACCGCCATGGCCTCAAATACCACATGGGCAACCAGGTCCGCTACGCCTTCTGCCTGCGCGAAGTGGAGCGGATGATCCGCACCGGCGACCTCGGCGAAATCTTCTACGGCGAGGGCGAATACCTCCACACCATGGACGACATCGTCAAAGACCGCCCACCCGATCACTGGCGCATCCACCCCCGGACCCCCCAGACCACCCTCCTCGGCGGCGGCCCCCACGCCATCGACACCCTGCGCTGGCTCATGGGCGTCAACTTCATCGAGGCCCAGGCCTATCACGCCCAACAGCAGTCCCGCTGGCAGACCACGCACACCACCGTCGCCCTCTTCAAAGCCGGCAACGGCGCCGCCGCCAAGGTGACCGTATCCTACGGCATGGTCCGCCCCTACTGCCTCTACTACGCCGTCTACGGCAGCCAGGGCTCCTTCGAACGCACCCGCGACCAGGGCGGCGCAATAGACGACACCGTCAACTACCACTACCACGACCGGATCGCCGGCGCCCGCCGCATGGCGCCCGTCACCGTTCCCAACTGGAGCAATCCCGCCATCCAGCGCCGGCATTCGCTCGGACACGGCACCATGGAGATCGAGCAGGCCCAACACTTTCTCAAAGCCATCATCGCCGACGAAGAGCCCGCCATCGGCCCCCGCGAGGCCGCCCGCTCCATCGCCGCCGGTATCTGCGCCCTCCAGTCAGCCCAACAGGGCGGCGGCGCAGTCGCCATCCCCGACTTCAGCTAGAACTGTTCAAAATGGGAAGGGTGAACTGTAGCAGCCCGGTTCTTCACTGCTGGCCGGCAGTCGGCACTGCTATGACGAAATTAAATGAGGAAGGCAGAGAATGAAGATAACCCGAATCGAAACGATTCCCGTCAACGTGCCGATCAGTCCTGAGCGGATCATACGCAGCGGGCGAGGCAGCCACACAGTTTCGCCCTTCCTCCTCGTCAGAATCCACACCGACGAGGACATCGTAGGCCTTGGCGAGGTCTCCTGCACACCAATCTGGAGCGGCGAAGATCAGGTCACCGCCGCCCACTTCATAAACCGTATCCTCGCGCCCCTGCTCACCGGCCAGGACCCCACCGCAATCGAACGCCTCATGGCCGCCGTCAACGCCGCCGTCGCCAGCAACCCCTTCACCAAGGCCGGCATCGAAATCGCCCTCTGGGACATACTCGGCAAGGTCGCCGGCCTCCCCCTCTACCGCCTTCTCGGCGGACCCGTCCGCGACCGCGTCAAAACCAAGTTTTCAGTCTCCGGGTTGGCCCCCCAACAGGCCGCCGCCATCGCCGCCTGGGCCGTCGACCAGGGCTTCGACACCATGAAAGTCAAAGTCGGCCTCGACCCCGCCGAAGACGTAGCCCGCGTCGCTTCCGTCCGTGAAGCCATCGGCCCCAACGTCCGCCTCGGCGTCGACGCCAACGGCGGCTGGTCCGTCCGTACCGCCGTCCAGACCATTGAACAGCTCTACCCCTACGACATCTACTTCGTTGAGCAGCCCACGCCCGACCAGGACGTCTCCTGGCTCGCCGACGTCCGCCGCCGCACCCATCTGCCCGTCATGGCCGACGAGATCGTCTACTCCCCCCAGGATGCCATGGCCGTCGCCCGCGCCCAGGCCGCTGACGTCCTCTCTCTCTACGTCGGCAAAGGCGGCATCACCCCCGCCCGCAACGTCGCCGCAGTCGCCGCCGCCGCCGGCCTCGTCTGCACCGTCGGCAGCAACATCGAGCTCGGCATCGGCAACGCCGCCATGATCCACCTCGCCATGGCCACTCCCGCCATCGACGCCGAATCCTTCCCCTGCGACATCCTCAGCCCCTTCTTCTACGCGACCGACCTCCTCCAGGAACCCCTCCCCATCCGCGCCGGCGAAGCCCGCCCCCCATCCGCCCCCGGCCTCGGCATCCAGCTCGACGAAGACCAGGTCGCCTTCTACCGCACAGACAAAAACTAACGCCCGTCAACATTCCCTGCCACCACGCCCCGTAGGGGCACCCCTTGTGGGTGCCCAAGCCCTTATCCCCAAGACGCGGCCATCCAGCCGTCACCCCCCGTAGGGGCACCCCTTGTGGGTGCCCTCGTGGATCGACAACATTATAGGCCTGCAAAATCCAGGCCAGACAGACGCCATCAATTTCTGGATTGTTGAAATTGAGAAAAGACTTCTGAGAGGAAACCCGCAGATTGAAGTGACCAGTCCCCGCGATTCACCACCTACCCGCGCGGTCTTTAGCCACTGACCACTAACCACTAACCACTGACACCAAGGCTACAGCCGGCGCAGGCAGCCAACACGGCATCGGCCGGGGGATCGCCCTGCCGTTGGCTGAAAATGGAGCCGGCGCCGGCTCCCGTTCACCCAGGTTTACTCCTCCCCTTCGTCGACATAGATGCCGGAGCCGATGACGCCCCTCTGATCCGAGTTGGGCACCGGGAAGCTCACCGCATAGCCGAACTTCGGCGAACCGGTCTCCTCGTCTCCTTCGATGGCAGGGTTATCGTAGTGATATCGCAGAAAACTCTTACCCTCGCGCCGTGCGACGCCAATCAGCAACTCCGCGAACCGCACCCCCTTGGAGTCCGTCCGCGTCATGTCCGTGGTCTGCCCTTCGCGAAACGGCTCGGACCCGTGAAACAGGGTGACGCCCCCGCCGCTCACCACATACAGGTAGATGGAGCCTGACTTCCAGTCCCCGCCTTCCACCCGGAAGGCGTTTCTGACCCCCGTGAGGGCGCTGTAACCCTCGGAAAGCACCGCCTGCTGATAGGTCTCGGCCGCCGCATCCACAAAGGCGATGAGCGTCTCGCGGTCCACCACTTCCGACGCCGTGACCGGGGGCTTCGGCAGATCCGCGATCGTGACCGGGACATCGGAGACGTCTTTCGAGAGGCCCCCGACCAGCACGAATCGTCTTCCCGTGATTCCGGAGATGTATTCGACAGCGTATGCCGTCTTCAACCCATCGTCGTAGTATTCGACGAAACCGCCGCCTTCGGCAGCGGCCGCGAAGAGTTCCTCGACGACCTTGATTCCGCGTTCATCCTCGACGCCCATCAGATTCTTGCTTTCCGCTTCACGATCGTTCCCGTGAATGAACGCGTCTCCGTTCATGAGAAAGATGATGAGGAACGTCGAGCCGGACTTCCAGTAGCCCTCCGTTTTCAGCCCCTCCCTCAGCTTCGCGAATACGTTCATATCCGTGATCGACTCGAAACGCGCCTTCGATCCGAGGACCCAGGCCTCGAGACTTTCGGGGTCCGTCACATCGGCAGCGGTCACCTCGCCCATCGCGGACTCACCGTCGGCAATCGGGGGTATTGGCTGGCAGGCCGCCAGGCCAATCCCTAACGCCGCCACACCGGCCGTCTTCAGAAATGCGCGTCGGGAAACTGCAAGGTCGGTCATAGTTCTATTCCTTTCTGTTAAGTGGTGAAGTAGAAACTCAGGTCGGAGCCGGCATCAATCCGGTCAACAGTGCCGCTGTCGACCGCAAGGCCCGCAGCCAAAACTGTTATCTGACTGTCGAAATGCGGAGGAACTGTCGGGGATCCGCTGCAAGCGACTTTCTTTTGCAAGTAGGGCTTACGCTACTTGGCGTTCGAAACAAGCCCCTTGGCGAGAAAGTTCTGAAAGTCTCCAATAACCAAAATAGCTCACTGAGAGGACCAAGAGAATGATAACCTACTTTGCCGGCCCTTGTCTATGAGCGAATCTGCTCATTGACGACATGTGCAGGAAACTGGGTGGAAAACTGAAACGAACGCGGCCGGAACCTGGCAACTGTGAACTGATCGCGACCTGTCTTATCGGCAAATGACTGGGATGGGGAAACAGAGTTACTCAGTCATGTGCAGGCACATCGGCATTGGTTTCCGATCTCGCCGGAGCAGAGCCGCTTGAACCGGGCGTGACAGCGCTTGATGCAGCAATCGTCAAACTTCCCCAACTACCTACGCACGCGGCACTCCACTAAAAACTAAAAACTGACTACTAAAAACTGCCCTTTCACTCCAACCGTATACGCGGGTCCACGACCGCCAGCAGGACATCCGAAAGCAACGTGCCGATTACCGTCAGCGTGCTCAGCAGAAACAGGAAACTGCCCGCCAGGTACATATCCTGCGAAGTAAGCGAACGCAGCAGCAGCGGCCCCGTCGTCTGCAGGCTCAACACCATCGCCACCAGTGTCGTTCCCGAAACAAGACTCGCCAGCGACCAGCCCACCGTGCTGAAAAACGGGTTGAGCGCCACCCGCACCGGATACTTCCAGATCAGCGCCCTTTCGCGCACCCCTTTCGCCCGCGCCGTCTCCACATACGGCTTGTTGAGCTCGTCCAGCAGATTTGCACGCGTGATGCGGATGTTGCCTGCCGTGCCGTTCACCGCCACGATCAACATCGGCACCCAGATGTGCTTCAACATATCCACGATCTTCGGCCAGCTCCACGGCTCCAGCACATACTCATCCGAAAACAGGCCGCCCACATTCATGCCCAGCCAGGACTGGGCCAGAAAGAGCACGATCAACGCCAGCAGAAAACCCGGTGTCCCCAGGCCGATAAAGCTGAACGTCGTCATCAGATAATCCAGCCACGAGTATTGATGGGTCGCCGAATAGACCCCCACAGGTATTGCGATAAACCAGCCGACAAGCAGCGCCCCCATCGATAGCGCCATCGTCAGCCCCAGCCGTTCCCAGATCAACTCACTCACCGGCTTCTGCCACTCAAACGACTGTCCCCAGTCGCCCTTCACCAACACACCATAGATCCACTTGAAATACTGGACATACGCAGGCTGGCCCAACCCGTAACGCTGACGCAGCGACTCCAGCTCCGCCTCGTCGACCTCATCCCCTTCCTGCCGCAGCTGCGCAACATAAGAGGTCAGAAAATCACCCGGCGGCAGCTGGATAACCGCGAACGACAGAATCGAAATCGCGATCAGCATCGGAATGATCAGCAGAACACGTTGAACAATATAGGCCAGCATGAAAACCCCCGAAAAAAAAGAAGCGAAGAGATATGAGCGAAGTGAGAGGAGTGAGATACTCTATCCTCTCACTCCTCTCTTCTCTTCACTCTCTCCTCGCCGTTCTACGTACTCTGCGTGTCCGGATCTTCCCAGAAATACGTCTCGGTGTGCAGCAGATGCTCGTCACCGGTCGTGTCGTCCAGCGGGAAGCCGGGCAGATAGTTCCTGACACCGTTCTTGACAATAATCGGCGCCGGGCGCTCGCCCAGGTAGCCGATCATCGGCAGTTCCTCGGCCCAGATATCAAGAATCTGGTGGAACATCGCCGTCTGCTTGTCCGGATCCGGCTCGATCTTGATCGCGTCCCAGATCTCCCAGATCTTCCACACCCAGTGACCCGCCGGCGGCTCGACGCCTGCCGGGCTGGTGCCGCCGCTGTTGCGCCAGTGCGCCCAACCGGCTGCCCACGGCCGGTCCGGCTGTTCGCATGTCCAGATCGTCGGATTCACCAGCGGCACGACCGTGCGGTCTCCGCCCCACCACGCAGCCTCAATCTCGTTGGCGCCGTGGTGCTCCTCGTACAGCGAGCGTTCAAAGCCCTTGTACGCCGCCTTGACACCCACCGCCGCAAAGTACTTGATCACTTCCTGAACAGTATCTTCGCTGGTGGTGCCCGGCTGCGCCGTTCCTTCAATGACGAAGCTCAGCGTATCGCCGCTGCCGTCGTTGAACAGCCGGAAACCGTCGCTGTCCTTCTCCGCGTAACCGGCGTCGTCCAGCAACTGGTTGGCCATGTCCGGATCGTACTCGATCCACGCGTTCGCCTGCTTCGGATACGCCTGCGCCGAGCTCTCCAGCGGACTGTACTGCCGTGGCGTCATCAGTCCGTCCCACACCAGTTCGTTGAGCGCCACGCGGTCAACCGCAACCGACAGCGCGATCCGCACGTCGCGCACGTTGAAGAACTCCGCCAGCCGCTCGTTCTTGGTCGACAGGTTCAACTGGATCGCCGAGTGACCGGAAGCGGAACCAAGGAAGACCTGGTAGTCGCCGGCATCTTCATTCTCCTTGTAGAGCGTGAAGTTGCCGATATTCACGTGGCGCGCCTGGAAGTCGATCTCGCCGTTGATGATGCGCAGGTCGAAAACGTCGTTCGTCTCGAACAGCCTGTGCGTAACGTCGTCCACGTAGGGCAGCTGCCTGCCGTCGGAATCGACGCCGAAGAAGTAGGGGTTGCGCTCCATCAGGAACAGCTCGTTGGAAAGCTCGTTCTTGGAGATCCACGGGCCGATGCTCGGCAGGTCCGGGTTCAGGTACCACCAGCGCCGGTCCGTATAGTACTCTTCCCAGCTGTTAAAGCCGGCCTCTTCCACCTGTGACTGCAGCTTATCCTGGTCGTCGGTCAGATCCATGTGGAACTGCTTCAGATAGTGGCCGGGCAGATAGAGATTTCTGGTCTGGCGGCCAAGCCGGAAGACGTACAGAGGATTGGGCAAGGGGAACTTGAATGTTACCGTCGAGTCGTCGACGATTTCGAGCTCCATCGGCGTGCGCTCGGGGCCGGAGACCCACGTGCCGCCAATGCTGGGTGAGATCGTCGTGTTGGTCTCGTCCTCCTCCCACCACCAGCGGATCGCTTCGGTGGTGAAAGGCGTGCCGTCCGACCACTTCATGCCCTCGCGCAGGTGGAAGGTCCACTCGGAGGCGTCGTCGTTGATCTCCCACGATTCGGCCATGCGCGGCTGCATGTTCAGATTCTGGTCGTACCAGGACAGACCGCGGTCCTGCATCTTCGTCGGCCCCCAGCGGTCGGAGACGCCCTTGAAGCCGCGGCGGAACGTACCGCCGTAGTTGCCGGTTTCCTCAGCCACCGGCATCACCATCGGGTTGACCGGCAAACGCTCGTCCACGGGCGGCAGATCGCCGGCCGCTACCATATCCGCCAGCATCGGCGCTTCACTGTACTGCGACGACGATGCTGCCGGCGCCGCCTCGGAAGACTCGGCCGCCGAGTCGTCGGCAGGCGCAGCCTCTTCCATCGGCTCCGGCTCGCCGCTCGCGCCGCAGGCCACAGCCACCGCACCCGCGGCCGCCACGCCCGAAACGCGCACAAACTCGCGTCGGGATATCAGTGTACGTGCAACTCTTCTCATCCTTCTCTCCTTAGTGAATAAGAATTATTTGTACTGCCAATGAGCAGTAGTCAATGCCCAGAACCAAATGCCCAGGACACTAACCACTGACCACTAACCACTGACCACTGACCACTGACCACTGACCACTGACCACTAACCACTGACCACTGACCACTGACCACTGACCACTGACCACTGACTACTGCAGTTCCCCTTCCTCCGGCACCAGCCACGGCGGATGCGCAAGATGCTGCTCGCTCAGATGGCTGGCATAAAGGAAGCGGTAGACGTCACTGATATAGAACTGCGGATAACGCTTGGGCGGCAGTGACTCCAGGAACCTGTCATGTACCATCTCCGCCATCTGCTCGCTCATGCCCGCACTCACTTCAAAGTCGAAATAGATGGCTAGGTCCTTCGACGGATCCTCGATCACCCGCTTTACGCCGAAAGATTCCGGATACTTGTGCGCCGGCGAGTCCCGCTCCATCAGAAACGTGCCCATCGCCGCCGAATGGATGTACGCCTTGTGCCCGTACAGGAAGTTGACCGTCTCCTGCGCGTCCTCGATCGTCTCTCCCGGAAACCCGAAAAAGAAAAACGTATGGTTCCAGATTCCCGCCGTCGCACTCTCCTTCAGTATTCGGCTCATATGCGGCAGCTGCGTACCCTTGATCATATGGTCGATGATCGCCGCCGACGCGCTCTCCAGGCCGAACAGGATCATCCTGCACCCGCCCGCGCCCATATCCTGCAGCAGCTGCCCTGAGATCACCTTCTCAAATCGCACGCAACCGCCCCAATGCAACGTCTCCGGACGCTCGCTCATAATCTTCGAAAGATCGCGCAGATTGCGCGGCGTCACCGCCTCGTCCGAAAAGAAGATATGCTTCACCCCGTACTTTTCGTACAGGGCCAGCATCTGCTCCGCCAGCTCCTGCGCCCGCAGCTGGCTGAACGACTCCGGCTCTCCGTAGCCCACGTTGCAGAACGCGCACTTGCCAAAATAACAGCCCCGCGCCGTCAGCAGCGGCAACGCCAGCTCCGGTGCCAGGTAGCGGTCCAGCGGCAGCCCGTCAAAGTCCGGCATCGGCAAGTTCGCGATCTTCTCCGGCTCCTTGCGCTCGTTGACCCGGATCCGGCTGCCCTCTTTGTAGATCAGGTTCGGAATGCCCGCCAGGCTCTCGCCGTCCGCCACCGCCCTGGCCAGCTGCAGCAGCGGCACCTCACCGTCAAACACAATCGCGCTGTCGATCAACTCAAACAGCGCCGGCGCCTCCGGAAACTGTGCCCGCAGCATGCTGACGTGCGGTCCGCCCACCGTTACGTGGCAGTCCAGCCCCGCCTCCTTGACCAGATAAGCCGCCGTCAGCCCCGGCAGCATCTGCGCCATCGACGGGATCGAAATCCCGACCACGTCCGGCTTCTCCCGCACAATATCCGGAAGCAGCAGACGTCGGTAAATGTCCAAAAACATATTGTGCTGGTCGTCGCGCACACCGTGGAGGAGAAAACGGCTGTTGTCGGGGGGGCCGGCGGAGTCATACCCCTGAAAGTGCAGGCTCGCCGGGTGAAAAGGTAAATTCGCGATCTCGAGACAGTCGAGCAGGGTACCCAACATTTCGAGACCAATGGGGCCGTCGTAAAAGGCCGAAGAGCGAATACCGGACTTGGCCCGCTCCACCTGTTTCGCCAGGCGCGGGCCTACCTCCAATGCCCAGCGAATCCTCTCCGGACTTGCGCCCTCAGGCCCCGGCACCTGCCTGTGCCCCCTGCCTGCAGAGCCCTTCTTGCGCCGCAGCTGTGCCAACGCGCCCGTCAAATAGCGCCGGCTCAAAATCTCGTCAAAGACCTCGACGTTCAGATCCCGCTGGATAACCTCGACGCCCTCCTGCCGCAGATAAGCCGTCAGCGTCGGCAACGCCAGATGCGGCATCGTCGGCGTCCAGTTCGGCGGGAAAAGCAGCATCACCTTGGGCCGCTTCTTGACCCCGTTCTGCGGCCCATTCCTCTCGCCCAACAGGCCAAGCTCTTCCAACTCGATTTTAAATTGCCCGCCGGATTCGATGTTGTTTTCCATTTCCGGTCGTTGCCGTCGCCCCTCCAACCTCCACACTACCAGTTAGGATTCGTAGCTCTGCCTATCCGACCCCTGCCAACTCCAACTCGCCCGCATAGTGGCAGCGCACGAAGTGGCCCTGCTCCACCTCCCGCAACTCCGGCGTCTCCTCCATACAGCGGTCGTTGTCATTGTAAAGACAGCGCGGGTGGAAATAGCAGCCGCTCGGCGGGTTCGCCGGGTCCGCCACGTCACCCTCCAGCACGATCGGTTCCGCCCGGTCGCGAGGGTCCGGCTTCGGCACCGACGACAGAAGCGCCTCCGTATACGGATGCATCGGGTTCTGATACAGCACCTCTGTACGCGCGCTCTCCACGAGCATGCCAACGTACATCACCGCCACCCGATCGCTGATATGCTCCACCACACTCAGATCGTGCGCAATGAACAGGTACGTAAGGTCGAACTCCTCCTGCAGGTCCTGCAGCAGATTGAGGATCTGCGCCTGCACCGACACATCCAGCGCCGACACCGGCTCGTCAAGGACGATCAACTGCGGGTTCAATGCCAGCGCCCGCGCCACGCCGATACGCTGCCGCTGCCCGCCGCTGAACGCGTGCGGGTAGCGGTTCAGATACTCGGGTCGCAGCCCCACCACCCGCAGCAGTTCGGACACCCGGTCCTCCAACTCCTGCCCCTTCGCGATCTCGTTAACCAGCAGAGGCTCGCCCACGTTCTGTAGCAGATTCATGCGCGGGTTCAGCGAGGAATAGGGGTCCTGAAACACCATCTGCATGTTGCGCCGCAGCCGTTTCAGCTGCTGGTTATCCACTTTGGCGATATTGACCTCCCCCAGTTCCTGGTCTTCGAACCAGATATCGCCTGCCGTGGGCGGAAACGCATGCATGATCAAACGGCCTGTCGTTGTCTTGCCGCAACCGCTCTCCCCCACCAGGCCCAGAGTCTCGCCCGACCGCACGTAGAAATTCACTCCGTCTACCGCTTTCACCTGGCCAACCGTGCGCGAGAAGAAGCCCTTCTGAATCGGGAACCACTTCCTCAGATCAGAGACTTCAAGAAGCGCATCATGCCGTCGCGTGCTGATCTCTTCCTGTTCAGTTTCGGTCTGTTCAATTTCAACTACAGACTCGCTGTCGTTCTGAGACAATGCGCTACCTCCTGCGAAACTGGATTTTCGGCCGGGAGAGGGGGAACTCCATGTGCAGGCGTCGCCTGCAGAGCCGGTCAAAATAGAAGGAAATCTCTGATGTTTCTGTAGTAAAGCGCTCCCGCCGCCGCGCCAATCAACGCCAACTCGACCGACAGTACAGTCAGGTAGGCGCTGAGCAAACGCCCCTTGCTCCGCGAACGCCGCAAGTAGCCCTCGATCATAAACATGCCCACGATCAAGACCATACCCAAAACAAAGATCGACCACACCCTGTAAGCGCGCAGGTGCCACGGATTCACCCGCAGAAATAGCACCACCTCCAGGATCTCGTGCAGCAGCAGGATCAGCGCAAGCCCCAACGCGAAACTGAGAAACCAGATTACGTAATGCGATACCTGTCTTCCTGCCTGCTTAAAGACATCAATGACAGATTCAGTTTCAGAGGGCAGTCTGTCCATAGAGAGCGCGCCGGTAGAGTCTTCGACGACACAAAGTCATCAAGAGCGGTGCAGCAGATTGTACTTGAAAAGCTCCCAATACGCCAATTCAACCCGACAGAATGTGAGACTATTCTCAAAACGACGCAGCCCCGACTCAATCCTCCCCCCGAGTGAGGCAACCGAAGTCTTTTTCCTCCCCTGACTCCTCTCCCCACCCTTTTCCCTGGCCCCTAACCCCTTGCCCCTACTCCCTGCATTTCCGGGCGGTCGGGCCTATTCGGCCCTCCCTTGTGGGGGGGCTCCGCCCCCGCAACGCCCCCTCTCCTACAACATGCCTGGCCGACCTGGTGTCGATATTCGTAACAGGTCCCCAATCGAAAGAGTCCCGCCAGTCCCACCAAATCCCCGTAGGGGCACCCCTTGTGGGTGCCCAGGCCTGCCCTTCGCCCTCTTCAAAGCCCGAAGACCACTTCAGCCGCCGTTGCCATGAATTCCACCTGCCATACTGTTTCCATCCCAAATGTGGACCGAACCTCGAAATTCCAGGGCAAATGCACCAAAATCAGTGATATAATAGCCTTGTACCGATAAGACATATAGTCATCGCTGAGCGCCTATCGTCATTGAGATCCCATGACTCCCGCTGGCAGGGAATCTGTAGGCGTATGAGAGACCTGGGGAGCCTACAGACGCCCGAAAGCCTGTTAACCTAGTACTCAGCAAAGACAGCGAGGAAACGTGTACGAATACAGGCGTCAAAGTCCAAAATAGGAAAACTGCCCGCTCTGACCCGACTTAACCCGACCTGAACCGTCCCGATTCGACGCCCTGCCCCGCACCGCCAGCTGACCGGCACGAGTCTGTCGAAATCGAGACTCGTTGAGAGGTTGCCGGAACCGGGGAACTGACTCCGGAATCGGAAAAACTGATGCAAAAGCGTAACGACAACAAGGACCGCGAAAAAAATTATACCCGCTTCTACCCAACTTTCCCGCCATTTCCGCTAATTCCGCCATATTCCCGCCAAAACACGACCCGCCATGTAAAGGTTCGTACAACTCTCGCACAACCCGCGCCGACAATGGTATGAGAACCCCGGCGCCAGCCAAGCTCAAATCACAGCCCATCACATGAATCACAAGAACTGCAGTCCAGACAACCCGCAAACTCTCGTAAACGCTCGTCCATCTCTCGTAAACGCACGTACATCTCTCGCAAACGCTCGTCCGACCACATCCGCACCGGGAGACAAGCCGCATCCCGAAAATCCAAAACAATCCGGCAAATCCTGATTCAGACAATCTGCCCAACGCTCGTAAACTCTCGTCATCTCTCGTCATCTCTCGTGTATCGCTCGTACAACCACGCCCGATCCAGGAGACACCCACCATCCTGTGAATCCCGATACAGACATCCCGCAATGATCACAGAGCGGACGACTCCACCCCTCTCCAGTTTGGATTTCACTCCGATTCAAGCTATAATGCGCCCGCCCTCACTTCAAATTGCGCTCAACCCGTAGCGCAGCAATGCATTCAACACAGCGCTGTAGCAACGCGGCAGTAGCGCACTTATCACTGTCCTGCTTTTGCTTACCAAAGCCTGACCTTAGGCAAAAAACATCATAAGGAGAAAGTCAATGCAGCAACAGAAACCAATCCGCCTATTTGCAATGCTGCTCATCGCTATCTTGGCAGTAGGCGTCCTCGCGGCCTGCGGTGGCCCGGAACCGGCTGCCCCCGCCGAGGAAGCTGCCGCCTCAGACGATTCCGGCGAAGAAATGGCAGCCGACGACGGCGTCAGCCCCAACCAGGCTCCCGAGTTTCAGGATATGGTTCGCAACGGCGAACTGCCACCCCTGGCTGAGCGTCTGCCGGTCAACCCAGCCATCGTCGAGCCGGTTGACAGCATCGGACAGTACGGCGGCACCTGGAATACGGCCCTCGTCGGCGGCTCCGATACAGCCTGGCTGGTCCGCACCGTCAGCTATATTCACCTCATGGGTTGGTCACCGCAGTGGGAAGGCGTTGTCCCCAATGCGGCCGAAAGTGTCTCCGCCAGTGCCGACGCCAGCGAATACACCTTCACTTTCAGAGAAGGAATGAAGTGGTCCGACGGCGAGCCCTTCACCGCTCACGACCTCGCCTTCTGGTGGAATGACCAGATCCTGAATGAAGATCTGAGCCCAGGCGGGACGCCTGGCTGGATGAGGGCCGGAGAGGCCGACGCAATCTTCGAGGCGGTCGACGACCACACCCTCAAGATCACCTTTGATGCCCCCAACGGTCTCTTCCTGCAGAACCTGGCCACCCCCAGCGGCAGCATCTTCACCCGTGTTCCCAAGCACTACTGCTCCCAGTTCCACGTGGATTACAACACCGAGAATCTCGACGAACTGATCGCAGAAAACAACGCCAACGACTGGGTGAATCTCTACCAGATGAAATGCGCCAGCGTGCCTGGCACACCCTCCGACTCGCGCTGGTTCAACGCCGATCTGCCCACCCTGATGCCCTGGAAAGTAACAGTGGCGTATGGCGAAGGCTCCCAGTTGATCCTGGAACGCAATCCTTACTTCTGGAAGGTGGATACCGAAGGCAATCAGCTGCCCTACATCGACCGCGTCGTCTATGACATCCTCGAAGACCGCGAAGTCCTCCTGCTGAAAGTGCTCAACGGCGAAATCGACATGATGAGCCGTCACTTCAATACCAATGACAACAAAGCCGTTATCGCCGACAATCGCGAACCAGGAGAATACGAATTCTTCGAGACGCGCAGCATCGGCAATACCACCGGGTTCCACTTCAACCTGAACCACAAAGATGAGCGCATGCGCGAAATCTTCAACGACAAGAACTTCCGTATCGCCATGTCCCACTGCCTCAACCGCCAGGAGATCATCGATGTACTTTACATCGGCCAGGGCGAACCGATGCAGAGCGCCATTCCCAAGGACATGGCAGAGTTCTACGACGAAGAGTGGTATTCGCTCTATACCGAGTTCGACCAGGCTCTTGCCCACCAGTACCTGGCAGACGCTGGAATGACCGAACGGGACGCAGACGGCTACTTCCTCGGCCCGGACGGTGAGCCGCTATCTTTCGTCGTGCAGGCCACCGAGGCCTTTGGCTTCCATGACCGCGCCGAAATGGCGGTCAACCAGTGGCAGGACTGCGGCGTCAACGCGCAGCTGAGCATCATCGACCGTACGCTCCTCTACCAGCGCAAAGATGCCAACGAGCATGATGTACACGTCTGGGGCGCCGCCACCGGCCCGCAGATCTTCCTCGACCCGCGTCACTTCTTCCCCTTCAGCCGCGAGTCCACCTTCGCACAGGCCTGGGTGACTTGGCGCACCAACCCCAGTGGCGCTGGCGCCATGACGCAGCCGGAAGAACCGCCGGACATCGTCAAGCACCAGATGGATCTGTATGCACAAATCCTTTCCTCCGGAGATCAGGCCAAGCAGATCGAGCTGATGAAGGAGATCCTGTCGATCGCGAAGGACCAGTTCTACGTGATCGGCACCTCTTCCAGCCCTCCGGGTTACGGCATCGTCAAGAACAACTTCCACAACGTGCCGACCTCTATGCCGGGTTCATGGCAGTATCCGACTCCGGCCCCGACGCAGCCTGAGCAGTATTGGATCAGTGGTGAATAGCGACAAGTAAGCAAAGAGGAGTGGGGAGCGTTCACTCGCTCCCCACTCCTCTTTTGCAGTTCCACTACCGATAAGGCCTTTCCATGCTTCAATTCCTTCTGCGCCGATTGCTCTACATGGTTCCGACCTTGCTCGCAATTTCAATCGTCGCATTCGTCATCATTCAATTGCCTCCCGGTGACTTTCTCACAACCATGGTGGCAGCGATGGCTGCGCAGGATGAAGATATGGATCAGGCCGCCATGGCCGCCCTGGAAGAGCAATATGGGCTCGGTCAGCCGGTGCACATTCAGTACCTCAAGTGGATGCAGGGCATCGTGACCAGGGGCGATTTTGGTGACTCTTTTGGCTGGAACAAACCGGTCTCCGAACTGGTTTGGGGGCGCCTGGCTTTGACCTTCGTCCTGTCACTGGCCAGCCTCCTGTTCGTCTGGGTCGTGGCATTCCCTATTGGCATCTATTCAGCCGTCAAACAGTATTCGATCGGCGACTACTTCGCCACCTTTATCGGCTTTCTCGGCCTCGCCACGCCCAATTTTCTCTTGGCACTTATCCTGATGTACATCGCCTTCAAATTCTTTAATCAGAGCGTGGGCGGCCTCTTCTCACCTGAATATCAGGAAGCACCCTGGACTTGGGGAAGGGTGGCAGACCTCTTTGCCCATCTGTGGGTACCGGTCGTGATTATCGGTACTGCCGGCACCGCCAGCCTCATTCGCATCATGCGCGCCAACCTGCTCGATGAACTCCGCAAACCCTATGTCGTGACAGCCCGCGCTAAGGGTCTCCCGGAATGGAGGCTCCTCTTCAAATATCCCGTGCGCGTCGCACTCAATCCTTTCGTAAGTACCGTCGGCTGGGTCCTGCCCACTCTCGTTTCAGGCGCAGCTATCGTTTCCATCGTGTTGAGCCTGCCGACCACAGGCCCCCTTTTGATCCGCGCACTCCTGCAGCAGGACATGTACTTGGCGGCAAGTTTCATCATGTTGCTGAGCATTCTGACCGTCATCGGCACGCTGGTTTCCGACCTCCTGCTCGCCTGGCTGGATCCCCGCATCCGCATGGAGTAACGACGGCAAGTTTTCGCGGAGAGTGAGGGAAGAAGGAACTATCTATGGCAGTAACTGATGCAAAAACGTTGCCCCCGGAAACAGTCTCCCCTGGAGCAGCAGAGACTGAAATAGAGAGCAGCGTCTCCGTCGCATCGCAGTGGCAGTTGATGTGGTGGAAGTTCCGTAAACATCGTATGGCTATGGCAGGCGGAGTCGTTACACTCATCATCTACGCCATCGCCATCTTCGTAGAGTTTCTCTCGCCATCCAGCCCCGGCGTAATTCGCGCCGACTACACCTGGGCGCCTCCCCAACGGCTTCATTTCCTGCGCCAGACGGAAGAGGGCATGCGTTGGGACCCCTACGTTAACGGCTATAAAGTCGAAATCGATCCCGAAGCGCTCAAGCGGACTTTCGTGATCGACGAGGAGCAGATCGTCGACATCGGCTTTTTTGTGCGCGGTGAACCATACAAAATGTGGGGCCTGTGGGAATCCGACCTCCACCTGGTCGGCTCGACCGACGCCGAGGTGCCCGTCTACTTCCTCGGCGCCGACCGCATGGGGCGCGACCTCCTGAGCAGTATGATCTACGGCACACGCGTCTCTATGTCCATCGGACTTCTCGGCGTCTTCCTCAGCTTCTTCCTCGGCATCCTCCTCGGCGGCATCTCCGGCTTCTACGGAGGCACAACCGACAATCTCATCCAGCGCATCATCGAATTCATCCGCTCCATTCCCACCATTCCCCTCTGGATGGGCCTGGCCGCAGCCCTGCCCACAGACTGGCCGCCCCTGCGCATCTACTTCGGCATCACCATCATCCTTTCCTTTATCGGCTGGACCGGCCTGGCCCGCGTCGTGCGCGGCCGTTTTCTCTCGCTCCGCACCGAGGACTTCGTCATGGCCGCCCGCCTCGACGGCGCCAGCGAACTGACCACCATCTGGCGCCACATGGTCCCCTCCTTCTTCAGCCACATCATCGCCTCGCTCACCCTTTCCATACCCGGCATGATTCTGGCCGAGACCTCCCTCAGCTTCCTCGGCCTCGGCCTGCGCCGTCCTGTCGTGAGCTGGGGCGTACTCTTACAAGAGGCCCAGAACATCCGCTCAGTCGCCACCGCCCCTTGGCTCCTGATACCTGGACTCGCCGTCCTCGTAGCCGTACTTGCACTCAACTTCCTCGGCGACGGCCTCCGCGACGCCGCCGACCCATACAACCGCTAAGTCACTGACCACTGACCACTGCCCTTCCATGGAATCACCCGTACTCATCGAAATCAAAAACCTCAAAACTCACTTTTTCCTCGACGAGGGTACCGTACAGGCCGTCAACGGGGTCGACTTTACCATCCACCAGCACAAGACCCTCTGCGTCGTGGGCGAGAGCGGCTGCGGAAAAAGTGTCACCGCCCGCTCCATCCTGCAGATCGTCGATCAGCCGGGCCGCATCGTCGAAGGAGAGATCCTCTACCATCGCCCCTTTCGCCTGTCAGCCGCCGGTAACGGGGAGTGGACGTCAGGCGAGACCGGCGCCAACGGGAACTCAACCACAGAGATCATCGACCTGGCCGCGCTCGATCCCCGCGGCAGAGAGATCCGGGCAATCCGCGGTCAGGATATCTCCATGATCTTCCAGGAGCCGATGACCTCCCTCAGCCCCATCCATACCGTCGGTAACCAGATCACCGAAGCGATCAAGCTGCACACCGATATGCTCGACGACGAGGCCGACGAGCATGCCGTAGAGCTGCTGCGCCGCGTCGGCATCCCCCGCCCCGAAGAACGCTTGGGAACCTACCCTTTCGAGCTCAGCGGCGGCATGCGCCAGCGCGTCATGATCGCAATGGCACTCTCCTGCAACCCGGCCCTCCTCATCGCCGACGAGCCCACCACCGCCGTCGACGTCACCACCCAGGCCCAGATTCTCGAGCTCCTCGAGGAGCTGCAGGATGAGTACGGCATGGCCATCATGCTCATTACCCATGATCTCGGCGTGGTCGCCGAAATGGCCGATGACGTTGTCGTGATGTATCTGGGCCAGGTAGCCGAACGCGGCGACGTGGACTCGATCTTCCACGATCCCAAGCACCCCTACACACAGTCGCTGCTGAAGTCAATCCCTCGCCTCGGCGTGAGCCGAAACCGGCAGCGGCTCGATTCGATTCGGGGCATGGTACCCGATCCCTACAACCGGCCCTCCGGCTGCATGTTCGGCCCGCGCTGCGATCACTTCATGCCCGGCCGCTGCGACGCCATCAGCCCGCCTGCCATTCCGCTGGGACCGGGGCGCGAGGTGCACTGTCTGTTGTACGAAGATGAATAGGCGCATCGGGCCCATCCTGCTCAGGATACCCCGCCGCCCCCTGAAATTGTGCAGTGAGATTACAGAGTAGCCAATGAGCGCACAGTCGACGAACGGTTCAGAGTACCCGACGACCGGCAACGGCACGGCAGCCGCTGAAAACGTCCTGCTCGATGTCAGAAATCTGCAAAAGTGGTTTCCGATTACGGCCGGCTTTTTCCGCCGAACTGTCGGCCATGTCAGGGCTGTTGACGACATCTCCTTCCACGTTTTGCAGGGCGAAACGCTCGGCTTGGTCGGCGAGAGCGGCTGCGGCAAAACAACAGCCGGCCGCTGCATCCTGCGCGCCTACGACCTAACCGGCGGCCAGGTCTTCTTCCAGGACCACGATGGCAAAATGGTCGACCTGGGGCCCCTGACCAACAACGAGATGAAGCCGTACCGCCAACAGCTGCGCATGATCTTTCAGGATCCCTTCAACTCCCTCAATCCACGCATGCCCGTCATCGATATCGTCGGCGACCCCCTCAAAATCAACAAGGTCGCCGCCGGCAAAGAACTGGAGGACCGCGTCGCCTCTCTCCTCGCCCGTGTCGGCCTGCGCCCCGAATACATGCGCCGCTACCCCCATGCCTTCAGCGGCGGCGAACGCCAGCGCATCGGCATCGCCCGCGCCCTCGCCCTCGACCCCCGCCTCGTCGTCGCCGACGAGGCCGTCTCCGCCCTCGACGTCTCCGTCCGCGCCCAGATCCTCAATCTGATCAAGGACCTGCAGGAAGAATTCAACCTGACCTATATCTTCGTCTCCCACGACCTCAGCGTCATCGAGTACATCTGTGACCGCGTGGTCGTCATGTACGTCGGCAAAATCGTCGAGGTCGCCGAAACCGAAGAACTGTTCGCGCAGCCCTTCCACCCCTACACCGAGGCACTGCTTTCCGCCGTCCCCAACCCCGACCCGCGCATGCGCCAGCAGAAAGACCGCATCGTCCTCGAAGGTGATGTGGCCGACCCGGCCAACCCGCCCAGCGGCTGCTACTTCCACCCCCGCTGCCGCTACGTCCAGGACCAGTGCAGCCTGGAGACCCCAGAGCTGCGCGAGATCGCGCCCGGTCATTTCGCCGCCTGCCACTTCGCCGAGGAGTTGACCCTGGCCGGCGTCACCGCAAGCGGAGAACTGGGATGACATCCGTGCAAGACGAGGTCAAAGTCCAATCACCCTGGCTGACCAGAGGGAAATACGTTGCATATTTGCTCAGTTGGATCGCCTTTTTTGCCCTGACCTTCTATCTGGTCACCAGGGTTTCACCACTTATTCGGCTCTTAATGGACGTTCTTGACGTCAACCGCTGGGCGCAGTCGGCAGTTCACAATTTCAGCTTCTTTTTTCTCGGCCTGATTGGCCTGTGCATGGTCATCATTGTCGAGAACTATCTCCGCACAGCGATACCGAAGAACCTCCTCTTGCGCCGCATCGTGATTGCACTCGGTTCTGTGCTCATTCTCACCGGGGCCTCTCACGCCCTTCCTGAATTTCTGTTCTACCTGCTAAGGACGTAAACGACCAGTGATCGGCAAACCGCCTGCAGCAACTGTACATCGGGATTTCCCGCCCGCTGAAGCGGAAGAAGCAATTTGGTTTTCGCACTGCCAGCAAGTATACTTCTGCCACGCTGCAGCATCTCCCCCTCCGCTGGTAGTCCGCGTAGAGGCAGCTCTCAACCGTTGACATAAGTCCACCAGTTCGGCAATGACGCAGCACCTTCTTTAGCCGTACCAATTCAAGGAGAAGATCCCATGAAAGGTCTGAAGTCAAACAAGGCTGACGTGACGCGCAGGGATTTCGTGCGCCTGTCGGCCATGGCTGGCGCCGGCACGGTCCTCGTCGCCTGCGGCGCAGGCGGAGCGCCCGCGGCCGAGGCGCCCATGGAAGAGGCCCCGGCCGAATCCGCTGCCGAAGCCGCCCCCGATTCAGGGTCCATGTACAACGAGGCCCCGCGACTCGCCGAAATGGTCGCCAACGGCGAACTGCCGCCAGTGGACGAACGCCTGCCTGTGGCCCCGCTCGTACTTGAAGGCCTCGACGGAGTCGGCAACTACGGCGGCCTCTGGCGCGCCGGCCGCCGCGGCCAGGCCGACCACTTCGCCATAAACCAGGTCATCATCCGCGGTGCCCTGTCGATCAACCAGGAGTTGACCATCAATCCCATGGTCGCCGAGTCCTGGTCCGTCAGCGACGATGCCACCGAATTTACCTTTAACCTGCGAGAAGGAATGAAATGGTCGGACGGCGCACCGTTCACCTCGGCCGATGTCAGGTTCTGGTTCGAAGAGGAGATGCACAACGAGGAACTGACACCGGTCTTCCCAGCATGGTTGACCAGCAACGTTGACGGCGTAAATGTGCCCGCCGAACTCTCTACGCCCGATGACACGACAGTCATCTTCAAGTTCGCCAGCCCCCACGCGCTCTTCCACTACAGCGCTGGCATCCTTCTCTCATTCCCCGTCCGCTCTGCCGAATACATGAAGCAGTTCCACCCTGATCATACCGACGACCCGGCCGCGCTCGACCAGATGATCGCCGATGCCGACCTCGAACTGTGGACCGATCTCTATGTAGACAAGCGCAGCGGTCGCCACGAAAATCCCGAATCGCCGATGCTCTGGCCCTGGACTGTCGGAACCGATTTCACCGAGCCGCTCGTAACCGCCACCCGCAACCCCTACTTCTGGTGCGTGGACACGGACGGCAACCAGCTCCCCTATATCGACGACCTCACCTTCCGCCAGTTCACCGACCCGGATGTCTACGCACTTTGGTGCATCAACGGCGAAATCGACTGCCAGTCCCGCCACGTGCGCAACACCGACATTACCGTTCTCAAAGAGAACGAAGAGGCCGGCGACTACAAGCTCCAGATCTGGCGCCGCACCGCCGTCTACGGCCTGCACCTCAACATGACCGCCAGGGAACCCCGCCTCCGCGAACTGTTCCAGGAGAGAGACTTCCGCATCGCCTGCTCCATCGGCGTCGACCGCGACGCCATCAACGAGCTCGTCTTCGACGGCACCGCCACCAACATGCAGTACGGACCGCCCGTCGAATCACCCCTCTACGTCGAAGAGCTGAACAACGCCTATCTCGAATACGACCCCGACCAGGCCAACGCCCTCATCGACGGCCTCGGCTACGTCGAGCGCGACGCAGACGGTTTCCGCCTCTGGAAGGATGGCAGCGGCGAACGTATCCGCTGGACCATGCTGGGCGGCCCTACGGTCACCGACAACGACCAGATGCTCATCGACTTCCTCACGGACATGGGCTTCGAGATCAACTACCGCGGCGCCGAACGTGCCTTGGCCCAGGAGCTCGACCGCAACAACGACATCGAGGCCAGGACCACCTTCATGGACCGCAACCTCATCCCTCTCGCCGATCCGGTCATCTGGATCAACCGCGCCAACACCGAGCGCCCCTGGGGCAACGCCTGGCAGATGTGGTCCGTCAACCCCGACAACCCCATCGGCGAACCGCCCCCCGACGGCCACTGGCAGTGGGACCTCTGGCGCATCTGGGACGAGATCCGCGTCACCGCCGACGGCGACAAGCAGAACGAGCTGTTCAAAGAGATCCTCCGCATCTGGGGCAGAGAACTGCCCACCGTCGGCTACTTCGGTGAACTGCCGCGACCGGTCGTCGTCCGCAACGGCTTCAAGGGCATCCACGCCGGCTACCCGTGGGACTGCTGCCGCGGCGTTTACGAGCACATCATCGATAACGCCACCTGGTACTGGGAAGATCCGGAAAACCACATGTAAGGGCTGCTGGCGAGTGATCAATTTCGGTCACTCGCCTTTCTTCAATTTCCTGTACTTCAACAAGGAGAAAGTTGAATGAAGAGTCTCAAACTCCCAAAGACCGATGTGTCGCGACGCGAGTTTATGCGCGTCGGAGCGATGGCAACGGCCGGCACCGTCCTTGTAGCCTGTGGCGCAGGCGGAGAACCCGCAGCCGAAGCCCCGATGGAAGAGGCGCCCGCCGCTGCCGAGGCCGCCCCCGCAGCCTCCGACTCCATGTACAACGAAGCACCGCGACTGGCCGAAATGGTCGCCAACGGCGAACTGCCGCCCGTTGATGAGCGCGTACCTGTCAACCCGCTCGTGCTCGAGGGACTGGATGGAATCGGCAACTACGGCGGCCTCTGGCGCGCCGGCTTCCGCGGCCAGGCCGACCACTTCGCCCTCAACCAGGTCATCATCCGCGGCATCCTGTCGATTAACCAGGAACTCACCATCAACCCCATGATTGCCGATTCCTGGTCGGTCAGCGACGATGCCACCGAATACGTCTTCAACTTGCGAGAAGGCATGAAGTGGTCCAGTGGCGAACCCTTCACAAGCGCCGACTTTGTCTTCTGGTTCGAGGAAGAGATGAAGAACGAGACGCTGACACCGGTCTTCCCCGGCTGGCTCACCAGCCCGGTCGACGGTGTAAACGTGCCTGTCGAGATGACGGCTCCCGACGACACGACCGTCATCTTCAAGTTCGCCGGGCCCAACGCCCTCTTCCACCTCGAAGGCGGTGTTGTACTCAGTAGCCCCGTGCGCTCAGCTGCTTACATGAGTCAGTTCCACCCAGACCATACCGATGACCAGGCCGCGCTCGACCAGAAAATCGCCGACGCCGGCCTCGACAACTGGACCGAACTCTACACCGATATGCGCAGCGGACGCCACGAAAACCCCGACTGCCCCATGCTCTATCCGTGGATTCTGCAAAGCGACTACACCGAAGAGATCGTCAACTGCACGCGCAACCCCTACTTCTGGGCAGTGGACACCGCCGGCAACCAGCTTCCCTACATTGACGACCTCGCCTTCCGCCTCTTCCAGGACTCCGACGTACATGCCCTGCGACTCGTGAACGGTGAGATCGACTGCCAGTCCCGCCACATCCGCAACACCGACCTCACCGTACTCAAGGAAAATGAGGAAAGTGGCGACTACAAAATCCAGTTCTGGCGATGGACCGCCGTCTATGGTGTCCATTTCAACATGACCACCAACGACGACCGCCGCCGCGAACTCTTCCAGGAACGCGACTTCCGCATCGCCGTCTCTCTCGGCTTCAACCGCGACGAAGTCAGGGAACTGATCTACGATGGGTTCGGAACCAATATGCAATACGGACCTCCAGTCGAGTCTCCCGTGCATCACGCGAAGCTCAGCAACGCCTACCTCGACTACGACCCCGACGCAGCCAATGCTCTGCTCGACGGCCTCGGCTACGTCGATAGGGACTCCGACGGCTACCGCCTCTGGAAAGATGGCAGCGGCGAACGCATCACCTGGACCATGTTGGGTGGCGCCGAAATCTCTGACCTCAGTCAGACGTTCATCGATTACCTCGGTGACCTCGGTTTCGAAGTCAACTATCGCGGCGTCGACCGTTCCCTCAGCATCGAGCTTCACCAGTCCAACGACGTCGAATGTACTACGTCGTTCATGGATCGCAACCTTGTACCGTTGGCCGATCCCCAAGTCTGGGTCAAGCACCGCAATATTAACGACCGCCCCTGGTGCAATGCCTGGACCGCATGGAAACTGGACCCATCCAATCCCATCGCCCAGGAGCCGCCCGCCGGCCACTGGATCTGGACAATCTGGGACCTGTGGGATCAGATTCGCGCCACACCCGGCGAACAAGCGCAGGCCGATCTCTTCAAGCAGATTCTCGAGATCTGGTCCGAAGAGCTGCCCTCCGTCGGCTTCTTCGGCGAACTGCCCCGCCTCGTCATGGTCAAGAACGGCTTCAAAGGCATCCACGCCGGCAACCCCTGGGACTGCTGCCGTGGCGTCTACGAGCACATCATCGACAATGCCACCTGGTATTGGGATGATCCGTCAATGCATATGTAAAGCAAAGCTCTGAAAAGATAAGAGTGAGGAGGGACGCACTTCTCTCTCCTCACTCCTCTCTACTCTCTCCTCGAGGTCCTTCATGTTCTCATACATCCTCGGCCGCTTCGCCGTGATGATACCGACACTCTTCGTGATCTCGGTCGTCACCTTCATCATCATCCAGCTTCCGCCGGGCGATTATCTGACAACCTACGCCGCGCAACTGCGCGAGCAGGGCGACGAGGTCGACGAGGTCCTGATGGCCAGACTGGAGCGGCGATACGGCCTCGGCCAGCCCCAGCATGTCCAGTACCTCAAATGGATCTCCGGCATCCTCCTGCGCGGCGACTGGGGTGAGTCGATGTTGTTCCAGAAACCTGTGGAAGACCTGATCTGGGACCGGCTCGGCCTCACCTTCATTCTCTCGTTTACAACCCTGCTTTTCGGCTGGCTCGTTTCAATCCCATTAGGGGTCTATTCGGCAACCCATCAATACTCGGTGATCGACTATGTCGTCACCGCGCTCAATTTTATTGGCAAAGGGTTGCCGGAGTTCATGCTCGCCCTCGTAATCATGTGGCTCGTGACCAGCTATTCGGATATGAGCGTCGGCGGCCTCTTCAGCCCCGAATATATGGACGCGCCCTGGACCATCGACCGGATCCTTGATCTTCTGGCCCATGTCTGGATCCCAATCGTGATCCTGGCCGTGGGTAGCACCGCCAATGGCATCCGCATCACCCGCGCCAATCTGCTCGACGAACTCAACAAACCCTATGTCGAAACCGCGCGCGCCAAAGGTGTCAAAGAGACAAGACTGATCTGGAAATACCCGACCCGCGTCGCCCTCAACCCCTTCTTCAGTACCGTGGGCTGGTCGCTGGCGGACCTCATTTCTGGCACCACCATCGTGGCCATCGTACTGAGTTTGCAGACGACAGGCCCCATGCTCTTTACAGCACTAATTAACCAGGATATGTTTCTGGCCGGCAGTTTCATCATGATGCTTAGCGTACTTACGGTGATCGGCACACTGCTTTCCGACCTGCTGCTGGCATGGGTTGATCCTCGCATCCGACTGGAAGAGATTGCATAGCAGTCTCATGCGCTGACTCTTCGTCTCTTGAAAGCGAGTGTCGAATGCCAAACATTTGGAAATCCAAGCGCTATTAAATGGACCTGAACAGACGATGACGATCGACGAACAAAACCAAACTCCATACGAGGACGACCCTGAAGAGGAAGAGCGCTACCTGGAAACCCGGGACGACGAGGCCAACATCGCAGTCGCCTCCTTCTGGCAGTTGATCTGGTGGCGCTACCGCCGGCATCGCGTCGCCGTCTTCAGCACTTTTGTTGTGATCGCTTTTTATCTGATCGCGGCCTTCAGTGAATTCGTCGCGCCATACGATCCTGATGCCAAGTTCGTCAAATACAAATTGCACCCGCCGACGCCGATTCATATCGTCGATGCCGACGGCAACTGGCGCATGCCCTTTATCTACCAGACCATTCGCGAACGGGATCCGGAGACCTTCCGCAATACTTACCACGAGGATACCGAGATTATCCATCCCATCCGCTTTTTCCCTAAGGGCGAAGAGTACAAGCTGTGGGGTGAAGTTGCTGTTACCACCAAGCTCTTCGGTCTGGACGTGCCCCACGAAGAACAGGGCTTCTTCCTCTTGGGCACCGACCGCCTTGGCCGCGATATGTTCTCCCGCGTCGCCTATGGGGCGCGCCTCTCTCTCTCCATCGGCCTCATCGGCGTTGTCATCAGTCTGGTCCTCGGCATCCTGCTGGGCGGCCTCTCAGGCTACTACGGCGGCACCGTCGACAATATTATCCAGCGCGTCATCGAGTTTCTGCGCTCGATCCCGTCTATTCCGCTCTGGATGGGCCTGAGCGCGGCCCTGCCGCCCGGCTGGCCGATTCTCTACGTCTACTTCAGCATTACTGTAATTCTCTCCTTTATTGGCTGGACCGGCATGGCTCGCGTCGTGCGCGGCAAGTTCCTGCAACTGCGTGAGGAGGAGTTCGTCATGGCGGCCCGTTTCTCCGGCAGCGGCGAACTGCGCATCATCCTCCGTCACATGCTCCCCTCCTTTCTCAGCCACATCATCGCCACCATGACGCTGGCAATTCCTTCGATGATTCTCGCCGAAACAGCGCTCAGCTTCCTCGGTCTCGGCCTGCGCCCGCCCGCCATCAGCTGGGGCGTCCTCCTGCAGGAGGCCCAGAACATCAGCGCCGTCGCCATCGCCCCCTGGACCATGGTCGCCCCCGCCCTCATGGTCGTCATCGCCGTAACCGCCTTCAACTTCATGGGCGACGGCATGCGCGACGCCGCCGACCCCTACGCCAGCTTATAACAAACGCTATTGACTCTTCGGCTCGACCGGGTTTCGACCGCCGTCACTAAAAACTAAAAACTGACTACTAGAAACTGAGAATCCCATGATCATCAAAGGCAGCGCCATCCCCGAGCTCAACAACCGTAAGGGCTACGAGATCCGCGAAGTGCAGGACCAGATCGACCACTTCGCCGTCCGCATCACCACACCCGCAAACCCGTTCGAACCGGAGAAGCACGGGGAGCGGCGCTTCTGGTACATCCTCGAAGGCGAGGCCACCGTCACCATCGACGGCGACAGCACCACCGTCGGGCCCACCGACCTCATCCTCCTCGCCCCCTGGACCGACCACAGCCTGCGCGCCGACAACTGGGTCCGCTGGATCTGCTTCGGCTAACCTCGCCAACCCGGATCGCACAATCCCCACACCGACAAAGGAAACGCAAACGATGCCACGCAAATTGAAGTTGGCCCTCATCGGTCTGGGCCGCCGCGGCCGCAGTTCTCACCTGCCTATCTATCCAAAAATGAACGAAGTGTTCGACTTCGTCGCCGTCTGCGACAAGGAAGAAGAGGTCCTGCGCGAAGTCGCTGCTGAGTACGGCGTCAACGCCTACACCAGCGTCCGCGACCTGGTGGACGGAGAAGATCTGGATGTCGTCGACGTCGTCGTCCCCGGCGACGCCCACCATCCCATCTGCTGCTACCTCGCCGAGAACGGCATCAATATCATCGTTGAAACACCGGTCTCAACCACCCGCCCCATGACCGACATGATGATAGAGGCCGCCGAGCGCAACAACATCAAGCTGGAGGTCGCCGAGAACTACCACCGCGTCCCCTTGGCCCGCTTCCAGGCCAAGGTCATCGACTCCGGCATCATCGGCGAAGTGGGACGCATCTACCGCATCTTCCACGAAGGCGGCTACCACGGCATGAGCATGCTGCGCCTCCTCGCCGGCAGCCCCCCCAAGTCGATCCTCGGCATCACTCACGTGACCGACGTCGTGCCCATCATCGACCGCATGAAGCGCCACCACTCCCAGGAAAACTGCACCACCAGCTTCCTGGAATTCGAGAACGGTGCCGCCGCCACCATGATCTACTCAAATGTCATCCACGCCCGCTCTCTGGGCCGCAAAATGGTCAGCATCTCCCAGATCGATGGCACCCGCGGCGCCATCGTCGAGGAAACCGTCTACTTCACCGACCCCGCCACCTACCAGGACGGCGCCAGCGGCGTCCCCTACCAGCCGCAACGCTCCTTCATCGATGTCGAGGGCCGCAACGTCCTTGAAAGCATCAGCCTGCAGCTGCCCGACCGGGAGATCGTCTGGGAAAACCCCTACGCCCATCTCGGTATCGGCGAAAACAACGGCCGCGGCGTCGACATGGCCGACCAGTTCATGAGCATCGCCAACGCCGTCCTTCACGACATCGAACCCACCTACGGCGTGCAGGAAGCCCGCCTCGATCAGGAAATGTCCCTGGCCGCCTCCGAATCCGCGCTCATGAACAAGCAGCCGCTGGCCTTCCCCCTGCGCTCCCCCTCTAAAGCCGAGGAGCAGATTCAGGAGCGCTTCAAAGAAACTTACGGCTACGACTACACCGACATCGAACCACTGCTCGATGTCTTCTACCCGCGCCGCTGAGCAGAATCTTCTTCAGACAGGCCGGCGAGCAGCTGCAGCTGGCAACCGCCCTCGCGGAAAGGAAGTGAACCGTGCAGTTCCTGGATCTTGAAAAAAAGGGAATCTCCCGCTATCTTCTCGACGCCGATGTGGAAGGCGAACCCTTGCGCGTCCACATCTCGGAGGTGGATGCCGGACAACGCTCACATCCACCTCACAAGCATGGCGGCTTCGAGGCCTTCTATATGATTGAAGGAGAGGGGAAGCTGGAAATTGACGGCGAAAGCCATCCGCTACGCGCCAACGAAGCAGTCGTATTCGACCCGCACAAACTGCACGGCCTGCTCAACACCAGCCAGGCGCCCATGCGCTACATGGTCATAATCCGCCCCGAAGAAAACGGCGACTAGGGCTTACGAAAAATCAAGCTGCATCAACAGGTCCATGAACTGAATGCTCATCTTCTCCGAGCCCAGTTCCGTGCTGGAGTAGGGGTTGTCGAAGTGCAGGAACCCGCTGGTCGGTTCCTCATTTTCGTTGACGAGCAGAGGCCCTTCCCAGCCAAAGTCGATGCTCTCGTCCCGCAGACTGGTCAGATGGACGCTGTCCTCCCCGAACGTGACATCCAGCCCCGTCACCTTCTCCACGAATTCAGCAAAACTGCCGTCCGTTTCCTCCCGCCCCATCTGCACCACCCAGATGTTGTTCTGCCCGTAGGACCGCAACTCTCGAAACGCGCTCCTGCCCGTTTCGGTGAGCGTCAGCCCCGCTGAAGCCGTCATCGCCAGATAGCCGTCCCCGACGCGGGCGCACGCCCAGCCGTCCCGGATCTCGTGCTCGTCAAACGCATAGATCGGGAAATAGGCATGCGTAAAGCCCAGCCAGTCATCCTCCGGCAGCCTGTGGACCGAAACCAGCAGATCCTTCCATTGGGCAGCCCGCGGCAGCACGACGTTCCCATGCCAGAAGTTCGGCCGGTGAGAGCCGTCCTCGCTGAGACACGGCGGGTGCGTAACAAAAACTACCGCCTCCGGCGAAAAGGTCGCCTGCCAGATATGCTGCTGGTAACCGGATTCTCCCGGCCGGTAATCCTGCGCCGAACACAGCATATAGTCCGGCGTCTTATAGGTGACCTTGTTTACCTCCCAACTGCCCTCTTCCCGGTCGCACCACGCCTCCAGCTGACCCCCGTGCCGTTCCCGGTTCCAAATCTCGTCAGCCGGGTCAATCGCGATCGCCTCGATAACCGGCGGCAGCTGATAGTTCACCGCGCACGCCAGGCTCACGATCCCCCGGATGCTCCGGTTGAAGATCCCCTTGCCCCATAGCAGCCGCGCGATGCCCGACGTTGGCTCCCGAAAGCCATCCTTGATAAAGCGTGAATAGGTCCGACCGTGGCTGGAACCGAACACCCCCTTGAAGGAGTTGACCGCCAGCCCGAAGAACATCTTGTCCAGCACAACCGCTGCCAGTTCACGCACGTCATCGTTCTCAGCCAGGTCGACCAGGTGGCTGAGAGCCAGCACGTCCTCTTCAAAGTATGTATTCGAGTCCCACTCCCGGAAACCACCCGCAGCCCGCTTGCGCAGCCACGAAAGCGCCCTTTCCTCTCCTAGGGCGCGGTGTTCACTGCCGGTCAGGCCGGCATTCGTGAACAGCTCCTCCGGTAACAGTTGACCCGCCAGGATTTCGCAGGCATGGAAGAGGATCTGATGGTTCTCCGACCAGAAGCACATCGCATCCGCGCCCGGCTGGTCCATCCAATAGCGGAAGTTAAGAAAACAGTCCTGCAGCGGCTCGACCAGCGCCTGCGGGAACCCCGGCTCCTCAATATAGCGCCCCGCCATGCCCAGCAGACCCACCAGGTCGAAGTCGCTGCAATCGGCCCGCTCGTTTATCGAAGCGATACAGTCCAGAATCACCTGCTCATTGAGATTGTCCCACATGCCGAGTTCCATCGCCGCAATCTCGGAAAAAACGTTGCCCTCCGCGCCGCGCCGTGCGGCATTGAGCAAGGCCTCCCTTCGCCGCTGCGGGTAGGTGCCGTAGCGCTCCGTGGAGTATTCGGTGTTGCCGACGATGTGAACGTCCAACCGTCGTTCAACCCGCAGGTCGTTGACATAATAGTGCTCGGGATTGGGGAAGAGAAAGACTTCGTAGTCGTCCTGCGGAAACTGGAACGCAGTCCCCAGGACCACCTCTTCCCGCTTCTCACCCTTCGTGTGGTGTTCGCTGTAGATGCGTCCACCCTTGCGCATCAACCGCAGCGCAAAATCGTCGGACACCGCTTGCCCATCCGGCCAGCTCACAGTCACCTTCGCATGCCGGCTGTATACGTCCCGGTCCAGGAAAGCCTGGTCGAAGATCGACTCCAGCGCCTGCCTCCTGCTCGCCGGCCGCACCGATGTCGGCAGCAGCACACGGAAGCTTTCAACTGACTTCCTGTCGCCATCACTTTGGTCAGTCAACTGCAGCGCCATCACATACGGACACTCTCGCAACGCTACCGCCTCGAAACAAACGCCGACCTCGTTGCGCCCCGCCTTCAGCTTCGTCGCGAAGGAGACCGTTTCCGGCAACTGGTGGTGAAAATGCTCCACCCGCTGGCACGCTTCCCCGTTGACCCAGATGTCCGCCGGGCCGTTTGTCGTCAGCGCAAAGGTCACCTCGCACGCATCGGGAACCTCCAGTACACAGAATGCCCACGCTTGCAGATAATGGGGCGTATGCTGAAATGTCGACAGGTCAACAAAGTGGTCGTCGAGGCAGCGCACAACGCGCCACCTCGTCTCCTCACGGTCAGGGACAAAACTGTGCCTCTCCAACGCGCCCGCGAATACTTCCGCAGACGCCGGGATCGCACCCTCCCCCCCGTTTCCGCCCGCAGCAGCCTCCGCTCTGACATCTGCGACAATCCGGTTCTTGTAGTCCGGACCTGTGTATCCTTCAACCCGCGCGATCGGCGTTGCCAGCGGCCCCGCCACCAGCCAGTCATGTACAAAACCGGCCTGCAGAGCGGACTCCTGCCAGACCGGCGTCAATGCCATTTGACCCTCAGCCTCCGGCCCATTAGCCTCTCCGGCCGGCTGAGCGTCCAACTCTGTGCTCATAAATCGATCACTCCAATTGTCTTCTTTTCTTGTTTGGATGTGGCGCAATGCAAAGAGGTCGCGATGCGCGACCTCCAAGAAAGATTCCAGTCTATAGTCGGATTTGGCCCGCTATTCGTACAGCACACAGCGGACCATATGGCCGCCTTCCAGTTCCAGCAAAGGTGGGTTGCGTGTATCGCACACGCCGGCAATCGCCTTGCGGCAGCGCGGGTGAAACGGACATCCTTCCGGAATCGAATATGGGTCCGGGACCGAGCCGCGAATCGCCGTCAACTGGCTGGTAATCCCCTGGGACGACTTGCGTCCCAACAGCGGAATCGAGCGCAGCAGCGCCTGCGTGTACGGATGCTTGGGATCATAGAAAATGGTGTCGACGTCAGCCATCTCCACCACTTCGCCCAGATACATCACCACCACGTAGTCGACCATCTGCGCTATCACACCCAAATCGTGCGTGATGAAGATGATCGCCATCCCCAGCTCATCCTGCAGCTCGCGCATCAACGTCAGAATCTGCGCCTGCGTCGTCACGTCCAGCGCCGTCGTTGGTTCGTCCGCAATCAGCAAGCTGGGCCGGCAGGAAAGGGCCATCGCAATCATCGCCCGCTGCCGCATACCGCCGCTCAACTGATGCGGATAGCGGTCGATCGTCCGTTCCGGCTGCGGCATACCCACCTTGTTCAGCACGTCGATCGCCTGCGCCCGCGCCTCCTCCTTGTCCACGTCCTGGTGCAGCAGGATCGCCTCGATGATCTGATTCCCAATCGTGTGCACTGGGCTCAGCGAAGTCATCGGCTCCTGAAACACCATCGAGATCTCGCCGCCGCGAATCGAACGCGCCTGCGCGCCCATGGCGTCGATCTTGGTCATGTCCACAACCTGGTCCATGACGCTGCCATTCTCCTGGTTCTGCAGGTGGAAGAGGACTTCCCCCTCGACCACCCGTCCTGGTGAGGGCACTATCGCCATGATCGAACGCGCCGTGATCGACTTGCCGCAGCCGCTCTCACCCACCAGGCCGACCGTCTGACCGCGACGTACCGTGAAATCAACGCCCTCCAATGCCCGCACGATTCCCTGCGCCAGGAAAAAGTGCGTCTTCAGCCCCTTTACCTCCAGCAGCATCTCCTGGGACTCCGCTGACCCGCCGGCGTCGGCCACTCTGTCAATTTGCGAAGAAGAAATTGTCATGGGTGAAATCCGTTCTCTTTATGAATGAGCAACTGTCATTCAGTTCCGATTTCTTGGACGTCTGACTGTCTGCTGGGGCCGCTTACGTCCAACTAGACCAGGACCTGCTCACAGACCTACTTGGCGTAGGGATCGGCGGCATCGCGGATGCCGTCGCCCAGAAAATTGAAGGCCAGTACTGCCAGTACCACCGCCAGGCCGGGGGTCAATACCCACGGAGCCAGGGCGACCGAACGCAGATTCTGGGCCTCCTGCAACAGCACGCCCCAACTGATGGCCGGCGCCCTTAAACCCAGACCGATGAAACTCAGGCCCGTTTCCGACAGAATAATGCCCGGAATCGCCAATGTCAAGGACGCGATAATGTGGCTGAGAAACGAGGGCACCATGTGACGCAGAATAATGCGCATCTCACTCGAGCCGCAGAAACGCGCTGCCATCACAAAGTCCTCTTCTCTCATGCTAAGAAAACGCCCGCGTACCACCCGGGCCAGTCCCGTCCAGCCCACGAACGAAAGCAGAATCGTGACGCCGAAATACAAACGCACCACCGGCCAGTCCGCCGGCAGAGCTGCAGCCAGCGCCATGATCAGTGGAATCTCCGGAATCGAGCGGATGAACTCGATCAGGCGTTGAATTGCATTGTCAATCGCCCCGCCATAGAAGCCGGAAATGCCGCCGAGCAGGATGCCGATCACCAGGCTGATTACCACACTCACCAGGCCGATCGTCAGCGAAATCCGCGCGCCGTAACACAGCCGCGAGAACAGGTCGCGCCCTAGCCGGTCAGCGCCCATCAGAAAGATTCCCTGCTCCTCATGCGGAACGTCCAACCCGTAGAGATGCCAATTCGTGGGAAATTGGCCCCAAAGTTCGTATTCAGTTCCGCGAACGAAGAAGCGAATCGGATGAACAGTTGTATCGTCCTCACTGTAAATGTTGCGCAAAGTCTCGGGGTCCCGCTCACGGATAATTTTGTAAACAAACGGCCTGCGCAGATTCCCTTCCGCATCGATAATCCGGATATTCATCGGCGGCACAAACTTATACTGTACAAAGGACTGCTCCGGGTCGTACGGCGCAACGAACTCGGCAAAAGCCGCGATTCCGTAAAGGATGATCACCAGAAATCCGGAAAGTACCGCCATCCGGTGCTTCCGAAATCGCCACCACATCAACTGCGAGTAGGACGCTACGTATATCTCTTCTTCGTCGACAATATCGGGATCGAGACCCGCGTCGTCCTCATAGGCTTGGCTTTCTTCTTCATCGGACCTGTCTATCCAGGAACGTTGCGCCGTCTCCATACACTGTCCTCCGGGCATCCGTTACTCCGGCCTTCCCGAAGTGAACGGAACCGTTAATCCTGAGAGTAGGACTGACCTGACGTGCGCCGCCGGCGATTCCCCAGCGGGGAACCCAAACAGGTAACTCGGTCCTGGGCAACCCCGCTTGACCAGTTACAGATGGGTCGAGGGGATATCCCGTTCCGGCCAGGCCTTCCTACATGAGTATAAGCTTCTTTGAAATACTTCGACCCTGGTGGATGCGATTGATAATGTCCGCCAGCATCGGTGCAATCGACAGGACGACCACCTTGTCGGATCGTTTTTCAGGGGGGACGGGCAAGGTGTTGGAAACGACCAGCTTGGCGATACGGTCGTCGGTCTCAAGATGCTCCAACGCAGACGGCAGCAATACCGGGTGTGTGACCGCAAACGCCGCGGTTCCCTCCGCCCCGGCCTCGTACAATGCGTCAATCTGCTTGAGAACGCTGCCGCCGGCCATGATATCGTCAATGATGATCGGACGGATTCCGGCAATTTCACCGACAACGTGCGTCGTTTCCGCAACGCTGACGCTCGTGCGCCGCTTGTGCATCACCACCAGCGGCAGATTCAGGAGCTGGGCGTATCGGCCCGCCAAACTGGCCCGGCCCACGTCCGGGCTCACAACGGCCGCGTTTTCCCACTCCGGTTGTCGAAAATAGTCCGCCAGGATCGGCAGCGCAGAAAGCGGATCGACAGGAATATTGAAAAAGCCTTGGATCGCCCTCGCATGGATATCTACAAAGATCACGCGATGCGCTCCCATCACCTCCAGCATATTGGCAATTACCCGTGCGCTGACCGCCTCGCGGCCATGCGCCATGCGCTCCTGGCGCGAGTAGGGAAAATACGGCACCACCACGCTGACACTGTGTGCGCTGGCTCGCCGGAAGGCGTCCAGATACAGCATCAGCTCCATCACATGATCGTTCACCGGTTGGCAGCAGGACTGGACCAGAAAAATATCCTGGTCGCGCACAACCTCATCGATCATTACGTGTGTCTCGCTGTCGGGCAGACGGCGAGTCGTGGATTGACCGAGTTCCACCCCAAGAGTATCGGCAATCTCCAGGGCCAGCTCCTTGTGAGCAGAACCGCTGAAAATGCGTAACGGGTGATACGACACGAAAAACCTCTCCTGTCTTGGGGTGCTAAAGAGTCGCTTGAAGGTATCTTTGCCGACGGCGTGTATCATAGCCCCTTAACAGCGATATGGCAAGAGACGGGCACCCTTTAACCAATCTGGCGCCGTTGTGTTATATCTGATTGTGTGACCGGCGGCATGGCTGGCAGACTACTGTGCAGATGGGCGGCACGCGAATCTCGGAGGGCATTGACATGGACCAAAAGCTGCTCGTTGCGACACACAATCAGGGCAAACTACAGGAGTATAGAAGACTCTTGCATGACCTGCCCCTGACCCTCACCTATCTCGACGATATCGGCGTCCGGGAAGAGGTAGCCGAGACCGGGAGTACCTTCGCCGCCAACGCCCTGCTGAAGGCCCAGGAATACGCCGGCATGACCGGACTGTGGACATGGGCCGACGACAGCGGCCTGGAGGTAGACGCCCTGCAGGGAGCCCCAGGCGTGCACTCCGCCCGCTATGCCGGCACGGATGCAACCGATCAGGACAGATACGAAATGCTGTTGAGGGAGTTGCAATCACATCCCCGCCCATGGACCGCCCGTTTCCAATGCGTGGTTGCTATTGCGCGTCCGGCGGCCGCGCCCGAAACCTGCACAGCAACGCTGGAGGGAATCATAACCGCGACGCCGCGAGGGTCCCATGGCTTTGGCTACGATCCGGTCTTCTTCCTGCCTGACCACGGGCGCACTTTGGCAGAGTTGCCAACCTCGGTCAAGAATGAAATCAGCCATCGGGGGCAGGCATCGCGGCGTGCCAAAGATTTACTGAAAGACTTGCTGGAAGGTTAGCAGGAGGCCTCGCTTACAATTCTCCAGCGGTCACGCCAGCGGCCGTCTTCCTTTTCAAGAGAGACGTCTGACCCAAAAAGGTCGCGTCTGAACCACGTTGCAAACATTTGTCACCGAATTCTGACCCAACGCAACAAAACGCCGCTGGACACGCTAACGTACTCTGGTGATACAATGTCTTCATATACCCCTGAATTCTGAGTCTGACAAGAGCAGGCAGTAACACCTGGACTGGGAGGTTCAAGAGTGAGAGACGAATTACTCCAACCTGTGATATTCAATGTAATTACCATCGTGGCGCTGTTGTTTTCTCTGTTCCAGATTGTTACCGGGGCTTCAGGGCGCTTGATCCGAACGGCCGATGCCATCCATGCCCTCGAAGAGCTTGTCGCAGATGGTGTCCTTGAGGACGACTCGATAGTCTCTGGCCTCTCCACCAACCGCGACCAGCGCACGCGGCTTGACAACTACCTGATCGTGACGATGATTGTCGCGATCCTCGCCAATGTCGTCGCCAACTATCTTGGCAGGGGCAGACATCACAAGAATACTTCCAGAATCCGCGAACTCGAAGCGGAGCTGCGTACACTGCGAGGGGACTAAGCCCGTCGACATTACCTTCCACCCGGCCACCCCGTAGGGGCACCCCTTGTGGGTGCCCTCGTGGATCGACAAAATTGTGCGCCTGCAGATTCCAGTTCAGACAGACGTCAACGACGCCTGGAAACGCCGCACCGCATGAGAAGCCCGTGACCCGAACAGCCGAGCGGTCGCCCATACTGCAAACCGGCACAGACTGAACCGAGGCCGCCGGCGCCGAAGACGGCACACTACAGCCATGGCTAAGGCGCCCGCCACTCGTTCCCGAGAGGACAAATACCCAGGCAGTGGTTAACCTCGAACTATGCAGCTTAACCAGAGAGCTCTCCAGTTGACATGATCTTGGACCAGCATTGAAGACCCCATCCCCAGTTTGAGCCCGACTATCAAAACGCGATCAACTGTTCCTCTCGGAGTTTTCCAGTAAAACCTCGTAACCATTTGAATGTGCTGCCCACACAGGACAGCGCGAGCTCCCGGCTTACGTTTTGCCGGCGCCAGGCACATGCATGTTGTTACATAATGGTTATATGCAGTACTCTGAAACGTGAAACGCAAACGAACTGCTTGGACAAAGAGGATGAGAAATGGAAGGCAAGTTGCTGCCGCCGGTGATCTTCAATGCAATTACGATTGTGGCGATGTTATACGCCCTGAGCCAGATAATCACTGACGGGCCGAGGCTCCGCGCCACGACAACCGGGATCACAATGACGCTACAGGAACTCGCTCAGGAGAGTGAGCTGGTCGATGATGCCTTTATTTCGTCTTTTGTGGCCGATCAGGAGCAAAGACGGGGACTATTCAACGAAATCATCGTGGTAATGCTAACCGCGATTCTGGCCAACGTCGCCGCAAACTTTTTTGGCCGCGGAAGGCAAAAAGCGAACACGACCAGAATTCGCGAGTTGGAAGAAGAACTGCGCGGACTTCGAGGGGATTAGCGCCTCAGAACCGGTTTCCCAATTCCTGACACGCGAGGCTGTCTGCGGTATCTGATAAACCCCGCCATGGATCACAGGAGACCGTCGCCCGCATGAGGCTCGCTAAACGCCTCTCTCCCGACGCCACCGCTCAAACTCAGCCAGGGTCTCGTCGTTTGGCGGATAAACACCGATAATGCTGGCGCCGCCCGCAACCTTCTCCTGGAAGAACGCCTCCTTGATCTCCTGCTCGTACCCGCCTTGCGCGACCTCCTCCGCCAGATGGGCCGGTATTATCACTACGCCCTCCGCATCGCCCACGACCACGTCGCCCGGCGTCACCGCCACACCCGCACAGCCGATCGGCACCTGCATCTCAACCGGGTGGTGGGCCACAAATGAGGTCGTAGCGTGCGCCGCCCGGATATACGTCGGCAGTTCCAACTCCCGAAAGCCGGGCGTATCCCGCAGCGCGCCGTCGGTCACAAAACCGGCCGCGCCGCGCTGGGAGATGCGCGTCCCCAGGATGTGGCCTAGCGAGGCCGCGCTGACATCACCGCGAGCGTCTACGATCAGCACATCCTCCGCTCCGACCGCCTCCACCGCCAGCCTCTGCACGTTCTTGGTATTATCATAGCGCTCATCCGCCAGATCTTCCCGCGCCGGAATATAGCGCAGCGTGAAGGCATAACCCACCATCCGCAGGTCGGGCCGCAACGGGTACAGCCCGGCCAGAAACGTGTTGCGCAGGCCATGTTTCTGCAGCTGGCTGGTTAGCGTTGCCGTCGAAACCGAACGCAGCTTCCTCTTGGCATCCGCCGAAAGCTCGTGGGTTCGGACTGATTTGGCTGCCATTCTACTCCTCACGTCACCTGTTTTCAGAGCGGGGAGACGGGTCCGCAAGGCGAACCGCTCTAGGGCTTCCAGTGGCCGCCAACAACTACTGTTCCAGCCATTTTGCTCGGCCGTACTTGGCTTGGAAGTAGACGTACTCATCCTGCCGCGGCGTGGAGACGTTGCCGGTGGAAGGATAGCGCGCGATCGCATCTTCGACGATATCCACGCCCAGCCCCGGCGCATCCGGCACGACAATCGACCCGTCGACGATCTCCGGCTGCGGCTGCATCACTTCGTACCGCTGCGGCGCGTCGTCCTCCAGGTGCTCCAGGATCAGGAAGTTGGGCAGTGTCGCCAGCAAATGCACCGCGGCCATCTCCGCCACCGGCCCCAAAGAGCCGTCGTGCGGAGCAAAGCCGATCCCGTGGGCCTCCGCCATCGCCGCCATCTTCTTCATCTGCATCAGACCGCCGGCACGGCCCGTATCCGGCTGGATCACATCCACGATCTCCCGCTCGATCAGCTCCCGCACCCCGTAAATCTGCGTGTGCCGTTCCCCCGCCGCGATCGGCAGATTGACGTGACGCGCCACCTTGGCCAGGTTTTCGACATGCTCGGGCGGCACCGGATCTTCGTAAAAGAGCAGGTCGAACTCCTCCAGCGCTTGGCCGACCCGGATCGCATCCCGTACGCTGAACCAGGGCGGACCGTGCACGTCGGCCATCAGGTCGATCTCCGGTCCGACCGCCTCCCGCAATGTTCGTATCTTTGCGATCGGGTTGACCTCACCCCCCGTCTTCAGCCCGCTGAAGCCCCGTGCAACCAGATCCTCCGCCCTTTCCGCTGTCTGCGCGTGCGCATAGAGCCGGATATGGTCCCGGATCTTGCCCCCCAGCAAATTCCACACCGGCACGCCCAGCGCCTTCCCTTTGATGTCCCACAGTGCCATCTCGATGCCCGTGAGCGCACCGCCGCCGACGATTCCGGTCATGCCGTGCCCCATCATCGCCAGGTAAATCTTCTGCCAGATCCGCTCAATCAGAAACGGATCTTCGCCGATAACAATCTCGCGCAGGTCCCGGATCGCCGTCTCCACCACCCGCGGCCACCCCGACGCCTCGCCGACACCGTAAATGCCCTCATCGGTGAAGACTTTGACGAACAGCCAGTTCCGCTTCGTCCAGCCGCCGCCTGGCACACCGGCCTGCATCAGATATGTCTTTATGTCTGTGATTTTCATCGCCTGTCGGCCCTACCCTCCGTTGATCCCGGGCCAGTCTCGCCACATGTCCTCCGGCGGAGGCTCGTCCTGAACAGCATCAAGATCGGCCCGGCAGAAGTCGTACAATACCGCCTGTCTCACCTGGCCCGAACGGTTGTGTCCCGCGCCGTGACCCATGCGGTGGTGCCACAGCACCACGTCTCCCGCCGACCCATATGTGTGCACCGGGTCGATCTGCAGCACAGTTCGCCACTCGTCCGAGTCCCACATCTCCTCCTTCTCGTGCAAAGGATTAAACGTGTAGGCCGTCTTGAACGAATGATAGAAATGCTTGTGGCTGCCGGGCCATATCGTGAACCCGCCGCCGTCCGGCGGCACATCGTCCACGTACCCCACCACACCCAGATGAAACGCGTGCGCGTCAACGTGAAAGTGTGCCGTCCGCGGCGTTTTGTCCGTATCCGGGAAGACGCAGTAGATACCGCGAATTCTCTCTGGCACCTTCAATTCCGGGCCGAGTAGCTGCTTCGCCACCGCCTGCAGCTCGGGATTGCCATAGAGAAGCTCGACCATCCACGGCTCAAAGCTGCGGTCGCGATATTTCCACGTAAAGCGCGAGTCCGCAAACGCCCCCACCCACGAATTCGGATCGTCCCGTTTCAACTCCTTCGGCGCCGCATCCCACCACGCGTCCCGCGTCTGCGCCATCAACTCCGGGTCCAGCACCTTGCGCAGGACCAGGTAACCGTTGTCTCGAAAAAAATCGACCTGCTCGGCAGTCAGTGGTTGATTCATATTGACTCTTACCTTCTCTCCCTCTTGTCGGAACGACAACTCCTAATATTGGCGAACGCCGCAGTTACTAAAAACTGAAAACTCGAAACTAAAAACTAATACTACCCGGCCCTACGGCCGCCATCCGCATCGACGCATAGTGCGTGTTGAAAAGACTGTGGTCCCCCGACTCAACCACAATCTCCCACATCCGCCGCGTCACCGCCGCCAATCTCTCGGCATGTGCTGGATCCTGCGCCAGATTGTTCATCTCAAAGGGATCTGCGGCCAGATTGTAGAGTTCGTCATAGTCGAAGCCGTTGTGGACGAACTTCCAGTCACCGTCCCATAGCAGCCGCTGACTGATAATATACCGCCCGCCAAAGTATTCAGCAAAGCCCTGCTGGTAATCCGATGTGTCCTGCGGACTGGCCAGCACCGGTGCAAAGGAGCGTCCGTCGATCTGGCCCAACGGCTGCGCTCCCACCAGCTCCAGCAGCGTCTGGCCCACATCCTGCAGCCCGACGCGGGCGTCGCTCACCTCCGCCTCCGCCACGCCCGGCCCGGCCACCACCAGGGGGATATTGTACGCCTCTTCAAACGCGCCGATATTCTTGCAATACAACCCGTGCGCGCCCAGAAAATCTCCATGGTCCGATGTCAGCACCACGATAGTATTGTCAAGCTGCCCAGCGCGTTCCACCCGCGCCAGCAGACGCCCGAACTGCTCGTCGATCTCGCTGATCGAGGCATAGTAGCAGGCCGCCGCCTCCCGGTGTTCCCGGTCCGTCCAGTCGCTCCACACCTGCGCCGACCTCTTGTACAGATTCGGCTGGCCTTCCAAACTGTTGTGGACGTTCGGCTGCAGCGGAATCGAGTCCACGTCATACTGCGCGAACGTCTCCTCGTGGCAGAAAAAGGGGTCATGCGGTTCGGTAAAACTGACAAAACAGCACCAGGACGCGTCTTCCTCCATGGCTGCGTCGAGAAATCCCAGCGCCGCGTCCGTCTTTTTGCCCATGCCGCGCTCACCGGCCGGCCGGTCACAGACGCCGTAGAAGCGGTTCGGCTCATAACCAGGCGCGCTCTCCAGATATCGCTCCAGCGAAAAATTGACCGAGTCCCAGTCTTGGCGCATGTCCTGCCCACCCTGTTGCTGCCAGCCAAACTGGGCCAGTTCGTTCGAACGCTCCACATGCCACTTGCCGAAGTAACCGGTGCGGTAACCCGCCTCCGTCAGCCGCTCCGCCCAATGAGGATGTTCCGTGCGCAGCACCGCCTGATCGTCGTCAACCGTGTGCACAACATAGAGCACACCGTGATTATGCGGCAACAGACCCGTCATCAGGCTGGCGCGCGCCGGCGAGCAGACCGCGTTCGGCGTATACGCCCGGCGAAAGCGCACCCCCCTCGCCGCCAGTCGGTCCAGATGCGGCGTCTGGCACGGATTGTCCGGCTCCAGCACCCGGCCCTGCATCTGGTCCGTCATCAGAAACAATATATTGGGAGTAGAAACGGCCATAATTCCTCTCTTGCAGAAACTGTCAGGCGCCCGATTGCGGAAGCCAAGAGCCTTCCCTGTTTACGTAGGAACTGCTATGTAAAGGGAAAACCTGAAGATCTCGCGTGGAATGAACGCTGTCCCTCGGGATTTGCAAGGCAACTTCAACAAAAGTCTGCCTTCCAGTAGCAAACTACCTATCTCCGCAGGGCCGCGCAGCTACGCAATTAAAATCCGAAACGCCTTAGGTATTCTTCGCGCCCCTTCGCGTGCCTTCGCGGATCGATTGGTCTTGCTTTCCACAACACGCAAGCCAGAAGGATATCAAACAAGCCTGCATGCTTGCCGTTCCCGTTGAATTCCTGGCGCCCTTCCCAGAATATCAACGAAACCTAATACGCGACCGCGTACCCGTCCCGCCGCGGATCAGAACCCCCGATCAGCGCGCCGGACTCCGGATGCACCATGATCGCCTGCGCACTGCCCGGGCCGCCCCAATCCCCCACCATCTCCAGTTCGTGCCCTCTCCGCGCCAGCTCCTTCCGCTCCGCCTCCGGAAAACGGTCCTCCACCTGCAGGTTGTTGGAGCACACGTGCGGGATCGTCGATTCCATCGGGTTTTGCAAACTCCGCCACCGCGGCGCCGAAACCGCCTCCTGCGGCGTCATGCCGAAGTCGAGCATATGCGTAACAAGCTGCAGATTCGTCTGCACCTGCGTATCCGCGCCCGGCGTCCCGCACGCAATTAGCGGTCTCCCGTCCTTGGTTATGATGACAGGATTCATCGTATGCCGTACTCGCTTGCCCGGCATCAGGCAATTCGCGTGCCCTTCTTCCAGGTGCCAGTACGTCATGCGGTTGTTGAGCAGGATGCCCGTCTCACCCGCGATCAGGCTCGAACCGAAGCCAGACTGGATACTCTGCAGTATGCAGACCAGATTTCCCGCTCGATCCGCTGTACAAAAGCAGGTAGTGTCTTCGTGCGCTTCCGGTCCGCCGGCCGCGACATCGACCGCCGCCCGCCCCATATCGATTCGCTCGGCCTGCTCAGCCGCATACGACTTCGATAGCATCCCCTCCATCGGAATATCGACCCACTCCGGATCCGCCATATACTTCTCACGGTCGGCGAAAGCAAGTTTCTTCGCCTCCACCATCAAATGGATACTTTCGGCAGTGTTGCATCCCATGGTCTGCAAGTCGAACAGTTCAACAATATTCAACTCCTGCAACAGAATATGTCCGCTCGAATTGGGCGGCATCTCGTAGACCTCGTAGCCGCGATAGCCTACGTGGATCGGCTCTGCCCAATGCGCGTGAAAGTTGCCCAGGTCCTCTTCGGTCAAGAAGCCGTCGTGGGCTCGACTGAAATCGGCGATAGCCCTCGCGATTTCGCCCTCATAGAGTGTCTTGCGGCCATCTTGTGCGATCTTGCGCAGCGTCGTACCGAGGTTGCGGTTACATAGCAATGAGCCAGTCGGGATAGGCTCACCATCATCCGTGTAGACAGCGCGCGTGTGCGGGTCCGCCGCAAAACGCCCTTGTTCTCCCCGTATCTGTTCCGCCAGCAGATGGCTGACTGGGAACCCGTCCTCACACAATGAAATCGCGGGCCGGAAGACCTTCTCCAGCGGCAGCCCACCATAGCGCTCGTGCGCTAGCAACCAGCCGTCCACCAGGCCGGGCACCGAAACACTGCGTATCCCCTTCATTGGGATCCCGCCATCCTCCAGATAGCGTTCGCGCGTGGCTGCCCCGGGAGCAGGACCGGTCGCGTTCACCCCGCTGACCTCCCCGGTCTCCGCCCAATAGATCAGAATAAAGCCGTCGCCGCCGACCCCCGAACCCGCCGGCTCAACCGCGCCCAGCGCGGCCGCCGTAGCAATGGCCGCGTCCACCGCATTGCCTCCGGCCATCAGCGCCTGAATTCCCGCCTGCGACGCCAGCGCGTGCCCGGACGCAACCATCCCGTTCCTGCCCATCACCGACGGGCGAAACGCCGAAGCCGTAATTCCGTGTGGCGATTGCATTTCCCACCTCCAACTATCAAAAAAGCATCATTGGGTGTCTGCCACTTCTAACTTCTAACAACTAACAACTAACCACTGACCACTGACCTCTGCCCTTCACCGCCCCATCGCATATCCGATCTGCCCACGCGGCGACGCGCCGGCAGAGATAAGACCGCTCTTCGGGTCGAAAGTGATGGCAAGCACCTTGCCGTGGTTCCACGCCCCGCCCACCGTTACCTTGTGGCCGCGCTCTGCGAGCTTGTCGCGCACAGATTCAGGGATGCGCGCCTCAAGCGTAAGGCTGCCTGGCTTGGCATTGTGCGGATAAAAGGAGTTGGGGAAGTGGTTGGTGTGGAAGCTTGCCGCATCAATCGCCTCTTGCAGGTTCATGCCGAAGTCGATGACATTGAGGAAGAATTGCAGTGTCCACTGGTCCTGGCTATCGCCGCCTGGCGTGCCGAAAGCCATGAACGGTTCACCGTCCTTTGTCGCCAGCGATGGCGTTAGCGTCGTACGCGGCCGTTTGCGCGGTACGAGCGCATTGGCGTGATTCGGGTCCAGGTAAAACATCTGCCCCCGCGTCCCCAACGGGAAGCCCAAGCCTTCGATCACCGGCGAAGAGGGTATCCAGCCGCCGCTGGGCGTCGCCGCGAACAAATTACCCTCGTAATCAACCGCATCGGCGTGCGTCGTATCCCCCGTGTAGACGTTCGGATCAGCTTCCGCATGAGTGGGCGTGCTGGCGGGGGCATCGCCCGGCCGCAATTCCAGCGACGCCCGCTGCGCGTCTATCAGTTCCCGGCGAGCGGACGCATACGCCTTCGATAGCAGGCGATCTAGCGGCACGTCCACAAAGTCCGGGTCGCCATAATACTGTTCACGGTCGGCGAATGCCAGCTTGGACGCTTCGACCACGGTGTGGATGTAGTCGGCTGAATTGTGTTCGAACGCGCCGAGTTCATAACCTTCGAGCAGCGCCAACTGCTGCAGGAAGACGGGCCCCTGGCACCAAGTGTTACACTTGTGCACATCGTAACCCCGATAGTTGAACGTGACCGGCGACTCCACCTTGGTGACGTATTCGTGGAAATCGGCTTCCGCCAGCAGGCCGGCGTTGCACTGCCCGCTGGCGTCGCGCACCTTTGTTTCGCGCTGAAAGGCGACCATCTTTTCCGCGACGGGCCCTTTGTAGAAATAGTCGCGGGCCGCGACAATCCCCGCCTCACGACCAAGGTGACTGTTGCGTATCTCGGCGTCAACCGTTGCCTTGAACGTCCCCGCCCAGTCCGGATTGGCCAGGATCTCGCCCACCTCCGGCGCCCGCCCGTTCGGCAGATAAGCCCGCGCCGAACTGGGCCATTCGTTCTCGAATTTCTCCTTGAGATTGGCCAGTGAACCGTGCAACCCCGGATAGACCGGAAACCCTTCTTCCGTTAGCTCGATCGTCGGCTCCAATACATCCCGGAGCCGCAAACGCCCAAACTGTTGCAGTGCGGTCGTCCACGAGCCAAACGCCCCCGGCACGGTCGCCGGCAAAAAACCGTCGCCCGGTATGATCTCGATTCCCTGAGAGCGAAACCAGGCGATGGTGGCGGCCTTGGGCGCGTAGCCCTGCCCGTTGATGGCGTACGCCCGCTTCTGCCGCGCGCTGTAGATGAGGATCGGGACCTCGCCCCCGATGCCGTTAGACTGCGGCTCCAACACGTTGAGCGCGAACCCGGCGGCCACTCCGGCATCGATCGCATTGCCCCCCTTCTCGAACATGCGCATGCCTGCCCCCGCCGCCAGATAATGTCCGGCGGTGACGACGCCGTTGCGACCCATGAAGACCGGGCGTGTCGTGAATGACATTGGTTTGCTCCCTTTGCTCAGGCCATTTCCATCTCTTGGAATGCCGGCGCCGTTTTACTTATCCCAGTCTGCGCGGGGCGGCCACAGGACAGAAGCCCCAATCGCTCTGCCTTCGGGTCGCTCAGCCACCCAGTCCTCGGTTGTATCCCGCCACCTGATGAAGTGGGGCGTCTGCATGTGCGCCTGGAACGCGGCCTCGTCCTCATAGACCTCATACAGCCAGATCGTATTCGGATCGTCGCCATCCCGGATCACGTCAAATCGCAGACAACCGGGCTCATGCGCCACCGAACCCTGGGCGTCCAGCAATATCTCTTCGATGAACCGTTCCGTATACTCTTCCTTGATCTTCAACGGGGCGATGATGACATACATGTCCGTATTTCTCCTCTAAGCGATTTGGGAAATGTAAGGATTGTCGGGTGACCGCTGGTGGGTGTGGGGGTTGTCTACAGTGGTAGCCTATCACAGTTCAGAATAGTTAGCGACCCGACTGTCGAAGCCCTCGAGCGACGCCCGCCGGATTCCGTCCAGCTCGTCCGCGCTGAAAACGCCTGCCCTGTACAGGTTGCGATACTCGTCCGAAACGCTCTGGTCGAATATCATCGGGTCGTCAGAGTTGACCGTCACCGGCACGCCGTTGTCAAAGAGCAGCCGGATCGGGTGACTCGCCAGGTCAGGTACCGCATCCAGCATCACATTGCTCGTCGGGCACACATTCAGTCGAATCCCGTTCCCGGCCAGCCAGCGCATCACCTCCACCGACTCCGCCGCGCCAATACCGTGCTGTACCTCGTCCAGCTCCAGCAATTCCACCGTCCGCCGGACCTCCTCCGCGCCCCCGAACTCTCCGACATGCGCTTTCAACTTCAAGCCCGCGGCCTTTGCCTCTGCATAAAGTGATTCGACGTCCTCAGGCTCGCACGCCTCCTGGTGGTCGTACAGGTCGATCGACTGAAAAAAGCCCAATCCGATTGCCTCGTGCGCCCGTGACATCAGTTCCGGGTCCGATGCCGCCTGACGGGGAACTCCTAACTCCGGGCGCAGTTCGATCTGTGGCTGGAAACGCGCGACCAGCTCTCGCAGATGCCCCACGACTCCGGTCAAACCGTCTGCATAGTACGCAGCGCGTCGAATGTCGAAGCTTATCTCCACCAAAACGACGCCGTCCCCAATCGCGTCGCGTAGCGCAGACTCTGCCACGAACTCGATGGTCTCGCGATTTCGCAAGTGGGGGTCCAGAACGTCCATGGCGTACACGATCATGCCCCCCAGTTTATTCATTTTCTCTGGAGGAGGTTCCAGCCTGCAGCCCAGCCGACTTTCCAGATTGTGGCGGCGCGTGCTGAAATAAGCGTGGCAGTGCAGGTCGACTTTAGGAGCTGCCCGCAAGACAGCCAGATCATCCTCCCTGAGCGCGTCTACGAAACTCTTCTTCATGTCGGTTTTCAGTTATCTCTTTCTCCCGGCCCAGACTCTTTTCCAAGGGACCATCGCACCCTCGATCCTCAGGAAGTCCAGGCGACATCATCGCCTAGCACCGATTCAAGATACGCCCGGCTCATCCTCGCCGCCTCTCGCGCCGCCCGCGGCGCACGCGGCGTTCCATCCAACTCAACGTTGACCCAACCGCCGAATCCGCCATTCTCCGCCAGGATGGCGAAGATTTCAGGCATCGGCAGAATTCCGTTTCCGATCGGCTCGTAGTTCACGTAGCCGCTGCGGTCAATCTCCTTGCCGTCGCCATCCCGCTCGTAGCTGCCGTTCCAGTCCTTCAGATGTACATGGACAATGCGCTCGCGGTACGTGCGCATCACCTCCAGAATGTCGCTGCCCCCCTTGGCGATCTGCCCCGTATCCGGCGCAAATCCGATCAGCGCTGCATCCACCAGCCCCAAAATCGTGTCGATGTCCTCCCGGGTCTCGATAGCCGTTCCCGTGTGCGGGTGCAGTCCCGCCGCCAGCCCGTTCCCGTGGCAATACGCTCCGATCTGGTTCAGCGCATCCGCCAGTCGCCGGAACTGGTCCTGCGTATAGCCCTCCGCAGGACGCGGACCCGCTTGCAGCACCAGCGTCTCACTCCCGGGCAGCGCGCGCAGCCCATCGGCCTCCCGCCTGGCGCTCTCCTGGTCGGCCGCCGCCGTATCCGGGTTGATCCACTCCTTGTAGCAGTACGCCGCAGCGGTTGGAATGCCAAAACTGTCGACCAGGCCGCGGTATCCACCCGCCCTGCTCCCATCAAGCTCGAGAATCTTGAACGCAAAAGTCTCAAAGCCCTGATAGCCCAGTTCGGCAGTCTCGCGATACGCCTGCTCAACATCCCCCGGTATTCCCCAGGTGATTCCAGTATGGCCTATCTTCATGGTCCTCTCCTCACAATAATTGCCCGGGTGAATTGCTCGCAGTCTGCTGCCGGCCTCTTACATGATTCGGAATCCACCGTCCACGTATAAAGACTGCCCCGTCACGTAGCTTGCCTTGTCCGATGCCAGAAATGCCGCCACTTGCCCGATCTCGTCCGGCTCGCCGGCACGCTTGAGAGCAATCTTCTCCAGCACAATCGGCAAAATCTCAGGGTCCTTCATCACCCAGCTGGTCATGTCCGTGTCGATCAATCCCGGGTTGATGCAGTTGACGCGGATATTGTGCTCGGCCAGTTCAACCGCCAGATTCGCGGTCAGCGCCTCCACACCACGTTTGCTCGGCGCGTAGTGCGCCCGGCCCGGCAGCACCATCCCCGCCTGCACCGAGCCAATATTGACGATCGCGCCTCCGTTCCCGCTGTCGATCATTTGGCGGACCGCAGCCTGCGCACACAGAAACTCGCCCCGCAGATTGATATTGGTCACGCGTTCCCATTCTTCCGGCGTAATCTCCAGGAAGGGGACGATCGACTCTACGCCGGCATTGTTGACCAGAATATCCAGTCCTCCCAACTCACTGACTACGCCATCCACCATCGCCTGTACCTGGTCGGGCTGCGCCACATCCGCCATGACGACCACCGCGCGCCGGCCCAGTTCGCCTACCTCCTGCGCGACCGCCTCCGCCTGCTCCGCGCCCTCCACGTCATTCACCGCCACATCCGCGCCCTCCGCGGCCAGCGCCAGGCACACGCCCCGCCCGATTCCACGGCGCCCTCCGGTTACCAGTGCAACCTTTCCTTGCAGTATTCCCATCTCTATACTCCCTTTCTATTTTCAGTTTCAGATCTGACACGCCATCTCTCACGCTCGTTCGGAGCGACGTAACGCCCGCTCTCGTCTCCCTGCGCAGGGAAGTCACCCGTCTCACACATCGCCAGGAACGGATTATCCCGCACCTCAACCGGAAACTTGATGACCGAGCGGCGCCTCGCCGACTCATAAATGCCGATCATCACCTCGGTGACCTTGCGCCCGTTTTCGCCATCCAGTGGATGGGGCGCTCCCGTTTCAATTGTCCCGATCAAGTCCTTGATCTCGAGCCCAATTGCGCTGACAGGAGCGGGCCACTCGATCTTTATCTCTTCGACTTCCCCGCCCCGATAGATGCGCAGCGCAGGTGTATTCAGGAGATCGGCGCTGCGGAATACGTCTCCATAGAGTTCCAGTCTGCCCTCATCACCGTGAATGATGAAATGATGGTAGCGATGAATCTCGTCGTTCCAGCTTGGGTCCAGCGAATGCTGACGCCTGACCCTGCCATCGAATGCGGGCGAGCGTGCCATCCAGCCCCAGACCATGCTGGCCCTCACCTGGTTCGTGAACGCCAGGAAGGCGATGCCCGCATTTTCGCAGCGGTGACCGTAATACTCATAGCCTTCATGCCCGTCCACCTGTCCCAGTAAGTGGTCGACTTCCGGCTCTCCCAGCAGCGCCAGCAGCATATGGATCGTGTGTGTCCCGTCCGTCATCAGGCACCCGGCCTTGAGCGAGGCCTCAGCGGAAACGACGCGGCCGATCGCACCGTCGGCAATCAGCTCCCGGGCACGCGCGTATTGGGGCATATAGTGGCGCTGGTGGCTGATGGTCAGCCGCGAACCGGACGCCCGGCACGCCGCCAACATCTCGTCCGCCTCCGTCAAATCCATCGCCATCGGCTTTTCACACACGATCCCCTTCGTCCCCGCCTGCGCCGCAGCCACCACCATCTCACAGTGCAGCGCATCGTGCGTCACCACCGATACTAGCTCCGGCTGAACATCAACCAGCATCTCCTTGTAGTCGGTATACAACCCCTCAGCGCCCGTCTCCTCGGCGAAAGCCTGCAGCGCATCTTCGGATATATCGGCCCCCGCCACTATCGGAATGCCCAACTCCTTGTACGCCTGCATGTGTCCCCGGGCCATGCGTCCGCACCCGATCACCGCGGCTCTGTATTCGGTCATTGGAATTTCCCCTGGTTGAATTCAGTGGCGACATGCCTGGTCTGACTAGCGTCCGCCGCGCGCGCCACCGTCTCGTCGCGCAACCGCCGCGCGTAGTCGACATTATACTGTAGCCGTCCCGGAATGACCGCGGCCCAGTCGATATCCCTGCTCTCCTCCGGGCGCGGATGGAGGCCGGCTCGCACCTGCTGCTCGCCCCGCCAAAGATGGCGCACAAAGCGGGCCATGCGTGCAGGCGTTAGATCGGTGAAGCTCCCGAGGAACGCCTCGTCAAACATCGGAATCGGGATGAACCCCCCGCTGTCCTCGATGTTCAGATGAACGTTCGGATTGGCTCGGTACAATATCTCCACGACCGCCGGCAGGTCGACCAGACCCCGCCCCAACGGCGCACCGCCCAGCCAGTTATACCCTTCCTCGGTGGGATAGATGCACGTGTCTTTGAAATGGGTCGTATGCACGTAAGGCGCCAGCGCCCGCGCCGCGTCAACTGGATCCTCAAGTAACCCCAGTGCATTGGCCGTATCCAGATTGACCCGGATGTGCTCCGAGTCCACCGCTTCAATGATGCGCACAAGCTCCAGCGAAGTCAGATCGACGTGCAGCTCCAACGTGACCGTCACGTCGAACTCCGCAGCCATCGGGCCCAACGCCTGCAATACCTCGATCGTCAGATCGATCTGTTCCGCCAGTGTCGGCGCAGCAAACGTGCGCTCCTTGAGCAGACCAAAACAGGTATTCAGTATCGGCGCCTTCAACCTTCTGGCCAGCGTGAAAAGCGGCTTCCACTCTGCCACCATCTCGGCCACGGTCCGCCCGCTATCACCGGGATTGACGCCGGCGCCGGCCAGTTCAAGATACATCCCGTGAGTCGCCGCCTCTTCCGACAGCCTGTCCACATAGGTATCGTCGCGCCCCTGCAGCAGCCTCGCCGAAAAATGCAGGCCCTCCATACCGTGGGCCCTTGTCAGTTCCAGGAGCTCCAGCGGATCTAGGCTCACAGCCTTCAGTGTAAGGGCGTCTAGACCAACTTTCACAAGCACTCCTCTCAAGTTAACTGGTATCAGAGACCCAATTCCGCTTCCAGCCGCCGTTCAAGATCAGGCGAGAGATTCGCCCATCTTCACCGCCTGGAAAGTCTTCATCCGCACCAGCAGCCACAGCGTGCCCACCGCGGCCGCCAGCACCATAATCAACATCGCCATCACCAGCTGCGCCACATCATCCCACGCGATCTGCACGATAAACGGCGGGATCAAGTCGTCCTGATCGTACCCGATCTGGTAGAAAGGTATAAAAAGATAGCTGCTCAGCAGTCCCAGGTAGCTGCCCGCCGCGATGCCCACCGTCGTAACCGTCACCTGTTCGCCGCCAAGCGAAAACACAAGCTGGCTGGTCGAAAGTCCCATCGCCCGCAATATGCCCAGCTGAATGAATCGCTGCCGGAAAGACAGCGCCGAATAGATCACCAGTGCCAGCATGCTCAGCAGGGCCACGGCGATAAACCCGACCGACAAAAATCCGAACAGCCCCACCCGGGCCGGCCTTGCCTGCGCCTCCGCCAACTCCGAATGTGCATCTTCCATCGAAATTATTCTGTAGCCAAGATCGTCCAATGAACTTACCAGAAGTTCCGGATCAATGGCCTCCTCCGTCGCCAGCCAGACCCTGTAAGGGACCTCATGGCCTATCAGAGAGAAAATGTAGTTGAGGTTGGCGACAAAGAACTCTCCGTCCTGCGGGTAGACGGTGGGAAACAGCTCCATTGCCCCCACGATCCGGAAATCAAACGTCGCATTACTTGCAGAAACGAGCCCGCTCAGCGCGATCGTATCGCCAATCTGTAGCCCGAGGGCGTCCAACATCGACTGGCTGACAATTACGCCGCTATACTCCAGCGCCAACGCGTTCATCAGCGCGCCAAGAGAGTCGTCGGCAAAATCCGGCCGGAAATACGCGACCTCCGGGAACTGGCTGCGGTCGATGCCGAAAAGCCTGCCGCTGACCAGCCTGCCGCCCACTCGGGTGGAAACGGGAAAATCTCCAATTCGGGTCGCCGCCCGCACCCCCGGCGCCTGCCGGTGTTCGTCCACCGGCAGGTTGATCCACACAAACTCCTCCTCCCCCTCTTCCACCGGTCTGCCGTCCTCAGAGGGAAGAATCCGCAGCGCCGCCCCTTCGGTCAGGGTGACATCCGCGCCAACCTCGTAAAAGATGCGTGCCACCAGGTTCGCGTCCAGCGTGCGCGCCATCGATGCCGTAAAAGTCCCAAGGCTTGTGGTCAGAATGAGCAGCAGCAGCAAGCTGGTATAGACCCTGCCCGTGCGTGCCAGATTGTAAAAAGCCAGCAGCATCGAGATCCCGCCCAGCCGCGCCCACAGCATACTCAGTATCAACGCAATGATTGGGAAGAGACGGACGGCCACCAGCGCCACCGCCAGAATGAACAACGCCGGCGCCAGAAACAGCAGCGGGTTGTCCAGCGGATCCGTAGGAACATCTGCCTGCAGAAAGGCGATCCGTCCCTGCGTCCTCAGCATGTAGTACCCGTAACTCGCTACCCCCAGCAGCAGAAAGTCAAGGTACGAGCGCTCCCAGAATGAGCGCCGCTGTCGGCGGCTTATCTCCTGCTTGGCCTCGACAATCGCCAGCCGCGCCGCCCCCAGCGCCGGCAGCACGGTCGCGAAAAGGGCGCCCCCGATCGCGGCAACCGTATACGTCATGCTCGTCGTCGTCGTCTCAATCTGCAGCGGCGTCTGCGCTTCAAATGTCATGAAGTAGCGCGTCCCGCCTATGAACTGCGCCACCACCTTGCCCAAAGCCGGGCCAGCTGCCAGCGCAAAGATCCCCAGCGTAGCGCCCTGCAGAAGATTGATGGAAAAGACCTGACCGGTCGTCGCCCCCCGGCTCTTTAGAATCGAAATCTCTATCTGCTGCCGCTTGACCGTGCTGTCGGCGATCAGAACGATGAAGTAGAGTACAAGCCCCAAAATGGGTATGCTGAAAAGGAGCAGTAGAATCGCCTGGGTCGATGCCACGAGCCGGTATCGCCTCAGTGCGGAAACCGGCGACAGTTCCAGATATGTCGTCGATATCCGGGCCTTAATCTGCCGGTCGACACGGTTGACTCTGCCCAGAAACCGGTCCACGTCCTCCGCTCGAACAGAGTCGCCGTCAACAACCTTGTACCATCCGACGTCGGTCAACGCGTGCGGAACCCTCGCCCCAATCTCACTGATGTACGTGTTCTCAGGAATGAGGAAAACATTCGCGAACGACAACGGCGGTAAATGCCACGTTGCGCCGCCCTCAGTGCGCGGAATCCAGATCCCAACAATACGTATCGGTATCTCCAACCTTACAGTATTGCCGGTGGATGTGCGCGCGCTTGGATCGAAGAGAGTATACCCCTCCCCCACCTGCAATCCCGCCTCCACCGCAAATTCCTCGCTGACAAGGACGTCGACGACCTCGTCACTGCTCCCTGCCGTGCTTCCCTGCGCGGGAAAATCTCCCTCGGCAACAGTTACGTACTCCTCGAGACGGTCGATAAAGCCCAGGTAGCCACGCAACAGAGGCTTGTCCCGCAGTTCATACTGCCCGTCACGCAGGGGATACACCTGGAAGAGATCGCTCTTGACATAGTGCATGTCCGAACGGTGCGGCAGCCCCAGATCCTGGTTGTAGCGGGCCTCCATATACTGGTCCAGGGCCGCGTACGCATCCCAGTCAGCGCCTTCGACGCTGGAGCCCTTTACATAGTGATAAAAGAAGGAGAATGCGGAGCGGTTTGGGACGGTCTGCAGCTCATGCTGCAGCAGGGAGCGGTTGGCCGCGTCAGTGTACATCGGCGGCGCCGACGCCAGCGCCACCACCACGCTCCATCCTAGCAAAAGGCAAAGTGTCAGCACCGGCTCCGAACTGAAACGCCGGAGAGCAATTCTCCAGAGACCAAGATAGCTGTAAATGGAACGCATCGAAATGTGCAGGAGAGATCGCAGCGCTCCCGTGCAGCTTACATCTTGATGGCGCCGGAGCTAAGCCCTTCGACGAACAGGCGGCTGGTAAAGGCGAACAGGATGATGAGAGGAATCGAAGCGATTACATAACCCGCCATCAGTGGACCCCAGATTGTGTAAAACTGGGTTCGGAACGCATACAGTCCGATGGTCAGCGTCATCAATTCGTTGCTACGGAGTGTAACCAGGGGCCAGATAACGTCGTTCCATGTGCTGAGAACGTGCATGATTGCAACGACACCCAGAATCGACTGTGACAGTGGAATGCCAATGTGGCGGAATACCTGCAACTCGCTGGCGCCGTCGATCCTCGCCGCCTCGAACATCTCGCCCGGTAGAGCCTCGAAAAACTGGCGCAATATGAAGATGGCAAAAACCTGACCTCCAGCTATGTAAGGGGCGATCAATACCCAGCGGGTATTCAGAAGACCGAGGTCCTTAACCAGCAGAAAAGCCGGAATCAGGGTGAGTTCCCCCGGCACCATCAATAGGGCCAACACCCCGAAAAAGAAGAGCTCCCGCCCTGGAAATGGATAGCGGGCAAAAGCCCACGCAGCAATCGCCGCCAGAATAACCATACCAACCACCGAGGTGCCGCTGGTGATTATGCTGTTGAGGATATAGCGGGAGACAATGCGCCAGGCTTCAAGATAGTTTTCGGGGTGGAGCGGAAACGTGACAGTGAACGGGTAATGGTCGAACTGGTGGATGTCCTTGAACGAAATGATAATCGTGATGATGAATGGCAGAAACATGAAAAACAGGAAGCCAAACAGTCCCAGATGGCGCCACCAGTCACCTGTGCGCCAAGCTCGGCGCCAGCCTTCTGTCAACGACATACGTTGGATCGGTTGCGGTTGCCCTTCCAGTACTGTCATCGATCAACGCTCCTGCCGGTCCAGTTTGACACGACCCTTACCTCTGGCCTGGTTGTCAGTAACTCCTGTTCACGTTCCGCTGACAACTCAATAGTCTCCCGTCTTTAAGAATTTCACATTCAAGATCGTCATTCCCATAATCAGCACAAACAGGAACAAGGCGATTGCTGAAGCATATCCCATCTTGTTCCACAAAAAGGCGTTGTTGTACATCCACAACCCCGGGACCACACTTGCCGTTCCCGGCCCGCCGGCCGTCATCACAAAGACCGCTACCCAGCCCTGCAAACCCCCAATCACGGCCAACACAATGATCAGCTTGAACTGACCGAGGATGAGGGGAATGTCGATCGCGAAGATACGCCGTAAACCGGAGCATCCGTCGACCAGAGAACTGTCAATGATCTCGTCCGAGATCCCCTGCAGGCCCGCCAGATAAATGAGCACCGTGACACCGCCCACCCACGGGAAACCCATGAACGTAACCGCGTAGAGCGCTGTCTTCGGGCTCCCCAGCCACGGCTGCTGCCAGTCCTCCAGCCCGACCCCCTCCAGGAACGCGTTCAACAAACCGTGCGTGCCGTCATAGATGAAATGCCACAGCAATAGAATGACGATGCCCGGCACAACCGCCGGCAGGATGGTCAGGACGCGGTACGTGTACTTGTGTACATTACTGCGCAAATTGAAGATGAGTTCAGCGACGATGAAGGGAAACGTGACCGCACTGATCACCCGCCATGAAGTAAGCAGACTCACATGGCGCAGCGATTTGAGGAAAATGTCGTCCTTGATGAAGAGCTTCTCGAAGTTACCCAACCCCAGGAACTCCGGCTGCAGACCAATGTCCCACTTGAAAAAGGCCCGGTAGAGCCCCATGAAGGCCGGGTAATAATTGAAGGTCAGCAGCAGCGCAAAAGTGGGGACCAGCATCAGGTAAACAAAACGGTAGCGGTAGATGCGTTGCCCGAGCGTAGACTGCCTCTCCTGCGGCACGCGCACGTCTGCCATCGTGGCGTGTGACGCAGGCGCACGAATCTCTTCTGTTGTCATTGCCCTATTCCCGTTCCTACACTGCAGGTGGGCTCCACGAGCCTATCCCCATGGAACCCACCCACATCCATAAGCTTCAGATCCTAAGTCTCCAGCTCCCAGCCAACTCCATCGGTATCCAGAAGTTCACTAAAAACTAAAAACTAGAAACTAAAAACTACTACCCGCAATCCCAGCCGTTCTTCTCAATCGCCTCATCGGCGTATTCGAGCAGCAACTCATTGATCTGCTCGGCGGCCTGCTCCTGCGACACAACGTCCAACTTGAAGTCGGTCCAGATGGCGTCGATCTTCTCCCGCTGCTCGGTACCGATCTTGTCAGGATATGTGACCATACCGGCCTCACCCAACCCCTCGGTGATCGCGCGCAACGGTTCTCGCAGATCGGGATTCACGTCAACGCCCTTGATGTTGGGCAGGAACGTGCCCGTCTCCGCGATCATGCGCCCGGCGTTCTGCGGCGCCGTCACGTATCGTAGGAAGTCCACAGCCAGCGGCACGATTCCATCCCGCTCCGTCTTGGTTGCCATCGCCCACTGGGCTGCAGTGGCGCCCCCGATCGGCGGCGCTGCCTCGCCAATCGCGAAGGGCGAATCTGCCTCGGTGATGGTGGGTGCGTAGAATGTGCTCCACTCGAAATCGACCAGTGGATCGGCCTTTAGATAGCCGAAGCGCCAGCTGCCGTCTTCATATACGGCCACATCTTTTTGGAGGAACTTTCGGTTGAAGTCCGCGCCCTCGGCCGCCCAGTCCGGCGCCAGATAAGGTATCAACTGCTTTACCAGGCGGAACCACTCGCCATACTCGGGATCTGTGGCGGTGTAGAGCCCGTTCTTCATGGCGCAGCCAACCTCTTCCAACGATGCGACGCCGCCGTCAGCGTTGATAATGTCATCCTTCTTGGCGTATAGCATCGCCCCAATCTGGGACTGATACCATCTCAAGGCGGCGTTGGGTATGATCGTATCCTGCAGCGCCTCCTGTACTTCGATCCACTCTCCGTAGGTGCTCGGACCTGATACGCCAACCTCGTCGAAAACGTTCTGGTTAAAGAAGAAGAACGTCGTCACAAGGTCGATCGGCACGACATAGTGCTTGCCGTCCGGGCCGCGCTTGGCCTCCGTGGGAATCTCGTAGAACTGGTCCAGCCAGCGCTCGCTGCCCGGTTCGCCGGCGCCCACGTAAGGATTGGGCTGCTCAAAGAAGGGATCCAGCGGAATCCACCAGTTCTTGTCAATCTCATCCTGCACCCAGAAGGAGTGCGTCCACACGATGTGCGGAATCGTGCCGCCCGCCTGCTGCGTTACGATCCACTCATGGCTGGCCAGGTTGTCCGGCTTCCTGATAATCTCGACCGTGGCCCCCGGATGATCCGCCATATACTCATCGGAGATGACCTGGATCATGTTATGAGGGAGGGGATTGTTGGGGCCCTGCTCCATGCTCTCCGTGGGTGTATAGTGCTGCACCCAGATCTGCAGGTTGCCGGTCATGCCGTCCCCGCCGTCCATCTCGCCGTCAGATTCCTGAGCAGCGGGCGCGGCAGGGGCGGCGCAGGCCGCCAGCGCGACACCGGCGCCGGCCATCCCCATCGACCGCAGGAATGATCGTCTGCTGAGCTTGTTCATGCTTTTCTCCTTAAAGTGAAGGTTAAAGTGAATTACAGACTTCAGCGTAGTGCGTACCTGTAGTACCACGAGTACATGCCATTCGAAATAGTCCCATTGGGACTGGAATCACGGCCCCATCAGGGGCGAAACAAATCCGACTCAGGAAATGCCTTGGTCACGACGCAATGCAACCTGTTCAATCCTCCACAATCGCAACCGCCCGCACAGGCGCACCTGTCGTCCCCACCCACTTCACCGGCAGCATCGAGAGCGTGAAACCGTGCGGCCGCGGAATCTGCTCCAGGTTGCAGAGGTTCTCTACATGGTAATACTCATGCTCGTACATGACGCGATGGGCTTCCCAGAACTGCTTGCGCTCAAACATCGCCCACACCGGCGGGTCAAACGTCACCGCGTCAATGCCCATCACCTTGACCCCGCGCTCGATCAACCACAGCGTCGCTTCACGCGTCATGCCGCTGTGCTCGCTGAGGTAACGCTCCTCTTCGATATAACTCCCCGCTCCCGTCCAGATCAGCACCAGGTCCAGCGGCTTGATCTCGTAATCTATCCTGCGCACAGCCTCTTCCATATCGGCTGCGCTGATGCCCGCTCCGTTCTCCTTGTGCCGGAAATCCAGCAGCACCCCGTCGCCGTAACAGTACTCCAGCGGGATCCCTTCCGGCCCCGGTTTGCCCGGCACAAGGTGCTTCAGCGCGTCAATGTGCGTCCCGACGTGGTCTCCAAGAATCGTCAGATAGTGGGCCGTCAGCGACGTAACACCATGCTCCGCTGCGCCGACGCCTTCCGCAAAACCCTCCCAATCCTCATACATCAACATCGTAGGCCGCGTCACCCGCGGGAAAACCACCATGTCGTTATGGACGGGCATGCTCAAGTCTATGACTCTGCGCCCCATTCTGGATCTCCCTGGCCTGCCCGCGGCGCGCAACCCCGTTCGGCTCTTATCCAAAAAAACTGATGATGTAAGTTGGCAACTACCTGTATAGAGGAGATGCTCGTCTTTGAGCAGTACACTTCGTTCGTTTGCAGGGGACAAAACGCAAGGTTGAGGAACTGTAGGTTCAAGTTCCACAACAAGCGCAATTATATATATGAAGAATACATAATCCAAATCAAGAACCCACCACGGGTGCATGCCAAAATGGGGGCGATCTCTCGTATACCTCTGGAAGCAACCAGGCCACGACCAGTTTCCCTACCAATTTCCAGCAATGAAAGCGCCGCCTCTGACCACTGGCTACTGACTACTGACCACTGTAGTTTTGGGCGGTCGGGCCTATTCAGCCCTCCCTTGTGCGGGGGCTCCGCCCCCGCAACGCCCCCTCTCCTACAATATGCCTCGCCGACCCGGTGTCGATATTCGTAACAGGTCCCCAGCCGAAAGAGCTCCGCCAAACCACGTCCCGCCAGTCCTATGTATTCCCCGTAGGGGCTGGCCTTGTGCCTGCCCTGTGCCCCCCAAAACGTCGGTAAACAAGCTCAGCAATCGTTAACATGAATCTCCCGCCAGACTATTCCTTCCCCAAAAACTGCGATGCACACCGGCGGATTCCGAACTAAAACGGAAACCGTTCCTACTGTATACTCGTTGTATCTACGACAATGAAGAGTCTCAGACCTTTCTCTTGAATGAGTAACTCCGGAGCAACGAAAAAATGGAAACTCGCGTGCAGAAATGGGGCAACGGCCTGGCCCTGCGCATCCCAAAATCCCTTGCCAATCAGCTTGGTCTCGAATTCAATTCGCTTGTCAGAACGTCACTGCGGGGAGACGCTTTGGTCATCGCACCTGTTCCGCCTACCCGTCTGAAATTGGACGATCTATTGGACCGGGTTTCAGCGCAAAATCTGCATGGCGAAGTGGACACCGGGCCTGCCGTTGGCCGCGAGGCGTGGTAACGTCGTCCGGGGTCATACATCGCCGCGGCCGCGCCACCCGAATCTGACTTCAATTGCACAGACGGGACATGGACAGGCGCGCCGCTTGCGAGCTCTTGGAGGGAAAAGGTTGTAGGGAAGGCGTCGTGGAGAAATGTAGTTGGGATTCTATGACGCCTGTCCGTCACACTCCTGACAGATCTGGGCAAGACGCATTGAACCGCCGCTGCCGCTGAGTTCCGTCTCGTAATCGCTCCGCACACGCCGCCCACTCTCACCGCAAAAGTCGCATCGGCCGTACGCCTGAAAAGGCGTGTACGCCGCCCGCTGCGCCTCCTGCCGGCTGCGCGCCGCAACAGCCGGTTCCGCAAACCTCTCCACGAATCGCCGCACCTGGCCGTCCGTCTCCCTGGCAACCGCCCGCTCAAAGATCGGCAGGAGCGCCGGGTCGTCCGGGCAGCCGCCGTCCTCCAACGTATGCCAGGCCGCCCGCCGCACCCGTACATCCGCATCCTGCATCAGCCGGTACAGCGCCTCCCACGCCGCCTCAACCCGCTTGCGCACGTGGCACGGACAAAGGTTTTCGGCCGCATGCAGCCGTTCGACAGGGTCCCCGCTGTAAGCCATCTCAATCAGCCTCTGGACCTCCTCGCCCCGCACCCTGTGTTCCCCGCCTTTGAAAGCCGCCTTCTGATGTCGGTTCAACCCCTTGCGTCTGCGTGCCATCTATCTACTCACCTCCAGCGCCAGCCGCGTCGCCGCCCGCGCCGCCTCCGCCGACTTCTCGCACCAACTGGACTGCCTCGACAGTCCCTGTAAGATCAACTCATGGACCTCCTGTGGCGAGTCGGCCAGCCGCATCAATTCGATATCCGGGGCGGAAATATTCCCCTCTGCCAGCATCGTACAACGCAGCCAGTCCAGCAACCCCCGCCAATAGTCGGAGTTGTAGAGCACCACCGGGAACTGCTTGATTTTTCCGGTCTGAATCAGCGTCAACGCTTCAAACAGCTCATCCAGCGTGCCGAACCCGCCGGGAAAGATGACGAATCCTTGCGAATACTTGACGAAGTTCATCTTGCGCACAAAAAAGTAGCGGAACTCGATCCCTATGTCGACGTATTCGTTCACGCCCTGCTCAAAGGGCAGTTCGATACCCAATCCGACCGAGGCGCCCTCCTCTGGCTGCGCCCCCCGATTGCCGGCCTCCATTATCCCCGGCCCGCCGCCGGTGATAACCGTAAGCCCGGACTCCGCCAGCAGGCACGCCGTCTCAACTGCCGCCAGATAGTTGGGATCATCCGGCCGCGTGCGCGCCGAACCGAAAATCGAAATCGCGGCGCCCAGCCCCGCCAGCGTATCAAAACCCTCGACGAACTCGCCCATAATCCGAAACACGCGCCAGGGGTCGCTGTCAGTAAACGTCTCCCCTTCCCCAACCGGGGATTCGAGAATCCATTCGTCCTGAGTCCGCCTTTGCTGCATTCCTAAATCTCCAGACTTCATGCCGGCGACGGCATCCGGTACAGGGTCACCACGAACTCGGCGCCGCGCTCTTCCAGCTTCGGCTCTGGCAACCCCCTCTCCGCCGCCAAGCGAAAGATGCGCACAATTCCCGTTCCCAGCCGTGTCATCAGTCCCAGCTTTGACATCAGTGAGAGGATGATGGGGTTGCGCTCCACATGAATACCCGCACGAACATTTTCCACCGTAACACCGTTTGGCAACTGGCCGGGACTGTGAATCTCCAGCCGGTCATCAAAGAGAATAACGCGCACTGGGGCTGAAAGAGAATAATCCCGATGGACGAGGGCATTCGTCACCGACTCTCGCAGCATTTCCGGCGGTAACTCTGCTTGCGCTTCCGGTTCGAATCCGCGGATGACGCCTGCGTCGCGCAAGTGTAGCCGCAACAAACTCTCTATCTGTTCCAACTGTTGCGGCAGCCTCCCTTCCACAGTTTTTCGGTCAAGTATCGTTTCTCCCGCTATCTTCCCCTCGAAGCAGGCGAATTCCAACCGTGCCGTCGGCAGCATGCGCTTCGGCTGGCGGCCGAACAGCAGCGCCCCCGCGACCGTGAGTTCCTCTCCCGCCATGCACTTCAAGTTGCGCAACAAGCGCGCCAACTCCTCTTCTGGCCGGTCCGTATCCTCACTTACCCCATAGGCCGCAGCCAGAAAAGCGCCAAAAACCGGCAACTCCACCTCGGCCAGCCCAGCTCCGGAGAGAACTGACTCGTCGAAAAAAAACGATCGAACCGCCATATACATACGGCGAATCTCTTCGCGGGAGGCCAATCGCTTGCCCGAATTCTGACGAACATAGCACTGGCCCCGCTGAGTGTAGTATGGTCGGTCAAGCCCGCGAGAAATCGTGATCTTCAGAAGCCGCGTTACGCCAATCTCAACCTGTTCAATATAAGCCGTGGCGCGCGGAGTAATATTGTTTGCCAGAATCTGGTCTACGCGCTGGCGCGCGCCATCTGCATCGGTCACACCTGAAACTGTGCCGTCGTCTTCAATGCCCAACCACAGCACGCCGCCCTCCGTATTAAGAAAGGAGATAAACGCCGTAGCCAGACTCTCGGGGCGCGCCGCGGCAGACTCGAATTCGGCGTACATTGTCTCGCCGCCCTGAACCACTAGGGCAAGCTCATCCGCAGTCATCAGACTCCCTCAATACCCCGCATTCACATACCCCTCCTGCGCGCCGGGCCCGAACCCCAACTCAAACCGCCTCTCCCGAAACTCCGTCAGCACACCGGCATACCGGGCATCGTCATTAAAGTTCTGCCGCTCTGACGCATCCCGTTCCAGATCGAACAGTACCTCCGGCATCTCTTCACCATAGTACTGATACTTCAGATCGTCCCACTTGATCATCAGGTTGCGCGCCCCGAACTGGCTCACGCTCTCATTGCGCCAGTCTGCTCCATCCCCCCGCATCAGCGGCGCCAGACTGCGGCTGTCCAGCCCTTCTGGTGTCGGGATCTCGCACAACTCGCATAGCGTGGCGAACAGGTCGCACAGATTGACGTTTTCATCGACAATCCTGCCGCCGCCAAACGACTTGGGCCAGCGGATAATCAGCGGCACGCGCGCACTGGCCTCGAAGAACTTCTGCTTTTCCCAGATACCGTGCTCGCCCAGCATCTCGCCGTGGTCACTGGTGTAGACGATGATCCAGTCGTCAAGATCCTGGCCCACGTGCTCCAACGCGCGCAACAGCGAACCGTACATCTCGTCGATCCTCTCAATCATGCCGTAGTAGCCGGCGACCGCGCGCCGCAACTCCCGCGGCGAGGCATCCACGCCCGGCCGCACCTGCTTCTGGCTCAGAAATGGATGGTCGAATACCGGTTCATCCAGAAACGGCTCCACCCGATTCAGGTAATATGTGAACTTCTCTTCACTCGTGAAATATGGGTAGTGAGGTTGATTCAGGCTGACTTTCAGCAGCAGCGGACGTTCCGGCTGCTGCCGGTCGTAGTAGGGATCGGTGAAGTACTGCTCGATTAAGTCGAGCGCGCCGGTCACCGCATACTCGTCCTGGACAATGTGGGGCGAATGGCCCACTCCCGCCCGCAGCACCTCCTTCGTGTCGCTCCATTTCACCGAGGACAGCCCTCTCGTGTACCGGGCAAACGAGTCCTCGTCCCGCTCCGCGACGAAATGCGGGCCCACCTGCATCGCCGACCCGATGCGCTGGCTCCAACCCTGCATCTGGTCGGTCCCGGTGTGATGCAGCTTGCCCGCCGCCGCCGTATGATACGCGTACTGGCTGAAGCGACGGGCAAACGTCATGTGTCCTACAGTCAGGTCCTGCGCAAAGACTTCGCAGCCGCACGTGCGCGGAAGCTGACCCGACATCATCGCCTGTCGCCCCGGTATACAGATCGGCGAAGCTGCGTAAGCGTTTCTGAACACCACGCCCGTCTCCGCCAGACCGTCCAGCGTGGGCGTACGCACCACTGGGTCGCCCTCGTAGCCGGTAATGTCGGCGCGGTGCTCGTCGCTCATCAGAAAAAGTATATTTGGTGGCATATGGGGTACCCCTCCGGGAAAAAAATATGGATGGCAGTGTTCGGCCCGCGCGACTGGCAAAGCGCCGGATCGGAAAATGTGCTGTTACTGCTACTCTGGACCTTCTTGCGGAGCTGTCTTCACCATCAGCACCAAAAAGGGGAACCATCTAGGTCTGCCTTCGGCAACCCAGACATACGCCCCCGCGTTCCTGCCGGGCCGGTGGGGAACTGTTATTTCCTTGAACCGGGGATATGCAAGTTCAAACTGCGTTCAGGACTTTCGTTGCCGCAGGCGGGCCAATTCGGCCTCCAACTCCTGCACGCGCTTAGCCGCCTGCCGATGAGCCTCCTCTCCCGCATCCGCACGCTGGGCTTCTGCATCCGCACGTTGCGACTCTGCCTCGACCAGCGACTCTGCCTCTTCCGCCCTGTTAACCGCGACCTGATAAGTCGGAATGACAAACCCCGAATACACCTCGTCTAATGCTAACTCTTCCAGGCGCGGCTGCCGCCAAAGATCCGAATGCCGAAACTGCAAACCGGGCAGTATCTCCGAGCGGATGACGCCCTGGTCATCAGGCGGAATCTCCTCGAAACTGTCCTCCAACGTGTGACGGTAGAAGTGCATGTGCTCGCCGTTGGGATCGAGAATATAGTACTCCTGCACACCGCCCAAGGCGTAGTCAGCCTTCTTCTCCTCCGTATCCCGCAACACCTCAGCAAGACTGGAATCGGAAACCGCTTCTACAATGAGATCGCACACGCCCCCAAAGTGACGGTGGTCGGTATCTCTCCACGGCGTCGGATTGCTCCTCAGAATCACGCCAATGTCCGGCTTTCGTACTTGCACTCGTTCGCCGGACGGTTCTTCAGCATCCTCCATCGTCAGGACAATACCGGTTTCCAAATTGATGAGATTCGCGATGTCGTGCGTGCTCAGATACCGGCGCAAGAGGTCCAGAAACCAATTGTAAAGTTGAAGCTGCTGCGGGTTGGGCGACGGTTTGGCCTCCAGTCTGCCGTTATTCCATTCATAGCTGACGTCCATGTCTGGATAAGGGTTCTCATACCACTTGACCCAATACTCTTCTAAGCTGACATAGCGCCCTTCATCCGGAGCCCAGGGATTCAACTGCCTGTCGGGGGGCGCAGCTGCTTCCTCAGTGGTGGAACCGTTCGATTGCGTTGAATCGACCCGCGTTTGAGGCACGTCCGACGCCAGTTCTGCGCGTTCCATGGTCTCTCCTCCGCCTATCCAAATCCTCTCCCGAGCGGTACAACTGTTCTGAAAGGGATTCTATCACGAGTCCCCGACCGAACCCAATGGTTTCCCCACGCCCTCCCCAATAGACCCTTCATTCATGACTGAATCGGGTGCATCCCAAAATAGGGGCAAACTATCCTACATCTATGGCAGCAACCAAACCATGGTCGTTTCGCCATCAACTCTGAGCCAGAGGAAACGCATTCTCTGACTACTGACCACTAACCACTGACTACTGCAGTTCTGGGCGGTCGGGCCTATTCGGCCCTCCCTTGTGGGGGGGGGGGGGCCCCCCCCCCCCCCCCCCCCCCCCAAAAAGCGGCGCGCG
>JAJEDI010000060.1 GCA_022821585.1 Caldilineaceae bacterium
GCCACTGACAGAAATCATCGACATCACAGAACAGTTCAAGTATACTCATCTTGAGCGCCTTTCTTCGCTGGTGAATCGTTGTTGTCGAACCTCTATTCTACCAGCTTGGTTAGGCGCTCATTTACTCCGAATTCAGGTTAACTACTTCTGATATGGCAGCCAAGAAGCGTACGAAGAGGAAAGCAGCCCCGCAGAAACAGTTTTTGGCCGGGTTGGCGGCGATCGCCCGCGTGGAGGTAGTCGGCCTCAGCCTGGTGTTGATTTCGATCTTTACGTTGTTGAGCCTGCTGACTGATTCGCGCGGCAGTGTCACAGGATTGTGGATCGATCTCCTGCGCTTTGCCACCGGTGACGGCGTGGCCGGCGTGCCCTTGCTGACCGGCTTCCTTGGCCTGTGGCTGGTTCTGCGCGCCATTGAAGGGCCGAATCGCCGCTCCTCGTCGTCCCGCGACGGAGGCCGGTCGGGCAGTGAACTGCCGATCCTGCCTTGGCGGGTTCCGTCGGGCCTGCTTCTGATCTTTCTGGCATACATCGTCGCCATCACGCTGTTTCTGCCGCCCATGACGCGGGCGGCGCGCGTCCTCGACGGGGGGGCCGGCGGCGCGCTTGGTCTCTTCTTCGCGAATGCGTTGGCGGATGGGCTGCCCGGCTGGGGCGGGTGGATGGTAATTCTTGTGGTGGCGCTGTCGGGACTAACGCTGCTAACCGGCCGCCGGTTCTGGGATGGTCTCTGGGCTGGGGGCGGCGCGGTGGGCCAGGATGTTCGGGGAATTCTGCAAGAGCTGTGGCGGCAAGAACGCCGCAAAGAGCTTTTCAGAACCAGGAAACTGGCCAGACGGGAGGGCAACGAGCCCGATGCTCCGGCTCCTCACTCCACATCGCTTTTCCCCATAGGGCAAGTTGGCCGCGCTGCTGAAGATGCGCCTTCGATGCAGCCGGAAGAGCTTGCCGGTTCTGACGGTCAGGTGTCGGCGGTGGGCGCCGACCGACAGTTGAAAGACAGAAACGGGAAAGTCGAACCGGCGTGGGAACTCCCGCAGCTGAGCGATATGTTGGACTTCTGGGACCGGTCGATCGACAGTGACGATCTGATCCGCTACCGGGGGCGGCTGCTTGAGGAGACGCTGGCGCTGTTTGGCGTCCCCGCTGACTTTGAGGGGGTCAATGCCGGCCCGACCGTCACGCAATATCTGATCCGTCCAGGCTATACCGAGCGTACGGTGCGCGGGGAGACAAAGCGCACCAAGGTGAAAGTCAGCAAAATCGCCAGCCTGAGCAACGATCTGGCCCTGGCGCTTGCGGCGCGCACCGTGCGGATCGAGGCGCCGATTCCGGGGACGAGCTACGTCGGCATCGAGGTGCCGAATACGGAAAGCAACAATGTCGGCCTGAAGGAGTTGATGGAGAGCGAGGAGTTCGAAACCATACAGGTCGGGGGCCGCCTGCCCATCGCTCTGGGCGAGGACGTGCGGGGTAAACCTGTGGTCACCGACCTGGCACGGATGCCCCATCTGCTGATCGCCGGCGCCACGGGGACGGGCAAGTCGGTCTGCATCAATTCGATCATCGGCTGTCTGCTTCTGACGCACACGCCGGAAACGCTGCGCCTGCTGATGATCGATCCGAAGATGGTTGAACTGACCGTCTACAACGGGACGCCGCATCTTCTCAGCCCGGTGGTGACCGACGTGGACCGGGCCGCGGGCGTGCTGTTCTGGTGCATCAAAGAGATGGAGCGGCGCTACCAGCTGCTCAACAAGGCGGGCGTACGCGATCTGGAACGCTTCAACGCGTATTTGCGCAAACTGGGCGAGGAGATCCTGCCGTACGTCGTCGTCATCATCGACGAGATGGCCGACCTGATGATGGCCGCGCCGGAGGAGGTGGAGAAACACGTGATCCGGCTGGCGCAGATGGCGCGTGCGGTGGGCATTCATATGATCATCGCGACGCAGCGGCCCTCGGTCGATGTCATCACCGGCCTGATCAAGGCCAATTTCCCGGCCCGCATCGCCTTCGCGGTGACTAGCCAGATAGACAGCCGGGTGGTGCTGGACGTTCCGGGCGCGGAGAATCTGCTGGGACGGGGCGATATGCTGTTCATGGCGCCGGATGCGAGCAAGCTGGAGCGGCTGCAGGGCGCGTTTCTGGATGATGCGGAGACCAACCGCATCGTCCGCTACTGGCAGAATTTCCACAATCTGGAAACCTACATCCAGGAGCAGCAGGGAAACGGACAGGGGCGATTGGAAGGCGAACAGATCCCGCTCTTCACGCCTGATCCCCTCTCCTCACCGCTCGAAGAGCGCGAACTGCCGGCAACGGAGGGTTCTGCGCACAGAAGTGAGGGGGAATCTCTCCAACTCCTCGAACATGATGATGAGCAGCACCTCCTGCATGATCAGTCGCAGGACGGCGAGGGCCGGGACGGGCTTTTCGATGAGGCGGTGCAGGTCGTGTCGGAGGCCGGGCGCGGTTCGGTGACGATTTTGCAGCGGAAGCTGCGTGTCGGCTACAACCGCGCCAGCCGTCTGTTAGAGCAGCTCGAAGCAGCCGGCATTCTGGGACCTGACCGGGGCCGGAGCCTGGGGCGGGAGGTCTATCTCAAGACCGCGGGAAAGAGTGATCCGGAACGCGAAGAGGAAGTGCCCGCGCCGCTTCCTGCTTCTCCATCCCTCGATCATGACAATCGGTCTGTCGACAGCGGGGCCAACGGCAGTGGAGCCATCGGCAATGGTTCCGTTGACAATGATATCGTTGACAGTGAGTCCGTTGAAAGTGGGCAGTCCGAGTTGCCGCCTCCTTCTGAGAAGGGCGACCCTCCCCCTCGGATCTGGATGTAGCGCTGCGATCAATCCACAACAGGAGAACAAATCATGATCCAGAGCGTGTCCCCCGCGCGCCCCGCGTGGCTGTCTGACGCGATTTACCCCTTCGAAAGCAGTTTCTTCACAACTACATCCGGCCACGAGATGCACTACATCGACGAGGGCGCGGGGGAGCCGATCGTTTTCCTGCACGGCAATCCCACCTGGTCTTTCGAATTTCGGCATCTGGTCAGGGATCTGCGGTCGCAGTACCGATGTATCGCGCCCGACCATATCGGTTTCGGGCTGTCGGCGCGCAGTCAGCGTTCCGCCGACTACCGGCCTGAAGCCCATGCGGATGCAGCCGCGGCTTTCCTGGACCATCTCGACGTGCGGGACGCGACCCTGTACCTGGTGGATTGGGGTGGGCCGATTGGGTTGGATTTCGCGCGAAATCATCCGGAGCGGGTGAAGCGGCTGGTGATCACGAATACCTGGTGCTGGCCGGTCGGGCGCGATCCGCACTATGTGATGTTCAGTTTTTTCATGTCGAGCTGGCTGGGGCAGTACCTGATCAAGCGCCGCAATTTTTTCGTGAACAGGGTGCTGCCGATGGCGGTCGCCTCCAAGGAGATTCTGACAGCGGAAGTGATGGCGCACTATCGCAATGCGCAACCGACGCCGGAGGCGCGGGCCGCGTGCGCGGCGTTTCCGAGATACATCGTGGGCGCGAGTGACTGGCTGGAATCGATCTGGGATGACCGGGCCGCGTTCAGATCGAAGCCGGCGCTGATATTCTGGGGGTTTAAGGACATCGCCTTTAGGGAGAAGGAACTGAACCGGTGGAAGGCGGAGCTGGCGGATTTTGAGTTGCACGAGTTCAGGGATTGCGGGCACTTTTTGGCGGAGGAGGCTCCTGAACGGATGCTACCGGTGCTGCACGCGTTTATGGAGCGGACGCGGTAGCCCGGGGGCAAGGATCGTCAAATTGCCCACTTGCTGGAAATGATGTATCAATCTGGGTCAGGAAAGATTGTATCCTCGAAATCTCCAGCGAGTCTATTACAGCTAAAGAACTGACTGCCCAAATGGAATACGATGGATCGCAAACGGATCGCCGCAATTTTTGTCGGGCTGGCCCTTGCGGCCGGTGTCGGGCTGGCTATCCTTACCTTCACCAGCCGCGTTCCGGACGCCGACAGCCTGCCGGATGAGGTTGCGGCGCGGCTTGACGAGCTGAAGACTGTGCAGGGGCGGCTGCAGTTGGGGAAAGGTGACCAGATGGTCGAGTACGAGCTGTGGGTGCAGCGGCCGCGGCATCTGCGGGCGGAGGCGGAATTGGAGGGGCTGGACCGCAGGGCGGTCTTTATCATGACGTTCAACGAAGAAGAGGCGTGGACGTATGACCCGGTGCTGGATCTCGCCACCGTCACCGACCGGAAGGAAGGCGCGGCGGCGACATCGCGCTTCGGTACGTCATTACTGGAAACGATGCCGGATGATGTGCTGGCGGCGCTGCGCGCGGGTGCGCTGCAGATTGTCGGCGAGGAGGCGGCGGCCGGCCGGAATGCGCTGCGGGTGCAGATTCAGTTGCCGTCAGGGCAGAGTCCACTGGAAGAAGCAGGGGAGCAGGTGACCGTCTGGTTGGACAGGAGTACCTACTACCCGCTGGCGATCGAAGGCAGTACCGGCTTCCGCATGCGGTTCGACTTCATCAAGTTCGATGAAGAAATCGATCCGCGAACGTTTGTCTTCTTCCCTCCACCGGGCGCGACCGTGCGCCGGATCGGTGAGTAACGGGCCGCCGCGCGCGGACGCGCGCGCAGGGATGCCGCGGGGCTTTGCCCGCTTTCGCAATATCCTGGCGGCCTGTATCGCCACCCGCCTGGCAATCGATACAACGACACAGCTCTTCTTCCCTTTCCTGCGGACGGTTGCGCTGGGGCTGGGTATGGATATCGTTGTCCTGGGCCGTCTGGTCAGCCTGCGCAGCCTGGCGGGATTGAGTGCGCCGCTGTTCGGCACGGCGGCGGACAACTACGGCTATCGCCGCATCATGCGGCTGTCGCTGCTTTTGACGGCGGCGGGCATGTTTTTGTTGGGCAGCGGGGCGGGCATCTGGTCGGTCGTTGTTGGCATGATCGTGTCGGGGGCGGGGCTGACGGGCTTCCTGCCGACCTGCCAGGCGTATATCAGTGCACGACTGCCGTTTGCGCAGCGAGCGCGGGGCATTGGGGTGTTGGAGTACTCCTGGGCACTGGCAGGTATTGTCGGTCTGCCGCTGATGGGCTTTCTCTTTGGCCGCTTCAGCTGGAAACTTCCGTTCTTCGTGCTGGGCGGGGCGATGCTGGCAGGCTGGGTTCTAATTGGACTTTTGCCGGAAGCGACGGCCGGCGTTCGGGTAATGGACCCCGAAAGGGCGCGGCGTCGGGAGGCGGCCCGGAAAAGGCTCAGGAGCCGTTCTGTCACTCCTCTTCTCGTTTCCCTGCCCCCGCTTCGCGCGCAGACTATCACCGGCCTTTTTGATCTCGGCCCCAACTGGCGGGCCGCGCTGGCCGTCATCAGCGCCAATGCGCTCTTCTATTTCAGTCAGGTCCACATCCTGATAGCGCATGGCGCGTGGCTGGAAACCGAGTACGGCCTGGTCCCGGAAACGTTGGGGCTGGTGGCATTTGCGCAGGGGGCCGCGGACCTGTGCGGCAGCGTGCTCGTCTCGCTTATTACCGACCGGATCGGCAAGAAGCGGGCCGTGCAGTTCGGCATGCTGGGATCGCTGCTAGTCTACGTCTCCATGCCGATTATCAATGTGGGGTTGGCGCCGGTGGTTGCCGCGATGGTGCTGCTGCGCTTCGTGTTCGAGTACGGGATTGTCAGCGCGATCGCCCTGATCAGCGAGCAGGCGCCGGACCGGCGGGGCAAGGTCATCTCCCTTTCGGTGGCGCTCAATCTGCTGGGTTCAACGTTCAGCGGATTTACAGGACCGTGGATGTATACTCGCTTCGGCGTGTGGGGTCTGGGGCCGGTAGCGGCGGTGGGGACGCTTACGGCGTTCTTGCTGTTGACAGTTTGGGGACGCGAGTCGGGCTGACGGCTCTCACTGGGATTTGGCACGGGGGCATATCATGACAGTTCTCTATCGACCTGACGACGGTGTAGCAGGAGACTTCATCCCCTTCTATTGGGAGGGCGACTACCACCTTTTCTACATCAAGGAATACGGGGCTGAGACCGGACATGGCCCGGGCCGGCCCTGGTATCACCTCGTGACGCGCGACTTTGTCCACTTCGAAGAATGGGGCGAGGCGATAACTCATGGGGCCCCCGATGAGCAGGACGTCGATGTCGGGACCGGTTCCGTGATCGCGGGCGACGGCATCTTCTACATCTACTTTACGGGCATCAATCCAGCTTTCGCCGGTACTGGCAAGGCGGCTCAGGTGGTTATGCGCGCCACCAGCACTGACCTGCGTACGTGGCACAAAGATCCGGACTTCAAGTTCTTCGCGCCCACAGAGCTTGGGTATGAGCTGGACGACTGGCGTGACCCCTTTGTGTTCTGGAACGAGGCGGCGGGGGAATACTGGATGCTGATGACGGCGCGCACAGATAGCGGCCCGGTGCGCAACCGCGGCTGTATCGGCCTGGCCGTCAGCTCCGACCTGGTGACATGGGAGGGACGGCCGCCGCTGTGGGCGCCGGGTGAGGTCTGGGCGCACCCCTGCCCGGACCTGTTCCGTCATGGGGAACTGTGGTACCTGGTCTACTCGGTCTCGAGGGAGTGGATCGCCACCCATTACCGGATGGCGCACAGTTTGGCGGGGCCGTGGACCTCTGCGGACGACGACATGTTCGACGGTCTTGCCTACGGCGCGGCCAAGACGGCGGGAGACGGGTCGCAGCGCTATTCGTTTGGCTGGCTGCCGGTGCGCGCGGACGAGTCGGACGACGGCGAATGGCTGTGGGGCGGCAACCTGGTCGTGCACGAGGTTGTGCCGCAGCCGGACGGTTCTCTGGCGGTCCGCATACCCGAGACGATTGCCGGGGCTTTTGGCAAGCCGGTGCCGCTTGTGCCGCAACCGGTGCTCGGCAGCTGGGAGGTCGAGGGAGAGAGCGCCAGAACATCTGCGGTGAGCCGGTACGCGCTGATGACGCTGGGCGAGATGCCGGAGGCGTGTCTGATCGAGACGACCTTGACGTTCGCGCCAGGGTTGACCAACTGCGGCCTGCTGCTGCGGGCCAGCGATGATCTGGAGTCCTACTACCAGGTACGGCTGGAGCCAGCCAAGAACCGGGTCGTGCTGGACCGCTGGTCGCCGCAGTTCAGCGTCACCACGCCGAACCCGCCCTTAATGCTCGAACGCAGGGTCGTTCTGGAGCCGGACAGACCGCTGAAGGTTCAGGTGCTTGTGGACGGCACGGCGCTGGTCATCTATGTCGATGACCGGGTCGCCCTATCCAGCCGCATCTATGACCGGCGCGAGGGTGCACTGGGCCTCTTCGCGACCGAGGGTGAGGTCCGGTTCGACGGGATCAGAATGGCGACCCGATGATTTGCCGGGGCGAGTGACTGTGTGGCAACGGTTTTCTTCCCGTTTCCGGGCGCGAACATGGGCTTCATCCAGGGCTGACCGGCAACCGCGTGCGGAGGCGCCGCGTGGCTTCTCCCGCTTCCGCCATATCCTGGCCGCCTGTGTGGCTACCCGGATCGTCGTCGACACAACGGTCCAACTTTTCTACTCCTTTCTACCGATCATTGCGCTGGGGATGGCCCTGGATATTGTCGTTCTGGGCAGGATGATGAGCCTGCGCAGCGCGGTGGGGCTGACCGCGCCGCTGTTCGGCAGCGCGGCGGACCGGTACGGCTACCTGCGCGTGATGCGTCTGGCCCTGGTCTTGGCCGCGGCCGGCACCTTTTTGCTGGGCAGCGGCGCGGGGTTCTGGTCGGTGGCGGCCGGGATGGTCCTGTCAGGTGTGGGGTTGACCGGTTTCTTGCCGACCGTTCAGGCTTACATCAGCGCGCAGCTGCCCTTTGCGCAGCGGGCGCGCGGCTTTGGTATTCTGGAGTATTCCTGGGCCCTGGCGGGGATATTCGGCCTTTCGCTGATGGGGTTGCTTTTCGACCGTTTCAGCTGGCAACTCCCTTTTATCGTTTTGGGCGTTGCCATACTGGCCGGCTGGGCCCTGCTTGGCTTTCTGCCGAAAGTACCGAGGGGCGCAGACCCTTCACTGGCGGGCGCCGGCGCAGAGAATGGGCCGGAGCAGGTCGGCGTTGCAGGTGAAGAAGGCGGTACGGAGGTGGGCCTTGAGAAGGGGGTCACGCCTTCTCTTGCTCTCCACATCTCACGACTCGTTTCCGGCGCGGCGCGGCATATCGCCGGTCTATTCGATCTCGGCCCAAACCGGCTCTCGGCCTACATGATAATCGGCGCGAACAGTCTCTTTCTTTTCAGCCAGGGCCACGTCCTCATTGCTCACGGCGTCTGGCTGCAGACCGAATACGGTCTGACGGCAACTACCTTGGGCCTGGTGGCCCTGTTGCAGGGCGCAGCGGACCTGGCGGGGGCTGTTCTCGTTTCATTGATCGCGGACGGGGTGGGCAAGAAGCGATCATTTCAGGCAGGCATTCTCGGTTCAGCGCTGGTTTACCTCTCTCTCCCAGCCGTCAATATCGGGCTGTTGCCGGTCGTCGCGGCGTTGCTTCTGATGCGTTTTACATTTGAGTACGGTCTCGTCAGCGCCGTCGCTCTGGTCAGCGAACAGGCTCCGGACCGGCGGGGCAAGGTATTGTCGCTGGCGGTGGCGATCAACCTGGTGGGGATGACCCTCACCGGATTTACCGGACCGTGGATGTACACACGCTTCGGGGTGTGGGGGCTGGGACCAGTGTCGGCCATCTGTACGCTGGCGGCATTTATGATACTGACAGTTTGGGGACGCGAGTCGGCGGAAACTGTAGGGGTTAGAAGTTAGGGGTTTGGGATGAGGGGTCAGTGGCTAGCGTAGGCGCAGGAGTCGGCTGGGAGGAGTGATTTGCGCCGCTTACATAAGCCGTGTCATGATGATTTTGCATGCTCCGTCGAGCAGTTCACGTAGATGGGACCCCGCCGCACAGGCGGCTATGGTTGTCCCGTACACACGGTATTGAGGAATCCTCACATGAACATTATCTACCTGCATTCGCACGACACGGGCCGGTACCTGCAGCCCTACGGCCATGCGGTGCCCGCGCCCAATCTGCAGCGGCTGGCGGAGGAGGGCGTTCTCTTCCGTAAGGCGTTCAGCGCGGCGCCGACGTGCTCGCCGAGCCGAGCCTGTCTGCTCACGGGCCAGAGCTCGCACTCCTGCGGACAGCTGGGACTGGCGAACCGGGACTTCTTTCTGCAGCATCCCGAACGGCATCTGGCGAACTTTCTGCGCAGCCACAGCTACCGCACGGCCTTGTGCGGCTTTCAACACCTGACGCTCGATACGCGCACGCTGGGCTACGAATGGATTGCCGAAGCCGACCCGCCCGGGTCCCGGGGTCCGGAGTACAGAACGGAGGCTGCGGTCGAGTTCATCAACCGGGAGCATGACCGGCCCTTCTTCCTGGCGGTGGGTTACTCGGAGACGCATCGCGTCTTTCCGGAGCCGAGCGAGGAGGAGGACGTGCGCTATACGCTGCCGCCGGCGCCGTTGCCGGATACGCCGGAGACCCGTTACGACATGGCATCCTACAAGCGTATGGCCAGGATTCTGGACGACCAGGTGGGGATCGTTCTGGCGGCGCTGGAGGAGGCGGGGCTGGCCGAGGACACGCTGTTCATCTACACGACCGATCACGGGCTGGCCTTCCCCGGCATGAAATGCACGCTGACGGATCACGGTTTCGGCGTATCGCTGATTATGCGCGGGCCGCAGGGGTTCAGCGGCGGCAAGGTCGTGGACGGGATGGTCTCGCAGATCGACATCTACCCGACGCTGTGTGAGCTGCTGGACGTGGAGCCGCCGGCGTGGCTGCAAGGGCGCTCGGTTGTGCCCCTGGTGGCGGGTACGGCCGATGAGATCAACGAGGAGATCTTCGGGGAGGTGAGCTATCACGCCGGCTATGAGCCGAAACGGGCGGTGCGCACGCAGCGCTGGAAGTATATCCGTCGATACGACGGATGGGCGACGACAACGATGCCGAACATCGACAACGGGCCGAGCAAGCAGTATCTGATGGACAACGGTCTGGCTGATCGTAGAGTGCACCAGGAGGCGCTCTACGATCTGATCTATGATCCGAACGAGGCGTGCAACCTGGTGAACGATCCGGATTACGCGGAAGCGCTGGCGGAGATGCGGGGGCGGCTCTCGTCATGGATGGAGCGCACGGATGACCCCCTGCTGCGGGGCCCTGTGCCGGCGCCGGAGGGCGCGTACGTGGACAGCCCGGGCGACCCGCATCCGGGCGTTTCGGAACGGGACTCGGTCAGCCAATGGCTGCGGCGGGAGAGGCTGGATATTCGGGGCTAGACTGCTGATGTGAGAGGCCGGCGGCCGGGGGATGCAGCGGCTGCCGGCGTCATTTTTCTCCCAGGGCGTAGACCAGGGCCTCGATGAGGAGATCGATTTCGGACTCGGTCGCGACGAGCGGCGGGGCCATGATCAGGATGTTGCCCAGGCCGGGAACGGTGTTGCCGTTGCGCCCGAGGATGACGCCGGCCTGTTTACAGCGGCCCAGCACCGCCAGCACTTCGGCGTCGTCGAGGGGCTGCTTGGTACCCTTGTCGGCCACCAGTTCGACGCCAAGGAGCAGCCCGCGGCCGCGGGCTTCGCCCACCCACGGGTGCGACGCCAGGTTTTTCAGTTGCGCCAGCGCGTAGTCCCCCACGCAGCGGGCTTTCTCCACCAGACCTTCTTCCTCAACGATCTGCAGATTGTGCAATCCGACCGCGGTGCTGACCGGGTGTCCGCCAAAAGTGTTGATGTGGCGGAAGTGGGTCAGGTCGCCGGCCTCGCCCATGAAGGCGTCGAAGATATACGCCTGCACAGCGGTCGCAGCGAGGGGCATGTAGCCGCTCGAAAGCCCTTTGGCCATCGTGATGATGTCGGGCTTTACGTCCCAGTGGTCGTGGCCGAACATTTTGCCGGTGCGGCCGTAGCCGGAGACGACCTCGTCGAAGATGAGCAGCACGCCGTATTCGTCGCAGATTTCGCGCACGCGCGGCAGGTACTCGTCCGGCGGGACGAGGACGCCGCCGCCGGAGATGATCGGCTCCATCAGGACTGCGGCGACGGTCTCCGGCCCCTCGTAGATGATCGTCTCTTCGATCGCCTGCGCGCAGGCGATGCCGTGCTCGGCAGGGGTGAGCTTGGGGTGGGCGCGGTAGGGGTAGGGAGGCGGAACGTGGATGAAGCCGGGCGCCATCGGTCCGTAGCCGATCTTGCGCTCGGCCTGGCCGGTGGCGCTCATGGCGCCGAGCGTGTTGCCGTGGTAGGCGCGGTGGCGGGAGATGATCTTGTAGCGGGTGGCGCCGCCCGGTTTGCCGGATTGCAGGTGGTACTGGCGGGCGACCTTGAAGGCAACCTCGTTGCCTTCGGAGCCGCTGGAGGAGAAGTAGACGCGGCCGGGCCAGCCGAGGAGGTCCAGTATTTTGTCGGCCAGCTGCGCGCCGGGCGCGTGGGTCATGGTGGGCGCGAGATAGGGGAGCTCGGTCATCTGCGCGGCGGCGGTTTCGGCCAGTTCGCTGCGCCCGTAGCCGATGTTCACGCACCAGAGGCCGGCCATGGCGTCGAGGTAGCGGCGGCCCTGGTCATCTTCCAGATAGCAGCCTTCGCCGCGCACGATGAGGGTAGGCGGAGTGTCGGCGAGCGGTTTGTGCTGGGTGAGGGGATGCCAGAGGGCGCGGACGTCGAGGTCGGAGATGGAAGGGGAAACGGTCATTATTGTTCTCGCTTTTTCGGTGGCGTTGGTGTGATATATGGTGGGATCATACCAGCATCTGGCGATCAGGTCTACCATCAGCAGGCTGATCGCAGCGCATTACCAGCATTGACTCCTGCCAGCGCAACAGCATTCACTTCCACTAACCGTCCCAGCCTAAAATACAAGAATTCCGGATACACTTCTTGGCGGCCCAGAAGTGTACCGGCTGCGTTCCGCTGTAGCCAGTCAGCCCTGTAATCACTCTCTATGATCGATCGGCTGCGACCGGCACACCTCCACCTGGAATGGTCCCCATAAGTCCTCGTTGATGCTGTGTTCACTAAATGATATAATTCTTGCAACCTCTGCCGCAGGCCAGCAGAGAGATGTGTCCAGGATGTGTGCTCCATCACGAATTTGGCGCCGGAAGACAGCAGGGCAGCGCCTGGCTGCCTGGTTGGTGTATGCGGTTCCAAACTGTGACGCGGCCCAGCATCTTGGGCCAATCGTGATCGGTTGAACGCCTTTCTCTCATGCCAATTGGATGATCCAAATTCAATTGGTTTTGCAATCAGGACTCTGGCTTTTGTTCGTGTTATGCGGAGGCCGTCCCGGCCCGAACCGCCTTAAATGCGTCTGTCGGCCGTCTACACTTCTGAGAACAAAGGAGAAAAACCGTATGTCAACCTCTTTGCGTCATACTCGCCGTGATTTTTTGCGCTTCTCCGGTGGACTATCTGCCAGCATACTTGCTGTAGCCTGCGTGACTCCCGGGGCCGATACCGGCACTGACGACAGTGCAGGTGAACCGGCCGTTGAGAAAGAACAGATTCTCGTGTGGGACCAGTTCGGTGAAGATTCCGTGGGTGTCAATGAGATTGTTGTCAAGTTCAATGAGGCACATCCTGAATACCATGTCACGCGTGAAGCCCAGACCAACATGCGCGATATTCTCAAGACATCTCTTGACGCGGGCGCCGGACCGGATGTTATGTACTATGATACCGGGCCAGGTTTTGCCGGCGTGCTGGCACGCGCCGGGCTGCTCTTGCCTCTGGACGACGCGTATGAACAGTACGCCTGGAATGAGCGCATCCTGCCGATAGCCCGTGAGCGCGCCAGTTTTGACGGCGTAACCTACGGAATCGGCAACGAATTGGAGATAGTAGGCACCTTCTATAACGAACGGATCTTTGACGAACAGGGGTTGGCGGTGCCTGACACGCACGATGACTTTCTGGCAGTCTGCGAGGCGCTCAAAGCGCAAGACATCATTCCGATGGCGTGGGGCAACCAGAACAAATGGCCCGCCGGCCATACGTTCAGCGTCTTCAGCGGCAATATCGCCGGCAAGGACAATCTGGCTGCAGCCATTTCGGGCGAACTTGCCTGGAATGAACCGGACTTCGTGGAATCGATCCAAATCCCCTTTGTGGACATGGTGGATGCAGGTTACTACAACACAGATATCAACGCCGTAACCTATGACGATTCCAATCTGCTCTTTTACAGTGGGCAGGCTGCCATGCGCCTGACAGGATCGTGGATGGTCGACGGCTACACCAATCCGGACAACATTACGGATCCGGTTGGCTTCTTCTTCTATCCTTCGATCCGCGAGAAGGTAATCGCTCCCCCTGCCGGTCTTGGTTCCGGTTACTTCGTAGGACGGGACGCTCAGTCGCCTGAGGGAGCATTTGCTTACCTGAACTTCCTGTTTTCGGATGAAACAATCGGGGACTGGCTGGAAGGCATGGCCATGATCCCGCCTGTCCGCCTGAATGCAGACGATTACAGTATCTCGGATCTGCTGCGATTCACCATCATCGAAATCCAACAGAACGCCGAGAGCATGGGCTTCAACATTGATGTATTGACGCCCGACAACTACAATACGATGATGTTCGACGGTTTCCAGGAAGTGATTGGCAAGGTAAAGACAGCGCAGGAACAGGCCGACGACCTGGAAGCTGCCATGCAAGAGGCCATCGAGAGAGGAACGGTGATGGACATCACTCCTTGAGGAAGCAGTCCCGACAGGAATGCGGCCATCGGGACAGCAGGGCTGGCCGCATTCCTGCCAACATGCCTTACGCTTGCGACAGGTCAATGGATTCGAACATGAAGGGGGCCAGGGCGTTGCAGGACGATAGCCTGACCGCATGTAGAAAAGGCAGGTACTGCTTCCCTGGCCGGGCGGACAGGATCGAGTGAAATGACAGCTGCTGCACCAGTACGCCGGGGGCAACTCTCGCCACGCGCTAAGCGGAAAGCGCTTGCCGGATGGGCATTTGTTGTCCCGGCGCTCCTCATTTACGCATTCTTCTTTGTTCAACCGTTCTTTTATTCAATCTACTATAGCCTTACCGACTGGAACGGCGCCGATCCGGTCAAGCAGTTTGTGGGCTTGGGAAACTACATCAAGTTAGCCGGAGACTCACTGCTGTGGCAGGCACTAGGTCACAACCTCATCTGGGTGATTATAGGCACAGTTTCGCCCATCGCAATAGGATTGCTGCTTGGCGTCCTGATTTGGACTGGCGCGCTAGGCCGGGTCCTTTTTCGAACAATCTATTTCCTTCCGGTCGTTCTCTCAGAGGTTGTTATTGCCATTATTTGGAATTGGATATACCATCCGCTCTTCGGCGCAGTGAACCAGATCTTGCGCGGTATCGGGCTGGACCATCTGGCGCGCGGATGGCTAGGCGATCCCCAGACGGCGCTGCTTGCCCTCCTGATGACAGCTATCTGGTCTTACTACGGCTTCTGTTTCGTCATTATCATGGCGGGACTTCAGAATGTGGATATTTCGTTGGTGGAGGCAGCTACGATTGATGGCGCGAACGGCTGGCAACGTTTCATCCATGTGATCGTGCCGCAGTTGAGCCACGTGCTCACAATGATCACCGCATTTACACTCATTGGAGGATTCAACGTCTTTGGCATTGTCTTCGTGATGACGCAAGGCGGACCAGGTACGGCGACACAGGTAATCGCTACGTACACCTACCGCAAGGCTTTTCAGGAGAGCCAGGTGGGGTATGGGGCCGCCTTATCGATGGTCATGACGCTTCTGTCACTGGCGACGTCCTACATTTTTATCCGATTGCGCGAACGGCAGGAACAATAAGATGCAGAATACCAGCACCGTCCAGGAATGGTCCCGAATGGGTGCGCGGGGACCAAGGCAAAGCGCAGTTCGCGATAGGCTTCTCCGCTATATCGGTTCATTGCTGCGTTATGCTATTCTAATTTTTTTCACACTGGTCTGCATTACACCATTGTTCTGGGTAATAGCGTCATCTCTGAAAACGACGGGGCAGATCGCTGCCAATCCACTGGGCTTTCCTACTGAAATCCGGTGGGACAACTACATCGAAGCCTGGACTGTAGGCCGCTTTGGAAAATACTTCAAGAACAGCGTCATTGTTTCAATTCCGATCGTCACTTTCGTAATCCTGTTGGCGAGCCTGGCTGGTTATGGACTGGCGCGTCTCAGGTTCCACGGATCGAACTTCGTCTTCGTCCTGTTTCTGCTTGGGCTGATGGTCCCGTTCCAGTCAATTATGATTCCGCTGTTTTATATCCTTAAGGATATCAGGTTCCTGGGAACTTACTGGGCAATGATCGTCCCCAGTATCGCTCTAGGGATGCCTTTCAGTATCTTTTTCATGCGGGCCTATTTTTCCGGGCTTCCGCAGGAGTTGGGCGACGCGGCGGAGATCGACGGTTGTAACGAGTTCAGTGTCTATTGGAGGGTCATGCTGCCTCTGGCCGGGCCGGCGGTCTCCGCTCTGGTCGTCCTGCAGTTCATGGGCGCCTGGAACGCTTTTCTTCTGCCCCTCATCTATATGCAGAAGGAGGAGATCCGGCCGCTCGTGCTTGGGCTGATGTTCTTTCGGAGCAGGTATACGCAGAACTATCCATTGACGATGGCGGGGGCCGCCATCGTCATGGTGCCGATCGTTATCGTTTATCTTGTCTTCCAACGCAGGTTTGTTCAAGGATTGACGGCGGGGGCGGTGAAGTAGGCGCCTTATCAGGTAAGCGCTCTGCCAAGACTGCTGCGGTTGAACATCTGTACCTCAACGCTTGTTTGAATCACTGACTCCCATTCTCCAGTTCACCCTTCAGACAGCGAGAGTTGAGCGCGCGCATTAGTTGGACGAATGCACGCGGTTTTCCTTATTTTGGGACGCGCGAGCGACTGCAGTGCTCCCTGCGATTGTCGTGTATGTTCGCCCCACTTATGATAGAATGCGCATGGTTGCGCTTGCTTGTCAGCAATCGTTCAGTCAGAGCTTCAGATAGCAGAAAAATGGTCACAGCCCAGGAATGAAACGGGTAAACGGACAGCCTCCCCATCTACGAGATGTAGTAGAAGACCCCTGTCAAGCTGATCAGTTAAACTGCAGTTCGGACAATGTCGAACGGGAGGAGCGGAGGCGACGCGCCCTCTCGATTGTTGGGGCGTTCTCCAGCGGGGTCGACGATCTTTCGGTCAATCACGATCACTATCTGGCTGAGGCGTATGCAAACGCAGCCGATGATGAATGATCGTACTTCATTGATAAGCACGGTTTCACTCCCATAGAACAGCTACAACATCCCAATTCAGGAGGAAGGAATGACTCAGGATACTATCCGCGTCGGCGTTGTCGGCGCAGGCGCCAACACGCGTGACCGGCATATACCCGGTCTGCAGGCGATCGAAGGCGTTGAGATCGTCTCGGTCTGCAATCGCAGCCAGGAGTCGGGGGAACGGGTCGCGAAGCGGTTCGGCATCGAGCGGGTGTGCACGAACTGGCAGGATGTCGTGCAGGCCGATGACGTGGACGCAGTGGTGATTGGCACGTGGCCGTACATGCACCGTCTCCTCACGGTGGCCGCGCTGGAGGCGGACAAGCACGTAATGTGCGAGGCGCGCATGGCGATGAACGCGTCGGAGGCCCACTGTATGTATAACGCGCTGCGCAGCCGGCCGCATCTGGTAGCGCAGATCGTGCCGTCTCCCTTTAGTCTGCGCGTGGACCGCACGATCCAGCGGATGATCCGCGACGGCTGGTTGGGGGATGTGCTGGTGGTGGACGTCCGCGCGGGCGGCGCCTTCATCGACAAGGACGTCGAGATGCACTGGCGCCATAATATGGACTACAGCGGGCTGAACGTGATGACGATGGGTATCTGGTATGAAGCGATGATGCGCTGGGTTGGCGAGGTTACAAGTGTTGTCGCCAAGGGGAAGACCTTCACGCCGGTGCGCCAGGATGAAGAGGGCCGCATGATGGGCGTACGCATCCCCGATCATATCGACATCATCGCGGACCTGGCCGGCGGCGGGCAGGCGCACATTCAGGTCAGCAACGTGACAGGATTCGGTGATCCGCCCTCGGCGACGATCTATGGCAGCGAAGGCACATTGCATTTCAGCGGCGACGTCCTGACAGGCGGGCAGCGGGGCGACAGCGGCCTGAGTGAAATCGATATCCCCGCGCACGAGGCGGGAGGATGGCGCGTGGAGGAGGAGTTCATCAGCGCGATTCGCGGGCACGAAGTGATCACCCACACCGATTTCGCCACCGGCGTGAAGTACATGGAGTTCACCGAGGCGGTCCATCGCAGCCGGCGCAGCGGGAAGACGGTGAACCTGCCGTTGCTGTAAAGGCGGCGGCCAGGAATCGCCGGCCATGACAACAGGGGGAGACCGATGAAACGATACGGAATGGTCATTCACGTCAGGCCGGAGTTGGAGGACGCCTACGTACATCTGCACGCCAACACCTGGCCGGAAGTCCTGCAGAAGATCAGCGACTGCAATATGCGCAATTACACGATATTCATGCGCGACGGCTATCTGTTCGCCTATTACGAGTATGTGGGGGACGATTACGAGGCCGATATGGCGAAGATGGCGGCCGACCCGGTTACACAGGCGTGGTGGAAGCTGACCGACCCCTGCCAGGAGCCGGTGGAGAGCGCGGCCGAAGGCGAGCGCTGGGCGGAGATGGAGGAGGTATTCCATCATGACTGAGCGCAGGCGCTATGTGGATACCCACGTGCATTTCTGGGACGGTTCGGTGATCGATTATCCGTGGCTGGCGGGCGCGCCGGCTATCGCCCATCCCCATCTGCCGGCCGACCTGGAACGGGCGCGAGAAGGTGTATCGCTAGAGCTGGCCGCCATCGTCTTTGAGGAGGCCGACTGTCTGCCGGCGCATGCGCTGCGGGAGGCGCAGTGGGTCACTGAGCTGGCGCAGGAGGAGCCGCGCATTCGGGGCATCGTCGCGAGCGCGCCCCTGCAGGACGGTGAGGGCGCCCGGCCGCTCCTGGAGGCGCTGGCGGAGCTGCCGCTGGTCAAGGGCATCCGCCGCCTGATCCAGGACGAGCCGCTGGGCTTCTGCACGGCGCCGGACTTTGTGCGCGGCGTGCAACTGCTGCCGGAGTACGGTTTCAGTTTCGACCTGTGCATCTACCATCCACAGATGGGGGACGTGCTGGAACTGGTGGCGCAGTGCCCGGATGTCTCCTTCCTGCTCGATCATATCGGCAAACCGGGCATTGCGGACGGCATCATGCAGCCGTGGAAGGACCAGCTGCGCGAGCTGGCCAGCCGCCCGGATATTCACTGCAAGCTCTCCGGCGTGACGACGGAGGCGGACCACGAGAACTGGAACCGGGATGAGCTGCGGCCTTACATCGAGCACGTGCTGGACTGCTTCGGCCCGGACCGGGTGGTCTTCGGCTCCGACTGGCCGGTGGTCGATATGGCCGCGGACTATGTCACCTGGTTTGACATTGTACAGGACAGTATCAGCCACCTGAGCGCGGCGGACCACCAGAAGATCATGCACGACAACGGGGCGCGTTTTTACAGGTTGGAGGTTTGACAGCAGTTTTCAGTTGTCAGGTTGTAGCTACTAAGCCATGTTCTGTGTGTGTACTGTGTGCGGTCTGCCTGGGGGGAATGTACCGTTAGTGTTTCTGTAGCGGGCTTTCGATGGTCATCGCGGTGAACGTTTGGCATATATGGGAGTGGCCTCGCCCGTCTTGCTCGCGCTGGCACAATTTCGGAATCTGCCAGGAGGCGGGGGGTAGCGTGGGCCGACACGGGGCGGCAATTTCGTATTGCCCACCCACTGGCTACGACGCGAGGTTGTAGGAGAGGGGGCGTTGCGGGGGCGGAGCCCCCGCACAAGGGAGGGCCGAATAGGCCCGACCGCCCAAATGCGAGGAGAGGAGTGAGATAACTTCGTTCAGCGTCGCGAACTGACTATGGCTGAGTAGTCACGTCAGTCTTAATTTCCAGTGCTGCCATGCGTTCGCCAGAAACGCGGTCACACATGACTTGAAACATTTACTCAAAGCAATCGCGAGGAGCTATCGATGGCTTATACACCCAAACCGGAAAATAAGTTCAGCTTCGGTCTCTGGACCGTCGGCAACATTGGACGCGACCCTTTCGGCGACCCTGTGCGGGAGGTGCGCTCGCCGGTGCAGCTGGTCCAGCTGCTGGGAGAGGTGGGCGCGTGGGGCGTCAACTTCCATGACAATGATCTGGTGCCGATCGATGCGACCGCGGCCGAGCGCGACCGGATCGTGAGCGACTTCAAGAAGGCGCTGGATGAGAACGGCCTCGTGGTGCCGATGGCGACGACCAATCTGTTTACGCACCCGGCCTTTCGCGACGGCGCCTTTACCAGCACCGACCCGGAGGTGCGGGCGTACGCGCTGCAGAAGACGATGGCCGCTATTGACCTGGGGGTTGAATGCGGGGCCAGCACGTACGTCTTCTGGGGTGGGCGAGAAGGCACGGAGACGGACGCCAGCAAGAGCCCGGCTGATACAGGCAAATGGTTCCAGGAGGCGCTCAATTTCCTGTGTGAATATGTGATGGATCAGGGCTATGATCTGCGTTTCGCGCTGGAACCGAAGCCGAACGAGCCGCGCGGCGACATCTACCTGGCGACGGTCGGGCACATGCTGGCCTTCATCGAGACACTGGACCATCCGGAGATGATCGGCGTGAATCCGGAGGTGGCGCACGAGCATATGGCGGGCCTGAACTTCACGCATGCGGTGGCGCAGGCGTGGAACGCGGGCAAGCTCTTCCACATCGATCTCAACGATCAGAATCTGGGCCGCTACGATCAGGATTTCCGTTTTGGCAGCCACAACATCAAGCAGGCGTTCTTCCTCGTCAGATTTTTGGAGGATGTCGGCTATGACAACCCGCGGCACTTCGACGCCCATGCCTACCGTTCCAGCGACTACGAGGATGTCAAGGCCTTTGCCAGCGGCTGTATGCGCACCTATCTGATCCTGAAGGAGAAGGCCGAGCAGATGCGCGAGCACGAGCAGATCCAGGCGTTGCTGGCGCAGATTTCGGCCGATGACGGCTCCATGGACGGTTTCAGAGGCAAGTACTCTTCGCAGAAGGCGGCCAATCTCAAGGCACATGCCTTCGACCGCGACGAACTGGGCCGTCGCGGCAAGCCGTATGAACAGCTGGACCAGCTGGTGGTTGAACTGCTGCTGGGCGTGTGAAGGGCAGTTTTTAGTAGGTAGTTTCTAGTTCTTAGTACAACCATTGCCGGCCAGCGGCAACCATATGGGCGACCACAAGGGTTGCCCATTCATATTACGATAAAAGGGGCGCTGGAACTATGTATTTGATCGGCATCGACTCCTCGACCACGGCGACGAAGTCTTTGATTATTGACGGCGACGGCGAGATCGTAGCCGTGGGCGCGGCTGAGTACCCGTTCGAGACGCCCCAGCCCCTGTGGAGCGAGCAGCACCCCGATCTGTGGTGGGACGGCACGGTGCAGAGCATGCGCGCGGCGCTGGGCCAGTCCGGCATCGATCCGGCGGAGGTTGGCGCGGTGGGCGTGAGCGGACAGATGCACGGGCTGGTGCTGTTGGACGAGGACGGCGTACCGCTGCGGCCGGCTATCCTGTGGAACGACCAGCGCACCGGCAAGCAGTGCGATGATATGCGCCTGTGGTTGGGCAAGGAAAATCTGGTGCGCATCACGGGCAACGATGCACTGGCCGGGTTCACCGCGCCCAAGATTCTGTGGGTGAAGGAGAACGAGCCGGAGATCTACAGCCGCGTCCGTCAGATCCTTCTGCCCAAAGACTTCGTGCGCTATAAGCTGACCGGCGACTACGCCACCGACAAGGCCGGTGCCGGCGGCACATCGCTGCTGGAACTGGCGACGCGGGAGTGGTCGCCGACGGTTCTGGCCGCGCTCGAGATTCCACCGCAGTTCCTGCCCGCTACTCACGAAGGCACGCAGGTGACGGGTGTGATCTCGGCGGAGGCGGCGGAGGCCACGGGCCTGCGCGCAGGCACGCCGGTGGTTGGAGGCGGCGGCGACCAGTCGGTACAGGCTGTGGGCGTAGGCGCGATCGAGGAGGGGATCGTCGCGCTGACGCTGGGCACGTCCGGCGTCGTCTTCGCTACCGCGAACGAGCCTTTCTACGAGCCGGAGGGGCGCCTGCACGCTTTCCCCCATGCTCTGCCGGACAAATGGCATCTGATGGGGGTGATGCTTTCAGCCGCGGGCAGCCTGCGCTGGCACCGAGATACGCTGGCGCCGGGCGTGGAGTTCGACGAATTGGTGGCCCCGGCCGCAGAGGTGCCGGTCGGCAGCGAGGGGCTGCTCTTCCTGCCCTATCTGACGGGAGAACGGACGCCCCACCCGGACCCGTTCGCCCGCGGCGCGTTCGTCGGGCTGACGGTCCGCCACGGGCTGCCGCACATGACCCGCGCTGTGCTGGAAGGTGTGGCCTTCGGCCTGCGAGACAGCTTTACGCTGATGCAGGGTGTCGGCCTCAGCGAGATCAGGCAGGTGCGGGTGAGCGGCGGCGGCGCGCGCAGCCCGTTGTGGCGGCAGATTTTGGCGGATGTGCTGGGCAGCGAGCTAGTGACCGTCAACACCACGGAAGGCGGGGCCTACGGCGCGGCGCTGCTGGCCGGTGTGGGCGCGGGCGTGTGGCCTGATGGCGAGAGCGCGTGCGCGGCGACAATTCGCGTCACCGGCTCCACCACACCCAATGCCGACGCCATTTCCTCCTACGACGACCTCTACGAACTCTACCAAGGCCTCTACCCGGCTCTGCGAGCAACGTTCGACGGTGTGCGCCAGAGCGAGGGGTGAGAATTGATGGATAGGGAGTGAGGCGTGGTGGTTGTTCTCTCTTTCCTCTCTCCTCTTCACTCTCTTCTCCAAATCTGAGGAGAACCTGTGCGCTCGCAGCTATTCTACGCTGTCTACGTTCCCACCTTCATTCTTTCCTTCTGCCAGGGGATGCTGGCGCTGCTGCTACCGGTATACGTGATCGACCTGGGGCTGTCCTTCAGCCTGATCGGCATTGTGCTGGGTAGTTACGGAATCGGGACGCTGCTTGCAGACCTGCCCGCCGGGGGCATCCAGGACCGCATCGAAAACCGTCTTTCGATGATTATCGGTATCTGCGTGATGGGGCTGGGGATGCTGGCGCTGAGCTTGTCAATGCGCTTCATCACGCTGGTGATGTGCGGGATCTCGATTGGGGCGGGCGCGGCGCTGTGGAACGTCTCCCGGCACGCGTACCTGGCCAACAATACGCTAAACGCCAGTCGCGGGCGGGCCATTTCGATCTTCGGCGGCGTCAACCGCATCGGCATGTTCGCGGGCCCGATTACAGGGGGATATCTCAGTGCGGAGGCGGGCATGCATACCGCCTTCGCCTTCTGCGGCGTTATCGCGCTTCTGGCATTGATCTTTCCGCTCCTGTTCGTGCACGACAGCCTGGCCGAAGTGCCGTCGAAACAACAGGCGTCGATGGTGCTTTCCTATGGACGCATGTTTACTTTTCTGCGCCGTAATGTGTGGCTGGTGACGCCGGCTGGCTTCGGCATGATCTGCGCGCAGACGATCCGCGCCGGGCGGCAGAGCATCATCCCGTTGTACGCTGCCTCGATCCTGGGTCTGGAGGTCGACAGAATCGGTCTGGTGATGGGGATCGCGGCGGCCGTGGATATGTCAATGTTCTATCCGGCGGGCTTAGTGATGGACCGGTTCGGGCGCAAGTTCGCGTACGTGCCTTCCTTTTTGTTGCAGGGGCTGGGTATGGCCCTGATACCGCTTACGGGCTCGTTTGCGGCGCTTCTGGCGGTCACATCGCTGATCGGTTTCGGCAACGGGCTTGGCTCGGGGACGATGCTGACATTGGGCGCAGACCTGGCGCCGCCGAAGGGTGAGGGCATGGGCGCGTTTCTGGGGTTGTGGCGGCTGATAGGGGATACCGGTCACACGAGCGCGCCGATTATTGTCGGTACGATTGCCGACGCGCTGAGCCTGGTGCCGTCGATCTTCGTCATCGCCGTCATTGGGTTGGGGGCTGGCTCGATTCTGGGGCTGTTCGTGCCGGAGACGTTGAAGAAGGCGTCGACGGTGGGCGCGGAGCCGGCTGCTTCAACTTAGCGAGCGGTAGATGATTCAGTTTTTGGGGTCAGGATCAGTTCCCAGTTGTTTGCCTGTTTGGCGCAAAAGCCATACGACATAGCTGTTTCCGCCGCGAATCATCAGGAGAACATGGATGGAAATCGCCTTAAGGGCTGAAGCGCCACCTCTGCGGCGCGATAGTTCAGGGGGGCTTCGTATTGGCAAGTCTCGCGTCTTGCTTGAACTGGTCGTTCACGCATTTGAAGAAGGAGCCACGCCCGAGGCGATCGTTCAACGTTACCCGGCTGCAACGTTAGCGGATATCTACAGTGTGCTTGCCTACTACTTGCGACATCAGGAAGATATCAACTTCTATCTGGTCGAACGCGAAGAGAAGGCAGAAGGGGTGCGCAACCGCATCGAAAGCGGGCAGCAGGACTAGGCAGAGATGCGGAAACGTCTGCATGCACGTCGTGGCGCCATCTCCTGAGTGGTTTATCTGCCTATGCGGAATGGCGAAATTCTTGAAGTGAAGGACTCCCCATCGGCTGAAAGCGCCAGTAGCTGAGCGAACGCCACAGCCACTCGAAGGGCCCGAAACGGTAGTAGCGCAGCCACAGCGGTGACACCACCAGTTGGAACGCCCAGATCGCGACGACAATGCCGATCTGCCCCACCCGCTCGACCGAACCGAACAGTCCCAGGCCGTGGCCGTAGAAGATGGCCGTGGCCAGGACCGTCTGCAGCAGGTAGTTCGACAGGGCGGTCCGCCCTACAGCGGCCAGCGCGTTATGCAGCAAGGACAGGGCGCGCGTGCGGGCGAACAGCATCAGGAAACCGATGTAGGCAGCGCTGATGAAGAGGCTGCCCCAGTAGTTCGGCTGCGCACCGGGGCCAAACTTGGAGAACTCCATCGTCCAGTTGTTGGCGAAGTTCTGGACGACGCCCCAGCTCACGACAGGCAGGCCGATGGCGAGTCCGAGGATAACCATACCGCCGTAAAAGCTGCGCGAACGACTGCCTGTGAGGACGCCCCAGCGGTAGAGTGCCATCCCCATCAACATCAGACCCCCGGCGCGCCAGAGCCCCCAGAACAGCAGCCCGACCGTCTGGAATTCGGCGGACCTGGGCACGCGGGCATCCATCTGCGTCAGCCAGCCGCCCCGGTAGGAGGCCACCTCCTCGGCAATCGTCTCGGAAGCCGGTTGCCAGTCGGCCTGTAGCTCCTGCAGCATATCAGGCGGAGTAAGCTGTAGGGTCAGGCTTGTACCCTGCAGGATCAGAGCCGGGATCGACACGACGAGAATACCCAGCGCCATCTGCCAGCGGGGCCGCAGCCGGCGCAGCCAGTAGACCCAGAAGCCGCACAGCGCATAGGCCACGAGAATGTCGCCGGACCAGAGTAGGTAGGCGTGGCCCAGGCCGAAGAGGAGCAGCCAGAAGGTGCGCCGGTAGTGCAGGCCCCAGACGCGCTGCCCGCGCGCGTCCAGCTTTTCGCTCATGAGGACGATGCCGGCGCCGAAGAGCAGGGAGAAGATGGTCATAAACTTCTGATCGGCGAAGATATGGCTTAGCGTCCATACCCAGCGGTTGGCCCCGGTCAGGTCGCCGTAGACGGTCGGGTTGGAGTAGGCGGCTGCGGGCATGGCGAAGCCCTGGATGTTCATGATCAGAATGCCGAGCAGCGCGAAGCCACGCAGGATGTCGATGGCGACGATCCGTTCGGCTGGACGGACCGGAGCGGTCGCAGGCTGGGCCGATTCGGTGGACATACAGATCCCTTCGAGTAGAGAGTGAAGAGGAGAGAGAAATGAGAGCGACATTGACCCCCTCATTGCACGCCCACCTTGGTGGGAGAAAAGGAGGTTCTTAGGGGATTATGTACTAGAGTAACAGTTGGGGGATGACAACCTATTGGTCTTATGGGCGACAGACAGCCAAAGCTACCAGAGATGCGGATTCACACCATTCTCAAACATTTTCAATTCCTGCTTGTCCCTTATTGAGAGAGTGGGAGGGGCTGGTTCGCCAGAGTCTCTCGATTCCCTATTAGAAACGTGGTTGCCTACAGCATTCGTCAACAGGAACCGGCCAGTTCGACCCGATCCTCCGCTGGACTCTTCGCCGGTGCCGGCGGTCTCCCCCGCGATGGCCCCGAGGGCTACTGTACCCGCGTCAGTTCCGCTCTCGCCGATGGTTCCGACAGTTTCACCGCCGACCTCTGCGACGGCTTCCCCGGCGGCCTCTGCAACGGCTCCAAAGATGGATCCGAAGAGTTCCCCAATGGCTTCCCCTATTCCTTCTGCAAGCGCAGCAGCAAGCAAAGCGCCGATACCGCCGATTCCCATTACCAGTAGTACTTCCATTATCTGCTTCCCTTATTTGGCTGGGCAAAGGCCCGGTTTCGTCTTTTTTCCCTACCATACACACACAGAATACGAGCGAATACAGCTACATTCCTGACGCGCGCCCGGCATTCTCCTGACATAAAGCAGAAAAGAAAAAGACCCTACTGCTATCGAGATTGTTGTTGCTCATGACAGTGGGTCAACAAAAGCCCAATGTTACATTGGCATATAATCGTCGATCCTTACTCTTGTACGCCGACGCGCACGTCATGTTGCGACATGGACATTATGTTAGAGGTGAGAGCGCGATAGGGGAGGCAGCAGTAGGTCAGACGCGCTGCAGATTGGACTTGATTGAGGTCAGCACTTCGTCGAACATGGCGGCGGTCAGGCGGCCGGTGTTGGTGTTCTGGCGGCTGACGTGGTAGGAGGCGTAGAGGCGGGGGAGACCGTCGAGGAGGCCGTGGGCGGCGCCGTGGGAGAAGGTGAGGCGAGGGAGATCATGACCGAGCTCACGCAGGGCGCGCAGGTAGCCGTCGAAAGCGATTTTACCGAGGGCGAGCACGGCCTGCAGGTGCGGCAGGAGGGCCAACTCCTGCATGAGCCAGTTGCGGCAGTTGTTCAGTTCGGCGGCGGTGGGCCGGTTTTTGGGCGGCACGCAGTAGGCCACGCCGGTCATGTAACAGTCGATCAGTTCGAGGCCGTCGCCGCGGTGGGTGCTGTTCGGCCCGGTGGCGAAGCCGGCGCGGTGCAGGGCTGGGTAGAGGAAACTGCCGGAGCCGTCACCGGTGAACGGGCGGCCGGTGCGGTTGGCCCCGTGCGCGCCGGGGGCGAGGCCCAGGACGAGCAGCCGGGCGTGCGGATCGCCCCAGCCGGGTACTGGCTTGCCCCAGTAGGTCCAGTCGCGAAAGGCCTGGCGCTTGGTCGCGGCCACTTCCTCGCGCCACGCCACCAGGCGCGGACAGTCGCGGCAGGTGGCTGCGGCTTTGTGGAGCGCGTCAAGAGAGTCAAAAGTGGAATTTTTGCCCGTCGGATCGTTCTGAGGCATTCAGTTTCCCATGGCCAGGCGGGCACCCACGAAGAGGCGAAAACCGAACAATTACAGCGTCCGGATTTCCACCAGTTGCTCAGCCTCTGGCGTATCCTTGAGCTCGTTGTGCAGCGGCCGGCCGAAGCCGGGTGCGCTGATTTCGAAGACGTCACCGGGCTCGGTCTGGATGCCGGCGGCGAAGCTGAGGGTGGCGGTGCCGTAGAAGTGCAGATGCACGTCGCCGGGCGTGCGGAAGGGGCCGTACTTGAAGTGATGATGCTGGATGTTAGCGAGACTGTGCGTCATGTTGGCCTCGCCGGTGAGGAAGGGGGCGGACCACAACTCGCGGCCGTCGCGCAGGATGCGAGAGGTGCCCTCGATGTGCGCGGGCGGGTCGCCCAGCACCAGTTCCGGCCCGCAGGAGCACTGGCGCAGCTTGGAGTGGGCGAGGTAGAGGTAGTTCTTCTTCTCCAGCACATGGTCGGAGAACTCGTTGCCCAGGGCAAAGCCGGCGCGCAGGACCGCGCCGTCGTCGCCGATGACGTAACAGCCGACCAGCTCGGGCTCTTCGCTGCCCTCGAGGGCAAAGGACGGCATCGTCAGCGCCTGTCCCGGCGGCACGAGCCAGCGGCCATCGCCTTTGTAGAACCACTCGGGCGCGACACCCACCTGTCCGGGTGCGGGTTTGCCGCCTTCGAGCCCCATACGAAACATGCGCATTGAGTCGGTCAGCGTCTCTTCTTCCTGGGTGCTGAGATTCTGGTGCATGGCATCGCGGGCCTGAGCGCTGCCGAGATGATCGAGGCCGGTGCCGCTGATCACGAGGCGGGTGGGGTCGGGGTGATCGAGCGGCGGCAGGAGTCTGCCATCCGCCACCATCGGGGCATATTCGACCCGCTGATCGCCCAGCCGTTCTTCGACGAGCTCGGTCAGCGGACGTCCGCTGCGCCCTGCCTCCCGTGCCAGGTCATAGACTCGCTCGGTCCCGTTGAGAACGTGCAAAGTCTCTTCGCTCTCGACCATCGCCACGCGGCGGTCGCCGGCTTCTGTGCGGAACTGCACCAGTCGCATCTTGTTTCCTCCGCTGCTTTGTTGACTGACCACTTCTCGGTAGCCAGGTGAACGACCCTTCTCCATAGCAGACCGACAGCGATTACTGCTTCTCCCACTTCATCGCATCCCAGGCGACCTTGCGTGAGAGGTATGTCTCGTAGGTCACGTCGGAGAGGGAAATGTAATCCTCGTCTGTGCCGCTGAAGGTGTAGGTGCCCAGGGAGACCCACTGGTCGGAATGTTGGGATTGATCGACCTCGCGCAGGGTAAAGCCGCCTGAATGGGAGATCCAATAGCGGGCGTTGCCGGTCGTGGCGTGGTTTGAGGGGATGTATACGAATACCTCGTAACTGGCCGCCTCCAGATCGGGAGACCATCTGCCCCAGTTGTAGCCGGTGCGGGTCTTGTCATTGTTATTGGTCCAGAAGAGATGGTCGGAGTAGCCCGTTGTCTCCTCTCGCCACGTGGTCGTGAGGCCGCCTCGCTGGAATCCATCGTCCTGGTCGTCTACCGTTACTGTGATCGGGGTGGGGGTAGGCGAAGGTGAGGCCTCAGGCGTCGCGACGTCTGTCACGTGGGTCCAACTCAGCTTCACCTGGGCCAGCTCCTCGTGCTCATAGTATTCGAGAACGAGATTTAAAGACCCGCCGTCGTGTTGCAGCGTATACTGGTATGATGTCGCCGGGTGGTCGCTCCAGCCGTCGATCCGTTTTTCGTTATCGATAAAGAGACGCACGCCGTCGTCGGATACAACATCGAAGCGGTAGGATCCCGCTTCGAGCGATATCTGGGCAGTCCAGCGGGCAGAAAAGCTGTCGGCGTTGATGGTCGGCGACGAAGGCGACCCGGAGCCCCAGTTGTAGTCAACGGTGGACTCCTGGCGTGCGAGCGCGGGCGTGCCGGTCAGCGTGCGGTTGTTCCAGTACAATGCCTGCCATACGGTGACCGGCGTGGATGTCGGCGTCGGCGTAATCGTCGGCGTGGATGTGGGGGTTACCGATGTAGCCGGAGTGGCGGTAGGCGCCGGCGTGTAGGTGGGCGGCGGTGTTGGCGAGGGTGTGGGCGTGGCCAGCGGCGTTGTCGTTGCTCCCGGCGTGGACGCGGGATCCGGTGTTGCCGTCGGCGTTGTTTCCAGCCTGTTCCAGGTCAAGCTCGCCTGCGCCTGCCCCGTATCCTCGTAATACTCCATGCGCACAGTGACGGCACTGCCGTCCAGGTAGATGATCTGGGAGTAGGTTGTCGCGGTCTGCACCTGCCAGAAATCGATCAGGGTTCTGTCGCCAACCAGGAGCCGCACACCGTCATCCACCGTTACGGTAAAGCGGTAATCGCCTGCCGGCAGCTGGAGGGACCTGCTCCAGCGCACAGAGAATCCATCCTGATTGATGCCGGTGAGCGGGCTTTCGTAGCCCCAGTTGAAGTTGAGTCGGGCGTCGCCGCGCGAGGTATGCGGCGTTCCTGTGAGCGCAGTGTTGTTGTAGTACTCGCCCCGCCAGTAGGTCGTGGGCAGATCGGGCTCTCGCTCCCAACTCACTGAGATGGAGGCCGCGCCGGTCAGTTCATAGTACTCGACGCGAATGAGATGCTGCCCCTCTGACAGAGGCAGTCTGGCCTCGTATGAGGCTTTCGCCTGTTCGATCCAGCTATCGATTTTCAAAACGTCATCCACCCAAAGCCGCACGCCGTCATCGACTTCAACGGTAAAAATATAGTTGCCGGCATCTTCTGCGGAGATGTTGAGATGGCGTTCCCAGCGGGCCGAGAACCGGTCTGCGGAGATACCCGTACCCGGGGAGCCGTCGCCCCAATCGAAATCCAGCGAATCATCCTCACGGGAGATGACGGCATTTCCGGTTAGCGATGTGTTGTCCCAGTAGTCGGCGTCCCAGGTCGTATCTGATTCATGGGCAAGGGCGTCGTCGGAGTTGAGGGCGATAACCGAGAGCGCGCATAGAGCCAGCAGGACGGCACAGCATACAATACGTCCTCCCATGTCCCTGCACCCGTAAATGCGGGCGAATAGCCAGGAAACGCCGACTCGATTCCGGTTATCACTCTGCATGGCTTTCTCCTCGTAGTGGTCAGGGGCCATGAGTCAGTTTGGCCGCCGTTTTCTCCAGGTTTTCGACAAGTTTCCGCTGACTCCAGATGGTCGGAGACGGAGCGGCAACCTGACGACTGGGCGGCGGCCAAAGCAGTATAGACACCACGGACCACTATCTGTTACCCAACTCTGTCAGTGTGAGAGTAATTATACACCATGCACCGGGATCAAACTATAGCCTACCGCGTAGTCTTTGGGGCCGGTCATGCCGCAGACATTACGAATTACCCGTCCGCTGTGCTATCCTTACAGTCGCATTTTGCCCTTTATGAACGTGCATTTTAGAGCGTCCGGCGACCTGAAAGCGGGGAGCCGGAAAATGGTTTTGGCATGCATTTTGACGCATTGACGCTGGCCGCGGTGGCCGACGAATTGAAAGAGACTGTCGCGGGCGGCCGGGTACAGCAGATCGTTCTGCCGGGCAGCCGCAGCGTCGCCCTGGAGATATACGCGCACCGGGAGCGGCGCCATCTTTTGCTCTCGGCGCATCCCCAGGCCAGCCGCGTGCATCTGCTGGAACACAAGCCGCGGCGGGGGGTGCCGAAGGAGACGCCGCTGCTGCTCCTGCTGCGCAAGTATGTGCGCAGCGCGCGACTGGAGTCTGTTGAGCTGCCGGTGCCTTTCGAGCGGGTGCTCTTTCTGCGCTTTCACCATCCACGGCACGGTGCCACCACGATGGCCGTCGAACCGATCGGACAGTTGGGCAATGTGATCCTGATGAACGCCGACGGCCGTATTCTGGATGCGTTGGTGCGTGTGCCTGCAGGCGAGAACGCCCAGCGCGTGCTTTTGCCGCGGCGGGACTATCAGCTACCGCCACCGCAGGACAGATTGGCGCCGCTGGGGGGAAGCGGAGAGTCGCATGGCGGGGCCTGTCGAGCTCCTGTAGACGGAGAAGGCGACGGCGACGATCAACCCTCGCTTCTCTGGCGCAGTCTGCTCAACAGGTTCGCGGGCGTCAGTCCGACATTGGCCAGGGAAGCGGCCTGGCGGGCAACCGGAGACGCCAGCGCACCATTCACAACGGAGGCGTTCACGGAGGCGTGCAGTGCCCTGGGCGAACTGTGGTCGGCCGCGGCGACAGGCGCATGGACGCCGGGCATCGCGGTGGATGAAGAGAAGGGCGTGGCCGCGTTTGCGCCGTACGAGCTTCACTTTTGCGGCGAGTTCGTACAGGCGGAATCGATGAGCACGGCGACGGCCGCTTTCTACGCCGCGCAGGAGCGGGACAGTTCCTCTTCGCGGGACGTGTACGCGGGCGTGCGGGGGGGCGTGGCCGCGCTGGTGCGGCAGGCGCAGGCACGCGTGCAGAGTCAGCTGCGGGCGCTGGCCGCGGATGAGCCGGCCCCGGGCGAGCCGGAACGGGTGCGTGCGCAGGCGGAGTGGCTGCTGGCCCTCTCGAGCCAGATCACCTACGCAAAAAGGCCCGGCGGGCAGGAAGGAGTCAGCCTGCAGGACGGCATGGCTGCAGTTGAGCCGGGGCCGAACGGGCAGATGCAACTGGTCATTTTCGGCGCCGACGCCGATTTCGGACTGCCGGGTGAGAAGGAACCGGGAGCGGAGGAGGGCGATCTGATCGTTCCGCTCGACCCGAAACGTACACCGGTGGAGCAGGCCGAGCGCATGTTCGACCGGGCGGCCAAAATGGAACGGGCCGCCCGAATCATTCCACGGCGACGGGCCAGGCTCGAGGCGGACCTGGCCTACCTGCAGCAACTGGAAAGCGACCTGAGCCTGGCGCAGGACCAGCCGGAGATCGTGGCGGTGCGGGAAGCGCTGCGGGAGGCGGGCTATCTGCGGCAGCGCCGCGACCGGCGCGAAAAGACGCCTAGGGACCGCTCGCGGCCGTTGCGTTATCTTTCACCGGAGGGCTTCCCGATCCTGGTGGGACGCAACGCCCGCCAGAACGAGATCGTCACCTTCAACGAGGCAGGCCGGGATGACCTGTGGCTGCACGTGCGCGACGGGCCGGGTGCGCACGTCGTCATCCGCTGCGGCGGACAGCCGGTGCCGAAGTTGACGCTGAACGTGGCTGCCCAGCTTGCGGCCTGGTATTCGGGGCAGCGGGGGAATGCGGGCGCGGCCGTTGCGATCACGCCGCGGCGCTTTGTCACGCGCATGGCGGGCGGACGGCCAGGGCAGGTGCACTACCGCGGCGAGGAGACGATCAGCGTCGCGGCCGAACTGCCGGCGGAGAGTGAGCAGTGGGTGGCGATGCGCGACCATTAGATACAGACTGTTTTGCAGGCAAGAAAGACACTTTCAGGACGGACACATGGACTTAAGTCGACTCTGTATCCACACGATTACAACCAAGCCATGGCCGATCGAAACGGCGATCGAGCGGTTCAGTGCCCACGGCGTCGCCGCGATGACGGTTTGGCGAGATGCGCTGGAGGGGCGGGATATCGCGGCTGCGGGCAGGCAGATCCGCGATGCAGGGATGGAGGTCGTCTCGCTGTGCCGGGGCGGATTCTTCCCGGCGGAGACGGAATTGGCGCGGCAGGAGGCGCTTGACGACAACCGCCGCGCCATCGACGAGGCCGCGGCCCTGGGCGCGCCGCTGGTGGTTCTCGTCTGCGGGGCGGTGCCCGGCCAGCCGCTAGATGCCGGCCGCGGCCAGATCCGAGACGGGATCGAGGCGGTGCTGCCGCATGCCGTGGCTGCGGGGGTCAGGCTGGGCGTGGAGCCGCTGCATCCGATGTACGCGGACAGCCGCTCCGCCGTCAACACGGTGGGACAGGCCAACGATATCTGCACCGGCATTGACTCGCCGTTTGTCGGGGTGGTTGTGGATGTCTATCACCTGTGGTGGGACCCGGACCTGGAGCGGGAGATCGACCGTTGCGGGCAGATGGGCAAGCTGTTCGCCTTCCACGTTTGCGACTGGCGCACGCCCACCGAAGACCTGCTTCTCGACCGCGGGCTGATGGGCGAGGGCTGCATCGACATCCGCCAGATTCGGGGCTGGGTTGAGGAGGCCGGGTTTGACGGGTATAATGAGGTCGAAATCTTCTCAAACCGCTACTGGGCGATGGACCAGGAGCAGTTCCTGGAGCGGGTCGTGGAAGCCTACAGAAACTGTACATAGTCCCTCAGGCTTTTGCGGGCGCCGGGCAGACGGCGTCGCACAGGCCTTCGGTGGTCCTTGGGGGCCGCGCATCAATGGGAGCATTTCCTACCTATGGCTGAAATTGCAGTTGGCGTAATACTGAATGGCGTGACCGGGCGCATGGGAACGAATCAGCATCTGGTCCGTTCGATTCTGGCGATCCGGGAGCAGGGCGGCACGGTCACCTCGGACGGAGACAGGATCATGCCGGAGCCGGTGCTGGTCGGCCGCAACCCGGACAAGCTGCGGCATCTGTCGGCGGCGCACAATGTGAGCAAGTGGACGACCAATCTGGACGAGGCGCTTGCGGACGACCATAACAGCATCTACTTCGATGCGCTGGCGACCAACCTGCGGGTGCCGAATACATTGCAGGCGATCGAGGCCGGCAAGGCGGTCTACTGTGAAAAGCCGACCGCGGGCAACATCGAGGATGCGTTACAGCTGGCGCGGGCGGCGAGCGACGCGGGGGTGAGCAACGGCGTTGTCCAGGACAAACTGTTTCTGCCCGGTCTGCTGAAGCTCAAGTACCTGATCGACACCGGATTCTTCGGCCGCATTCTGGCGGTGCGCGGCGAGTTCGGCTACTGGGTGTTTGACGGTAAGGACCAGCCGGCGCAGCGCCCCTCCTGGAACTACAAGAAGTCGGAGAGCGGCGGCATCGTTCTGGATATGTTCGCGCACTGGCGCTACGTCATCGACAACCTGTTCGGCACGATCAAGCGGCTCTCCTGCATCGCGGCCAACCACGTGCCCGAACGCATCGACGAGGAGGGCGCATCCTACAACTCCGACGCCGATGACGGCGCCTACGCCATGTTCGAGCTGGAAAACGGGATCATCTGCAACTTCAACTCCTCCTGGTGTGTACGCGTGCGCCGCGATGACCTGCTGACCATCCAGGTGGACGGCACGCGCGGCAGCGCGGTGGCGGGCCTGCGCGAATGCGCGATACAGGGCGACTCCTTCACGCCGAAGCCGGTGTGGAACCCGGACATTCCGCAGCCGGTCCAGTTCTACGATACGTGGCAGTGGATGCCGAACAACAACCCCTACGACAATGCCTTCAAGATCGAATGGGAGATGTTTCTGCGGCATGCGGTGAAGGGGGAGCCGTTCCCCTATACGCTGCTGGAAGGGGCGAAAGGCGTGCAGCTGGCCGAGTTGGGCTATGAGGCCTGGCAGGAGCGGCGCTGGGTGGATGTGCCGCCGTTGAACTGCAGTGGTTAGCAGTTTTTAGTAGTCAGTTTCTAGTTCTTAGTGAACTGCTGTGTACGTACAGGGCTGATGGCGGGCAGGGGTCAGGGATTCGAGATGGCGCGGGGAAGTAGGCGCCGGTCGCTGGCCTCAAAGGTTCAAATTGTCCACGGCGGTGGGTTAGCCGGAGGGGGCGTTGCGGGGGGTTCCCCCCCCGCACAAGGGAGGGCCGAAGGCCCAACCGCCCCAAAAAGGCCAGGAAAGAGTGAAGAGGAGTGAGAGAAAACTTCGCTTGACTCGTTTTGGTCGGGGATGGAAATTGGCTGAATAGTAACAGGAGAGAGAATGTCGCAATCGATCGCACTGCTTGACCCGACGCCCGCAACCGATATTGCGCCGCCGCCTGCGTTTCACATCATGCTGAAGCCGCGGGGGGCGATCTGCAACCTGGACTGCCATTACTGCTACTTTTTGAGCAAGGAGTTCATGTACCCGGACAGCGATTTCCGCATGTCCGAGTCGATGCTTGAGGAGTACACGCGGCAGTATATCGAAGCGCAGCAGGTCCCGGAGGTGACGTTTGCGTGGCAGGGGGGCGAGCCGACGCTGATGGGGCTGGACTTTTTCAAGAAGGCGGTCGAGTTCCAGCAGAAGCACAAGAAGCCGGGCATGCGGGTCGAGAACGCGCTGCAGACGAACGGCACGCTGCTGGACGAAGAGTGGTGCGAATTTCTGCACCGCAGCGATTTTCTGATCGGGCTGAGCATGGACGGCCCGCGCAAGCTGCACGACTTTTACCGCGTCGATAAGGGCGGTCAGCCGACGTGGGAGAAGGTGATGCGGGCGGCGCGGATGCTGCACAAGCACAAGATGCGCTACAACATCCTGACCACGGTCCACGCGGCCAACGCGCCCCATCCGCTCGAGGTGTACCGCTTCCTGCGCGACGAGGTCAAGACCGACTTCATGCAGTTCATCCCCATTGTCGAGCGCGACAACGACACCGGCTACCAGGAAGGGAACACGGTCAAAGACCGCTCCGTGACAGCCGAACAGTACGGCGACTTTCTGATCCAGATTTTCGAGGAGTGGGTGCGGCGCGACGTGGGGAAGGTCTTCGTGCAGATCTTCGACGTGGCGCTGGCCGGATACGCGGGTCACCGCCCCGGGCTGTGCATTTTCGAGGAGACGTGCGGCTCGGCGCTGGCGATGGAGCACAACGGCGATCTTTTCTCATGCGACCACTACGTGGAACCGAACTACCTCCTGGGCAACATCGAGGAGATCCCGCTGATCGAGATGGTGGGCTCGGCGCGGCAGCAGGAGTTTGGCACGCACAAACGGGACAGCCTGCCCAACTACTGTCTGGAGTGCGAGGTGCGCTTCGTCTGCAACGGCGGCTGCCCCAAAAACCGCTTCATCAACACCCCCGACGGCGAACCGGGCCTGAACTATCTGTGCGCCGGCTACCGGGCCTTCTTCAATCACGTGCGCCCGTACATGAACTTCATGGCCGACCAGCTGCGCCGGCAGCAGGCGCCGGCCAATATCATGCAGTACCTGGCGGAAGAGGACCGCAAACAGAATGCGCGCTTCGCCGGGGCCAAGCGCAACGATCCCTGCCCGTGCGGGAGCGGCAGAAAGTTCAAGCAGTGCCACGGCCGCGGGCGCACGGTGGAGCGGGCGCAGATGCGGTGGCCGGTTTCGAATAATTAGCGGCCAGCTATTTCACTGGGCACGAGCTGCGGATAACCATGTCCGTGCGCGACGTGACCTATACGTCAAAGCACCACGTTCCAATTCCACGTATAAAGGGTTCATTGCGGCACGACGACGCAAAACCCTTGTGATCTGCCAGACGTGTCACATGGACATCCACCATGGGCAGAGCAATCCGCGCAAGCAACAGTAGATAGTATTACACGTCACGAGTGACTACGGCTCTAACGCTGCACTCCCCGGACGCAGCATGGCAGGCTGAATGGCAACCTTCACAGAGGGGCCCCAGCATCATGCCAAGGGATACGGGCCGCAGAGGAGAAACGTCGTGAGAGTTCTGCTCGCTTTGGCGGCTGCTCTGACAACGTTCGCTGTCGCTTGGCTCACCCAGGACTGGTTCAACACCATCCTGAGCAAGTTGCCCTTAACGCTCGGAGGGCCTGCCAGGGTGACAGACTTGCTCGTCACCTAGACAGCGTTCCCTTTCATCCTCTTATTCAACATGCTCGCACTACCCGGCGAGCACGCGGTGGCCGTACTCGAACCCCACTATGGTTGCGGTATCGCCGTCGCGGCCCCGGTTCTCATGGCTCTAGCGGTGCTCTGCGGTCTCACGAGCGGCGGTTTGTGGTTAAACCGCCGCAGCTGGAAGGTGAAGGTTTCCCTCCTGTGCTCGCGCGGGAGATACCCTCCAGCTACCACCACCATTTCGACACATGAGAACCGGATGCGGTGAAAGCCGCACGTCCGGTTCGAAGGGGGACGGCGGAAAAGTACTCCGAAAACGCGGGGTAACTCACGGGCGGCCTGCCTTAGTGGCGCTTGCTACCGAATGAGCTGTCAGCATCGAGAATTCGGTCATTGGGTCTTGGTTATCACCTTTCGCGACGATGAGAGCCGTATGCGACAGGGCCAAGCACAACACAACTTCGCCTTCGTACGTCGTTCTGGCCGTGACCCCCAGGCGCGCGGCCCTGCAACTCCCGGGCCCACCGCGCCGCGTGCGTGACGAGCCTGAACCGGGCGACTCAACCCTTCCGGTTCAACCATGCTGCCAGCCAAAGACCTGCCACAATGAATGGCACAATGTACAGAGCATCCAGCCACTCTTTTGTAGACCCGTCAGGCAGCCCGAAAAGACCCACTACCCACTCAGAAGTAAAGAGGTCGATAACATATGCCGCGACCAAGGCTATGATGCTATACAAGCGATGCTTCGTCTCAATTCGCGTCTGAAACGGCCATTTTGACTTTCCCATATAAACAGGTGACGCTGCCCGCGCCAGCTATGTTTCCTCTTGCCATGATGTTGACGCGGAAAACAGTCATGTTGACGCACTAATGACATTCAAGTGCGAAAACATGCGGTTATCGTCACTGCTGATTGGGAAAACGACAGAGGCGGCGGCCTTGCCGTCCTGGTCCGTTTCTCATGAACCGAACTAGGCTCGACGCAACCCCTTTTTCAAATTAGAGAAGGCGATGACCGGACCGGCCGGGGCAGGATAGGGATGCCCGCGATGGGTGCCTCCACGAATATGCCCTGCACTACGCGTGGAGTCAGGTAGATGATGCCTTCTTCATGCGGTAGCCGACGTGAGGTTCGGTGAAGATGTATCTGGGATCGTGTGCTTCGTCACCAAGTTTGCGGCGGAGTCTCTGCACCACGGTGCGGGCCAGCCCTGCGTCGCCGGAGTTGCCCGGTCCCCAGATCCGTTGGAGCAGCTGCTCGTGGGTCACCACCAGACCGGCATTGGTGGATAGCTCGAAGAGCAGAGCATACTCGGTCGCGGTCAGCACGACGGGCCGTCCGGCCACGGCCACGCGGCGCTCCGCATAGTTGATCACCAGATCTTCCAAGACATAGTTTTCGGGCTGCCCGAGATAGCCGATTCCGGAACGCTGGCGCAGGACCGCCCTGATGCGCGCGGCCAGCTCCGTAGGCGAGAAGGGTTTCACCACATAGTCGGCGGCCCCCGTGTCGAAAGCCTTGGCGATGACGTTCTCCTGGCCGTAGGCGGACAGGAAGATGACGGGCAGACCAGTTTTCTCCAGGATGTTCCTCATCAGATCGATCCCGTCGACGCCCGGCAGCATCATATCCAACAGGACGAGATGGGGTCTCTTCTGCGCGATCAAATGATCGACTTCTTCCGGTTCTCCGGTCACGATCGGATCATAGCCTGATTTGGAGAGGACATCGCGGATATATCTGAGCGCGTGGGGCTCGTCGTCCACCACGAGGATACGCGTCCGCTCCTGTGTCTCATTGCCGGGGTCGGCGGCGAACGGTGCGGGTTCGGCAGTGCCTGCAGTTTCCTCTTTCTCAACTATTGGAACGGCAAAGCTAAAGCGTGCGCCCTGGCCAGCTCCGTCGCTTTCGGCCCAGATGCGGCCCCCGTGCGCTTCCACGATACCTTTGCAGATAGCGAGGCCCAACCCCGACCCGCCAAGGTCGCCCTGCCGGTCCTCCCCTTCGACGCGGGAAAATTTTCTGAACAGGAGCGGCAGCCGCTCGGCGGGTATGCCTCTGCCCTCGTCGGAGATTGAGACGACCACCTGAAACTGTTTGCGCACAGCGCGCACGGTGATGGTGGACAGCTCATTCGAATGCTTGGCCGCATTGGAGAGCAGGTTGCTGAGCACCTGGACGATACGGCGCCGGTCGGTCATGACCTGGGGCAGGTCCGGGGCGATGTCGATATCGATTCTGTTGGTGCGGCCCGAGCTCATGAACATGATGCGGGCCTCGTCCACCAGGGCAGCGGTATCGGACGGCTCCGGGGCGACGGAGAGCGTGCCGGTCTCGATGCGGGCCACATCGAGCAGGTCGCGTATGAGGCTGCGCATGTGATCGGCCTGTTCGGAGATGATGCGGTGGAACTGGCGCATTTCGGCGGGGTCGAGAGAGGATGCTTCGTCGAGGAGGGTGTTTGCCGAGCCTCTGATCGAGGTCAGCGGGGTCTGCAGTTCGTGGCTCACCATCCCCATGAATTCAGCGCGCAGCCGCTCCAGCTCTTCGAGCGGCGTCATGTCCTGCATGGTTACGACAAACGATTCGACCGCGCCTTCCTGTGAGTGGATGGGTGTGGCGTTGATCAGCGTTTTGACGCTGCGGCCGTCGGGGACCTCCATGACGATCTCCTCGAGGCGTACGGTCTCGCCGATACTGAGCGCCTGGGCCAGGGGGAACTCGTCGAGGGCGATCTCGCGGCCGTCGGCGCGGCGGAAGGTGATCACTTCGAGGAGCTCCTCCAGGGGGCGGCCGGGCGTCTGCAGGCTGCTGACGATCCGCCTGGCCTCCTGATTCAGCGACACCGGGACACCGGCTTCCACGTCGAAGACCACCACCCCGACCGGCGAGGTGTTGATCAGGATTTCCAGGTCGTTCCTGGCCCGCTGTTCGTCGCGGTAGCGGCGGGCGTTGACGATGACGAGCGCGGCCTGGCAGGAAAACATGACCAGGGTCTCTATATCTTCGGAGGTGAATTCCTGACCAGTTCCTGTCACGGCGAGAAAGATGTTGCCGACGCGTTCGCCTCCGTGGAGGATGGGCGCCGCCAGGAAGGGGACCTTACCTGTCGCGCCCCCGGGCAGGGGTGGCTCGGGCAGGTTGAAGGCCCTGATGTGGCTGATCAGGTCGGCGAGGTGAAGCGGTTCGGGGATATTGCCGAGGTGTTCGAAGAGTGTCATATGGTCGGGCAGGTCCCACAGGCCCTGGGCTTCTTGGGAGGTCATGCCGGAGGAGAGGAAGTCAGCGGTCTGGCCCGCTTCGTCGAGGAGGGTGAGCACGCCGTAGCGGGCGCCGGTGAGAGAGCACGCGGAGTCGAGGACGCTTTGCAGAACGGCGTCGAATTCGAGGCTCTCGTTGATACGCAGGCTTGCCCGGCTCAGCCGGGAAAGGCGGTCCCGCAGCGCTTCATTCTCTTGTATAAGCTCGTCGGCGGGCTTCATCTTTGTCTCCTTACTCAACATTGAGGTGAGCCGCGGGGGTCAGACGCTTGCTCAGGGGCTGGATACAGGCCCTGAGCAAAGCCGCGTAAGACCCAAACGGCCCTCATTCTACCATCCGGAGAAATTTTGACGCAATACTGATACATTAGAGTACTCAATTTACATACAATTGACATTTCAATGCTGTAAAATTTAGAGTCCGCGATCCGTGAATAATGGCGGACTCTCTTTTGGATCACATTTCCGACAGCGTCCTCGATAACACTGGCTCCTGCAGGGCGTCCCTAAACTGGGAAAGAGCTGCGTCGTGGCCGTAGGAGAAAAGGTGACTTGCTGTCGATATATTGGGGTAGCCCACGGGTGAACTCAAAATGTATTTTCCCCTTAACCATGGCGGCGCATGTACACCGTCTGACAGAAGGCGCAAGCCCTGCAGTTCTTGAGTGAGATAGACAATACCCGACAAGTGTCGGAGACGACTGCATGCTGCCCTTGCTGAAAAATCCGGACCAACTGCAGCGACTCCTAGAAGATCCTGAGCTGTTGGACCCGGCCACTGACGAGCTTCCAGGATACGACAGTCTTGTCCAGTTCGACATTCCCGTTGTTCGTGAAGAAATGGAAACTAGAGGCAAACGACTTCAAGCCGGGCAACAGATTATCGCTATGACTGGGGCTGCACATCGCGCCCCCAAGATTTCTCGGGGCCAACGAACTGGATATCGGCTGCCGTGCCAAGAGCCAGATATCCACTCGTCGCGGCATTCTTTCCTGTCTCGGTGCTCCTTTGGCGCAGTTGCAGACGCGGGTCGCCTATACCAGCCCGATTGAACTTTTTCTTTGTTCCGTTCATTCTCGGAACCTGCGCCAAGATATCAATTTGAATTGCAGGGTGTTGAGGATCTGTGGGTAGAAGTTAAGCGACAGGCGCAACGTGAAAGACTAGCTTCCTTTGGGAAATCCATTTATTTCGGAGGAACTACGGGACAACGGCGGAGGTGACATCTGCAGAAAACGAGAACGATGAGGGCAGTAGCCTTGAATATCCTTGTGGAAGCGCAGCAGTGGCCGTGGGCATCCCCGCGAATGGCCAAATGCCCGATTTCGGCCCTGAACCATGCTCTTGCATCTTCCCGATGCAGTGTGAGAGACAGGGACGCTACTGCCCTCGCCCTAGACCTGAAAACAGCTAACCATGCATTAGTTTCGACGGCGGCCTGCCTGGACCGGCTGAAGAGAAAGGCAAAAGACACACCGTCCACCAAACGAAACCTAACCCAACAAGGATTCACCAGCCTTGAAAAGCACGCCCCTCTACGCCCTGCTCATCGTCACAACTTTACTCCTCCTCTTCTGTCTCGCCGTCGTCAACGCCAACGCCCAGGAAGTCGGCGACGACGAGAGTCCCATCACACGCCTGGGCGAACGCATCAATGAGCTGGCTGCCCGCGTCGACAAGCTTTACGAACGCGTGACCGGCATTGAAGACGCAGATCGTCAGGACGAACTGCGAGAAACGGTAGACGGCCTTGAGCTCCTTGTTGGCGATCTTGAGCGGGCGCTGCTCTCTTTCGAGGATATGACGGATCGCCTGGCCGCTCTCGAAGCCGTCTGGGACGGGCCTGGACCTGCCTACCTCGACCACGGACACTGCACCCTCGCCGCATCCGGCGCCGGCGGCCTTCGCCTGACCCTGCAGCACCAGACCATTTTTCGCTACATGGCCCGGTTCGATAGCCTGCCTGCCGAATACAGTGTGCATTCCGTCCAGGTCGTCCCCGAAAGCGGCGACATTCTGGTCTTCTACGAGACCGGCGATGAAGGGCCGCTCTACGTGGTCGAACGCTGGCACGGTTGCGAATTCCGCGGCAGCAGCGACTGGATGGCGGCCGAGGGGTAGGGCGTCTGCCCAGGAGGGATGCCGGACTCGCGGCGGTCACCACCGGGATGATGCCGGTACACCGCGCGGCCGTCGTGCTGCGCATCTTTCAATGATTGGAAGCGGAGGAATCAGGAATTGCCCCGGGGTACGGGGAGAGAGGAAACCCCGCCATGAAGCGCGCTCTTATCCTGTTCGCGTTACTGACTGCGCTCGCGCCCGCCCTGCTGCTCGCTCAGGACGACATTACGCTTGCGGGACTGAATAACCGGCTGAAAGCCCTGTCCACCGATCTGGTCATTCTGGCCAAGGAGCTGAGAAGACTGAATGAGCGGGTGACCGCCCTGGAGGCAACGCCCGAAGCTTCGCCCACCCCGACCATGGCGGCGTGCGATTTGACTCTCAGCCTGCCTGTCGATCCTGTACGGCTTAACGAAGAGACCAAGGCCGCCCATCGCACGCAGTACGGCCGAGAGCCGCCTCTGTTCATGGGGATTATCAAGGTAGCCCGGCACTCGGATGGACGCGTACAGGTCTATTACGCGTCGGGGCGAAGCGGGAACTACCGCATCGTGTCTGAGTTGTGGGATGGCTGCGATTATGCGGGCTATACACCCTGGAAGGATGTCGCAGATGTCAGCGACTTCCGCTAGAGGGGACGCCCCATGAAGCGCAAAGTGCCAACTGATTCTCCTTAGATGCCGCGCCCGGCCAGCCGGCGGTGCGTGCGAGCGTGTAACCCGGGGATATGTCCAATCGAATGCGCATTTAACCCCGTGGAACTGCCGGCGGCCGGGTTGGCGGAAGAAGAAGGAGGAGACCGGGGTTGACAGGAGGCACGAGGCAGAGGCATCCGCGCAATCTGTGCCCGGGGCAGGGCCAGGAGGTGATTGGAGCGAAGTATTCTGTGTTCAGGAGCAGAGAGATGGAAGAGCCAAGTTTTCCCAGTTCACACCATACATTTATGCGCTTAATCAGGAGGCTGCAGGAGGAAGCCCCGGGTGCTCACCGGAAGGTGCTGAAGCGGCGCATCATGAATCTGCTGGAGCTGCCGCCGGAGATGGATGACCCGTACTGGGACGAGCAGGAATTTTCCTATCTGGGCTTGAGTCGGACGCGCCGGGAGCTGTTCGAGGACCGGTTCAACTTGGCGATGTACAAGATACGGAAGGAAGAGGGCAAGTCGTGACTACCGAGAGTCCAGGTCTGGCTGGCAGAGGAAGGAAGCTTGGGAACGACTAACCCGGTCCCGCCGCGACAAGGACGGGGCCCAGACCCATCGAAATACCCGAACAGTTACCCTCGTAGGCGTTGCGCAAACGGGCGGATGGGGCACAACGTCCTATGCCGGGCAACTCATTGACCAGCGGGCCCGGCTCAGCATATTTCAGGCGCAGAGGACGGTTTCAGCTCCCGGTCGCCTTCCCAGTTCTGCTCCTGTTCGCTCTGTTTGCGTGCGGATGTCGCGACGGGCGCGCCACGCCCGCTTCCGCCCTGCCCACAGCCGCGCCTCCGCCGCCGGCGGCCGCAGAACCCGCGCCGCCGTCATCTTTGCTCGGTGAGGCCGCTTATCTTCACCAGATCGGCAACTACAGCCAGGAGCAAATACTGCTGCAAACGCTGCTGGCCGATCTCCGGACACAGCCTGCCCAAGGGCGGCAGACACCCGCCGCCGCCCGTACGCAGGAGCGCGCCGCCATCCTCTACCGGCTGGCCTTAGCCTATCTGGCCGATGACAATCCGGAGCCGGCGCTGGACGCGCTTGAACAGCTCCGTCGCATGGGCGACTCCCTGGCCGCGGGTGAGATCAGTCTGCCGTCCGCGAGCGGTGAGGCAGTGGCGCAGATCCTGATCAACAGCCTCTTCCTGCGCGGGGATGCTTTGGCCGGCCTGGACCGCTTCAGCGAAGCCGCGGCCGCCTACCGCTCATTCCTGGCGCAGCGGCCCCAGCTTTCCGGTGTCGTAGAGGAGCATATCGCCGATGCACTGCTCGCGCTGGACGAACGGTCGCAGGCCGCTGACGCGCTGCGCCGGGCCGCCGGCGAAGCCATAACTGCAGACGAGGAGGTTCGCCTTCTCGAGCGGCTTGCAGCCGTTCTCGAAGGCGCGGGCCGCTGGGATGAGGCCGCCTCCGTGTACGATGAGATCCTCGTCGGCGCGGCCTTCGAACACGCAGAACCGGGCCCGGATCAGACCGCCCTCGCGTTTGACAATATACTCGGTTACAGAGAATCCTCCATCTACCGCGCCGGTTATCTCCATCGCGCCGGCATGGCCTATGCTGCGGCCGGCGACGAAGAAGCCGCCATCGACCGCTGGCGTCTTGCGCTGACCGCAGACCCGGCCAGCGATGCCGCCTACCTGTCTCTCATTCAACTGGTGAACAGGGATGTGCCCGTCGACCCGTTCCTGCGCGGGGAGATCAATCTTCTCGCCGAAGAGTACGTGCCGGCCATCTCCGCCTTTGAACGATTTCTCGAAGAATCCCCGCAAGCCGCGCGCGCCGGCGAAGCCTGGCTGGGAATCGCCCAATCTCTGATGGGATTGGAACGGTGGGCAGAGGCCCGTCTCGCCGTCGACCGCGTGCTGACCGACTTTCCCAATTGTGTCTGCTTTGGTGAGGCCTGGTTGGCGCGGGCGCGAGCTGCGATTGAAGAGGGCGCGCCTGCAGAGGGACGGCGCATCTACCGCACATTCGCCGGTGGTCATCCCGGCGACCCGCTGGCGCCGGAAGCACTGTGGCTGAGCGCGCTGTCTTCGCTCGCCGCCGATGCCCTCCCCACCAGCGGCGCTGCACAGGATGTGCGCGTCGCAGTCGATCCCTTGGATGAAGCTGTGGCCGATCTACTCAGGCTGGCGGACGCCTTCCCCAGCAGCCCGCGCGCCGCCGACGGGCTGGCCGTCGCCGGAATCGGCGCGTTCGAACGCGGCCGGTACGAACTCGCCGTCAACCTGTTCGAGCGGCTGCTCTCCGAGTATCCTGAGACACAGCCGGACTTTGCCGCCTACTGGCTCGGCCGCGCCCGCCATGCCCAGGGCAGAGTCAGGGAGGCGCGTTCCCTCTGGCATGCGCTCGCCGCCCGCGCGCCCGAAACATTTTACGGTGTACTGGCCGGCCTTGACGTTGACGCCGTGCATCCCGGGCAGGACCTTATCCCCCGCCTGGCTAGAATGGACATGAACGTGCCTGGCTTGCCCGGCGACGATGGCAGCCGCGCATTCGCCGAAGAGTGGCTGCGTGGACCGCAGCGCTTCCCGCGCGTCCAAGACACCGATGCAGCAACTACCACAGTAAAAGTCGAGCCATGGGAACTGCCCCTGACTGTGATCGGCGACCCGGACCTCGTCAAAGGCGAACTGCTGCTGGCGCTTGGTCGCCGCGCTGAGGGATTGCAGCTGTTGGAGCAAATCTACTGGCGTTATGACAGCGATCCGGTGGCTCTCTATCCCCTCATGCTGCGATTCGACAAGCTGGGCGCCAACCGGCTCTCCATTACGGCTGCCCACCGTCTCATCGAACTCAGCTCGGCTGAGCGTTTCGCCGAAACGCCGCTATTTATCCAGCGCTTCGCCTATCCCGAACACTATGCCCGTCTGGTCGAGAGGCAGGCCGGAGAGTTTGAGTTCGCCCCTCAGCTACTGTATGGCCTCATCTTTCAGGAGAGCCACTTCGAGCCTGCCGCGCGTTCCTATGCCGGCGCCCGCGGCCTCATGCAGATCCTTCCGGGCACAGGCTGGGAGATCGCCCGCAGCCTCAGCTATCCCAACTATTCCACCGAACTGCTCGACCTTCCCATCGTCAGCATCCGTTTCGGCGCATACTATCTGCACTGGGCGCGCGACTATGTCGGCGGCAACGACATAACCGCCCTCGCCGGTTATAACGCCGGTCCCCGCAAGGCCAGACACTGGCTCAGCCGCACCAAACCGGACGATGCCCTTTTCATCTACAAGGTCCCCTACTACAAGACACGCCGCTACATTGAAGGTATTCTCATCTGCTTCGCCCACTACCTGCGGATTTACGGAGGCGTCTAGCTTTTGTCGACGTCCGTCACGTCCTGTCCTAGCGGTTTAGACGAAATGCTGACGAGCCCACCCCCTATTCTCCAGGGATTCCCCCTGCATCCATTTTGGCTAATTTTGGGGAATTGCATAAGAAAGTAACAGCGAAAAGGCTGAGGCGATGAATGCTCGTCTGGACAACTAAAGGAGACAAACATGGTTCGTCTTACAACCCTATTTCTCGCCCTTACTCTCTTTGTTGTCGGTTGCGTTGCCATTCCAACCGAAAATGAAGCGGCGGGTTACACCAGGTCAATGGTGCAGGATGCGATCCGCTACTATGATCGCAACGGCAGGGATGTGGCTGTCGACTATTTCAGTTCGGAAGACAGCGTGCATGGTCAGTGGTACGTGTTCATTGTGGATGCGGATGGGTATGCCATAGCTTCCCCCAACGCGGACATGATTGGCAGGGATCCGGCTCTGCGCGTCGATGCCAGCGGCTACTTCTCCGGCGATGATCTGATGAGCGCAACCGAGGTGGGCAAGTGGATCAGCTACATTTTTCGTCATCCAGAAACAGGCGAAAACGCCCGTAAGCATACCTGGGTCGTACGCCATGACGGACTGCTATTCGCTTCCGGATTCTATGAGGAGAAATAGAACAACGAAGCAACGGGAGATCGAACTAAAGACTGCACCCAGGCGCAAGCGAGGTATGGCTGGCCTCAGTCGCTCGACCGAGATGTAGTGTTTCTTTGGGATATAGTTCCCAAATTCTGATACCAGCCGGAACCGAAGATCAGACCATCGTACCGTACCACCCAGGAATGTTTCCACTCCTGGGTGCCGGCGACAGGATTGAGGAAGAAATAGTCGACCCACATCCCTTCCCCAGTGGCGCCGGCTATCGCTTCGCCGTGCCGGTAGCCGGTGAAATCCACCCCTACATCGCCCCGCAAATCCTCACCCAGCATATCCGGGTTTACCGCCAAGGCGATCAGCTTCTCGTTCTCATCAAAGATGAACACATACCACTCGCCGTCTACGCTCTCCGGTGAATTGTAGTATGCCAGCGTGGCCTCCCGCCCGTGGGCGTCGTACATTCGCATCGCTCTCTCCACCATCGCCACCGTGTAGCCTGCACGGTCCGCCCTGGAAACCTGCTGGCACGGCATAATGACCGAGCCGGCCATCTCTGGATGGAACGGCAGAAGGTAATGGCAGCCGGACACAAAAAAGGCGGCGGCCGTCAGTACGACCGCTAGTCTGCGCAGAAGCGGACGATTACGCATTTCTCTTCTCCCGGAGCCTGCTTCATTGAAGGCCGACAAAACTCGGCCGGCCTGGCGGCTAATCTTTCCGGCGACCCTGCCTAATTTCGCGCACCAGCTTGTCAAATTCGGCCTGTGAATAGTCGCTATCGAACTGCCTCATGATCAGGTGTTCGATCTCCTGTGCCGGCGTCCACCCGTTGCGTGCAGCCGAACGCAACAGACGGCGGTATACATCGTCCGGAAGATTGATTGTCACAATCCTCTTCACGTTCATGCCTCAGCAGGCGCCTCATGCTCGCTACGGATAACATCCACCCGACGAAGACCGGGGAGGGGGGAATCTGTGCGTAAGTACCAGACGCACATCTCCCTTCTTTGGGCGGATCCCCCCGCCCGCTCAATCATATACCACTCGTCTGTCGAATTCGTGTCAATTCAACCCTCTTCCGTCTTTTTTTCGTGTCAGAATCGTTTCAGTTTTGCCGGAATGGGCATGGTCGGACCTCACAGCCCGGTCTCATCAGTCCCAAGCGATCGTCGCGGACGACGACCGCGACCGCCACGCCTGCACAGACGGCCGTCTCGACGCTCCGGCGCCGGATGAACATGCACCGCGGCCCTGTCATGCTGCACGAAATTGTTAGTACGGCTGAATCGGGCACGCGTTTCGACATCGCCGCAGAAAACCTAAACAATGACTGGTGGCAGATCGTCTACGAAAGCCTGCCGACATGGGTCTACGCGCCCTATGTGACCGCGATCCACGCCGCCGGCCGGCAGGGCGCCCAGGGGCTGGGAAGGCCTGGAACCCTCAGGGCGATAGGGAATGAAATTAGTGCCATACCCGAATTGTTGCAGTTGCTGGATATGTCCGGCTGTATCGTTACAGTCGATGCCATAAGCTGTCAGAAATCGGCTTCGCCACAGAACGAAAATAGGCCGGCGGGAATCAAGACTACCTTCTCAAGGCGCTGCAAACTCTTAAGTGTGATTGCTCTGACGTTATGTCAGCCTGATCTTTTGCGCGTACGCAGCGCTGTGCTATACTGTTCAACCGCGACGAGGGACAGCTTGTCTGCTCCCTCGTTCTTTCTGTTCATAGCACAATGTTGTGGACCTTTGTCTGAACTGCAGTTTTTAGTTTTCAGTTCTTAGTTTTTAGTGCTGTCTCTCACTTGAGTCCGGGGCGGATACTGGAGACTGAGAACCGATAACTGAAAACGAACCCAAGACATTGCTCATGGAAAGGAGTAAAAGGGTAGATGAACACGTACGAATTGGTGTACATCATCCAGCCCAATCTGGATGATGATGGTGTCAAAGCCGTGGATGATCGGATCAGTCAGGCCATCGGCGGCGAGGATGGGACAATCGAGAGCACCGATTATTGGGGCAAACGACGATTGGCCTATCCCATCAAAGGCCACTTTGAGGGACACTACATTCTGCACAACCTCTCGATGCCTCCCACCGCGGTGCAGAACGTCGAAAGACAGTTGCGGCTATCAGAAGATGTATTGCGTTTCCTCGTTGTCCGCGTTGGGGACTGAACCACAAAGGAGCATCGAATGTCTGACGAAAACAGAGTGAACGAAACCGAAGCGAACAGCGAAGAACAGCCGGTATCCGAGACGTCCACAGGCGAGAATGCCCCCGTGCTCGAAGAGAGCCCGGAGGAGAGCGCTGCGCAGGCCGTTGCCGATGCGGATGGAGATTCCGAGGCCGAGGCTGCCGCAGAGGCTGCCGCAGAGCCTGAGGTCGAGCCTGTCGCAGAGCCGGAGGCTGAGGCGGCTACTGAGACTGCAGCGGCTGCTGAGCCAGCGGCTGTGGCAAGCGCCGGGCCGGACGCTGACAGCGGCCGCGGAGAGCAGGAGACACCCACTTTCAATCGTGTCGAGGGGCCGGCGATATTCAACCGCGCCAGGCAGGGCAATCAGCGCAGAAATCCCCGTCACGTCGGCAACGATGTGCGTATCGACGAGATCGACTACAAGAACATCCAGGTACTCAGCCGGTTTGTCGATAACTACGGGCGCATTCACAACCGCCGCAAAACCCGCGTCACTGCCAAGATGCAGCGCAAAGTGACCAGGGCGATCAAGCGGGCCAGGCATCTGGCCTTGATGCCCTACACAGGCGAACATATCCGCATTACCGGCAGACGCGGTTGATCGATTCATGGCCAAGAAGCGCAGAAGAAGAAGGCAGGAAGAACAGCCGCAGTTCGAGAACCGGCGTGAGGTCCGCCTGCGCGCCCGTGACAGGGAACGCAACCTGCGGCTCACAGCGATCGTCGGCGGCCTCGTCGGCGTGGCGCTGCTGCTGGTCCTGTATGGCGTGGTCAATGAGCTGATCATCAAGCCCAACAGCGTGCTGGCACAGGTCGAGGACCAATCGATCGTCACGCGCGACTTCTGGCAGCAGGCCCGCCTGCGCGAAAGCGAGCTGGAAAACCAGCGTTTGCGGCTGCAGCTGTTTGCCCAGCAATTTGGGGATTCCAGCCTGTTCGCCTCCCAGATCGCATCGATCAATGCGACTCTGGCCAGCCCTTTGACGCTGGGGACACAGGTCCTCAACGATATGATTGAAGGGGCTGTCCTGCAGATCAAGGCACCGGAAGTAGGCGTGTCGGTGACCGATGAAGAGGTGGAAGAGACCCTTCTCGAAGAGGTGGCGCGCGGGCAAGGCGCGCTGACAAAGCCGCAGGCCACGGCAACCGCCGACGCCGCCGTCGAAGCGACCGCGACCGCGGAAACCTTTACACCGACACCAGTCCCCTCACCGACGCCGACACCGGAAGACAGCTCGGACGGCGCGCCGACTGCCGTTGCAGCTGCCGCGGAGTCAGAGACCGTGGAAGAGACGCCCACACCGGAGCCGCCTACTGTCCTGACCGACGAGTTGTACGCGGAGGGGCTGAGCACTCTGGAGGATAATCTGCGCGAGAACGCCGGGATGAGCCTGGCCACCTATCGGGAGGTAATCCGGGCGCGTCTGTTACGAACAAAGATGTCGGAGACGGTCAGCCGGGACCTGGTATCCGACACAGAGGAACAGGTCCGCGTCCGCCATATTCTGATTTCCGTCGACCCCGAGCCGGAGCCGGCTGGCGAGACGGAGGGCGCGACACCCGCGGCCGAAACGACTCCTGCGCCGCCTGGAAGCACAGATGAAGACGGTGAGAGCACAGTCGCGCCGGCTGAGACGCCTGCACCTGCACCCGAAAGCAGCGACGAAAACAGCGAGGGTCCAGCGGCGCCGGTAGTCGAAACTACGGAAAAGGGCGCTGCGGAGGACGATGGGGTTGGCAGCCCGCCCGCCCCGGAAATATGGAATCCTGACGCCAACGGCGACGGCCGTGTTGACGACGCCGAGGCGCTGGCCTTTGCGCAGATACTGCATCAGCGCATTCTCGACGGCGAGGATTTCGCGGACCTGGCACTGCGGTTCAGCAACGACCCGGGCAGCGGCACCCAAGGCGGTGACCTGGGCTGGGCGGGCCGCGGGCGCTACGTGGCCGAATTCGAAGAAACGGCGTTTTCACTTGGTGTCGGCGAGATGAGCGCGCCGGTCAAGTCGACCTTCGGCTACCACATCATTGAAGTGTTGGAGCGGGACGATGAACGGCCGAAGGAAGAGGCCAGCTTGCAGCAGGAGTATGCCGAGGCTTTCCAGACATGGCTGCAGGAGCAGGTACTTTCGCTGAACATCGACCGTCCGGACAATCTGGCTGCCATGCTGCCGCGCAATCTGGGGATTTCGGATGACCAGTAGGACCGGTCTGCCGCGTTAGGTCGTTTTGCAGTCAGACTGTACGACAGTCACAGATTTAGAAAACGCCGGGCATTGCACTGGACAGTGCGCCCGGCGTTTTCTTATTCGCGCATCGCTTCTTCCGCGCTTGTCGCGAGGCAGTCGCGGATTTCGCTGATCAGCGCGCCGGCCCGCGGCCAGGTCAGCATCTCCAGTGTACGCGGGCGCGGCAGGTCAACGGAGATGGCGCCTTGCAGTCTCCCGGGCTGCCCGCTCAGAACCAGCACACGATCGGCAAGGAAGACGGCCTCCTGAATGCTGTGCGTGATCATCAGGGCGGTCTGCTTGCGGTCGCGGCAGAGGCGCAGGAGTTCATGGTTGAGGCGCTCGCGTGTCAGCGCGTCGAGCGCGCCGAAGGGCTCATCCAGCAGGAGAAGCGCCGGACTCTGCAGCAAGGCGCGCGTGAGCGTGACGCGCTGGGCCATGCCGCCGGAGAGTTGAGAGGGGTAGGCGTCGGCGAAGGCTTCCAGCCCCACCAGGGCAAGCGCCGTACTGGCCCGCTCCCGGTCGTGTTTGTCGAGGGATTTCTGCAGTTCGAGCGGGAGGAGGACGTTTTCGAGAGCCGTGCGCCAGGGCATCAGATTGGTGTTCTGGAAGACGAACCCGATCTGCGGCTGCGGGGCGCGCACGGTATTGCCTGCGAACTGGACATGACCTCCTGTGGGCGTCAACAGGCCGCCGAGGATGCGCAGGAGCGTCGACTTGCCGCTGCCGCTGTTGCCGACCACGCAGACAAATTCATGCTCCTGCAGTGAGAAGGAGACACCCGCCAGCGCGGGCGTGACGCGGTTGCGACGGCTATAGGTGTGGCTGACGTTGTGCGCCTGCAGTAGTGGATCTGTCATCGGTAGTCAAGGACAGTGTTTCAGGCGGCCGCTTGTAAAAGACCGGACGCCGGGCATGTCACTGTCGGGAACTCTTCGTATCAGGCATTCACTGTATGAATTCGTTTGTGTACATCTCTTCCGGCTGGACGAGCCGTTCGACAAAACCGATGCGCAGCAGGAGTTCGGCCACCGTCTGCCATTCGGCATCGGTGGTGGCGCCGGGCGCGCCTTGCGGCCGCGGCTGCCAGAAAGGAAGCGACGCGTCGAAGACCAGGCGGTTGGCTGCTTCGTTCTCTCCGCCCGCCTCCGGCACAAAACTCAACGCAATTGCGAAGGACTCGTCCGGATTGGCGAGGGTATAGGCGACCGACTCCTGCAGGGCGCGCACCATGGCCTCGACCAGTTGCGGCTCCTCCTGCAGAGTGCGTTCGTTGGTGACGAGCCCATTGGCGGGAATCTGCAAGTACTGATCGAGAGGGATCTGGACAGTTTCGATGCCGGCGTTGCCGAGCACGACAGGACCGTTGACCGCGTAGTCAACAGCCGCGTCGACCAGGTCCTCGCTCACGGCGGAGGCCTGGGTGAAGCCGATGCTCTCCATCTGAATGTCGGCCTCGGTCAGCCCGGCCACGTCGAGGAGAGCCCGCAGCGCGATGTAGGTGGCGCCGAAGGGACCCGGCACGCCGATGGTGCGGCCGGCCAGGTCGGCCGGTTCGTGGATGCCGGCGCCGGCCTTGGCAAAGACGGTGACTGGATAGCTGGTATACCAGTTCAACACGTATCTGACCGGCAACTCCTGGGCGCGGCCGAGCACGAGTTGGTCGCCGCTGGCGATCATGAACTGCAACTCGTCGGTCGCGACCAGCTTAAGATAGTCGTTTTCAAAGCCGTAGTCCAGCGAAAGCTCGACGCCTCTCTCGGCGAAAAACCCCTTCTCGATTCCAACGTAGAAGGGTGCGAACTGGACATTGGGGATGAAGCCCACGCCCAAAGTGATGGGGCGGAGGCTCGGCGGTTCGGCTGGCTGGGCAGGCGCGATGGGTGCACAGGCGGCCGCGGCGGCAATCAGGAGCGGCAGCAGAACCCATTTCAGCAGGCGAGGCAGGCTCGCGGCGGTCCCCGCTGCCAGGCAGGGCGTGACGGAGTTCGTCCGTGCTGTTGGACAGTGGTCAGCGTAGTGTTTCATAGGTTCCTCTGTGCATTTGCAGATGGGAGATCTTCTGTGCCGGATAGCCGTTCCGACGGAGGGGGCGTCTCTCAATCGACGCCTTTCAGGTCGAGCTGCTTCCAGCGCAGGAGATAGCTTTCGAGCAGTGTGAGGCTCCAGTACATCGACTGGGCGAGAAGCACGATCATGAGCACGGCGACGAAGATCATGGGCGTGTCGAGTACACCCCGCCCCAGGTTGATAAGGAATCCCAGCCCCACGTCGGCGCCGACGAACTCGCCCACGACCGCGCCGACGACGGCCAGGATGACGCTCAGCTTGAGGCCGCCGAAGATGACGGGCAGGGCAGCGGGCAGCTCCAGTTTCAGGAAGAGCTGGCGGCGACTGGCGCGTAGCGAGCGCATCAGCTCGCGCAGGTCCGGGTCTACGTTGCGGATACCGACTACGGTGCTGACCAGGGTCGGGAAAAAGACCATAATAGTTGTGACCAGCACTTTGCTCAGCAGACCGCTGCCGAACCAGATGACCAGGAGCGGGGCGATGGCCACGACCGGGATCGTCTGGCTGGCGACGAGATAGGGGGAGAGGATGCGGTCGAGGGTGCGGCTGCGTCCGAGCCAGTAGCCCAGAATGAAGGCCAGGGTGAGGCCGATCAGCAGACCGGCGCCGACTTCGATGACGGTGGCCCGGGTATGGCGCAGCAGCGAGCCATCGGCGGCCATCGCCAGCGCTTTCTGCAGTACGTGACCCGGGCGAGGCAGGATAAAGACGGGATAGTCCTGCCAGCGGACGAGCGCCTCCCAAAGCAGCAGCGCCCCGCCCAGCACGAATGGAAAGGCGGCGAGGGCAGGATGGCGCGTTACCCAGTCGCCGACGCGGCCGGCTTTGCGCCGGTGCTGCGGCGCCGGTCGTTCGACTGTAGGCGGCGTCCCCTGGTCTGTGCCTTCATCGGCCGGCGCGCCGGGGAAGAGAATCGAGCTGTCCTTCATCGTCCTGCTTGGCCTCAAAAAAACAAGGGACCCGAAGCGGTAAGTTGCTTCGGGTCCTGTATACGGTGCGGTCACCGGACTCCCGGCGTATGCCGAAAGCAGCCATATACAACGGCCGGCGTGCGCGAACGTCTCGCGGAACGCGTGCGTCTTACACAAAAACAGCCCGAGATACAGAACTCGTACCCCGGGCGTTGCGCGCAGCAGCCACTGCGAATAGCCAAAGAGAACGGGATCAGTACACGCAGTGGCACTGTCCTCGCTCTTTGCACCTTCTCCCATCCGGACTATACCGTCGGCGTCGGAATCTCACCGAACTCTGCCTTGCGGCTCACGGGCTTACCAGGTAGTTCCGCCACTCCTGTCGTTGAGGGCGCAACGTTTCGATCTGGCTCACCGCCGGTCGGGAATTGGGCCTTTACGGCCCTCACCCTGCCCCGAAGGTAGGTTATGCAGTTGTTGAGGTTATTATGGCAGATCCTGGCCGCGCGCGTCAAACTGCAGTGGCCAGTTGTTAGAGACGGTGGGGAGTAGGAGGGTCAGGCGTCGGCTGCGGGGAGGGCGACTGGAGCCGGCGGCTCTTGCGCATCGGGAGCGGGAGCAGCGTCAATCTGATGCGTGTCGTCGATTTCGCGCAAGTGGGGGAAGAGGATGACCTCGCGGATGGTGTCGCGGTCGGTGAGCAGCATGGTGAGGCGGTCGATGCCCATGCCGAAACCGCCGGTAGGCGGCATGCCGTAGCTGAGCGCCTCGACGTAGTCGATGTCGACGGGGTGCGCCTCTTCGTCGCCCTGCGCGGCGCGGTAGTTTTCGTCGAGGAAGCGCTGCAGCTGGTCGACGGGATCGTTCAACTCGGTGAAGGCGTTGCAAAGCTCCATGCCGGCGGCAAAGCCTTCAAACCGCTCGACCAGACGGTCATTGTCCGGCATGCCTTTGGCGAGCGGGCTGACTTCGCGCGGGTAGTCGACGAGAAAGGTGGGCTGGATCAGCTTGGGTTCGCAGAATTTGGAGAGCAACTGGTCCACGAGCTGGCCCCAGTTGTCCTCGGCGGCGGCGTCGATACCGCGGCTGCGCATCTCGGCACGCAAGCTGTCGGCATCGGTGAACTGTTCGTAGTCGATGCCGGATGCGTCGAGGATGGCCTGGCGGAGAGGGACGCGCGGCCAGGGCGGCGTGAAGTCGATGGTGTGCTCCTGCCAGGTGACAACGGGGCTGCCGGTCACCTGTTCGGCGGTGAAGGCGACCATCTCCTCGGTGCGCCGCATGACGTCTTCGTAGTCGACGTAGGCCTCGTAGAATTCCAGTTGGGTGAACTCCGGGTTGTGCTTGAAGCTGACGCCTTCATTACGGAAGTCGCGCCCGATCTCGTAGACGGCGGGAAAGCCGCCGACGATCAGCCGCTTCAGGTAGAGCTCGAAGCTGATGCGCAGATAAAGGTCCTGGTGGAGCTGGTTGTGGTGGGTGACAAAGGGCTGTGCGGCCGCGCCGCCGTAAAGCGGTTGCAGGATCGGCGTCTCGACTTCGAGGAAGCCGGCGTCGTCGAGGTAGGTACGCAGAGCGCGCACGACCACGGCCCGGTCGCGGAACAGGGCGCGCGCATCGTCGTTGGCGAGCAGGTCCACATAGCGCCGCCGGTAGCGGACTTCCGGATCGCGCACGCCGTGCCACTTGTCCGGCATCGGTTTGAGGGCTTTGGCCAGGAAGGTGATCTCCTGGACAGCTATGCTCAGCTCGCCGCTGCGGGTGACGGAGAGGGGGCCGCTGGCGCTGATGAAATCGCCGAGATCGATGAGGCGCTTCCAGACTTCGTTATACCAGCCGTCGGGCAGACTGTCGCGCTGGATGAAGAGCTGGATTTGCGCGCTGCCGTCGTCCAGATCGGCGAAGCTGACCTTGCCCATCACGCGAATGCGCTTGAGGCGGCCGGCCACGGAGACGACCGGCTGCTCTTCGGCGCCTTCGTCATAGAGGGCGCGGGCGGCGGCGATCGTATGGGAGCGGCTCACACGCGCCGGATAGGGGTCAATCCCGCGGGCGCGCAGGGCATCCAGTTTCTGGAGGCGGCTCTGTTCCTGATCGCTCAGGTTTTCCGGGGCGAACAGTTCGCTGGCGTCTCTCACAGTACCTGTTCCTGGCAGGGCGAACGGGGTCGCGGCAGGATTACGGGCAGAGGGGGCAGGTTATTCGACGCGGACGATCTCGAACTCGATTTCGCCCGCCGGCGCTTCGACGCGGACAACGTCTCCTGCCATGCGGCCGATCAGGGCTTTGCCGATAGGGCTTTCGTTGCTGATACGCCCGTTGCTCGGATCGGTTTCGGTCGAGCCGACGATGGTGTAGATCTCTTCGTCGTCGTAGCCGTTTTCTCTGACAACAACACTGCGACCCAAGGCGACCTGGTCATCGGGAATCTGGGTATCGTCGATAATGTGCGCGTTGTGGATCTTGACCTTGAGTTCACGGATGCGCCCTTCGACAAAGGCCTGGGCATTTTTGGCCTCGTCATAGCCGGCGTTTTCTCTCAGGTCGCCTTCGGCCTTGGCTTCGGCGATCTGCTGGGCGATCTGTTGCCGCCTTTCACCGACAAGAAACTCCAACTCCTCTTGCAGAGCATCGAGGCCGCTTTGGGTCAGGTAGACAGGACTCTCACTCATAGTTCTTGCTCGCTGTTTGCGGGGGAATATCCCTCACACAAATAGAGAGGACGCGGTCAAGGGCGTGTAAATCTGCTGCCCTCAGCAGCGACCTCTGGAAAGTAAACGCCGACCCGGGTCGTCAGGTCGGCTCTAGATCTGATACGATTATAGCTGAATTCTGGCAGAATGCAAACCCGGTGAACAGTTGTTGTACATCCCTGAACGGGGGTACATTTCCGGCAACCATAGAGAAGTTACACTGGGAACCGAAGTCAGTTTCACTGAAAAGCACCAGAATTGGGTCCCTCCCGAAATCGAGAATTCGTGGTGTACCTATCCGCAAACCGAACCTGCCACGCGAACGCATGAACTTCGATGCTTTCGCCCGTTTTTACGACGGCGATTACCGCGACTACAGAGATGACATTCAGCTCGTCCTGAAGACAGCACGCGCGGCCGGCCGCGTTGCGCTGGAGCTTGGCTGCGGTACAGGCCGCGTGCTGCTTCCCCTGGCGGAGGACGGCTGTCACGTTACCGGAATCGACACGAGCGCGGCGCTGCTGGCGGTCGCTCGTCGCAAGTTGGCGAAGCACGGCTATGCGTCCGAGACTGTGGCATCTAAGACAGCGACAGAGGGCTCGCGGGCGTTGAGACTGGTGCAGGCGGATATGACCCGATTCGAGCTGGCGGAGAGGGAGTTTGACTTCGCCTTCGTGGTCAGCAATACGCTGATGCACTTGACGACCCAGGCCGGGCAGTTGAAGGCGCTGCAGTGCGCGCAGCGCCATTTGCGCGCGGGCGGTCTGCTGCTCATCGATCTATTCAACCCGGACGTAGCCTACCTGGAGGCGATAGCGGGGATTCAGGAGCTGGCGGACTGGTGGGAGGACGAGGAAAGCGGCGCGACGGTGTTGAAATGGACGACCCGCAACGTGGATGCGGCCCGGCAGTTGCAGGAGACGGTTTTCGTTTACGAGGAGGTGTTTCCCAACGGGCGCAACGCGCAGACGCGGTTATGCTTTCCGCTGCGCTTCTGGTGGCCCGACGAGGGGGCTATGCTGCTGGAACGGGCAGGATTTACGGTAGATAAACTGTACGGCAACTTCGACGGCAGCCCCTATCGAACTGACAGCGAGCGCCTGATCTTCATCGCGCGGAAGAGGTGAACGGCTCGCGGCGTTGAAGGCCGCGAGCCATTGCAGGGATCAACATTCGCTGTAGCCGCAGACATGGCATTTGCGGCAGCCTTCGACATTGAGGAAGGTCGCTTCGCCGCAGTCCGGACAGAGGTCGCCGATGGGCAGCGCTAACTGCTCGCCGGCCACGGCCTCCTTGTTTTCGGGCAGCTCGCTGAGATGATCGGACAGGACCTGGGCGACGCCGTCGGGCAGACTGCGCACGCGTCCGACTCCGAAGCCCAACGGACGCCCGCCGCCGATGCCGGCCATCTCATCGATGACCCAGCGCAGCCGTTCGGAGGGCGGCAGGGCAGAGGGCATGCGCAGCGCCAAGCTGATAAGGCGGCCGATCGATTCGCTGACCGCAGTTACATCACTGCCGGCCTTGCCGATGTTAAGGAAGACCTCGAACGGCTCGTGGTTCTCGTCGCTGTTGATCGTGATGTATGCGGTGCCCAGGGGCGTCTCCTTGCGATAACTGTTCCCCTGCAGGAGATAGGGGCGCGGCCGTTTGGTAAAGACCGCAGGGTACTCGTCCTGTGAAAGCGCTGAAACAGTTTGGGTGCCGTTTGCTGACGGAGCGCTGTGCAACTGTTCAGGAAGCTCTCCCTTCCTGTCCTTGACCGCCTTCGTCTCCAACACGACCTCCTGGCGGCTGCCGGTGACGTAGACCGTGAGCCCCTTGCAACCCAACTCCCACGCCTGCATGTAGGCCTGCGCCACATCCTCCTCGGTTGCGCCTTCGGGGAAGTTGCAGGTCTTGCTGATGCTGTTATCGATAAAGGCCTGGATGGCAGCCTGCATCTTGACATGCTGCTCGGCGGTGATGTCGCTGCTGACGACAAAGGTGCTGCGGAAATCCTGGGATAGCTCTTCGACCTCCTGGCAGGACCCCGTCTCTGCGACCCGGTGCCGGATTACATCGGCCTGCTCGTCAGTGAGATCCAGCCGTTCGAGAGCTTCCTCAAAGAGGGGGCTGGTGTAGGGCAGCTCGACATCATCGTCCCCGTCCTTGAAGTGGCGGATATACCCCAGTGCGAAGACCGGTTCGCAGCCATAGCCCTCACAGCCACTGACGGTGGCGATGGTGCCGGTGGGGGCGACGGTCGTCTGCGCGGCATTGCGGATCCCATGGCGGCGAATGCCTTCGGTGACCTTCTCCCAATTGAGCGCGGGCCGGCCCCAGTTGCGGCGATAGGGGGCGAGCGGCCGCGGCGGGTTCCAGCGCATCCCGCCAAGCTGGTCGGCGTCATAGATGCTGCCGGCGTAGGCAAGGAAAGGCTGGCGCTCTGCGGCCAGGTCGATGCTCATCTGCATGCAGTGGAAGCGCACGAACTCCATCACCTGGGCGGCGAACTCCTGGCCGTCTTCGCTGCCGTAGCGGATGCCCATTTTGTACATCAGGTCGCCGAGACCCATAATGCCGAGCCCGATGCGACGCGCCTTGAGCGCAGCCTCCTTCACAACCGGCACGGCAGGCAGGTAGGTGTTGGCGCTGACCACGTTGTCGAGGAAGTGGGTGCTTTCGCGTACGGTCTTGCGCAGGCCGTCCCAGTCGACCATGGTGGCGCCGGCGCTATCGGTTGTGACGTGCGTGCTCAGGTTGATCGAACCGAGGCAGCAGTTCTCGTAGGGCCCCAGCCACTGTTCGCCGCATGGGTTGGTGGCTTCGAGATCGTAGAGGTGTGGGACAGGATTGCTGCGGTTGGCGGCGTCGATAAAGAGTGCGCCGGGTTCGCCGTTATGGTGGGCGTACTTGATGATGGTGGCGAACAGGTCGCGCGCCCTGACGGTCCTGGATACGGAGCCGTCGCGGGGGTTGCGCAGGTCGAAATCGCCATCTTCCTTCACGGCCTGCATGAACTCGTCGGTGATAGCGACGGAGATGTTGAAGTTGGTGATTGCGCCCTCTTCGGCCTTGCAGCGGATGAACTCCTCGATGTCAGGGTGGTCGACGCGCAGGACACCCATATTGGCGCCGCGGCGTGTTCCGCCCTGGGCGATTTCGCCGAAGGCCTGATCATAGACGCGCAGGAAGCCAACAGGCCCGGTTGCGCGGCCGGCCGACGTATGGACGATATCCTTTTGCGGACGCAGGCGGCTGAAGCTGAAGCCGTTGCCGCCGCCGGTCTGCTGGATGAGCGCCGCGACGCGCAGAGTGCTGAAGATGCCGTCGCTGGCGCGGCCCATATCGTCTTCAATGGGCAGCACGAAGCAGGCGGCCAACTGGCCCAGGGGCGTGCCCGCGCCTGTGAAGGTGGGGCTGTTGGGGAAGAAGCGCAGATCGGTGAGGAGGTCGTAGAAGACCCTGGTGGTTGCTTCGACATCGCCACCGTGCCCCTCTTCCACCCCGGCAATGTGTCTGGCGACGCGATAGAACATGCCGGCGGGCGTCTCCAGGAGCTTGCCATCGATATCCCGGCGCAGATAGCGGCGCTCCAGGACTTTCAAGCTGTTCTCGCTCAGCTGGATTGCCCTGTCGTCCACGTACGCCGGCCCGGAAACTCTTTGCTTCTCGCCCTTTACGACTTCGAAGGTCGTAAAAGCCTCCTGTGTTTTGGCGGCTTTGGGGGTGACGGTGGATTCGAGGGCGGACATGGGGATACTCCTTGGGAAAAAATGATGATCGGGAATGAATTTTTGCCAGAGGATAATAGGACGTCACAAAGCAGCATTTGGTTCAATAATAGAACAAAGGATCTAGAAGGTCAACAATGAACCTGCAGCCGGTCGGCTTTGCGCCTATAGCCGTCCGTAGACGTCACCATCCAGTTCGCTGCGTCCCATAAGCCGGTCGACTTCGGACCGGATCTCACTCAGATCGTTGAAATCGAGGTAGACGCTGGCGAATCGGATATAGGCCACCTGATCGACATCGGCCAATTGGTCGAGCACGAGATTGCCGATCATTTCGCTCGTGACCTCTGCCCGGCCTAAGCGTTGGATTCGATCCTCGACGTATTTGACGATACCCTGCATGCGCTCGCTGCTGACGGGCCGTTTGACCGAGGCGATACGGATGCCGGCAAGCAGCTTCTGGGAGTCGAACGGTTCCCGGTGGCCGTCCCGCTTGGAGACGAGGAGACTGGGCGCGACATGCTCATAGGTAGTGAAGCGCTGCTCGCAATCCAGGCACTGACGGCGTCGGCGGACCGTCTCTCCTCGATCGCGGGTATCGATTACATGGTGTTTGCCATGTCCACAATGGGGACACTGCATTATCCGTCTCCCGATCGGGCAGCGCAGCTGGTTTTGGGAGCGCGGTTCCCCTTCTTGGATCCGGTTCGGACGGGTTCGGTTCGGCGCCCTTCGACAACTTTGCAGGTCTGTTTTCCGTTCGGGGACAATCTACATACTGTATCATACAACGTTGGGAGGTACAATATGTAGTATAAAGTTGCTTGCAAGCCTATGTCAGGACGTCGGCATAGATATAACACATTCGGGGCCGACGCGCAAAAGGAATTTTCGGTAGACAGAAGTTATTTCGCGTACTGATAAACGAGGCACTTCCGCAGTGAATGGGGCCTGAAGAGGGGGCACGGCGGGCGCAGTTCGACCGTGCAGTCTTACCTGCGCGCGAGACAAAAAAAGAGAGCCGCGGCATCGCCGGGCTCTCGGAATATCCTTTTGTAAGTATTCTCTGCTATGGGGCGCTACTGGCCGTTGTTGTTCTTGGCGCGACGCAGAAATGCCGGAATGTCGAGGTCTTCGCGGTCGAAGGAGCGGACGGGGAAGTCGATTGGCTCCTTGGGCTTTGGCTGCTGCGGCTGGGCGGGTTGGCTCGGCGGGGGTTGGGGTTGGTTCAAGCCGGTCTCGCGGATACTGCCCGTGGCAGGCTGCCGGGTCGAAGCCGGCGGCTGTTCGGGACGGCGGCCCTTGTCAAAGCCGGTGGCGATGACGGTCATGTGGAGCTCGTCCTTCATACTCTCGTCGATGACGGCGCCGAAGATGATATTGGCTTCGGGATGGGCGTTGGCCCGGATCATTTCAGCGGCCTCATTCACCTCGAACAAGCTCAGGTCGTCGCCGCCCTTAACATTGAAGAGAATGCCCTGGGCGCCTTCGATTGACACGTCCAGCAGCGAGCTATGAATCGCCTGCTGGGCGGCCTCCTGGGCGCGGTTTTCGCCGCTGGCGCGGCCGATGGACATCAGGGCAGCGCCACCGTCGAGCATGATGGAACGCACGTCGGCGAAGTCCAGGTTGATCAGACCGGGCACGGTAATCAGTTCACTGATACCCTGAATGCCCTGCCGCAGTACATCGTCGGCGACGATGAATGATTCACGGATGGCGGTGGTTTTATCGAGGATATGCAGGAGCCGGTCGTTGGGGACGGTGATCAGTGTATCGACAGATTCGCTCAGGCGGCCCATCGTGCTTTCGGCGATGCGACGGCGCTGCGTGCCTTCGAAGGTGAACGGTTTGGTGACGACGCCGATGGTCAGCGCGCCCGACTCGCGTGCGATGGCGGAGATGACCGGAGCCGCGCCGGAACCCGTACCGCCGCCCAGACCGGCGGTCACGAAAACCATATCCGCGCCTTCGAACAGCTGCTCGATCTCTTCCCGGCTCTCCTCGGCCGCCCGCAGGCCGATTTCCGGCTTGCCGCCCGACCCCAGACCCCTGGTCAATTTGTCTCCAATCCGCAGACGCTGCGGTGCATTAGAGAGCATCAAAGCCTGCGCATCGGTATTGACGGCAATAAACTCTACGCCTTGAACGTCTGCCTCAATCATGCGGTTGACCGCATTTTGTCCGCCGCCACCAACGCCGACAACTTTTATCTGGGCAAAGTTGTCTACAAATTGTGAGGCGCTACTCCGTCTGGTCATAGATTTGATCTCCTTTAACCGCTGGCAGACATTCTCAGGGGAACTCTTGGAAATTGCAGTTTGCCTGACGTTACCAAAAGCTGCGTTCTCACCACTGTATCAGAATTGTTCCATCGTACTACACCTGAAATCGATTGCAAAGTCTCTGAATTGAGGGCGTACCTGCGAAAAGTCCAAAATGGGGCGGTGGTTCAGGCCGATCTCAGGACGAATACTCTGAAATCCGGCAGGATGCCATTACCAGCTGTTGCCGGACTGATTTGGGACTGAATTGGGGCTTATTCTGGACTATATGCCTACGATCCATCTACGAAATCGCCGCTTTGCACTGCCGGACCCGCAAGAGACGGAAAAGACCAAGCCAAAAGAGGATTTTTCTCCCTCTTGGTTGCGGGGAAAGTCTCTGCGCGCGCGGGGGTATGGGAGCCTGCCAAACGCCTCTCAATCTATTCTAGGCAATATACCTACGATCTATCTACGACAACAGCATATGGCCGCACAGCCCTCGCGGAGACGCAGCGGAAGACGCGAGGAGCGATGGAAAATTCAAAGGTATAGCGGTCAATTTCGCGGCAGCCGCACGGGGATGAGCATGCGGTCTGACCCGGTTGTCTCTCAACCAGGGTGTTGCTGATCGCCTGGAACCAGGCGTTCCCCTAATCCGGCAGCAGGCTCTTGAGCCAGCCGCCGACCCGGTCCAGGATCTGGCCGTTTTCCGGGATCATTCTCTGCATGGGGTAGTGAATTGCGCGTGCGTCTTCGTAGAGCGCCCAGAGCAGGAGGCCGGCTGCGGTGGCGTAGGCGGGAGATTGCAGTTCTCTGCTCAACCCATGCACGGCGGGATGGTCGACGGGGCTGCCTATACGCACCGGCATGCGTAAGATTCTACGGAACAGATCGACTGCACCGGGGAGCTGGCTGGCGCCGCCGGTGAGGACGAGCCCTGCCGGCACCATGTTGCCGTAGCTGCTCCTGGCGATCCGGCTCTGGATGAGTTCGGCGGTCTCTTCGGCCCGCGCCTGCAGGATTTGGCTGATAAAGCGGCGGCTGAAGGTGCGCTCCGGTTTGTCGCCGAAAACGGTCGCCCAGACCTGTTCGTCTTCGGCGATCCGTTCCGGTTGCAGATGGCCGTAGCGGAGTTTCAGCTCTTCGGCCACTTCAAAGGGGGCGCGCAGCCCGATAGCGACGTCATTGGTCATGTGGCTGCCGCCTACGTCGAGCACTTCGGTGTGCCAGAGCCCGTTGCCGCGAAAGAGGGCCAGATCGGTGGTACCGCCGCCCAGGTCGGCCATGACGACGCCCATCTGCCGCTCTTCTGCGGTCAGTACGGCCTCGCCGCTGGCCAGCGGTTCGAGGACAAGCTCATCGATGTCGATTCCATGGGCGAGCACACACTGGGCGAGATTGTTGATGGCGTTGATGGTGCCGGTGACGATATGGGCGTCAACTTCGAGGCGGCTGCCGAGGATTCCCAGGGGCTGCTGGATATTCTCCTGCTCGTCCACCTTCCAGTGGCGGGCTATCACATGGATGATCTGCCTGTTGGCGGGAATCTGGACCGCGCGTGCGCCCTCGAGCGCGCGCTGCATGTCGTTGCCGGTGACGCCATGGCGTCCGTCGATGGGGCTGATGCCGGCGCTGTTCGAGGTGGCGATGTGGTTGCCGGCGATGCCCAGGTAGGCGCTGGTGATCTGTTCGCCGGACTCCTGTTCGGCTGCCTCCAGCGCTTCGCCGATGGCGGTGGTCACCTCCGGGACGTCCATAACAACGCCGCGGCGCAAACCCCTGCTCGGCGTGACGCCGCCGCCAAGAACTCTGACGGCGAGATTGCCCAGGCTGTCATGGATGACAGTGCCCACCAGCGCGCAGATTTTGGTGGTGCCTACATCGACCGCAGCGATAGTCTCTCTGGTCACTGAAGATTTCTCTAACTGATAGTTTCTTTTAAGAAATGGCGTCGTTTAAAGAACTATTGCTCATCCGGCTCGTTGTCGTACTTGCGGGTGAAGAAACGGTTAGGAACCGAAACATTAAGGGTGATAGCTTCCTCTCCGGCTGCTTCCAATCGCGGCATTAAACTTTGCAAGGCCGTCCATTTTTCTTCGAATTTGTATCCGTCTCCCCAGTGGATCCATGCCTGGGTAGACGGCAGGCTGAAGTTTAAGCCGTAACGAGAATTGTACCAGAACTCAGAAACCATGGGAAGACGATTTGACAAAAACATGGCAGAGGTCAGGATCCGTTTATCGATCTGAAGAGTGCCCTCTACGTTTGCGACCCGCGCCTCGACCGAGGGATCGATGATGCGCAACGTCGGCTGAAAGTCCAGTTCGCGTGGCTCTAGGGCCAGACCATCCTCCAGCAGCCAGTACTCCTGCTGCTCTGTCGCCCAGAGAGCCACGGGGCGCACCACTTGAACGCTGATTTCGATCTGCCCGGGCCAGCGAATTCTCGCGTCTGCAGCGGTGACATACGGATGCGTCATCACCTGTTCTTCTATCTTGTCCGGATCCAGCCAGAAGATACTCCAGCTGTTGATATCGGCGGCGGCGAAGAGCTCCTCCTGTGAAAGATAGCTGGCTCCTTCAAAGCGGACATTTTCGCTGTAGATGTAGAAGCTTTCGCTGGTGTACAGCCAGTACAGCGCGGCCGCGACCACAGCCAACAGGGTCAGGCTGATCGTCTTACTCGGGGTCAGACCGGAAAAGCCGGGGAAGAGGGTGGCCTGCGCGCCTGCAGGGACGGGGAGCGTCGTGGTCGCTTTTCGCTTTGCGCTGCCTTTGAATCCCAGCCGCGACCGGCTGTTTCGCAGGACAAAGGCGTGCGTCGAACGCAGTGCCGCGGTGAACCGGCGGCGGGTCTGCGCGTGACGCCGCCGCCGCACCCGTTTGGACGACACGGCCTTACGCGCGGCGTGTGATCCTCGTTTCTGTTTGCGCCCTGAGTTGAAGGCAATTTGCATTGGACTGATCTAATTGTACTACTCTACAGGTCGTTCCCGATCTTCAATACTGCCGCGGACGGCTCGCGCCGGTGTCGACAGGACCGGACTAGCGATGGATACGGTTCTGCCGGCGGTCCGTGTGCCGTTCCAACGCCATATCGACCAGGCTGCCCACCAGCTCGGCCAGGGGAACGCCACTGGCTTCCCATAGTTTTGGGTACATGCTGCTGGCGGTGAAGCCGGGCATGGTATTCAGTTCGTTCAGATAGAGCTGGCCGTCGGCGTCTAACAGAAAGTCTGCCCGCGCAAGGCCGGCGCCGTCAAGGGCCTGGAAGGCGCGAACGGAAAGCAGCCGGATTTCGTCTGCCAGGGCGGGGGGAATATCGGCCGGGATCAGGAGGCGGCTGCCCTTGTCCAGGTACTTGGCCTCGTAGTCATAGAACTCATTGGCCGGGACCACCTCGCCGACGACGCTCGCGCGGGGCGCATCGTTGCCGAGGACGCTGACCTCCAGTTCGCGGGCCTCGTGTACGCCTTCCTCAACCAGCACTTTGCGGTCGTAGCGGCAGGCCAGATCGACGGCGTGCGCCAGTTCCGCGCGGTCTCTGACTTTGCTGATGCCGACGCTGCTGCCCAGGTTGGCCGGCTTGACGAAGAGCGGATAGGGCAGGGCGGTCTCCAGCTCGTCCAGTATCTTCTCACGAAGGTTTTCACGCGGGTCGGTGCCCGACTCCCGGTCTTCGGCCCAGTTCCGGCGCAGCAATGTGCGGTAGGCGACCTGGGGGATTCCGGCGGCGGCAAAGAGCGCCTTGGCGGTGATCTTGTCCATTGCGACAGCGCTGGCGAGGACGCCGCAACCAACATACGGCATCTCAAGCATCTCAAGCAGCCCCTGTACTGTCCCGTCCTCGCCATAGGGGCCGTGGAGCACGGGAAAGATCAGGTCCACCGGCGGCAACCGCTCGCTGTGCTCCATGAGCGGGAACTGCGTGGGGCGGGGCGCGAGCGCGGCGGTGCCGGCCTCTTTTATCTTGCCATGGCCGTTCTCACTCCCCTTGCCGCTGGTCAGTTGCGCCAGCGGGTCGGCGCCGGTGAGCCATTCCCCGGTCTTGGTAATGCCGAGCCGCACGGTTTCGTAGCCGGCCTCGTCGAGGGCGCGGATGACGGTCTGCGCGCTGAGCAAGGAGATTTCGTGCTCCCCGCTCTTGCCGCCAAAAAGGACACCGACCCGTACTGGATTGCACGTCATTGGACTCACCATTCTCCGATCTTCTGTAGTTCCGGCTGCAGCGCGACACCACTGCGCCGGGCCACTGCCGTCTGAATGTGTTCGATCATCGCCATGACCTCGGCTGCTGTCGCCGCGCCGGCGCCGCCGGGGTTGATGAGAAAGTTGGCGTGCGTACGGCTGACCTCGACGCCGCCGAGACGAAATCCCTTCAGGCCGGCCTCCTCGATCAGGCGCCCGGCAAAGTCGCCCGGCGGGTTGACGAATGTGCTGCCCAGTGAAGGCTCCACCGGCTGTGTGCTGCGTCGATGGCCCAGGAAAGACTGGGCGGCGGCGCGGATGGTATCGCGGTCGCCGGTTTGCAACCGGAAATTGGCGCTAAGGAGGACGGGTCCGAAACCGGCGTCGGCAGCCCCCTCCCGTTTCAAGCTGCTCTGGCGGTAAGCGTAGGCGAGATCCTCGACGCGGTAGATCTGGATATCGCCGTTGTCGTCGAGCAGCAGTACATCCCAGAGCGAGTCCTTCACTTCCCCGCCATGTGCGCCGGCGTTGTTGACCACGGCCCCGCCGACGGAACCGGGCACACTCACCGCCCACTCCAGCCCGGTCAGCCCGGCGTTGATGGCAGTGCGGGCGGCGCCGGCCATGAGCGCGCCGCTCTCGGCGTAGAGGAAGGGGCGGGTGTCTTTGGGGTAATCGCAGCAGGGGGCATCCTGCACCTGAACTGCATTGCAGCGATTATGGATCACCAACCCGCGCACGCCCCGGTCGCTGATCAGCACATTGCTGCCGCCGCCCAGAATCAGGTAGGGCAGTTCGTGTGCCCTGGCCCAACGCGCCAGCTTCAGCAGCTTGTGCGTGTCCGTAACAGTCGCGAAGTAGTCGGCAGGGCCGCCTATCTTGATCGTCGTCAGGCTCGCCAGTGGGTGGTCCTGGCGGATCTGCACGCCGAGGGCTTCGATCTGTTCGAGGGCGGCGGCGCCAATTTCTACCTTTGGACGGCCCAGGGCCGTTGCTGGTGCCATAATGTCGAGTACGGTCACTTCGCAGTCAGATTCCTCGTATGGTGCGCAGTTGTCCCACTAGGCTGTCGAAATCCAGCGACGCGAAGTCAGTGGTGTCGACGTGCAATACGGGCCCGTCCAGATCGAGGGGGCGGTTGCGCCGCGCCAACTCGACCGTGTCGAACTGATCCAACCGCAAGCGGTCCACATGGCCCGGGTGTCGTTCGCCGTTGTCCACCCTCTGGACGTAGCGCCGGCGCAGCAGGTCGGCCCGGGCGGAAAGGAATACCTGCGCCGGCCGAAAAGGGTGGCGCGCCTGCAAGGCCTGGAAGCGGGGGTTGGCCCAGTCCGGATCGAAGGGCGTCTCCACAAGCAGCGAGCAGCGTGCCTCCAGCAGGCGTTCGATCAGCAGATAGAGCAGTTCATAGGTTGCCTGGCCCAGCCGCTGCGACCACGCCACCGTTGACCAGCCCAAGGTCTCGAAGAGCGACTCCTTGAGATCGTCGCGTGCGATCAAGGGAAGACGCAGAGTCGGGGCCAGTTTGCGGGCCAGCGTCGTTTTTCCGGTTCCCGGCGCCCCGCATACGATCAGGACAAGCGGCAGCACATTCCCCCCTTCAGCCATCGGTTCCCAGTCTCTCCAGCAGCGTTTCGCCGATGCGGTGGCTGGTGCCTGCACCCAAAGTCAGGACGACGTCGCCGGCGGTGACTTCGTCGTGGAGAAGCGTGCTCGTCTCCTCGATGCCGCCGCTGTGACGGATCGAAGGGTGGTGGCTGGCGGCCGCGACCTCGGCGGCGGCCATGGCTTTGTCGCCGCTCTCCCGGGCGGCGTAGATATCGGTGACCAGTACCGAATCTGCGTTGTCGAAGCTGCAGGCGATCTTGTGCAGCATCGCCCTGGTGCGGCTGAACGTATGCGGCTGAAAAACGGCCCAGATGCGCCGCTCGCCGAAGCGGCTGCGGGCCGCGGCCAGGGTTGCCTGGATCTCGGTGGGGTGATGGGCGTAGTCGTCGATGACCGTCACGCCCCCGCAAGTCCCTTTCAGTTCAAAACGGCGGCCAATGCCCGTATATCTGTGCAGACTCGCCAAGGTCTGCGCCACGGGCACACCACAGCGCCTGGCAGCGGTCAGCGCGGCCAGGGCGTTGCGCAGGTTGTGGATGCCCGGCGCCTGCAACTGCAAACGTCCGATCGACTCCCCTTCACTGTAGACTGCGGCGGTATAGCCTCCGCCCGCACTGACTGTCTCACCGGCGGCGCGCACGTCGCACCCTTCTCGCAGTCCATAGGTCAGCCAGGCCGGGCCGCCTCCGGCTGGGCGTTCTGTGCGCAGCGACTCCGCGCCGGGATCATCCCCGCAGGAGACGACGCATCCTTCGGCGCGCACCTGCGCCACAAACTGGCGGAAGGCGTCGACAAAGCTGGCCGGCGTCGGATAGCAGTCTGGGTGGTCCCACTCCACATTGGTCACGACAGCCACCATCGGCGTCAACCCGTGGAACATGCGGTCATACTCATCGGCTTCGATCACGAAAGCGGCGGCCGTGCCGGCGTGGGCGTTGCCGAATCCGGGCAGGTCGGCGCCGATGATATAGCCGGCGTCGCAGCCGCTGTCGTGCAGGGTCTGCACGATCATGGAGGTCGTCGTGCTCTTACCATGCGTGCCGGAGACCGCGATGACATCGCGGCCGGACAGCAGCGGCCGCAGGAAGGCCTCCCGCCTGACGACCGGAATCCCCAGCCTCTGCGCGGTTTGCCGTTCGCGGTTGGTTTCGTCGACGGCGCTGCTGATCAGGACGACGTCCGGGCGTTCCCGGTCGGGCAGTTCACTGAGCTCTGCGGCCGCGCCCTGGCGGCCGAAGATTTTGGCGCCGGCGGCAGCCAGCCGGCGCGTGCGCTCGCTCTCCTGGCGGTCGCTGCCGCTGACGTGGATACCCTGTTCCAGGAGAACGTGGCCGATCGGGGAAAGGCCGGCGCCGCCAATCCCGATCATATGCACGCGCGGCCGCGTGTCGTCCCCGCCATTCACGGGCAGGGACGGGTCCAGCGCTTTTTGTAACCGCTTCTGCCAGCTGTCAAGCGGCATCGCTGCCTCCATGGCTGCGGCGCTCTCCTGCTGGGGCGCATGCAACTCTCATATTTGCACCCTCATCCCCGCACTCGCATCAGCAGTAGGATTGCGATGGGAATCACCCACGGCGTCGGTGACGGCATGACATTCTGGGGCAGATAGCGAACCAGCTCGACGGCGATCGGCGACAGGTCCGGATTTATCCATCCCAGGTTTGAGAGGGGGTAGCCGTAAATGTGCTGGTAATACCAGAGGCTGCCACTGATCAGATAGCCGTTGATTGCGCCGACCAGACAGCTGAGAACTGCGCCCTGGGGCATCGGCCACTGCTGACCGCTGAAGGTGATGACCCGCCCGGCATAGCCGGCAAAGGTGATAACGACAAAGATGACCAGGTAGAAATTGCTTAGAAAAAGCTGCTGAGCGCCCACATCCTGAGACGAGAATACCATTCGCCATACACTGTCCAGGATCGGATTGAGACGATCCTGGACGTAGAGCAGCAGAAAGATGGCGACGATAATGATCATGGACCTGCCCAGTTCGCGTGCATAGCCCTGGGCAAGGCCAATCATCGTAATGATGCCGGCGATAGACCCAAAGTAAACTTCAATCAGTCCCATAACAGTTCAGTGATCAGATATGTTTCGCGGATGGCGATCTGCCGCACCATGGCTCGGCTGCGCTCGATCAGGTCTGGCCGCCGCGGCGCAAGGTGCTGATCACCGCCACGAGCAGCACCGTCAACGCAATCGCGGCCAGGATGGGCTGTTGAGGCCCCAGAGCCACCCAGAGATCGCCAAACCCGGAGTGCATCATGTCGGTCACGCTTTGCAGAAGCCCCTGCACACCTGTGCCGGGCGTTGAGACCGACGTAACCCCGACTTCCGGGATGAAAGCCATCAGCCGCGGCGCAAAGGTAGGGATGTAAAACAGCCCGTTGCCAACGCCGATGACAGCCGCGAGGAGACCGGATGTGCTCAGGCTGTCAGGGATCGCCTTATTGGTCAGCAGATAGGTAAAGAGCAGCAACCCCGCCCAGACGAGAAAGGAGACCGTCGGCTGGTCCGTATCCGAGAGCCAGTCCGAGGGGCCCAGGGTGTAGACCGGTTCGCTACTTCCCCCTGCGTCGCCGGCGCGCAGCGAGGCCAGGAACTTTGCGCCCACAATGACGATACCGAAGATGATTCCCAACACCTGCCTGACGATTTCCAGGGCCAGGCCCTGATTTTGTTGCAGCAGGAAGAAGCCCCCCACCGAGACGGCCAGCACCGACAGTTCTCTGAACAGACCCCGCCGGAAACCGACCCAAGCGAACAGGAGGACGTAGAATACAAATGCGACTGTGCCTGGCGTAGATTCACTCATTTTCTATACTTTCATCCTGGTATGAGGGCGCCCTCTGGATCTGCCCTGTCTGCTTTGCAATCACTGTCCAAAGTCACAGTCCACAACCCCGGCGGGAGGGGAGGCCTAACGGCCATGGGCCGCCAGCCGTTGAAGTTCGCGGGCGATATTGTCTGCGGCCTGGGGCCGGGCCAGGGCGCCGACCGCCGCGCCCATGGCGTGCCGTCGACTTTCGTCGGCCAGCAGCGCCGCGATAGTCGGTTCCAGCTTTTGTGCCAGCTCTCCGTCCTCAATGATGATCGTGCCGCCGGATTCGGCCAGCTTCTGTGCATTGGGGCGCTGGTGGGAGCCGGCGCCGGGCAGAGGAGCGAGTACCGACGGAAGGCGCGCCAGTGGAAACTCGGCCAGAACGCTTGCCCCGGCACGGGCGACCGCCAGGTCTGCGCTGGCCAGCGCCCAAGGCATCTCCTCGTGCAGATAGGCAACGGGATGGTAGCGGTAGGCCCCGGGGGTATCCCACAGCGCTGGCCCTTCCTGTTCCAGAAGGGGCCAGTCGCGCGTCCCGATGACGTGCAGGATCTGACAGGAGGGAAGCAGGGTCGGCGCCGCCTGCCAGACGGCCCGGTTAATGGTGCGTGCGCCCTGGCTGCCGCCGAAGACGAGCAGGAGAGGCAGTCGATCCTCCAGCTCCAGTCCCAGTTTCCGGGTCAACTTCTGCCGGGCTGTCTGCCTGTCCGCGAGCGCGTTGAGAAGCTCGGCGCGCACAGGGTAACCGGTGACCACCGCCTTCGGGCCGAAGAAGCCGGCCACCTCGGGAAAACTGACCGCGACCTGCTGGGCCAGACGGCTAAGCCAGCGTACGGCCAAGCCGGGAGTCATGTCCGGCAGATAGATCATGACGGGTACCGAGCGCATTCGACAGGCTATGGCGACCGGCGCCATGACATAGCCGCCGGTGGCAAAACATGCCTGCGGCCGGAAATCTTCGAGAATCTGCAGAGACTCGCTGATGCCCGTCAGCACTTTGGCCAGATTTCGTGAGGCCATGAACGGATTGCGTCCTCGCAGCGCGCCGCTCTGAATGTCGTGGAAGGGGATGCCAGCGTCCTGCACAAGAGGGTGCTCGATGCCGGTCCGGCTCCCCAGCCACAGCAGGGCAGGGTTACCCTGAGCGGGCGCGGCGGTCTGAGCGTTGATTCGCAGTTGTTCGATGACGGCGAGAGCCGGATATACGTGCCCCCCGGTTCCACCACCCGAGATTAGAAGGCGCATGGGCTGTCTGCCCTGGGGGGCCAGAGGATGCCCCGAATTTTTTTGAGCCAAAAGCGCTGGCCAGTCCCCCGCGAATGCGGTCGCCCGCCGAGGGGTGACCGCGTCCACCGTCTTCGCCGCGACGGGACGCGGGGGGCGGAGGCTGACCGCGGAAGCGGCTGATATTCAACAGGATGCCGGCAGCGCCCATAGACGTGACGAGAGAGCTGCCGCCAAAGCTGACGAACGGCAGTGTTACGCCGGTGGGCGGCGCGACGGCCACCGCGACCGCGATGTGAATAATGGCCTGCAGGATGATGAGGGCGGTGATGCCCACTGCCAGCAGAGAGCCGAAGATGTCGGCCGATTCACTGGCGATGCGCAGGCCGCGATAGACAAAGAGCGTGAAGAGCAGGATCACCAGCAACGTGCCCAGCAACCCCATCTCCTCGCCGATGACCGCAAAGATATTGTCCGACCAGCTCAGGGGCAGATTACCGGGCAGCTTTTCGGTGCTGTTGCCCAGCCCCACGCCAAGCGGGCCCCCTTTGACGATGGCCTGGCTGGCTTCGCGGATCTGCCACTCGGAACTGTTCAGGGGAGACTGGATCGACTCGAGCAGCGCGCTGACGCGGCGGCTGGCATAGCTGTTGCGAGTGATCACCAGCCAGAAGGTGACGGCGGCCACAAACCCGCCCAGGATAAGTTGCTTCAACTCGGCGCCCGCCAGAAAGAAGATGATCAACGCGGTGACAACGATCAGAATCGTGGTACTGATGTCCGGTTGGGCCACGATCAGGCTCGTCACGATCCCCATGAGCACGCCGAAGGGAATCAGCCCATAGTTGATATCCTTGATTCGATCGCCTTTGCTGGCCAGCCAGGTGCTGATGTAGATGAGCACGATTACTTTCACCGGCTCACTCGGCTGAACGCGGCCGCCGGGGAAGGCGCGGGTTGCGCCGAAACGGCTTTCGCCCAGAAAGATGACCGCTATCAAGGAGATCAGCCCAATGGCCATCAGTGGTATGCTCCACCGCTCCCAGATGCGGTAGGGGACGATCGCGGCGCCGACCAGCGCCACCAGACCGACACCCAACCAGCGGAGCTGCAGCAGTACATAATAGAAGGGGGATACCTGGTTTTCCAGCGCCCAAGGGTAACTGGCGCTGAAGACCATGACAGACCCGAACAGGATCAGGCAGGTCAGGACGGTGGCCAGAGCCCAATCGAAGTTGGGCCCTAACCTGCCGATCTGTTTGGCTTGGCTGACCTGTAGCGCCATTGTCATTCCTTTAACTTCCACGGCAACGTGCAGGAACCGGTGGGTTCGCTGCAGGAGGCCGGCAAAGTGCGGTTACTTCTGGCCGCTTGCGACCAGGTTGCGGAAATGGTCCCCGCGCTGTTCGAAATTTTTGTAGGCGTCGTAACTGGTGCCGCCCGGGGAGAAGAGCACCACCGTACCGGGCGTCGCCGTCTGCTTGGCCAGGACGACGGCCTCGTCGAGACGCTGGACAACCGCACAGCAGGGGGCGGAGATCCGCCGGAACGAGGCCCGTTCCCTTACCTTGTCGGCGATCATCGACCCCGCTTCTCCGAACCCGATCAGACACTGGACCCGGTCCAGCACTTCGTCGGCGAAGGTATCCCAGGGCAGGTTCTTGTCTTTGCCACCGGCCAGGAGGATGAGCGTCTGCGCGCCCGGGGGGAAGACCTGGAGCCCGGCGACGGCCCGCTCGGGCGCGGTCGCGATGCTGTCATTGATCCATACGACGTTGCCCTTGGGCCGCATCTCCTCCAGCCTGTGCGGTACGCCGGCAAAGGAGCGGGCAACGCGCCCCATCGCCTCATCGCATGCGCCGGCCGCGCCGCTGACGGCGGCCGCGGCAAGCAGGTTGGAGATATTGTGCTCGCCGCGCAGTCGTACATCGGGACGGCGGCAGAAGGGGCGGCCTTCGTAAAGCAGGTCTTCGGTCATTTCCGATGCCCAGGCGCCGGCGGCCGGTCGCGGCCCGGTCTCGGAACTGTGAAACGACGTGTGCCGGACCCGGCTGGCAGAGGCGGAAAAGGGAATGACCCGCCGGTCTTTGCCGAGAAGGGAGCGGCATTGCGCCAGGAGAGAGTCCAGTTCCCATTCGTCGGGGACCGGCTTTCCGCCATCATCCCAGCCGGCCATGCGGCTGGCGACCGGGTCGTCGGCGTTGAGGACCACCACGCTGGCCGGCTTCAGATGGCGCAGGAGGTTGGACTTCGCCAGGACATAGTCGGCCATCGATGGATGCCGGTCCAGATGATTGGGCGTGATATTGAGAATGGCGGCCACGTCCGGGCCCAACTGGTCCATTGGGCCATAGGCAACTTTGGGGTCGAACAGTTCGAGCTGAAAACTGCTCAGTTCGAGCACCATCATGTCATCTTCCCGGATCGCGTCAAGGCGGTCCAGCAGCGGCTTGCCGATATTGCCGCCGACGTGGATGGTACGAGCGTCATCCACGGTCGCCTGCAGCATCTCTCCGACGAGCGTTGTCGTGGTTGTCTTGCCGCTGCTGCCGGTGATGGCGATGACAGGACAGGGGGCCAGCTGCATCGTGAGCAGGCTGTCATTGCTCAGGGGGATACCGCGTCGAATGGCATCCTGGACGAGCGGCGTTTGCAGCCCCACGCCGCCGCTGAGGCAGAGCAGGTCGCAGTCATCGAGCAGGTTGGAAGGATGGCCGCCCAAGGCAAGCGTTACCGGCAGTTCACCCAACTGCTCCAACTCCTCGGCCAACTTTTGCGCGGGCGCGACATCGCTGATGGTTACGTTTGCGCCTGCTGCCGTGAAGAAACGGGCCAGAGCCCGTCCTTGGCGGCCCATCCCCAGGATAACGACATTGCGTTTTTCAAATTTGAACTCTTCGGCGTTGGCAATCATGGTTTCGTTCTCCTTCCGGCAGCCGGTTTCCGGTCAACGCTCTGTCCCCCGGCAGTTACGAGGGACTTAAGGCCGGCCGCCAGGGCTCGACGCGTCGCCGGCATGAAACGGAGACAGACGGCAGTCACCCATTCCACAGCGCCAGGGCCACCCCCAACATTCCACTCAGCACACCGACGATCCAGAATCTCTCTTTGACCTGTGTTTCACTCCACCCCAACAACTCAAAGTGATGGTGGATCGGAGTCATCTTGAACAAGCGGACATCTTGGCCCAGATAGCGGCGGCTGAGCTTTGCCGACGCTACCTGCAACAGTACGGAAACGGTTTCGGCGACAAAGACGAACCCGACCACCGGCAGCAGCAGCCATTGACCGGTCATCAGCGCAACCAGTGCCAGCGTTGCTCCTAACGCGAGGCTACCGGTGTCACCCATGAATACCTGTGCCGGGTGGGCATTGAACCAGAGAAATGCAAACAGCGCTCCCACCATCGTGAAACAGAAAGCCGCCAGATAGGTCTGCCCCTGCCGGAAGGCAATCAGCCCGTAGCTGGCAAATGCAATGCCGCTGATGCTTCCCGCCAGGCTGTCCAGTCCATCGGTCAGATTGACGGCGTTACTGAAACCGATAATGAGCAGGATTCCCACCGGGATGAACAGCCAGCCGACCGAAACCCACTGCGGAATGCCGGGCACGCCCACATAGTAGAGATCGGGCGGTCCGTAATAGAGAATGCCCACGATAATCGCTGCGAATATGAACTGAAATCCGCTCTTCATCCGCGCCGACATCCCCTCCCCCCTGCCGCGGAGTCCGAGCCAGTCATCTACGGCGCCCAGTGTCGCGTGCGCCGCCAGGCAGAAAAAGAGCAGCAATGTACTCTTTCCTATCAGGGTAAAGCCGAGCAGAGCCGCCAGATTGAGCGCCCCGGTTATGAGCAGGACCGGCACCACAAATAGCAGTCCCCCCATCGTCGGCGTGCCGGTCTTCTCCTGGTGCGAATCCGGTCCTTCCATGCGCACCTGTTTGCCGATTCGGTAGTGCTTCAGGAGGGTGATCAGCGGCTGTCCCCAAATCACGGCGATAAAAAAGCTGAGTGTCCCGAGCACCAGCGGGAATTCCATCTAAGAGCCCCTTAGCCTTCGAGGAGGCCGCCGCCGACCCCTTTGTCGGATACTGAGCGGCGGGCCCGGTCTGTGGCTGCGGCGGATGCCGGCTGTTGTGAGATCTCGGGCACAATTCGTTCCATTCCCACTGCCCGGCTGCCTTTGACGAGCAGTAGATCCTGCGGTTGTGCCATCTCCTGCAGAATCTGTACGGCCGTTTCAAAATCTTCGGTTTCATACACGGCTTGGGAAGGCAGGCCTGCCTTGCGGGCCTCGTCGGCGATGATGCCGCCCAGGGCGCCGACTGTAACGAGCAGATCGGTTACGTCGGCGGCATGGGCGCCGACCTGTTTGTGTCCTTCGTCTGTGAAGGTACCCAGCTCCCTCATATCGCCGAGAATTGCGATGCGCCGTCCGCCGCAGTGTTGTTGCAGTTGCTGCTGTTTACGATGCTGCCCGTTGCTGGATTGCGGCGTTCGTTTCGCTGCTTCCGTCCCCACTTGCTGCTGGTTGGCTGCGGGGGCGCAGTCGTGGCCGGTTTGGCGGCGGGTGAACAGGTCGTTCAGCAGATTGAGCGCGGCCACGGTACTGACGGGGCTGGCGTTATATGTGTCGTCGATAACGGTGCTGCCGTTGATGCCCGGCAGCACAACGAGGCGCAGCTGACCTGGCGCCTGCTGCAGACCGGTGACGATCTCCTGCCAGGACAGGTCACTGACGATGCCGACGGCGACCGCGCCGAGGACCGTATAGACCGAATGTCTACCCAGGAGGGGCACCTGCAGGCGCTGGCTGTGGATATGGCCGTTCTCCAGGCGATGATGAAAACGGAAGCGAATGCCTTCCATGCCCAAGCTTTCGATTTCATCGGCCCACAGGTCCGCTTCAGAGGTGAGGCCAAAGAAGAAAGGCCGGGCATCGGTGGCGGCCGCCATCGCGCGCACGCGGTCGTCGTCATGGTTCAGGACGGCTACGCCTCCGTTCTGCGCGCTGGGAAGAGCCTCTACCAGCTCGGTTTTGGCCTGCGCGATCCGCTCTATCGTGCCCAGCCGCTCAAGATGGGTGGGGCCGACATTGGTCACAAGACCGATATGGGGCCGCGCCAGGTTGCAGAGCAGACGAATTTCGCCAAGGTCGTACATCCCCATCTCCAACACGGTCCGCTCGTAGCCGGTGTGCAGCCCGAGGAGAGCCAAGGGCAGCCCCTGTTCGCTGTTGAGGTTGCCGGTGTTGTGATGGGTTCGGAAGCGTTGCGCGAGGACCGATGCGGTCAACTCCTTTGTGCTGGTTTTGCCTACGCTGCCGGTTACGCCGACCACCCGCAGATCGGGGTGGGTGCGATGCAGCCGCTGAAATAGGCCTGCCGCCTGCAAAGCCGCGCCGGCATCGGGGACGATGTAGGCGACGGCGCGGGCGAGGTCAAGATGTTCTGCTTGCGCTTTCACCTCTTTGCCGTCTTCTCGCTGGCGGCAGTCAACCATCTGGGCGCCGGTTTCGTGCAGCTGGTCAAGGCCTCGCTCTTCGCAGATGATCACGTCAGCGCCGCCGGCGAGGGCCTGGCGGATAAATCTATGGCCGTCGGTGCGGGCGCCGCTGAAGGCGATGAAGAGTGCGCCTGCTTCGACATCGCGGCTGTCCAGTACCGCGCGGCTGATAGGCCGGGGCGCGAGCGTCTGCGGCGGGGCCGTCCCTGTCAGCGCCTGCCAGATCGTATGCTGCGTGATAGCGGTCTCAACCTTCGGTCGTTCTGCCACCGAATCTGAATCCTTTGAACAGAAGTAACCCGTCGCCGCGCCGGCCGGCGGCAACGGAGTGCAGATCACCGGCTTGAGAGCTCTGCGACCGGTCCTGCATCCGGCTCTGAAGCTGCCGGCGGCGCGATTTCCTGGCACTCCAGGGCGGACAAACAGGAGTGGCTCTGACTGTCGTCCGACAGCCGGACATGGTCCGGCGGGATATTCATGTGCTCGAACAGGCGGTGGGCGATCCGGCTGAAGATGGGCGTCGCGGTATAGGCTGCCCAGCGGCTGATGCCCGGGTCCGGCCGGTCCAGCTTGACCATCATGACAAATTTCGGGTCGTCGGCGGGCGCGTAGCCGATAAAGCTGGCGATCGTTTCGTCCTGGATGTAGCCCTCTTCGGTGGCGATTTCGGCGGTTCCGCTCTTGCCGGCGACGCTATAGCCGGAGACCTGGGCCATCTGATTGCCGGTGTTGACGACATGCACCATCATGTCTTTCAGCCGAATCGCCGTATCCGGCTGGATGACCTGGTAGACCATTGTCGGCTGGGTCACCATGGCGTAGTCGCCGGCTACGCGGCTGTGCACGATGTAGGGGCGCATCAGTCTGCCGCCGTTGGCAATGGCGGCGACTGCGCTGATCATCTGGATGGGGGTTACGGCAATACCCTGGCCAAAGCTGTTGGTGGCCAGGTCGGATACACCCCAGTTCGGGGCATCGGTATTTCTGACCTGGCCGGCCACTTCACCGCTCAGGTCGATGAGCGTGTCGGCGCCGAAGCCGAAGCGGGTCACATAGTCGTAAAAGATCTCGGCGCCGACCTTCTGCGCGATCTGGACCGTGATCACGTTATTGGAATGGGCCATGGCATCAGCGACGTTCAGTTCACCGACAGCCTTGCGGTCACTGTTCTGGACCGTATGCCCCTCCACGGATATGGCGCCGGTATCGACGAAGACGGTTGACCATTCCACTGCGTCGATGTCGAGGGCGGCTGCGACGGTGATCAGCTTGAAGACCGATCCCGGTTCAAATTGGGCGCTGATGGCGACATTCGTAAACGTGCCGGGGTCTCCGTCTTCGAAGCTGTTGCCGTCGAAGTTGGGCCAGTTGGCCATCCCCAGGATCGCGCCCGTTCTGGGATCCATGACGATGACCGTGCCGGCCTCAGCACGGTAGAGACCGACCCCCAGGCGCAACTCCTCTTCGATGATATGCTGGATGGTACGGTCTATGGTCAGCACCAGACCTTTACCATTGCCGCTGGGCATAAAGCGGAGAACGTTCTCGTCCAGCTCTGAACGGGGAATCTGGCGTCCTGGTGGAAGACCAACGCCGTCACTGGAGAGAAAGTTCCGATAATAGCGCTCCAGTCCCAGCACCGGTACGCGTTCGGCGTTGAGAAATCCCAGAACCTGGCTGGCAAGCGTTCCCTGTGGATAGAAGCGCCGGGGAAAGGCAGCGATGTGGATATGCTCCAGCAGGAAGTCCCTTTCGCTCATTCGCTGATGGCGTTCGGCGAGCAGCTGTTGGCCCTCTTTAAAGTCGAGATGCGGGGCGATGATCAGGTAGTCTCTATCGCTGTTCTCCAGCAACAGGTTTTCGATCTGAAGCGGCGGGACACCGATGCTGGACGCGAGCCGCAGGGCAATGTCGCCGAAATCGGCTGGCGAGATGAATTTGGGAGTTGCCGTGACCCGATAGGTGTAGCGGTCGGCGGCGAGCAGATTGCCATCGCGATCGACGATCACCCCCCACGAGGTGGTGTCGTCAACGGTATTGCGCCCAGTCACCACTACCTGGGGCGGCTCGTATTGCTGCCAGCCCATGACCTGCATATCCAGCAAGCGCAGTACCAGGAGGACCAGGGGGCCGGTCAGCACTACGCCGATGAAGCCGATCCGCCAGATCTTGGAGAGATCTTCTGACACGGACGGGTGTTGGAGATTCTCCTGTTCGAGGGGCGCGCGCTCGGACGCCGCCCGATTCAGGGCGCCGCCTCCGGTGCCGCCGCCAACCCCATCATCCGGGCCTTGGCGGGAGGCGAATAGAGGCCCGAAACCGTGTCCGCGTGCGGGACGATCGGCTCGGTTCGGTGCGCGCATGCGAAATTTCTCCAACTACAATGGCCTCTAAAATCGGGCCAGAAACACTCGTCGCCGCCGACCACACGTTCGGGCACTTGGCGGCGGCGAAAGGGGCGGCGATACAGTCGGCGGCAGTTATCTGGGCTGTTTCAACTGGCCCAGAAAGAAATCACTGGCCCGTTCGAGCAGCGGTTCGCTCCATTCAAGGACAGACTGCCAGCTCTCGTTGATCTGTTGTTGCCAACCGGACAGGTACTGCTCGAACTCTGCAACGGGGAGTCGTTCGGTCACAGACCAGAAGGACGGCCCGTCCGCAGAAGATAGACCCGTCTGGGCATTAACAGGGGGCGTCGTGCTGGGGGCCTGGCGCTCTTGCGCTGCCTCCAGGCTCCCTGCGGAAGTGACGGAAACTGCTGACTGTTCCCCTGCCCCTGCGGATGCCTGTTCAAGGGCGGGGGATTCCACTGCCTGCTGATTCAGTTGCCGGGCGCCGTCCGAACCGGTGGTAGCGGCGGAAAGTGCAGGGACGGCGCCCAGGCTATGCGGATTCGGGACGTAATTGCGTTGCAACGCGGGACGAAAGTCAAGCTGGACCGCCCGCAGTTGGACGTGTTCGAGCGTTGTACGCTGGCCAATCTGCCACAGCAGCTCAGCATTCTTCTGCTCGACAAGGCTGTACTGAACGCGGAGCGCCTCCAACTCTGCACGGGCCTGCGTTATCCGAAGCGAGGTCCAGACCTGAACAACGGCCAAGCTGCAGACGACGGTCAAGGCCAGCACAAAAAAGAGATATCCCCTCGGCGTTTGCGGCAAGGGAACGATATCATCGAGCCAGACCAGACCACGCAGAACTCGAAAACGGGACAGATTGGATGATTGCATGCTGTCTGGGCCCCAATCTCCCTCTTCCGTTGGTCCTCCCTGGTTGACTGGGCGCCAAACCGGTTCGTCATTTTCTCGCTGCGCCCGTGACTGTGAAGGGCGCCCGGCGCGAGGCAAATTTATGGTCGGTGTTGACAATAGCTTTATCCTGCAGAAACAATCACACTAGAGACACGCGGGCGAACTAGAGCAACTACTGTTCGGGCAATTTTTCGGCGATTCGCAGCTTGGCCGAACGACTGCGGGGGTTTTCCCCGATTTCAGCGGCTGCGGGCACGACCGGCTTCTTGTTGCATATCGCCAAAACGGGAGTCTGCTCCTGCCCTCCGGCCGGCAAGGTCGGATCAGGCCGGAATCTGCTGGCGTTTTCACGCATCCACTCCTTGACCAAGCGGTCTTCCAGGCTATGGAAGGCGATAATGGCAACGCGTCCACCGGGTCGCAACAGTGCTGGAATCTGCGGCATGGCCCGCGCCAACTGTCCCAACTCGTCGTTGACTGCGATGCGCAGCGCCTGAAAGGTCTTTGTGGCCGGATGGATTTTCTGTCTGCCGCGCGAGCGCACTGCCCTGGACACGATGTCTGCCAGTTCGGCGGTTGTCGAAACCGGACGACTGGCTACGATGGCACGCGCAATCGAACGGCTGTATCGTTCCTCTCCGTATTGGTAGAGGATGTCGGCGATCTCCTCCCGACTGCTGTTGTTAATCAACTCGGCTGCGCTGGACCCGGTGGAGGGATCGAAGCGCATATCGAGCGGGCCGTCATGCCGAAAAGCAAAGCCCCGGTCCGGTGTATCCAGCTGAAAGCTGCTGAGACCCAGGTCAAGCAGAATGCCGTCAACTTCTGTAAAGCCATGCTCATGGGCGATTCGATCGATCTGATCGAACGGCGCCTGGGCCACGCGCAATCTGCCGGCACTGATTTCGCCGGGGAAGCGCTTCCGAACCCGACGAATGGCTGCGGGGTCAACGTCCAGCCCCAGTACCTGTCCGGCGGCGCCGCCCCCATCCACACGAGAATCCCGATGCGCCTCCGTTGGCGTGAGGCGCGTCCGTTGCAACAGGAGTTGGGTATGGCCGCCGCCGCCCAAAGTTCCATCAATGAAACGTCCGCCCGGTTGGACGTTCAGGCCGGTCAGCACTTCATCCGCCAGAACGGGGACATGATGGAGGCCGTCCGCTTCATACGGGGCGCCTGGCATGTCGGTCGCGGGTCGGTGCGGTGGCATGGGATATTCTGCGACCCCATCTGCCGGGCCCTGGCAGGAGCCCGGGGATGGTTCAGACTCCCAGGGCGGCGAAGAGATCCTCTCCGAGCTGCGTAGGCGTGAGCAACTGCTCCTCCCACTGGGCCGGGTCCCAGAGTTCGATATAGGTATTCATCCCGGCGATTATGATTTCGTTCTCGATTCCGGCGAACTCGCGCAGGCGCTGGCTGATCAGGATGCGCCCCTGCCGGTCGGGTTTCAAGTCTTCGGCGGCGCTGAATAGCGCGCGGCGCAACTGCGCAGTGCGCGTGTCGATCAGGGGCAGCGCGCTGACGCGGGCGGCGACATTCTGCCATTCGTCAAGCGGCATCGCCATGAGGCAGCCGCCGGTGGGGTTGCGCGTCACCACGAGACCGGGCATGAGCCGGTGGCGGAATTTGGCAGGAATCGTGACCCGCCCTTTACTGTCCAGGTTGTGACTGAACTCGCCTAGAAACATAATCTTAAGAGCCGTTGCCCTTTGCGCATCCCATTCGAACCGGATCGCATCGAGCATCTCACTTCAGCGGATGTGTCGGGGAGTTTCGAAGAGTATTTCGGAGGCGAACGGATGGCCGGGTGCTCGATCCGAGATTACTTCGGGATATAGGGACAGTGCCCCACTTTCTCCCATATTCTCCCCTGCAAAAACGATAGCACAAAACTTTTTCTGACAAAAACGGGTATGGACCAACCAGAAAGGCGGTTAAGCGTTAATTTTCTGACGAAAAACAGGGCATCCGAATGTTGAAATTCTGTCTCTTTCGCACGCTCTTCTTGATGATCGCGTGGAGGCATTCCGGGCCGCTCTCTGGTCCTTTTTCCGCCTGATTCTTATCTGGTGGAGGCGTGTATCTGCCGCTTGGCAGGGCGGCACTTGGGCTGCTGAAATTCAGGGGAACTCTCAGACGATTCAAAAGAGGCGCGCGGCGATTTCAGCATGGGTTTTGTGTGCCGGTTTACGAGGACGGCGAATAGACCCTTCATTTTCGTAGGCATATCGTATGGAAATTGCCACGCATTCATATCGGGTCGGTTTCGGGTGCGTTGAAAGCGGTAGAAAGGACGGGGAGCACTGCAGAAAGAATGGCGAGGGTCAGGGGTGACGGTGGAGCGGGTCGGCGTGCGCCGGCGAGCGGGCTCAACGGGTCCGATTGGCCGCAACGGTGGTCCAGCCGGGGCGGGGCGTTGCGGGGGCCCCGCCCCGGCACAAGGGAGGGCGCCAGTCCTGACCGCCCAACTGCAGTGGTCAGTGATCAGTTGTCAGTTGTCAGAGGCGACAGCGCCCGGCTCGGTCGGAGCCGCCAATAGACAGTGGCGTCGTCGTCACCCTGATTCTAATAACTGGAGTTGAGCTGTCGGCATGGGTGCTGCTCAGAGTGAGTGACTTTGCACGAAAGGGAACGTTCCTACCGGTATTCGTGGTGGGGCGAAAGATCTGGCTGCGAAGTCGATACATTCCGAATAACCATAGAACTGGATTACTTCCATCAACATCATAATATTGACAAGACGCGGCATGTGCCTTATACTTTTAAGTTCAGAGTAAGGACCGATCGGCTCGGTTCCGTTGGCCGCCTTTGGGCCTCGCATTGAGGGAGGGGACGGTACCAGAGCGAATAGATGTGGCGTGATCTCCGCCGAGGATTTCGGCGGACGTGACGTTCGCTGCGCATTTCGCGGCGGGTGAATCCTATGCTGCGCACGTTGCAGCGGGCGAACGATTTGAATGCGGGTAGGGTTGGCCGCAAGAGGAGCTTTCATCCCCATTTCAACATTCAGAGATTCAGTGCGGTATTGACGGTTTTTCGTGCAGGTTTGCAAAATCGGCGGCTGTTTACAGCTAAAGGAGCATGCGCTATATGATTGATACTGCCGTTGGAAACGGTGTTGTCGCCAGGACGCAGAGGAAGTCGTATTCACGAACTCCCAATCTTATTGAACTGCCCCGGCTCATCGAGATTCAGCTTCAAAGCTTTGAATGGTTTCGCGCCCAGGGCCTGAAGGAGCTTTTTGAAGAGATTTCGCCAATCGTCAGTTTCAACAAGCATCTCGAACTGCATTTCGGCGATTTCCGCTTCGATGACGCCAAACACTCAGAGGAGGCTTGCCGGGTACGGGACATCACCTATTCCGCGCCACTGTGGGTCGAGGTTAGGCTCGTCAATAACGACACGGGGGAGATCAGTGAGCAGGAAGTCTTTATGGGTGACTTCCCGCTGATGACCGACTCCGGCACTTTTATTGTCAATGGCAGTGAGCGGGTCGTGGTGAGCCAGTTGATTCGTTCACCCGGCGTTTACTTCACAATTGAAGAGGACCGCAGCACGGGTAGGGACCTGACCGGCACCAAGTTGATCCCCCTGCGGGGCGCATGGCTGGAGTTCGAGACGAGCAAGCGGGATATCATCAGCGTCAAGGTTGACCGCAAACGGAAGTTGCCGGCCACCATTCTGCTGCGGGCGATCGGCTTCGGCACCGATGAGGAGATCCGGAAGCTGTTCTCCGATGTCGACGACAATGAAGACCACCCGTTCATCGAAGCGACCCTGGAGCGGGATCCGACGGCCAATCCGACCGAGGACCGGCAGAAAGGGATCGACGACGCGCTGCTTGAGTTCTATAAGAAGCTGCGGCCCGGCGATCCGGCAACATTAGATAATGCGCGTAATTTCCTGCAGAATCTGCTCTTCACTTCCCGTCGTTATGATTTGGGCCGGGTGGGCCGTTACAAGCTCAATCGCAAGTTGGGCCAGGGAGAGCCTCTCTCGACACGCATTCTGACGAACGACGACATCGTGGCCGTGGTACGCCGCATCATTGACATTAACAATGGGCGCGAGTTGCCTGATGATATCGACCATCTGGGGAACCGGCGCATCAAAACGGTCGGTGAACTGATCCAGACCCAACTGCGCATCGGTCTTTTGCGCATGGAGCGGGTCGTGCGGGAGCGGATGTCGATCCGCGAGCCGGAGCAGGTGACGCCGTTGAGCCTGATCAACATTCGCCCGGTTGTGGCGGCTACGCGGGAGTTTTTCGGCAGCAGCCAACTGAGCCAGTTCATGGACCAGACGAACCCGCTGGCCGAGTTGACCCACAAACGGCGCCTGAGCGCGCTGGGCCCCGGCGGCCTGCGCCGGGAGCGGGCCGGTTTCGACGTGCGCGACGTCCATTACAGCCACTATGGCCGCATCTGCCCGATTGAAACGCCGGAAGGCCCCAATATCGGTCTGATCGGCTACCTGGCCACCTACGGGCGCATCAACGATTTCGGCTTTATCGAAACCCCATACCGCCGCGTTTTTAACACTGTCGAGAATCAGGTCGATGCGTTGACAGGACGCGTCCTCGCCGAAGATATCAGCGGCCCTGACGGCAGCGAAAATGTCGCCAAGAGAGGCGCCGAACTGACGGCGAAACTGGCCAAAAAGATCGCCGCTGTCAAAGACCTCAAAGAGGTGCGGGTGCGGCCTTTCGTAGGGAAGGACGTCATCTATCTGAACGCGGATACGGAGGAGCGCTCTCCCATCGCCCAGGCTTCGACCCCGCTGGACAAGGCCGGCCACTTTCTCAACAGGCGGCCCTCCGTGCGCCAGGCCGAGGAGTTCCGCTTTGAAGAGCCGCAGCGCATCGAATATATGGACGTGTCGCCCAAACAGGTCGTCGGCGTGTCCGCGGCTTTGATCCCCTTCCTGGAGCATGACGATACCAACCGTGCCTTGATGGGCTCCAATATGCAGCGGCAGGCCGTGCCCCTGGTGCAACCGGATGCGCCGATTGTCGGCACCGGCATGGAGTGGCAGGCTGCAGTTGATTCGGGCCAGGTCGTCGTTGCGCGCAAGGCGGGCGAGGCTGTTCGTGTCGTGAATACGGAGATCGTCATTCAGGAAGAGGATGGCAACGAGCATACCTACCCGTTGCGCAAATTCAATCGCAGCAATCAGAGCACGTGCATCGACCAGCGTCCGACGATTCAGAAAGGGGACATGGTCGAGGCCGGCACGGTGCTGGCGGACAGCTCTTCCACACAGAACGGCGAGCTGGCGCTGGGGCAGAACGTGCTTGTGGCCTACATGAGCTGGGAAGGCGGCAACTACGAAGACGCAATCCTGGTCAGCGAACGGCTGGTCGAAAACGACAAGTACACGTCGGTACATATTGAGAAGCACGAGATCGAAGCCAGGGAGACGAAACTCGGCCCGGAGGAGATCACGCGAGACATTCCGAACGTGGGTGAGGACGCGCTGAGACATCTGGACGAGGACGGCATCATCCGGATCGGTGCTGAGGTTGCCGCCGGCGACATTCTGGTCGGAAAGATTACGCCAAAGGGCGAGACCGAGCTGACGCCGGAGGAAAAGCTGTTGCGGGCGATTTTCGGCGAAAAGGCGCGTGAGGTAAAGGATAGCTCCTTACGTCTTCCCCACGGGGAACGGGGTAAGGTGGTGGATATCAAGGTCTTCACACGCGAAGATCACCAGGACATGCCTGCCGGGGTGGAAATGATGGTGCGCGTAAGTATTGCACAACGCCGCCGTCTGACTGAAGGCGACAAGATGGCCGGCCGCCATGGCAACAAGGGTGTAATCTCCCGGGTCGTGCCGGTGGAAGATATGCCCTTCCTGGAGGACGGCACACCGATCGACATTATTCTGAATCCGCTGGGTGTGCCCGGGCGCATGAATATCGGACAGGTGCTGGAAACCCATCTTGGATGGGCGGCAGAGCGCCTGGGCTTTATGGCGGAGACGCCGGTATTCGACGGCGCGAAGGAGGACGAGATTGAGTCCGAGTTGGCGCGGGCCTGGCTGATCGATCAAGCCTGGCAGGATGTCACCGAGCTGGCGTGGGAGGCCGTCCGGGAGCAGGAAGTCGACAGCGATGCGCTGATGGATGACAACGATGCCCGCCGGCTGTATCTGCTGGACTGGCTGGAGCCGCGCGGCTACGACCCTGAAACGCTGTTTTTCGACGACAAGTACGCGCGTAGCGCCGCCTTGGCTGAATGGCTGAAGGACAAGGGGTATGAAGCGGAGCTTGTCGTTCCGAATAGCAGCTCGGAAGTTTCGGACCATTATGCCCGCTATGTTTCCCTGCGGGAGTGGCTGATCCATCACGGCTGCGAGCAGGACGATGAATTCCTGACAGAGACTGCCGACGATCCGATCCTGTTGCACCTGGAAACGGGTGAACAGTTGGACGCCCAGCTGCTTGAGAGGTTTGAGGCGGCGGCACAGGCGTACTCGAACGAGATTGGCTGGCCGTTGCCGACGACCGGTAAGCAGAAGCTTTTCGATGGCAAGACGGGCGAACCCTACGACGCGCATGTAACGGTCGGGATCGCGCAGATGCTCAAGTTGCACCACCTGGTGGAGGACAAGGTCCACGCCCGCAGCACGGGCCCCTACAGCCTGGTCACACAGCAGCCGCTGGGCGGCAAGGCGCAGTTCGGCGGTCAACGCTTCGGCGAGATGGAGGTATGGGCGCTGGAGGCGTACGGCGCGGCCTACACGTTGCAGGAGATGCTGACGATCAAGTCGGACGACACGACAGGCCGGGTGAAAACATACGAGGCGATTGTAAAGGGCGATGAGATTCAGAGCCCCGGTGTGCCGGAGAGTTTCCGCGTGCTGGTGAAGGAGCTACAGAGTCTGGCCCTTTCGATCGAAGTCATTAACGAAAAGAATGAGGTGATACAGCTCGGCAAAGATGAGGTTGAAGACCGTCTGCCGCATCTCGGCTTCAGCCTGAACGTACCCAGCCCGATGAGCCGCAGCAGCGAGTAAGGGCGACGCCAACCGAGGCCGCCGCCGACCGCAACTGCTGCGCACTTGGCAACGGGCGAGTCGTGTACAGCGCCCGGTGGCCTGTGAGTTCACTGACCACCGCAAGGCCGCCGTCAAACGCATCTGCTGTGGGCCCGACGGCGGGCGAAACGCAAAGGAGCCATAATGGAAGTACGAGATTTTGACGCAATTCGCATTTCTCTTGCCTCCCCGGACCAGATTGACGAATGGAGCTTTGGCGAAGTAACCAAGCCGGAGACGATCAACTACCGCACGCTGCGACCGGAGCGGGACGGTCTGTTCTGTGAACGTATCTTCGGGCCGCAGAAGGATTGGGAATGCGCCTGCGGCAAGTATAAGCGGGTTCGCTACAAGGGCATCGTCTGCGACAAATGTGGTGTGGAAGTGGCGCCGCAGCGTGTGCGCCGCGAACGCATGGGCCATATTCAGCTGGCTTCGCCGGTCAGCCATATCTGGTATGTGAAGGGTGTTCCCAGCCATCTGGGGCTGCTCCTGAACATCAGCCCGCGCCATCTGGAACGGGTCCTCTACTTTGCGCAGTTCATCATCACCGACGTGAACGAAGACGCGCGCGGCCGCGCGATTCAGCGCCTCGAACGAGAACTGCAGATGGGGATAGCCCGTCTGGAGAACGATGCGCAGGAACATATCGACGCCGTAGAAGGCAGTGCGCAGAGCGAGCTTGACGAGCTGAACGAGGAAGAGCAGGGACAGATCGCGCGGCTCGACGAGCGCATCAACCGGTCTTCGTCGGAGACGATCAGCCAGGCCCAGCGGCTTCAGGACTGGATTCAGAGCAATCTCGGCAAGAAAGCCGCGGAAGATAAGGGCCTGGACTGGGTGGATGAGCCGATCATCGCGGCCAAAAAGACGGTCACCGCCGAGCACGAACGCACTGTCAACGACCATGTGCAGGAACGGCTGGACACGCTCCAGTATGAGTCCGACGAAGAAAAGTCAGATATCCGCACGCAAATCCAGGCCAAGCAGACATACGTGCGCCAGAAGCTGGAGGGGTTGCTGGAAAAGATGCGGGAAGATGTGGCCGAACATCGAGAGCGGCTGCAGTCCAGCGCGGAAGAGCAGTTGGACGAACTGAAGAGCATGCACGAGATGCAGCTGCTGACGGAAACCCGTTATCGCGAGCTGGCCGACCGCTGGGGCAACATCTTCAAGGCGGGCATGGGCGCCGAGGCGATCCGGGATATTGTAGCCAAAGTCGATCTGGACGTGCTGGCAAAAGAGCTGCGCACGGAGATTTTCACGACCAAGAGCAAGCAGCGCCGCAAGAAGGCGGCCAAACGCCTGCGCGTTGTGGAAAACTTCCGCAAGAGCGGCAACCGGCCGGAGTGGATGGTGCTGACGATCTTGCCGGTGATTCCGCCGGAGCTGCGTCCCATGGTGCAGCTGGACGGCGGGCGCTTCGCTACCAGCGATCTCAACGACCTGTACCGGCGGGTGATCAACCGCAACAACCGTCTCAAGCGGCTGCTTGACCTCGGTGCGCCGGATGTGATCGTCCGCAACGAAAAGCGCATGTTGCAGGAAGCGGTCGATAGTCTCATCGACAACGGGCGGCGTGGCCGGGCGGTCAGCCGCAGCGGCAAACGCAAGCTCAAGAGCCTCAGCGACATGCTCAAGGGGAAGCAGGGCCGCTTCCGCCGCAACCTGTTGGGGAAACGCGTCGATTACTCCGGCCGCTCGGTCATCGTGATCGGCCCGACGCTGAAGCTGCACCAGTGCGGCCTGCCGAAGAAGATGGCGTTGGAGCTGTTCAAGCCGTTCGTCATGCGGCGCCTGGTGGAGGACAACTACGCGCACAACATCAAGAGCGCCAAGCGCATGGTAGACCGCCAGCAGTCCGAGGTGTGGGACGAGCTGGAGGAGATCTGCAAGGAGCGGCCGGTGCTGTTGAACCGGGCGCCGACGCTGCACCGCCTGGGCATTCAGGCCTTTGAAGTCACGCTGGTAGAGGGGAGCGCGATTCAGCTGCACCCTCTCGTCTGCGACGCCTTCAATGCGGATTTCGACGGGGACCAGATGGCGGTGCACGTGCCGCTGAGCCAGTCTGCGGTCGATGAGGCGCGGCAACTGATGCTTTCCAGCCAGAATCTGCTCAAGCCCAGTAGCGGCGAGCCGATCGTCGGCCCCTCCAAGGATATGGTGATGGGCGTCTACTACCTGACCACCGAAGAGGACGAGTCGGCACCCGATAAGAAGCTGCCGCTTTTCAGTTCAATGGATGAGGCGGAGTACATCTACAGCCTGGGCCATGTCAAGTTACGCGATTCGATTCGGGTGCGCTTCACGACGCGTTTCGACGTTCAGCCGATCGAGTCGATAGAGGTAAGCGAACGGGTGATGGATGCCCTGCAGGAGTACGGCATCGCCACCGTCGGCGAACTGATGGACATCCTTGCCCAGGGCGAACGCCATATGATTCAGGAGATCCCGGCTTTTGGGCAGGCCGCCATGAATGAGGTGCGGGACGCCCTGCGCAAACTGAATCTGTTGGGGGCCGCCTGGCCGCAGGATCGAATCATCCGCACGACGATCGGGCGTATCATCTTCAACCGGGCGCTGCCGGAGGAGTTGTGGTTCGTCAACGATCTTCTCGACAAGAAGGGTGTCAATGAGGTCATTGACCTCTGTTACAAACACCTGGGCCGGGAGGTGACGGCCGAAACGGTGGACAATATCAAGGACCTGGGCTTCGAATACGCCACCCGGTCGGGCATTACGATTGCGGTCAGCGATATTCAGGTGCCGCATGAGAAGGACGAGATCGTTGAGCGGACCTCCGATGAGGTGGCCGAGGCCGAGCGCCAGTACCGGCGCGGCCTGATCACCGAGGAGGAGTTGTACGAAAAGACCGTCGAACTGTGGACACGGGCCGCCGATGAGGTAACGGCCGAGGTGCGTAAACTGCTCAGCCCGCTTGAGGGGCTGGGTGCGATGGCCCACTCCGGTTCGACCAAGGGGGGTGTCAATACAGTGCGGCAGCTGGCCGGTATGCGCGGCCTGATTGCCGGCCCCAATGGGCGCATCATTCCTTTGCCGATTCGCTCCAACTTCCGCGAGGGGTTGACTGCACTGGAGTATTTCCTGAGCACGCACGGCGGACGCAAAGGGTTGGCCGATACCGCACTGCGGACCGCGGACGCCGGTTATCTGACCCGCCGCCTGGTGGATGTGGCCCAGGATGTGATCGTGACCGAGGACGACTGCGGCACCAACGCCGGCATCTGGATCGATGCCGAGAGTTCGAGGGTGATGGGCGAGAGCTTCGCCGATCGCGTGGTCACGCGCACGCTTGCCGGCGCAATCCGACATCCCGAAACCGATGAGCTGCTGCTGGAGCGGGATACCGTCATTGATGAGGCCGCCCTGGCAACCATCGATCGTCATGGAGTGGAGGTTGCATTCGTCTACAGCCCGCTGACATGCGAGTCCCGCTTTGGCCTTTGCAAGAAGTGTTACGGCACCGACCTGGCCCGAGGAGGAACGGTGGAGCAGGGTGAAGCGGTGGGTATTATCGCGGCGCAGTCGATCGGCGAGCCGGGTACCCAGCTCACGCTGCGCACGTTCCACACCGGCGGTGTGGCCGGCAGCGATGACATCACCCAGGGTCTGCCGCGCGTCGAGGAGCTTTTCGAAGTGCGAAACCCCAAAGGTGAAGCTGTCATCAGCGAGATCGACGGCAAGGTGGATATCTGGTGGGAAGGCGATCAGCGCATGCTGAAGGTGAGCCGCACCGAGCTCAAACGACGGGAGATCGCGATTCCCGAGGGATATGAGTTGATGGTGGATTCGGATGACCGCGTGCAGGAAGATACGGTCATCGCCCGCAACGGTGACGAGGATGCACAGGGAGTCATGGCCGGCATGGAGGGCCAGATCTTCGCTGAGAACGGTCAGGTCATCATCCGCCGGGAAGACAACCTGGTGTGGGAGACCGATATCCCGGCCAATGCACGGCTGCGGGTGGAGAAGGGTGAAGAGGTGAACGCCGGCGAGCAGCTGACCGAAGGCTCGAAGAATCCGAGAGAGATTCTGCGCATTCAGGGCCGGGAGGCCTGTCAGCTATACCTGTTGGAGCAGGTGCAACAGGTATACCGCAGCCAGGGCGTTGCCATCCACGACAAGCATATCGAAGTGATCCTGCGCCAGCTGCTGCGGCGGGTGATGATTCGGTCGACCGGTGACACCGAATTCCTGCCGGGCGAGTTGGTGGACCGCTTCCAATTTGAGGATGAGAACAACAAGACGATCTCCCGCGGCCACCGTCCGGCTAAAGCCGAGCCGGTCGTGCTGGGGTTGACGAAGGCGGCCTTGAACACCGAAAGCTTCCTGGCCGCGGCCAGCTTCCAGGAGACGACGCGCGTGCTCACCGATGCCGCCGTGCAAGGGCAGCGGGACGAGTTGCGGGGCCTCAAGGAGAATGTCATCATCGGCAAGCTGATCCCGGTCGGCTCCGGCTTCCGGACGCGGCGCATGTGGGAGGAAGAGAAGCAGCAGGCCGTTGAGCAACTGGCCAAACAGCACGAAGTGGCCGATGAGGGGCTGAGCGAACTCGAGTTCGACCTGGACGATCCCGATCTGGACCTGGCCGATCTCTCCGGTTTGGCGGAGATGGGAATCGGCCCGCTGGGGGGCATGCTGTCCGGGTTCGGCGGCGGCCTCGACGAGGAAGAGCTCGACTTCGACTTCAACAACCTGAAAGACGAGGACAGCGAAGAGATCAACGTCGATCTGCGCTAGAAGCCGGACTGTTTGTACAGACCAGGGTGGAAGAGCCGGCTCTTCCACCCTTTCTCTTTCCCCCGGTCTTTGCGCCGGTGACGGCATGCCTGCACCTCTGTCTGTAGCTGAACAGACAGCGCCGGGCATTTGCAGACACCGCCCAAGCTGCATGGGAACGCAGAGCTCGGATCCTGAACAGATGCCTGTCCCGACTCTTGTAAACACTCGTAAACGCTCGTGAACTCTCGTATGACCCTCGTGTATGGGCTTGCCAGTTGGCTGCGAGCATTCGGTGGCTGTTGAGCGCCTTCGGGCCGGGTCCCCGGCCGCGGCGACGGTCCGTTCACACCATCGTGCCTGCGTTCGGAAGTTGCCCTGAGATTGGTGGGTTTTGGCCGGAATCTGCTGGAGAAATCCGCGGGCAGACGCCAAAGTCCATCCGCATGGGATGAGGCACCTGTAAGGGTCCTGAGATTTGCTCTCAGCAGTCCAGTCGTGATATAGTAGACTACTGTCTTTACGTGGCCTACGATGACCACCTGGGAGGGAACATTTGCCGACGATAAATCAACTGGTCCGCAAGGGTCGTAAGACCAAGCCGAAGAAAGAGACCGCACCGGCCTTGCGCTTTACGCAGAACACATTGACCGGCCGCACAAAGCGGGTCAAGCAGGGAAACCCCCAGAAGAGGGGGGTATGTACACAGGTGCGAACGACTACACCGAAAAAGCCCAATTCCGCCCTGCGTAAGGTGGCGCGTGTGCGCCTTACCAATGGCGTTGAAGTGACGGCCTATATTCCTGGCGAAGGCCATAACCTCCAGGAACACAGTGTGGTTCTGGTACGCGGCGGCCGGGTAAGAGATCTGCCCGGCGTACGCTATCATATCGTGCGCGGCGCGCTGGACAGCACCGGGGTCAATGACCGCAAGCGAAGCCGCAGCAAATACGGTACCAAGAAGCCCCGTTGATCGCTGACTCTGGCGAGGCAGGACAGGCTAGTGTGCATCCTTCCTTGAGAGGCACGCGGGCGCAAATGATGGAGATGGAGTAGTAGAATGCCGCGACGAAACCGGCCTGAGAAGCGTCAGGTTACGCCCGACCCCAGGCACAACAGCGTTGTGCTGGCCAAGTTCATCAACAATCTGATGGAACGGGGCAAGAAGAGTCTGGCCGCCAGAATAGTGTATACTGCACTGGATACCATTGCCGAACGCACCAATCGTCCACCACTGGAAGTCTTCGAAGAAGCGCTCAGGAACGCCACTCCTCTGGTTGAGGTCAAACCGCAGCGTGTAGGTGGCGCGACCTATCAGGTACCGATGGAGATCCGCCCTGACCGGCGGCAGGCCCTGGCCATGCGCTGGCTGATACAGAATGCCAGGGGGCGGAGCGGCCGCAATATGGCCACTCGATTGGCGAATGAACTGCTGGATACGGCGCGCGGTGAAGGACAGACCGTGCGCAGGCGTGAAGAAACGCACCGGATGGCAGAAGCCAATCAAGCCTTCGCTCATTTTGCCCGAAGGCGATAGGTATATTGCCTTCATGGCAGTATAGACAATCGAGTTGGTTTTTCCTGATGTGTCCGGCGCCCTGGCTGGGCACAGCTTCGGAGGAATCCGGCCCTTCCGGGTTTGGGACTCCTTCTGAACCAAACACGATACGACGCATTCGAGCCACAGGATGACGTCGCAACGCGCTCAGCACTCCGCTGAGTGAAATTCGACGCTGCCGGATGAGCAGGCCGCCGGATAAGGAAGCTAGAGGCGCCCCTGCTCAAAATAGGCGCGCGTCGGGTACCGGTGCCTGCGGGACGGTTGCGTCGTCTCTTGTCGGCGGGCAGGACGCGGGCGGACGCGGCAGACCGTTCGCTTAGGACGGACTGCCATCGGAAAATGTGAATGCAACGCTGCAGTGCAGCAGGTTGCATCCCTTGTATGAACGGGGCGCGACGTTGCCCCCCAGATTAAGATCAGGTGAATTTGATGAGTCAGGTACCATTACATAAGATCCGCAATATCGGAATTATCGCCCACATCGACGCGGGCAAGACGACGACAACCGAACGGATTCTGTTCTATTCCGGCCGCATACACCGCATGGGCGAAGTACATGAGGGAACCGCCGTCACAGACTGGATGGCGCAGGAGCGGGAACGCGGCATCACCATTACCGCCGCCGCGATTACGGCGAACTGGGTTGACAGCCGCAGCGGTGAAGAGGCACAGATCAATATCATCGACACGCCGGGCCATATCGATTTTACGGCCGAGGTGCAGCGCAGCTTGCGCGTACTGGACGGCGGTATCGTCGTCTTCGACGCGGTTGCGGGTGTCGAACCGCAGTCGGAGACGGTCTGGCGGCAGGCGGACACCTATCATGTGCCGCGCATCTGCTTCGTGAATAAGATGGACCGGGTGGGGGCAGACTTTGAGCGTACCCTTGGCATGATTGTCGACCGCCTCGGCGCGGACCCGCTGCCGATTCAACTGCCCTGGGGCGTGGAGGAAGAGTTCCAGGGGGTAATCGACCTCTTTACGATGAAGGCCCTGCGATACAGCGATGCACTGGGCGCCTCGCCCGAAACAGCCGAGATCCCGGAGGAGATGCGTGCCGCGGCGGAGACGGCGCGCGCGACGCTGATTGAACGGATTGCCGAGACCGATGAGGAGCTGACCACGCTCTATCTGGAAGGCGAAGAGATCAGCAACGACCTGCTGATTAAGGCGCTGCGCAATGCCGTCATTCGCAATGATATCGTGCCGATACTGTGCGGTTCGGCGCTCAAGAACAAGGGTGTGCAACCCCTTCTGGATGCGATTGTGCGCTATCTGCCCAGCCCATTGGATGTGCCGCCGGTCGTCGGCCTCGACCCCAAGACAGAGGAAGAGAAGATCCGGTTCGCCGACCCGGAAGAACCTTTCGCCGCCCTCGTATTCAAGATCGTGACCGACCCGTTTGTCGGACGCCTGGCCTATGTGCGCGTCTATTCGGGTACGTTGGCGTCGGGCAGTATGGTCTACAACGCCAATAAGGGCCGGCGGGAACGGATTGGCCGGCTCTTGCAAATGCATGCCGACAAAAGAGAGGAGATCGAAGTCTGCCGCGCAGGCGACATCGCCGCCATCGTCGGCCTCAAGCAGAGCCTGACAGGTGAGACGCTCAGCGACAGCAAAAACGAGATTTTGCTGGAGACGATCGAGTTTCCGGCCCCGGTGATTGGGATCGCGGTCGAGCCGAAGTCCAAAGCCGACCAGGACAGGATGGCCGACGGCCTATTGAAGCTGGCTGAAGAGGACCCGACCTTTCAGGTGCGATACGACGATCAGACGGGGCAGACGATCATCAGCGGAATGGGTGAATTACACTTGCAGATTATCGTGGACCGTCTCAAGAGAGAGTTCCGGGTGCAGTGTAACGAGGGCCGTCCACAGGTGGCCTACCGGGAGACCATCACAAACGCGACGCGGGCGGAAGGGCGGTTCGTCCGTCAGACCGGCGGCCGCGGGCAGTATGGCCACGTCTGGATCGAGCTGGAACCGAATGAAGAGGGCAAGGGCTTCGAGTTTGAGGACAAAATCGTCGGCGGCTCAGTCCCCAGAGAATACATTCCTGCGGTCCGCAAGGGTATGGAAGAAGCCATGGAAAGCGGTGTGCTGTCGGGGTACCCGGTGGTGGATGTTCGCGCCGCGCTGGTGGACGGCAGTTTTCATGAGGTCGATTCCAGTGAAATCGCCTTTAAGATAGCCGGTTCGATGGCGTTCAAGGAGGGCATGGCGAAGGCGGGCCCGGTCCTGTTGGAGCCGATCATGCTGGTTGAAGCGGTCGTGCCGGAGGAGTTTGTCGGTGATATTGTGGGCGATTTCTCCAGTCGACGCGGGCAGATAGAGGGACTGGACGCGCACAGCAACAAGGTTACGGCTGTGCGATCGGTCGTACCGCTGGCGGAGATGTTCGGGTACGCGACGACGCTCCGTTCGATAACCAGTGGACGCGGCACCTTCACGATGCAGTTCGACAGCTATCAGCCCGACACGCAGAAGTCGGACGTGGGCGCCCCAAGGCGGGAATTCGCCTGAGTTGGATGCGGCCGGTGTATTCGGAATGGCCGATTCAGATGTGTCCAGACTTGTCAAGCGTCAGGACATTTCGTATACTGTTCAGGTTGTAGAGGCGGCGTCTGTGCCGCCGGAGAACTAATCAGGACGCTTCTGTTCGAAAGGGGCGCGAATACGAATGCAGGGCTCTTGCCCGACCGGTCGTGCCTGTAACGAATTGAAGGCCTGCCCGCCGGGTAGTTCGGAGACCGTCTGAGTGCGTTTGTTCGGGAAAAATTTCCAGCTTTTTGCGAAGCTGCTTGATTCAGCACAGTACAGATGTGAAACAGTCAGGAGAATGAAAGAATGGCGAAGGCAGTATTTGAGAGGAACAAGCCCCATGTGAACGTGGGGACGATCGGACATGTGGATCACGGCAAGACGACGCTGACGGCGGCGATCACGAAGGTGTTGGCGCTGCGCGGGATGGCTGATTTCAGTGCGTTTGAGGCGATCGACAATGCGCCGGAAGAGAAGGCCCGCGGCATCACCATCGCCATTGCGCATGTCGAGTATGAGACGGAAAACCGCCACTATGCGCACGTGGACTGTCCTGGACATGCCGACTATATCAAGAACATGATCACCGGCGCCGCCCAGAGGGACGGTGCGATTCTGGTGGTGGCTGCGCCCGACGGCGCCATGCCGCAGACGCGCGAGCACATCCTGCTGGCGCGGCAGGTGGAAGTGCCGGCGATGGTCGTCTTTCTCAACAAGGTCGACATGATGGAGGATGAGGAGTTGCTGGAGCTGGTGGAGATGGAACTGCGGGAGCTGCTCGACACCTACGAGTTCCCCGGCGATGACATCCCCTTTGTGCGCGGCAGCGCCCTGCATGCGCTGGAGAGCAGCTCGGACGACCCCGATGCGCCCGAGTATGAGCCGATCTGGGAGCTGATGCGGGCGGTGGATGAGTATATCCCCACCCCGGTGCGCGAGATCGACAAGCCCTTCCTGATGCCGATTGAGGATGTCTTCTCGATCAAGGGCCGCGGCACGGTCGTCACCGGCCGCGTCGAGCGCGGTGTCATCCATCCGATGGAAGAGGTGGAGATCGTCGGTGTGAAGCCCACGCACTCGACCACCGTCACCGGTGTCGAGATGTTCCGCAAGCTGCTCGACGAAGGGCAGGCGGGCGACAACGTCGGTTGTCTGCTGCGCGGTATCGACCGTGAAGAGGTCGACCGCGGGCAGGTGCTGGCCAAGCCGGGCAGCATCACGCCGCACACCCACTTCAAGGCTGAGGTCTATGTGCTGCGCAAGGAGGAGGGCGGACGGCATACCCCCTTCTTCAAGGGCTACCGCCCGCAGTTCTACATCCGCACCATGGACATCACCGGTTCGATCGACCTGCCGGCAGGTGTGGAGATGGTCATGCCCGGCGACAATGTGACGATGGATGTCGAGTTGATCTCACCTGTCGCCATCGAGACCGGCGGACGTTTTGCCATCCGCGAGGGCGGACGCACCGTCGCCGCCGGCGCAATTACCGAGATCATCGAGTA
>JAJEDI010000067.1 GCA_022821585.1 Caldilineaceae bacterium
CAGACGGACTTACAACCGGATCAGACCGCACAGTTCTCTGGGCTACCGGCCGCCGGCGCCTGAGGCCCTCTTGCCTGCCGACCCTGTCCCCGTGCCTGTCGGACTAACATAACAAGTGGTACAAACATCGGGGGCAGGTCAGGTGCGGCTACGCATGCTTCGAACTGAAAGACATTTGGAGGGACAATCCCGATGGCGAGTCTGCGGGTCGGAAAGTCAGCTTAAGTCAGTTGATTCAAGAAGGTCTTGCTCTTTGAGCTTCAGTGCTAGAGCGTGCAGGCCCAAGGCGCTGTCTGCGGCACATGGCGCGGTTCCGAATTGCAGGGATTGTAGAGCCCTAGTGGGAGATTAAGCTGAAAGGATGAAAAGAGGTGAAGGGATCGGACATGTCGACCTGAGTCGGCTATTTCGTGTCTAAGGGGACTAGGTGTAACTTCACGACCGATTCAACTCATCTTTTAATGCCTGCAAGTTCTCGCAGCAACTGATGGCGCAGAAATTCCGGCTCCGCCAGCAGGTCCGACACGTCTACCCCTAAGGCCCTGGCAATCGTCCTTAGGGTCTTGTACCTCGGCGTCTGTTCACCCTTTTCCAGCCGCACCAGTGTCACCCGTCCGATGCCCGCCTCACGGGCAAGCGCATCCTGCGACAAACCGGCAGCGTTGCGCAGTCGCCGAATGCGTTGGCCGAGGGCATGCTTTCCCCGCATAGCCATAGCCTCAACAGCCGGGCGATAGGACGCGTCACAGTAGTGACGGGCGAAGTCCCAGGGTATCTCGACCGTCTCGTCCTGGGTCGTCTCCAGAACCATTTCGTACGGGTTGGGCAAGTTCAGGGTCGATAGCGCTGTGCGCTCTCGGATTTCAGGGAGGTCGGAGTAGGGGATGAGCCCCCTGGCTCCGTCGGCGAAGCTCAGTTCGATGCCATCTTTCAGGAGCCGAGCGACCGTCATCATGCGTCTTACTGCATCCCTGGAATTTCGAGCCACTGCAATCAATCCTTTCAATCTTCACAAGAAAATCCGCTGAACTGTTATCGAGCCATCGCCTGCCATTCTGTCTATCCACAAATCCTGAGGATTTTGATTCAGGCAGTGGCTCCGCCTACGGCGGTGGACGCAGCACGTTAAAGAACCTGCGTATTGGGCAGGCGTTTTCAGACAGGAGGTGGGCTTTACCCGTGTAGCCAAGGGTGTTCGCAACGCTAATGTGGGGCGCGTCGGGATTGGGACTCAGTCTTGGCAGGATTCAGGGGGAACAGACCGTTCCAGCAGGTCGATCAGGGCCGGGAGATCTTGTTGTACGGTGCTCCAAAGGATATCGAGGTTGATGCTGAAATAGGCGTGGACGAGCCGGTTTCGCATTGCGATGATGCTGTTCCAGGGGATGTCGGCCAGTTCCTGCCGGGTTGGGTCGGTTACCTGGGATGCGGCTTCGCCGACAGTTTCGATTTCCTTGACCAACGACAGGAGCAGTTGGCGGTCGGTCTCCAGGTCGTCCCTCACCCGTCCCCGCGCGAACGACATGGCCTCTCGCGCCGCATCGAGCATATGGCGCAGACGGATCGCGTCATGTGCGTGCATATTGAACTTCAGCTATGTCCAACACTTTCTGCCGGAAGTAGGGACTCAGGTCCTCAGCAGTCCTCAGGTCGACATTGCGTCCTGCGAACAGCTCAGACAGTGCCAGTTCCATGCCGGCGACGCCCAGTAGTCCGGGAATGCGGTCCGGTTCGAACTCGACCAACAGGTCGATGTCGCTGTCGGGTCCGAAATCATCTCGCAGCGCCGAACCGTAAAGGGCGAGCCGTCTGATGCCGTGCTTCTCACAGAAGGCGGCAAGTGTTGTTTCTGATACCGGCAGGTGTGGATTCAATGTTCCTGTTCCTTGCGGCCACAGACAAGCGTCTGGGCCACGCCATCACGAACGCCTCTTTATAGTGAACGTTCTGTGCCCGGCTCGCCGTGCAATTCGGCCAGGATCGTCGAGGTGTCGAAGACTACTTGGGCAAGCCTCGCTCGTCTTAAAGCAGATTGCCATGCTCGACAGCAGCCGGCCCCGGCGCGAGCAGAGCGGCGCAGCGTCGGCCAATGGCATGCAGTTCTTGCGCAAGCAAAGCGGCATCCCGTTTGCGCCGCTCGGGCGCGCTCCACTCGATGGGGCCCTGCCAGTGCAGCGTCTGCACCAGCTGCAGATGGTCCTCCGTCGTCTCCTCGGCCTCCACGTCGACGCCGAGGATGCGCCCCGGCGCGCGGCCTTGGAAGATATCGTTCACGCAGCAATTGCAGGTCGCTTTTTCCAGCGCGCGGCACCTCAGCCTCATAGCCCACAAGTGCGAAGCGGCGTCCGTTTGAGCCGTGGACCGTCTCCGGCTCAGCAGTCGTCACTTGACCTAACCTTCAAAGGGATTAAGGAATTCCACGCCAAGCTGCCCAAAGTCACGCACATTTCGAGTGACCACAATCAGCCGGTGAACGGTGGCCGTCGCGGCGATCATCGCGTCTTCGGCGATCGTGTCCGACCTTCTATGCATGAGCCGTCCCCACTCCCGAAAAGCGGGCGCGTCCATTGGCAAAACACCGTAGGACGCCAGGACTTTGTCCAGCCAGGCCTCCAACTCCTTCGCTTTCGCACCATCCTGCTCGCGGGTTATCTCGATACCCGCCTGTATCTCTCCAACCGTAACGGCAGACAGGAACAACCGCTCCGCCGGCACCTTCGCGATCCAATCGAGGACGGAGCTATGTGGACGGGGACGACGCAACTCCGAGATCACGTTCGTGTCGAGGAGATACATAGCGCTACTTCACAGTCCAAGGTGTTCGGCGGCGATGCTGTCGGCGCGGCGGCGTAAGTTTATCGGTCCGTGCCTCAGGGGCGAGCAGCAACTCTTTCAAGTCCGGCCTGGTCATCCCCTCCAGCCTCCGCCACTGCTCGATGGGAAGGAGCACAACAGTTTCGACGCCACGCTTGGTCACGATCTGCGGCCCTTCGGCGAGCGTGGTATCTAACAACTCGCTGAACCTTGCCTTGGCATCCTGAACCGGCCATCTCCTGCTCATGATTCACCCCATTTGCCTATTTTCTGACTAGTTGTCTGACTAGTTGGAATGCTAGGTTAAACTGCCATCTGTGTCAAGATGGAGACAGACCGGCATGAATGCATTCAAAGCAATCCGGCCTCTGTAATCTGCCCATTCACCTGACGAAAATGGCCCCACAGCACTGAAATCGACCCTTCGCCTGCCATCCTGCAAGTCCCCCAAAAAACTTGAGAATCCTGATTCAGACAACGGCTATCCCCCATCAAACGCCCCCCACATCCCGGCTACATTGGCCTCCTCAGCATCCCCGTCGTGGACGACAAACCGCACGGCAAAATCCAGCACATCGCCCTGCTTTAGCGCATATCCCTGCCGGGCCATCGGATTCACTGTGAGCGTCCCCCAGTCGGCTACGAACCAGGGGAAGCCCTGGGCGCTGGCGTAGGGGAACAGCGCCGCGCCGGCTTGCCTGCCCGCGGCGATGGTGCCTGAACAGTCCACCCAGTCCGACACCTGGCCGCTGATGGCGGCGGCTCCGGTGCGGCCTTCGGAATCGACCATGGTTGCGCCGCTGGTTACGCGCAGGGGCTCGGTCATGCGCAGTCCGTAGTAGGCGTGGCGGGTCGGGCCGATGTGCAGGTCCCACCCGGCCGGGCGCAGCTGGGAGCGGACGTCGAAGAGGTTGGCCACCTCGCCGGGGCGGATGTCGATCGTTCTGGTCTCCACCGCCAGGGTGCGCCGTTCGGGCGCGCCCCACTCGATGGGGCCCTGCCAGTGCAGGGTCTGCACCAGGCGCAGATGGTCCGCCGCCAACTCCTCGGCCTCCACGTCGACGCCGAGGATGCGCCCCGGCGCGCGGCCCTGGAAGATGTCGTTCACGTAGAAGTTGTAGTTGGCTTCCTCGAGCGCGCCGCTGGCGTAGGGCAGATAGCAGTTGACGTGGTCGGCGCCGATCCAGAGCGAGTTGTGGTGCGGATGGTCGAGCGGCGATTCGCTGGTCACGGCGAAGCCGGACGGGGTATAGACCGGGAAGAGGTAGGCGCGAAAGGCGCCCTGGCTCAGCGCGGTCAGGTCCTTGCCCCGCCAGCGCACGTTGAGCCGGTGCGACTGCGCCCAGGCCCCCTTTGGCAGCGCTACCTGGTCGCCTTCGAGCGAAAAATTTTGCAAGCCGGTCTGTTCGTCCATGGTTGTACCTCCAGCCTCGGGTTATTTCGTGCCCCGTTGTGTTCTTTGTGGATAAACAACTGTAACCGCTGGCCGCCGTCGCAACAAACCGGGCGAACCGCATAAGCAATCCAGGCAAACGATCCGCGTCCCGTCTGACTTGCCGCCCATCCGCTCGCTGTTACAATGGAGGAACGGCAGTGGTCAGTGGTCAGTGGTCAGTGGTCAGTGGTCAGTGGTCAGTGGTCAGTGGTCAGTGGTCAGTAGTCAGTAGTCAGTAGTCAGTGGTTAGTGGTCAGTGAACAGGGATCGTTAATGGTTGTCTGAAGCGGGCGTTGCAGGGGAAGAATTCGGTTTTTCCACGAAGGGCCATTAGGAACACCTTTTGATCCGCGAAGGCACGCGAAGAGTCGCGAAGAACACCTTCTTTCTAACCACGAAGGGCCACAAAGATTCACGAAGCGCCCTTGAGAGTGAGGCACCCACGAGGGCACCCACAAGGGGTGCCCCTACGGTGGGATGGGGCAGGTTGACGCATTTGAGGAGGGCGGCCCTGGGCACCCACGAGGGGTGCCCCTACGGTAGGATGGCTGGTTGGGAGAAAATGTCATTGAGCCTTAGAGACTGAAGATTTCCCGGGGGGAATTTGAAGATGCAGAGTGACGCCAAAACGCCAGAAGAGTACCTGACCGAGCTGGAACCCAAGAGACGCGAGGCCATTTCCGCGGTGCGCGACGTTATTCTCGACAACCTGCCGGACGGGTACGAGGAGGTCATGCAGTACGGTATGATCTCCTACGTCGTTCCTTTCAGCGCATATCCAGAGACCTACAACGGCCAGCCGCTCATGTACATCGCGCTTGCCTCGCAGAAGCAGTATATGTCGCTCTACCTCACCAGCGTCTACGCCGATGAATCGGTCTCGGACTGGTTCAGGGAGCGTTATCTCGCGACGGGCAAGAAGCTCAACATGGGAAAGTCGTGCGTCCGTTTTCGCAAGCTCGAAGACGTCCCCCTCGACCTGGTGGCTGAGGTGGCTGCGCTGACTCCCCTCGACAGATTTGTCGAAGAGGCCAGGGCCTCCCAGGTCGGGCTAGAGGGGCGGACGGAAGATTCCACGCGAAATCTCTTGACATCACCAGTTCCAGTGGTATGATTTGCGTGCGTCTGGGAAGAGTCGCCAAGCGTCTCCTTTCGGGGTTTAAGCCCCGGCCTGGTCGCTCTTTTTATTGTTGGGGATGCCCGAGAATCTTTGAAATACAGATGAATCAGGAATGCCTGAGGTTTCAGGCAATTGATCATCGGTGACTCTTTGCATTCCTCGTGAACCCGAAAGGTGCCTGATGCAGCGATGATACTTAAAAAGTTCAATGTGCTTGAATTTCTAGATAGCGATGAAACGGCAGTTGCGTACCTAAATGCTGCGCTGGCCGAAAAAGACCCGGGCTACTTCGCTAAAGCGCTCGGTAACGTGGCGCGTGCCAAAGGGGTCTCCACTGGTTCCGAAGCAATTGCGGAAGGATGGGAATCTCCTCACCGGACTCTCTCAGACGAAGGCAATCCCCGGATTGACGTACTGTTCAAGGTCCTGGAGACTCTGAACGCTCGGCTTGTCATCGTAGCGGATAGTTGACGGCCTCGCTCGATGCTCTCGGTTGAGTGTAGGAAAGCTCCTGATTCGGGTGCAGTCCAAATCAGGGTGAGCAAGGGCACCCACAAGGGGTGCCCCTACGGTGGGATTGCGGCGGGTTGAGGCATGTGAGGACGGCGGGGCTGGGCACCCGCGAGGGCAGCCACGAGGGGTGTCCCTACGGGGGGATGCGGTGGGTTGAGGCATGTGGGGACGGCGGTCCGGGGCAAGCACGAGGGCACTCACATGGGCACCTGGTGTGAATATCGACACTCGGTCGACGACGGATGTGGTAGGAGAGGGGGCGTTGCGGGGGCGGAGCCCCCGCACAAGGGAGGGCCGAATAGGCCCGACCGCCCGGAACTGCAGTAGTCAGCAGTTAGTAGTCAGTAGTCAGTGGGCAGAGGGGGGCGCTTTCCTTGCCTTGGCGTTGATTGGGGGACTGGAAGCGGTTCTGTTGCTTCCTGAGGTATAGGAAGGCTCACCTCTGTTTTGGGATGCAGTTGCCCCTTTAGGCGACTTGTCTTTGGGGCGGGGATACCGCACAATATCTTCTGTTCGACACACATCTCTCCAGGTAGTTCAGACAGTCAACACAACCGCGTCCGCGGGCAAACGCAGGAGGAGAAGAACAGCATGACCAGCTCACACGATCAGCCTTTCGGCTGGGCCCTGATCGGCTGCGGCAGCGTCGGCAGAAGTCATTCCCGGTGGGCCGTGGGTACGCCGGATATCGACGTGCACGCCTTCTGCGACATCAACGAAGAGGCCGCCAGCAGCTACTACGAACAGTTCGAAGGCCGCTACTATACGACCGACGCGGACCGCATCTTTGCCGATGACAGTATCGAGATCGTGACCATCGCCACCACGCACGGCACGCACGCCGAGCTGGCCCTGGCCGCGTTCGAGGCCGGCAAGCACGTCTACCTCGAGAAGCCGATGGCCATGACTTCCGCCGACTGTATGCGCATCTACCACGCCATGCAGGCGGCAGGCAAGAAGCTGATGATCAACTTTTCCATCCGCTTCTCCGGGGCCGCGCGCGCCATCAAGAGCCGCCTGCAACCGGCCAAGGTGAGCCACGCCCAGGTCATGCTCGGCCGTGAAGACCTCACGCGCTGGCAGTGGCTGCCCGGCATCGGCGGCGGCCCCCTGTTCGACGTCGGCGTGCACCTGGCCGACCTGCTGTGCTGGATGCACGACTCGCCGCCGGTCGAGATCTCCGCCACGGGAGGCCAGGTCACGCACCCCGGCCAGCTCGCTTCGCCCGAGATCATCGATACGGTCGCAGCCAACATCCGCTTTGCCAACGGCTCCGTCGCCACCTACCTGATGAGCGACGCCGGCTTCAGCGAGAAGCTGACCAAGTGGTTCTTCACCTTTAACGACGGCCAGCAGAGCGCGGTCCTCGACAAGCATTTCAGCCGCGCCACGATCACCACGCCGGACCCGGTCAGCGGGGCGCTGTCCACCGAGTCGTACTCGCCGCCCTTCATCGAGCGCATGCCCCTGCTGGTCGATGCCATCCGCAACGATACCGATCCCTACGTGCCGGCCTATCCCGGCATTGTGGCCACACTGGTCGTCGAAAATCTCATCGAGTCGATCCACAGCGGGCAGCCGCAGAAGGTTGAGCTGCCGCCCGAGCTGAACGCTTAGAGCCAGCAGATCCCGCACACAAACCGTCAGGAGTCAACGATGTCCAATATTCGCGTCGCCCAATACGGGACCAAACATGCGCATGCCGCGGGCAAGCTGCGCGCCATCATCGACAATCCGGACGTCGAGCTGGCCGGCGTCCTCGAGCCGGACGAGGAGCGGCGCCGGGCCATGGCGGCGGCCGACGGCCCTTACCAGGACGTGAACTGGTTCGGCAGCGAGAGCGAAATGCTCGACGACGACAGCATCGTCGCGGTCTCATCCGAAGGCCCCACGCACCACGGTCTCGACCAGACCGAGCGCTGCGTGCAGGCGGGCAAGCACGTCTGGTACGACAAGCCGGCCGGCGACAACTGGTCCCAGTGGCAGCGCACGATCGCCCTGGCCGAGGCGCGCGGGCTGACCGTCCAGATGGGCTACATGTTCCGCTATCACGCCGGCTTTCAGCAGATCGACGAGTGGGTGAAGTCAGGTTTTCTCGGGGATATCTTCGCCCTGCGCACGCGCATCGGCACGGCCATGAACGAGAACGCGCGCCGCGAGGTCAGCCGTCATCGCGGCGGCGTTTTCTACGAACTCGGCTGTCACATGCTGGACCAGGTCGTGTGGCTGCTGGGCAGGCCGCAGAAAGTGACCGCGTTCCTGCGCAACGAGACCGGCGTCGTCGCCGAATGTCCCGACAACACCCTGGGCGTCTTCGAGTACGAGAATGCCATGGCGCTGGTCGACACCTCGGCGATGGAGACGCGGCCGGCGGCGCGGCGCTTCGAGGTCTACGGCAGCCGCGGCAGCGCCATCATGGAGCCGCTGGAGCCGGCAAAGGAGATCCGGCTCTGCCTGACTGAGGCGCAGGGCGGCTATGCGGAAGGCGACCAGAAGGTCCCCATCGAAACGCAGACGCGCCAGAAACTCTACGACCTGGAACTGGTTGACTTTCTCAAGACCATCCAGGGTCAGCAGCCGCCCGCCCGCCCCCCCGCACACGAGCTCCTCGTGCAGGAAACGCTACTGCGGGCGACCGGCGAGATTGAGGAATAAAAAAAGAGGAGTGAGGAACTGTCTCTCCTCACTCCATCTATACTCTTTCCCAGCCGTTACTCACTCCTCTTCACTCATTCCTTGCCCTCCGGCCACATCTGCGGCCAGTACGGCCCGGCGAAGGGCTCGCCTTCCTGCGCGTGCGGGCCCAGGAAGACCAGATTGGGATGATACTGCCGCCCGGGCAGATAGGTGGTGTCGCCGGGCATCATGTGGGAGATCAGGCACATGCGCGGCTCCCAGGTCAGGTTGGGGCCGGAGCCGTGCAGCGTCAGGGCGTGGTGGAAGCTCACCTGGCCGGCCTGCATGATGCAGGGCTCGTCCAGCCATTCGCCGCTGATCTCCTGGTTGGCGAAGCGGGCTTGCAGGCCGTCCAGGTCCTTGTGCCCGAACGTAGCGCTGTCCTCCAGCAGTCCCCATTTGTGCGAACCGATGATCGTGCGCATGCCGCCGTTCTGCAGGTCGGTGTCCTGCAGCGCGATCCAGGCCGTGCACATATTCGAGGTGCTGGACGATTTCCAGTGCCCGTAGTCCTGGTGCCAACCGATGTTGCCGGCGGTCTCGTCCTTGCCGTCCGGGCCGATCCCCGGCTTGTAGACGGCCTGGTCGTGCCACAGCCGCACGGTGTCGACGCCCATGAAGCGGGCGCCGATCGCGCCCAGCAGCGGGCTCGTGGTCACATTGCGGATCACGTCGCTGAGCCAGAAGGCGTTGCACTGCTGGCGGACGTCGGGCGAGCCCGGCTCCACCTCGCTGGCGCCGTACTGCGACGGGATCTCCGAATCGTGCTCGCCGGCCCACATGCGCTCCTGCGCCTCACGCATCGCCGCGATCTGTTCAGTGTTGAACAGCCTGGGGCTGACCCAGTAGCCGCGCTCGCGGTACTCTGCGAGTACGTCGGGGGTGATCAGTTCATCGACGTTGACGCCGTCGACGACCGTTGGCGTTTGTGTGGCTGTCATGTCGGTCATTTTTTACGTCTCTCCGTGATGCAAAACGGCGCCGGGCCAGTTCAATTCAGACCGAACCTCAAACCCGCATCCGCAGCACCGGCTGCTCGAAAGACACCTCCAGGTATTTCATCTCGCGCAGCGACCTGGTGCCGGGCGTCATGAAGTGGATGGCAAAGGCCCGCCGCTGCCGGTCGGTTTTGTTAGGCGCGGTGTGGTGCAACGTCTGGCAGTGATGCAGCGTCACGCCGCCGGCCGGGAGGGGCACAACGACCGCCTTCGACTCATCGATCTCTTCTCCCAATTCGAGCAGGGCGTTGTTTTCGGCGAGCCGGCCGTGCTCCACAGAGCGAAAGTGTGTGCCCGGCAGAAACTGCATGGCGCCGTTGTGGACGTCGACGTCGTCGAGCGTGAGCCAACAGCTGACCAGGTTGGGCGGGCTGCATTTCCAGTAGGCGTTGTCCTGGTGCCAGTGCGCGGGGCCGCCGTGGCGGGCCGGTTTGAACAGCGCCTGGTCGTGGAAAAGCTGGATGTTCGGCCCAATCAGGTCTTCGATCAGGTCCAGAATGCGATCGTTATACAGCAGGCGACGAAAATGGATGTTGAATTCGCACATCTGCATGATCTGGAGAACCCTGGTTTCCCCGATTTCATGGCTTCGGAACCTGGGATGGTGACCGTTACGCGCACGTTCGAATTCCCCGTCATACTCGCGGCGCAGCAGTTCGATTTCGTCATCTTCCAGGATTTTGCCCACCTTCAGATAACCGTTCGTCCAGAAGCTGTTGATCTGCTCTTCGGTCAGCGCCTTGCGCTGTACCGCGGTCTTGTTCCCATTTGCGGTCTGCATTGCCATTCCTCCAGAACTCGATCGTGCCCGGCTGCCTGTTTTGGCAGCCCCGTACCGCTGGTCATGTGCTCCTGGCCAATGCCCAAGACGCGGGCGCGTGCCGTTACTGAAAACTGCCTACCAAGAATTAACCTCAGACCCGCATCCTCAACACCGGCCGCTCGAACGAGACCTCCAGATACTGCATCTCGCGCAGCGACTTGGTGCCCGGGGTCATGAAGTGGATGGCGAAGGCGCGGCGTTGGTTGTCGGTGACGTTTGGCGCAGTGTAGTGCAGGGTCTGGCAGTGATGCAGCGTTACGCCGCCGGCGGGCAGGGCGATGACCGCAGCCTGGGACTTGTCAACGTTGTCGCCGTAGTCGAGAAGAACGCTGTCGTCGGTGGAGTCTTCATGTGCAACGGATTGGAAGTGGGAGCCGGGGATGAACTGCATGGCACCGTTATGAATGTCGACGTCGTCGAGCGTGAGCCAGCAGCTGACCAGGTTGGGCGGGCTGCATTTCCAGTAGGCGTTGTCCTGGTGCCAGTGGACGGGGCCGCCGTGGTGGGCCGGTTTGAACAGCGCCTGGTCGTGGAAAAGTTGGATGTTGGGGCCGATCAGGTCCTCGACCATATCGAGGATACGATCGTCATAGAGCAGGCGGCGAAAGTGAATGTTGTATTCGCACATCTGCATAATCTGGAGCATCTGCGATTCGGCCTGGTTCTTGGCCTCCACGTCGTCGGTATCTTCGATCGACAGGTTGCGGAACCTGGGATTCTGGCCTTTGCGAGCCCGTTCGAATTCATAGTCATACTCCCGCCGCAGCAGCTCGATCTCGTCTTCCTCCAAAATCTTGCCGATCGTGAGATAGCCGTCGATCCAGAAACGGTTGATCTGTTCTTCGGTCAGCGCCTTCCGTTGGACCTGCGCCTCGTTTCCGTTTGCACTCTGCATTGTCTGTACTCCAGGGATCTTTCGCTACTGATTGTCCGTTGTTCACAACTCTGGAATGTCGCTTTTCCGTTCGTAATTCGCGGAATGTGACCCAGCCACAGCCAATTCGCGCCCCTGGACGGGGCGAACCAAGGTGTTCTCTCTTTCCTTACCGCTCTCTGCTCGCCTTCGGCTATCCCCGGAAGCCCATACACTGGATACGGCTTAGTCGTTGCCTCAAGACTCAAGACTTATTGTACGTCTATCGCCCGGCCAAGCCGGAGGGAGCGACGTCTGAGACAAATCACTTGTAGCCTGCCATGAGGACCTGCGTGAAACAAGATGGGGCACTGCGGGAGAAGATAACACGGGTTGAATATCGTGTCAATCATTTTTTTGGGGCAGGGACTGCGCCGCCGCTGGCTGTGCCGAGCCGCATGGTGGTCAATCCTCTATTAACGTTACTTGAATAGTGGATCGCGCTATTAACGTTTGGGCGCCTAAACGTTAATAGCGAGAGGGAACCTTCCCCTCTACAATTCAGATGAGGAACTGCTCACGTTGGCAAGACTCTTGTCGAAAGTCTTGATCTCTTGCACGTCGCGCCGCCGGCAACTCGCCAAATGGCAAAGGTCGCGGGCTTGTAGAGAGGGATGCTGATCATGTAGTTGTCGCGCCAGGGCCACGTCCGCCTTCTCCAATGGCCATACCTCAACATTGGCGTGCGACACTAACGCCAGTGCTGCGTCAAGGGCCTGGATTCTCCCGGCGGGCAGGTATGCATGGATCAATTCTTGCAGGACCTCTGCCGAAGTGCATAGCTGAGCACGCTCTCGTACGCAATTGGCAAAGAATTCCCTGGCGGGGTCGCGAAGCGGATGCGGCCGGCCAACCGCGTAAATGAAGACATTCGTATCGACAAAAATCACTTGCCTGCCACATTATTTGCGCGCGAAGCGTTGATGACACGCAAATGTTCGCTCCAGTCCGGTTCCACTTCGGGGCCGTCCAGGTCGTCACACGCACGGAAGAACTCCATAGCATCTTTCATTGTGGCAAACGGTCTGGTGCGCTGACTGTTTTCGAGGCGTGCCCGGCCGGCAGCGTGCAGCCACGCGCTCAGTGTCATGCCTTCCCGCCGTGCTTGACGAACGAAGCGTTCGCGATCTGAATCGGGGATTTCGATCTGAACTTGGGTCATCCCAATCTTGCCCTCTCAATGCAAATGGTTAGGGACCGCTGAACTGCCGTCAACCGCTTGACACGCCCCTGTCGTCTTAGAGTAAGTGAACGTGGTCGGGTGTAAGGGTTCAAGTGCCGCTTACCTTACCCCAAAATGCCAACGCAGGCAACGTTAACCGCTTTTTCGAATCCCCAAATCAACTGAGTTCGGCATCCAAGAGAAGCATGTCAACACAGAGCAGTTACATCACTTCTCTTCCGTCCGAACAGTTGCACTCAAAGTCTTGAACCACATTATCACCGAATTTCCCCTTTTTGGTACTTGCTCAACATACTCCTCCCAATCCAGCGCGAAAACGGGAAGGTGTGCATGCCCGATTTGGGGTGGGAACAGTCAGGCGGGGAATCGATGCCAGCGGTGGCTGAAAAAGTTTTCCGTCTTTTGGCGAGACGCAGTGCGTGTGCCTGGCCTGGCCGTACGGTGGAGTTCGTCAGTCGGGGGTGTGAGGGCAGGCACAAGGCCGGCACCTACGGGGATTTGATGGGACTGGCGGGACTGGCGGGACGTGGTCTGGCTAGACACCTTCGATTAGGCACCTGTCACCAATATCGACACCAGGTCGACGAGGCATGTTGTAGGAGAGGGGGCGTTGCGGGGGCGGAGCCCCCGCACTAGGGAGGGCCGAATAGGCCCGACCGCCCAACTGCAGTGGTCAGTAGTCAGTGGTCAGTGAAAGCATCCATTGAAGGGCGATAGGTTTGATAGGGAAAGAGAAACGCATTTCGCCATGCTGAATCATGAGCGCCTTTGGGCAAGGACTTAGCAGTCACCTGAAAACTAAGAACTGAAAACCAAGTACGCTTCTACCGGCCGGCCAGGCCGGAGAGGGCGACGCCGGAGACGAAATACTTATTGGCGGCAAAGAAGACGACCAGGACGGGGACAAGCATCAGTGTGGCGACGGCCATGATGAGCCGGAACTCGGTGAACTGCTCGTCGCCGAAGTAGCGCAAACCCAACGCCAACGTGCGCGTCTCTTCGCGGTTGGTGTAAATCAGCGGCGATATGAAGTCGTTCCAATGGTGGATGAAGGAAAACACGCCCACAGCCGCGATGGCAGGCTTGGTGAGCGGCATCGTAATCATGAAAAAGATGCGCACGCGCGAGGCGCCGTCGACAACGGCCGCCTCCTCCATCTCGACCGGCAGCGTCATTATGAACTGGCGGATGAGGAAGATGTAGAAGCCGCCGCCGCCGAACCAGAACGGCAGAAAAAGCGGCCACAGCGAATCAAACAGCTGCATATACTTGAAGAGCAGGAAGCGCGGGATCAACGTGACCGCCCACGGCAGCATCATCGTCGAGAGGGTGAGCCCGAACCAGACGTTGCGCCCATAGAAGGGGACGCGGGCAAAGGCGTAGGCCGCCATCGAGGCGGTGAGAAGGGTGCCCAACGTGGCCAGAAAGGTGACCAGAACGCTGTTGAACGTGAAGAGCCAGAAGGGAGCCCGACGCCAGGCAGTCGGATAGTTTTCCGGGTGAAAGGAAGAGGGGATCCATTCGGGCGGGTAGGTGAATTCGGCTCCCGCCGGCCGCAACGAGGTCATAACCAGCCAGTAGAGCGGCATCAATGAGATCACCGCCCCGAATGCGAGCAGAATATACGCCGCTAACTTCCCGGAAATCGACCCGATATACTTTTCTTCTCGATCTACCAATGCATTCCTCCAAAGAGGCAGTCTATGCGCCGCGGCCCGTGATCACGATTGACCACCGGTCACTGGCGTTCTAGCTCGGCGCGCCGCCGCTCTCATAATAGACCCAATTCTGCGCAAAATAGAACTGAATGGCGGTGATCACCAGGATAATCATGAACAGGATCCAGGCCAGCCCCGAGGCATAGCCCATCGAAAAGCTTTCGAACCCTTTACGATAGATGTAGAGCACGTAGAAGAGAGAGGAGTTGATCGGCCCGCCCTTGGTGGCGATAAATGCGACGGTGAAGGTCTGAAACAGATTGATAATGCCGATAATGAGGTTAAGAAAGATGACCGGGCTGATCAGCGGGACCGTTATTCTCAGAAAGCGGCGGAAATTGGTGGCGCCGTCGATCGATGCCGCCTCCAGCAGCTCTTCGGACACGCCCTGCAGCGCAGCCAGGAAGATCACCATCTGCTGCCCCACCGACCACAGGCTCATCAGAATCAGCGCCGGCTTGACGATCTGTGGATCCCACAGCCAGTTGACCGGCGAGATCCCAACCAGGCGCAGCAGCGAGTTGATCAGGCCGAAGTCGAAGTTGAAGATCCAGACCCACAGGAAGACGTTGGCGACCGCCGGCGTAACCGTGGGGATGTAGTAGACGGTACGAAAGACGTTGACGTAGCGCACCTTCATGTTGAGCAGAACGGCCAGGCAGAGCGCTACGAGCAACTGGGCGGGCACGCCGAGAAAGGCGAAGTAGGTGGTATTGTACAGCGAGGTGTAGAAGAGATCGTCCTGGAAGATCTTGTCGTAGTTCTGGAAGCCGACCCATTTGGCGTCACCGAAGCCGGAGTACTTGGTAAGCGACAGATAGCCGGAGGCCAGCATGGGGCCGACGATAAACGCCAGAAAGCCGATTATCCATGGCGCCAGGAACAGATAGCCGGCGATGTTATCGGCTTTGACCTTGCGCGACCATCTCGGTTTTTGGGTCTGAACAGGGCTGCTCACCCCCACCTGTACGGCGTCTGCCATGGGCCGCTCCCCGCATTGAAGGAGAGATAGTGGTCAGTGGCTCTCACTGCCCACTGACCACTATCCACTGATCACGATTTACAGTCCAGCTTCCTGGATCTCTACTTCCACTTCGGCGATGATGGCATCGACTTCGGCGGCGACATCGTCCATCGCCTCCTGGGCCGTGGCATCACCGAGAATGATGCGGTCCTTGGCCGCCTGGATCAGGTTGTCCATCTCCTGCTGACGCGGCAAGTGCGAGAAGGCGCGGATGTTGTTGAAGGAGTCTTCCCACATCTCCGCCGTTTCCAGGCTCGGCTCGAGGCTACCCAGCCATGCTTCGCTCTCGGCATGGCGCTTGACCATCGGCGAGGTCCAGCGCTCGCGGATGATGCGGAACTGGGCGTCGTCCGAGATCAGGTACTGGCACATGGCCCAGGACTCGTCCACGTGGTCGGTCTGCAGGTAGATGCCGTGGGAGTTGGTGGCGTTGCGCACTTCGCGGTTGCCGTTCCAAAGCGTGTTCAGCGGCACCAGCTGCATCTCCGACATGACGTCTTCGGGGATGAACTGCGCCTGGCCGCCGAGGACGAACTGCGCGCCCGGCCACTGCATGCACAGACGCCGCTGACCCATCATCGCGACCCAGCCGCCGGGGATGTTGCTCTCGGCGGGGGTGGGCGCCCAGCCTCTGGCCACGGCGCCGGTCATGTACTCCCAGGCCTCAATCGCCTTGGGGCTGTTGAAAGCAGACGCGGTCTCGTCGGCATTCCACACGGTGGCGTCGTTGCCCCAGATCCAGACGCACTGCATGCGGATCGTGCCGCCGCCGGGCAGGGCGCAGCCGTAGACGCGGTCCTCACCCTCGCCGCCGCTGACGGCGTCCATCGTGTTGTCGAAGGCTTCGATGTCCCACTTGCCTTCCGCCCACAGCTCGGCGGGGTCGTCCATACCGGCCTCGGCGACCATGCTGCGGTTGTAGAGCATGATGGTCGGGTTGTCGGAGCGGGGAATCGCCCAGCGCTTTCCGCGCCAAACGTTGTAGTCCCAAGCCTTGGTCATCTCGTCCTCGCCGACGCCGAGCGTGGGCATCAACTCATCCAGCGGCATGAGCGCGCCGCGCATCGCCATGGTGGCGTTGTGCATGGGATGGACGTCGAGCAGGTCGCCGACCGTGCCGCCGGCGAGGCCGGTGAGGACCTTCGGCTCATAGTCGCGGTGCGGGATGATGAGCGAGGATACGGTGACGCCGGGGTTGATCTCCTCGTACTCGGCCATCAGCGTGTCCCACAGACCTTCAGAGCGGGCCATTGGCTGGTTGACCCAGAACTCGATGGTCACCTCTTCCATTGCCGCCCCTCCCCCACCGTCGTCTCCCGCCGTCGGTGCGGCAGCGGGCGCGCAGGCGGCGATCAGGGCGCCGACAGATGTTGCGGTTGCCACGTGCATGAAGTCACGTCGGCTCATTGCGCGTTGTGTCATTTTGCGTCGCTCCTTTGCATGGTGAAATAGACTCGTTGAACGGACAGTCACTGGCAGATTTTTCGAAGAACTTGCGCCGCGTAACCGGTTACGGTTGCAGACGGCTGTGAGGACCTGCCTGAAACAGGATGGGGCACTGCGGGAGAAGATAACACGGGTTCGGGATGGTGTCAATCGGCGTGTGGAGGGTCGGGGTGGGGGCCGGACTGGGTCGACTCTGGATCTGTGCCATGTCTTGCCGCGTTCAACCCGCTGATGCGCGGACATGTTGTCAACTCAGCCAGCGCCGGACGCTAAGTCGGCTCTGTCCCTTCATCGAGAATGGCAAGATACCGGTCGTACACGAAAAGCCGGTCACGGCGTTTTCCCGTGATTTCTCGCGCGATTCCCTTCTCGACAAGTAACTCCATCGCCTTTGTCGCGGTGGGGAAGGAAAGGGTCGTCCGGTTGCGAACTTCGGACAGGTGCAGGACCGGACGGGCCTTCAGCGCCTCATGCACGCGAATAGCCGAGCCGGCTCGGCGTCCGGTCCTTTCAATACGGCTATGGTTTTCCTGAAACATCTGGCCGATCTGTTGGGCAGCATCGACAGCGCCGGCGGCAGTCACCTGCACGCCTTCAAGGAAAAAGGCGAGCCATTCCTCCCAGTCGCCGCTTTGGCGTACATAGTTGAGCAGATCGTAGTATCTCTCTCTGTGTTGCTTCAAATAGAGGCTCAAGTATAGGAGCGGCTCACGCAGCACGCCGGCTTGGCACAGCAGCAGTGTCACCAGCAGTCTGCCGACGCGCCCGTTGCCGTCAAGGAAAGGGTGAATGGTCTCGAACTGCACGTGGGCAAGGCCGGCGCGCAATAGCAATGGCAGCCCATCTTCTCTGGCATGGAAGAAGCGTTCAAGGTCGGCCATGCAGTCGGGCACGGCGCCATGCGGCGGCGGTACAAAGTCAGCATTGCCAGGGCGTGAGCCTCCAATCCAGTTCTGGGACCGGCGAAACTCGCCAGGCGTCTTGTCGCTGCCTCGGCCCCGTGACAGCAACACGTTGTGGATCTCGCGCAGCAGACGGTTGGACAGCGGGAAACCTTCCCTCAGACGGCGCAGGCCATGCTCAAGCGCGGCTACGTAGTTCGAGACTTCGACCACATCATCGAGTGGGACGCCGGGCGCTTCCTCCAACTCATAGATCAGTAGGTCGGACAGTGATGACTGCGTTCCTTCAATCTGGGAAGATAGTACGGCCTCCTTACGAACGTATGTATATAGAAACAGTGTCTGGTCCGGCAGGAGAGTAGTGACGCCGTCGAGGCGGCCCAGAGCCAGAAGCGCTGATTCAAGTGTCTGCTGCAGCCGGCCGTCCAGGGCCAGAGGGGGCTGGGGTGGGAGCGGCGAGGGGACGAAAGCGCGTACTTGCTCGTCTCCCGTAATTGTAATTTCGTAGCTGCCGACCTGGCCACGTCGCATATTGGTCTAACCCCCTATTAACGTTACTTTCATAACGGATCTCACTATTAAAGTTTAGGCACTCAAGTTTTAATAGCGAGAGGGAGTATACCACTCTACGAGACTTTTGAGGAATCGCATACGTCGGCGAGGCGATCTTTTGAAAGCAATATTTGCAACTATCTCGCCTCCAAAAATACACCCCAAGACCTGAATCCAAGAAACCCAGGACAACCCCTATAGACGTCTCTTTTTTCCTTGAATCTGCCAACCCCAAAAGCATGAACGTCTGCCCGTTCCAGCGTCAGATCAAGTTCTTCTCCAATTTGCCACGAAAACCACAAGATTCCCCTTGACATTATAGAACATATGTGCTAGCATATGCAGAACATCACCTCGCGGACCGGCAACCGACGGCCTGCACCGCAGGCAAAAAGCTCGACCCTACAGCAAGGAGCGACCCATGAAAAACGACATCGCCAAGACCTCTATCGGACGTGTAGCTCTCCTTTCCTCAAGGCCGATTCTGGCCCTGGTGGCCGCCATGTTCGTCGCCGACCTGCTCGGAAGCATGGGATGGGTGCAAGGTCGCATTCAGGGGGAGACGCTCTTCTATCTCTTCAACAACCCGATCTCAAACTGGGGCGTCATGATGACGATGTTGATCTGGATGCTCACGACCGGCATCCAGATGGTATCGAGCGGCATGGCCTACCGCGCCAAGACCAACCCCTACATGGCCGGCGTGGGCTTCTACATCTGGCTGTTCGGCTCGATTCTCGGCCGCAAAAGCCTCAAGTTCAACAGCGCCAACTACGGCTCGGTCTTCACGATCGAGTACGGCAAGCTGGCCAAGGAGTGGTCGGGCATGTCCTTCCTGATCGCGCTCTACTGGCCGTCCCAGATCTTCGACATGGCGACCGACGCCAGCTTCTACATGACCACGCCGCTGCGGGCCTTCAACCTCTTCTTCGCCTTCTCGTCGCTGGTCTCGGAGCAGCTGGCTTACATGGCGAGCGCCGCCAAATCGCTGGGCGACGAAGCTCTGGAGGAGATGCGTGGCTACCTATAGATCCCTGTTACAGCAGGACCGCGGCTGGGGTCTTTTCTGCCAGATGTCGGTCGCGCCGCTGATCGCGGGCACGTTGGAGTGGCTGATCGCGGTCGGCGCCTGCTGGTTCATCGGCGCGCCGTATGCCGCGCCGTGGACGTGGCTGGCGCACCTGGCGGCCGCCTATCCCCGGGCCGGCGCGGCCACGGGGCTGCGGGCGCTTTCACTAGTCTGGGCGGGGTGGGAGTTCCTGCGTACCGGCATGGCGTGGGGTCAGCTGACTCCCTACCTGTGGTTCGTGCTGATCACCGCGCTGGCCGCGGCGCCGCACCGCTGGGGCGTGTGGGCCGCGCGCATCGCCGTGCACGGCCTCGCGCTCTGGTTCATCCTCCAGATCGACCACATCTCCGGCCTGATCGGCCTCGTCGGACTGCTCCTGCTCCTGATATGACCTACTGCGAGGAGTCAGGCCTAACCGCTAACCACTGCCTCCGCCTCCGGCATCACCACCTCGTAGCTCTGGCGGTTGTTGGCCGATTCACGGGCCCACAGGCAGGTCAGGGCGCTGAGGATGCCGGCGTCAATGGGGCTGCGGGAGGGCCGGCGGTCGCGCATCGCCATCAGAAAGTCGAAGCTCAGCTCGCGGTCGCCGCCGAAGTGGGGCATATCGCCGCTGAAGTCGATGGTCTCGACCATCGGCGACGTATGGCTGAAGATTTTGATGTAGTTTTCGCTCCAGTTGAATTCGATGATGCCGCGATAGCCGTAGAGGCGGGCGCCGCGGCGTGCCCCGCGATAGCGGGTGAAGAAGTTCTGCGTGTAGCTGACCTGGACGCCTTTTTCATATTCCAACATGCAGGTGCCATTGTCCTGCAGCTCGTGCCCCTCGGAGAAGACGCAGAACTGATCGTCGCGGTAGACCTGCTCCTCGGCAAAGCGTACGCGGCCGCCTTCAAAGCCGCTGCGGAAGCGTACGAACGGGCTTTCCGGGCACGTCTCCTGCTCCGGGCAGTCCTTGCATTGCAGGTCCCAAGGCTTGTCGCCGCCGTAGACGCGGCGGGAGTTCATCGCACTCACCCAGCGCGGGCGCGCGTCGAGCAGATAGTTGATATAGTCGACGTCGTGCGTGAACTTCTGCAGCCACAGCCCGCCATCCATCTCGTAGTTGCGGTACCAGCTTCTGAAGTAGACGCTGCCGTAGCCGACATCGTTGAACGCGACGACCTGCTCGATGCTGCCAACCTGGTCCGATTCGATGATCTCGCGCACCTTCTGGGCGACCGGGCTGAGTCGCAGGGGAAAAGATACGACGGTGGGCGCACTGTGATCCTTATAGGCCGCGTGCAGGCGGCGCACTTCGTCGAAAGTGATCGAGACCGGCTTTTCCAGGAAGAGCGGAAGCTGCGTGGGCGCTACCTTGATGGCCATCTCCGTGTGCAGATTGCAGCGCGTCCCGATCATAATGCCGTCGAGCTCGTCGGCCCCGGCCAGAAGTTCGTCGGCTGAGTTGTAGAAACGGGCGTCGGCGAGGAAGGGATCGTTGCCGGCCTGGATGCGGTCGCTGCGCGGGTCGGCGACGGCCGTTACCTTGTAGGGGATGTCGAAGATGTCCAGCCCTTTGGCCATGTTTGAGATGCGGCGGCCATAACCGATGATGCCTAAGCGTAACATGACGGTTCCTTTCGAGATTATCGTACTATTCTCTTGCTATTTACAGGACGATATTGCTAGGCAAAAGGTTGCTGCTACGCTACTCAACTCCCTTCGCCCAGATAGGCCAGCACCGCGGCGCCGGTGCGAATGCCGTCGATGAAGCGCCGCACCTCCAGGTTTTCATTGGGGGCGTGGTTGGACTCGTCATGGTTGGCGTAGGGCGTGGTGAAGGAGTGGACGCCCAGTATCTTCGTCCAGGCGTAGTCGGGCAGGCTGCCGCCCATCGCCGGGATCAGCAGCGGGTCTTCGCCCTGGGCCGCACGAAAGGCCTGTTGCAGCGGCCGCGTGTAGGGTGAGTCCAGCGGTGTGCGTGACGGCTCCATGCCCCCCTGACGGATCACCTCCACCTCGGGCGCGTGGCGGCGGACATGCGCCTCCACCTTGTCCAGGATCTCGTCGACGCGCTGGTTCTCGACCAGGCGCATGTCGCATTTGACCGTCGCCTCGTGGGGCAGCACCGTCTTCGTTCCCGGCCCGCCGTAGCCGCCGTGAAAGCCGTTGACCGTGAACGTCGGCCAGGCCGCCAGGCGGTCGAAGAAGGGCCGTTCCCGGGGTTCGTCCAGTCGTGTCAGGCCTGCGCCCTCCATCACCGCCGTCACGTCAACCGGCAGGGCATCCAACGCCCTGCGTTCCAGTTCGCTGAGCGGGGCGACGTTGTCGTAGAATCCGTCGATGGTGATGGTGCCGCGGCTGTCCTTCATCGTCGCCAGCAGATGCACCAGCGTCCAGATCGGATTGGGCGCGACGCCGCCCCAGTTGCCGGAGTGAAAGTCCCGCTGTGCGTGCACCGCGCGCAGTTCGAACGAGGCGATGCCGCGCGGGCCGAACTTGATGCAGGGCCGCCCGCTCTCGTGCACGGGGCCGTCCGCGGTGATCACCAGGTCGGCGTCAGCCAGCAGGGCGCGGTGATCGCGCACGCAGTCGCTGATGTGCGGGCTGCCGACCTCCTCCTCGCCTTCCAGCAGGACGATGACGTTGCAGGGCAGTCCCCCGGTGACCGCCAGCCAGGCCTCGATCGCCAGAAGCTGGGCCAGGTGCTGCCCCTTGTTGTCGCCCACACCTCGCCCCCAGATGCGGCCGTCGCGTATCTCCGGCTCGAATGGCGGCGAGTTCCAGGCGTCCAGCGGGTCGGGAGGCTGCACGTCGTAGTGGCCGTAGAGCAGAGCGGTTGGCGCCTGTCGTTTCTGATTGAGGCGGCCGTAAACGAAGGGCCAGCCCGCGCCTTCCAGCAGCTGCGCCTCCATGCCCAGCCCCTGCAGGTAGCCGAACAGGAACTCTGCCGTCTCGCGGATGCCGACTCCGTGGGCGCTGATGCTGGGCCGGGCGACATAGGCCAGCAGGCGGTCGATGAACTCCTGCTGGTGCGCGTCGACATAGGCGAACACTTGCGCCAGATCAGGAGGGCTGCTCTCCTTATCGGCCAACTGTTTCCTCCTCGGGGCGCTGACCCCGTCTGCAAGCATCGGGCCAGCCGTTTGCGTTTTTCAAAAATATCTGATGATATGTTCTGGTGAGAACGACCCGATTCTACTTTATGTATACCGATTGTCAACTTAGCGGGTCTTGGCGCGTCAAAGGTGGCCAACCGTTGCACTGACCACCGATCACCACATGGAGCTGACCTATGAGATTAGGCGTTGTCGGCATGTTGCCGCCGGATCCCGCCGATATTCACGGCCCGCATCTGGTTGCTATCCGCGAATTGGGACTGACGGGAGGGGCCCTGTCCGTCTCTGCCACCGGTTCACCGCCGGCCTCTGCGCCGGTCTGGCAGCGCGTGCGGCGGCTTTTCGCCGACGAGGGCATGGACCTTGTGCAGGTTGGTATCGGCTTCCGGGAATGTCTCTTCGACCCTGACGAGGAGGTGCGTAAACGGCTGCTGGAGGACATTCGCCGCGGTTTTGGCGTTGCCAAGGAGTTGGGCGGCCATGTTGCGCTGATCCGCACCGGCAGCCTCAGTCCCGATGGCTCCTACAGCCCCCATCCGGAGAATCACCGGCCGTGGCGCCGCGCCGTGCTGCTGGAATCCCTTTCCTGGCTGGCCGAAGCGGCTGAAGCGATCGGCCAGACCGTCGCCGTCGAAACCCATCTGCTGACGATTATGAACTCGCCCGAGTTCAACCGCGCCGTCATTCGTGATGTGGGCAGCCAGCGGCTGCGGGTCGTGATGGACTACGTCAATCACTTCCAGACGCTCCACCAGGTCTATGACAGCAGGGCCCGTCTGCGCCATATCTTCGAATGTATGGGGCCGATCAGCGCGATTGCACACTGCAAGGACATCAGTGTGCGCAATGGCTTCGTGATCCATATGGATGAAGAGGTCCCCGGCGAGGGCGAGCTGGACCTGGGAACCGCGTTGCGCCTGTGGCACGAGGCGCATCCCGACGGCTACATGATGCTTGAACACCTGCCTAACGAGAGGTATCCGCTGGCCGCGGCCAACGTGCACCGCATTTTGAGGAGGGAAGGAATTCCGGTCTATTAACGTTCGCGGTCAATCATCTGCCGCCTGTTCATCGCTCCCGGTAATGCCCGGCGTCGACCAGCGTCGGGCTTTGCGGCATGCCGCTCACCAGCTCCCCGTTCTGAACAAACCCCTCCTCGCGGCCATCCAGCTCCGATTTCAGCCGCTCACGCCAGAAGGCTACGCGCTCCGGTCGCGCAGGAGCCAGGTTGTGTAGTTCCGTTGGGTCTTCCTCCAGGTCGAAGAGCAGCTCGCGTCCGCTCTGGCAGAACCAGATATACTTCTCGCGGCCGTCGGTCAGCCACTGGTTTGAATCCGCGTTCATGAAATGCTCACCGTGCAGATGCTCGCGCCAGCCGGCGGTTTCGCCGCGCGCCAGCGGCAGGATGCTGCGTCCGTCTACGTGCGCGGGCGTTTCGGCTCCCGCGAGGTCGCAGAAGGTCGGCAGCAGATCGCGCAGCTCGACCACCTGGTTCACTTCGCGCAGCGGCTCATCCGCCTGTCTCGCCTGGTGGTGCGGGCTGCCCGCACGCGGCAGCCGTAGGATGAAGGGCAGGCGCGCCGAGCTGTCGTACGGGTAGCCCTTGGCGACATGGTTGTGGTCGTAGAGCATCTCACCGTGGTCCGCGGTAAATACAATAGCCGTGTTGTCAAGTTCGCCGTTCTCGAACAGCGCCTGGAACACGCGGTTGAGGCTGTAGTCGATATGGCTGATCTGGGCGTAGTAGGCGCGACGCGCGTAGTCGCGCTGCGCGGCATCGGTCGGGATCGGGCTGTCCAGCCCGCGCACCGGCAGGCTGTCGGGCGCCCAGTCACCCATGACCGGGTCCGGCAGGGGCTTCGTCAGATAACGGTCCATGAAAGCCGCGGGCGGGTCCAGCGGCGGGTGCGGCCGGTGGTAGGAGAGCATCAGGAAGAACGGTTTGGTCGGGTCTCGGCGGCGCAGAAAGTCGATTCCCATCGTCGTGACCCAACTGGTCGGATGCAGCATCTCGTCGTAGACCCATGGCCGCGCCGCGTAGCCGTTGCAGCCGACGCCGGTGTCGATGTAGTCGGCCTCCGGGCCCAGCCGCTCCCGCAGCCACGGCGTGTAGTCGTCAACCAGCCCGTAGTCGTCCCGCTTGGACCGTTCGCGGTGCAGGTAGCCGTCGTGCAGGACGACGTTGTGGAAACCCATCAGGTTGCGCGAGGGGTGCGTGTGCATCTTGCCGACGCACTGCGTATGGTAGCCGGCCTCTGCCAGCAGGCCGGGCATCGTGCAGTCGTAGTGCCAGTCGATGCGGTCGTTGTAGCCGACAAATCCGGTATGGCGCTGGTTGAGTCCGGTGAAGATCGTCGCCCGCGCCGGCACGCAGGTGGGCGTGGCCGCATACGCCTGTGTGAAGTTGATGCCCTCACGCGCCAGCCTGTCCAGGTGGGGCGTCTCGGCGACAGGGTGACCGGTCAGGCTGAGCGCGTCGGCGCGCCACTGGTCTACGCAGATGAAAAGGATGTTGGGCCGGCTGTCTGCTGGCATGGTTCTACACCTCGGATTTATGGGATTGAAGTTGTTGGGCGAGAGAGCCGCCGGTCAGAACAGGACACGGGCCGGGAGCCACGAGCCACCAATCTACCCCTTCAAGCCGGTGATGGAGATGCCCTCAACGAAGGTTCGCTGGACGAAGAAGTAGAGGATGATGACCGGCGCGGCCGTAGCCGTGCTGGCTGCCATCATGTAGGGCCACATCAGCTCTTCCTGGAACATGGTGCGGAACTGCTGCAGGCCGAGCGCGATCGGATATAAGTTCTCGCTGTTGAGGTAGATAAGCGGCCCGATGTAGTTGTCCCAGGCGAACATGAACTGAAGCAACCCGATCACCGCCAGCGCCGGCTTGGCCAGGGGCAGGATAATGCGAATGAGGATGCCCAGCTCCGTGCAGCCGTCCACGCGCGCCGCGTCGGACAACTCGCTGGGGATGGTGAGGAAAAACTGGCGCAGCAGGAAGGTATAGTAAGCGTTCACCCCAAGAAAGGTCGGCACAATGAGAGGCAGATAGGTATTGAGCCAGCCAAGGTTCTTGAAGGTGAGGTAAAGTGGAATCATGCGCACCTGGAACGGGATCATCATCGTCGAAAGGCAGATGATGAAGAAGATGTCCCGCCCGGGCCAGCGGATGCGGGCGAAGCCGTAGGCGACCAGCGTATTGGAGATCAGCGCGCCGGCCACTGCGCCGAGGGCGTATCTCAAAGTGTTAAATGTGTAGGTGCCGAAGGGGCGGGAGGAGAGCGCCTCCGGGTAGTTGATTAGACGGACCGGATTCGGGAACCATATGGGCGGCACAGTGTAAACTTGGGAGTCGGTCTTGAGAGAAGTGGAGAGCATCCACAGCAGAGGCCCGGCGAAAACAAGACCCAACGCGACCATCATCAGGTAAAAGAGCGCACGGCGCACAAATCTGAATAGAGGACGCTGCGTGAGCGGAAGATGCTGTATAGGTCTGCTGGCGATGGCTTCGGCTTGTTGCATGGTCGTGGTTGGCAGCTGCCCCCCGCTGCTAATCCGACTCTCCGGCGTAGTAGACCCAGCGCGCCGAACTGCGGAAGATGAGCAGTGTAAAAGCCAGGATAATGATAAACAGGATCCAGGCCTGAGCAGAGGCGTACCCCATCTTGAAGAACTGGAAAGCGTTGCGATACAGATAAAGGCTGAAAAATTCGGTCGAATTGTTGGGCCCGCCCTGGGTAAGCAGCCAGCCAAGCGTAAAATACTGGAACATGCCGATCATGCCGGTCAACATTACGAACAGGATCGCCGGCGTGCAGATGGGAATGGTCACGTGCCAGAAGCGTTGCAGCGCGTTGGCGCCGTCGACCTCGGCCGCGTCCATCAGCGAACTGGGCACGTCCTGCAGTGCCGCCAGAAAGATGACGATGGCGGTGCCCTGCGCCCATACGTGAATGAGGATCAGGGATGGTTTCGCCAGCTCCATCGATGAGATGAAAGGGATGACGGCCAGCCCCCAGCTCTTTATGAAGGAGTTGATCACCCCATAGTTGGTGTTGTAGACCCAGCGCCACACCTCCGCCGACGCCACCGCCGGAACCAGCACCGGCAGGAAAAAGATGGTGCGGAAAAGCGGCCGCAGCTTCATCTCGCGGTTGAGCAGACTGGCCAGCAGAAAGGCCACCACCAGCCCGGCCGGCACGCCGAGCACCACGAGGTAGACGGTATTGCCCAGCACCGTGCGGAAGATCTCATCCTTGCCGAACAGCTCGATGTAGTTCTCAAAGCCGATGAAGCGGGCCGGTCGCAGGACATCGTAGCGTGTCAGGCTGTAATAGGCAGAGGCCGCGATTGGGTAGAGAACGAAGCCGGCAAAGCCTACCAGCCAGGGTGAGATGAAGGCCAGCCCCTTCAAAAGGCTGCGAGTTTGGGCGGGAGTCCAGTTCTGTAGCATATTTGTGGCCCGTGGTCAGCGGCCGGCGGTCTGTGAAGGTGGCCGCCGGCCGCTGCTGTGCTGCACATTTCTTCTAACCAACCAGTTCGGGGAAGGACTTGAGCATCTCTTCCGTGCAGGCTGCCTGCATGTCGGCAGCAGCCTGTTCCGGATCCTTGTCGCCGAAAATGACGGATTCGTAGGTGCGGGAGCGCTGCTGGTTCACAAAGCCCTGAATGGGGATGACCGGGCAGGCCCACAGCTCATCGGCCTCATTGACCGATTGCAGGAACCAGTCCAGGTTTTCGTAACGCTGGTACTTGGGCAGGTCAGGATCATAGAGAGCCTTGCGGCCGCCCAGCCAGCCGGTATTGTCGAAAATGACGTTCTGGGCCTTCTCCTCCGAGCAGAACTCGATGAACTCGAAGGCTGCGTCGATTTCGGTGACGCCGTTGGGAATGTACATCGGATGGCCGCCCACGTTCTGGAAGGTGACGTCGCGGCGGTCTTCCGAGACGGGCACCCAACCGACGCCGAACTCCTTGTCGGGTGCGGAGTGGAACAGCTCGCCGGGGGCGTAGTAGCCGGTGACGATCATGGCCTGGACGCCGCTGGGGAAGGAGGAGGAGGGGCTCTGCGTCCAGCCGCCGAAGCTGGAGCGGAACGACTCCATCTGCTGCACGCCGACATGGTCGGTGAAGCGCTTGATCGTCTTCAGCGCGCTGACGAAGAGTTCGTCGTCGTAGTTGAATGTGTTGGTCTCGTCGTCCCACATGTCGAGGCCGTAAGTGAGGGCCCAGAACTGCGGGATGTTGGTGGCCGGGCCGTTGCCGGCGGTAGCGTCGCGGGGGTCGAAGCCGACGATTTCGACATTGCCGGCATCGTCGAACTTGGTCAGCTCGACGTGCCACTCGAACATCTCGTCCCAGGTTCGGGGCAGGTTCATGGGGTCGAGTCCGGCCTCGTCGATAATCGCCTTGTTGTACATCAGGCCGTAGCGGGGGCCGGCCTCGAAGCCGGGCACGCCGTAGGTGGCGCCCTGCCACTGCATCGATTCGAGCAGGCCGGGCACAAAGTCGTCACGGCCGATGACGTCGCTGTTGTCGATTTGGTCGTCGATGGCCATGACCGCGCCGCGCGAGTAGAGTTCGGCGTACTGGACGCAGCAAACGCCCACGTCGGGCGGGGTACCGCCGGCGATCGCGGCCAGCAGCTTGTCATTCATTTCGGTCACGTGCAGGCGTTCGACCTTGACGTTGCGGTCCTCCTCGTTGAAGGCCGCGGCGACGCCTTCCATGGCCGCCATGCCGGTGGTGCCGCCCCAGGCATGCCACCAGGAAATGGTCACAACCTCTTCGGCTGCCATTTCCCCTTCTTCGGGGGCGGCTGCCGGTGCCGCGGGTGCAGCGCAGGCGGCGATGGCCGCGCCGCCGATGCCGACCGCGCCCCACTGCAGGAAGCGGCGCCGGCTGAGTGTGGTGGTTTGATTCATAGAGTTAGCGCTCCTTTTCGTTTGGAATGTGGTAAGAAGTGTGAAGCGTATTATATTGTCGTCGTGGGGAAGAGACGCAAGCGCCTGTGGCCTGTCAGATTCTAACGGATTCGGAGGTAGAGTGCAACCTTCTTCCTGCTTTGAGCACGCAGGCCAAACTGCCGGGCATCGCGTTCGGCTATCTCAGTCGACAAATGAACGACGGTCAGGAATCGACCTTTCGCCTGCCGTGCTGCCAACCACACACTGCGAAAACTCCTGATTCAGAAAGCACCTGACCAACAGTTTCACAGCGCGACGCAACTATATTAGCCAGTTTCCTGGCAGGCAGACTGCAGTTGCGATCCCGAAGACAGATAGAGCTTCACTGCTGACCGTGAGGTACCCTGACATGGCCGTATCGAAAAAAGTCTTTGATCCACAGCCGGTCACGCTGACCGGTAACCTGGTGCGCCTCGAGCCAATCGCGCTGGCGCATGCTGCCGACCTGTATGCCGCGGGCGCGGAGGAGTCGATCTGGAGATACGCGGCCCGTCCTGCTCTGAGCAGTGTTACCGACGCAGAGGGATGGATCAAGGCCTGTCTGGAGGAACTGGCAGCGGGAACACGCGTCACCTTTGCCGCAGTTCACCGGGAGACAGGCAAGGCGGTGGGCTCGACTGCGTACATAGACATCGTCCGCGAGCACCGGACGCTGGAGATTGGCATGACATGGTACGGGACCGCGTGGCAGCGGACCGGCGTGAACACGGAGTGCAAATATCTGCTGCTGCGGCACGCCTTCGAGGATCTGGCAGCGCGCCGGGTCTCGCTCAAGTCAGACAGTCGCAACGAACGGTCGCGCCGCGCGATTCTGCGCATCGGCGCAGTTGAGGAAGGCACACTGCGCAATCACCGCATCGCCCGCGACGGTGTGGACCGCCATACCGTCTATTATAGTGTTATCGAAAGCGAGTGGCCTGCCGTGAAGAGGCGCCTGGAAGGGCTGATGCGGAGGTGAATCCCTCTTTGAGGCCTGAGGCTGGCGTTGCAGGCCGTTGCTCAGCCCTCTTACGGGATTTCCTAGTGTTTGGCGTGGGTTTCAGTGAGGATGGCCACTGGAAAAGCGGGCATTTTCTGGCGAAAGTCCGATCTTGTTGTTGATCTGTCCATATCAACTGCTGTTGCTGTTAGTGAAAAGACAGTCTACTAACAACAAGGTGGTTTGTTATTAGTAGATGAACCTCAAAACAAGCTGCGCCCTTCCACGATATTGAGCAGATCGGTGAAACCCAATATAGCAGGCCGACGACCTCTTGCCTTCCTAAACTCCTTCAGTATTCCGCAACCCTTGAGGACGCGCAGAATATGTCTCGCGGTCGGTTCGGGAATACTTGAGGTCTCTACAAAATCGGTTGTCTGAAATATTGGTCTCTTGAATATGTAGTCAAGCGTCCGACCACTGTACTGGGAATGAGTTTCCTCCACAATTAGGTCCTTACGTTCGTCGTAGAGTTCTAGAAGATCGTGGATCTTGTGCTGATATGCGCGGGCCTGCTCTGTCAGTGCCTTAAGGAAGAACGCGCACCAGCCGGTCCAGTCACCGTCGCGCGACACCGCAAGCAAACGATCGTAATACTCATCACGATGACTTTCGAGATATTCGCTGATGTAGAAGCTCGGTGAAGATAAGAGCTCCTTGGTAAACATGAAGAGCGGAACGAGCAGCCGGCCCATCCGTCCGTTGCCGTCAAGAAAGGGATGGATGGCTTCGAATTCTGCGTGGACGATGGCGAGTTGTACAAGCGTATCCGGCGCCTTTTCGTGCACATACAACTCCAGGACATCCATGGCCGAGTTCAACTCTTCAGTTGGACAAGGAATATACCGAGCCGTTTCAATCGTTGAGCCTGGCGGTCCAATCCAACAGGTGTCAGGCAGGCGTCGATATTTGCCGGGCGCCTTGTTATGTCCCCGGACGCCCTGCATCAGAACTTCGTGTGTTTGCCGGACCAGTCTCTGTGACAGCGGGATTTCTTGCAATAAGTTGATTGCGGCAAAGAGAGCCGTTCGATAATTCAGTACCTCATGAATGTCGAGCTTCGCTGGTGTACTCTCGTCCGACAAGTCCCCTTCCGCTTCGAATGTTAATAGCTCGGTCAGGGTCGTTTGTGTGCCTTCTATCCGGCTCGACAGTACGGCCTCTTGCGAAACGAAGGGGGACAGAAGCATATTGGCATTGGGCAACCCTTTGAGCATCCCTTCGTATCTGGCTATCTCGGCGTGAGCCGGGCAGATAAGCGGCAGCAACCTCTGCAAGTCCAGGATTTGTGGTGGAAACTTTCCAGAGTGATATCGTACAGGAGTCATGGAATGGGCATTTTTGGATTACTTACGTCTTCAATTCAACCTGACTTTACATCAATTATAACGACGGAACAACGTAAAGCCGGCGTGTTCAGCCCCGACTTCAGTTTGCCCGCTCCAATACCTCCCCGGCGATATGAGTGCAAGCCCCCCTGTGCTAGAATGCCCTGTGCCGCGCCTGACATGGATTTCAGCCTATACTGAGGAAAAGCGTGCAGCAGGTTTTGACCGCTGAGCAGGGCCGAATTCTACAGAAGGAGCGTCAACTGCTGGGCGACCTGCAGGTCTCCCTCGCCCGCCTCGACGCGCCCGACGCCGACCTAGGGCTGATCCGCAACGCGCTGGCCCAACTGGAAGAGCTCTTCCTGATGGTGGTGGTGGGCGAATTCAACGCCGGTAAGAGCGCCGTCATCAACGCGCTGCTGGGGCAGGAATATCTGCCCGAAGGCGTCGTGCCCACCACAAGCGAACTGGTCCTGATCCGCCACAGCGAAGCCCCCGAGCAGCCGGGCGCTGACCAGGGCATGGCCGTACGCCGCCTGCCCGTCCCCTGGCTGCAGGAGGTCAATCTGGTCGATACGCCCGGCACCAATGCCGTCATCCGCCAGCACCAGGAGTTGACCGAGCATTTCGTGCCCCGCAGCGACCTCGTCCTCTTCGTCACCAGCGCCGACCGGCCGTTCAGCGAATCGGAACGCGCCTTCCTCCAACAGATCCGCGACTGGGGCAAGAAGATCGTGATCGTGGTCAACAAGATCGAGCTGCTGACCACCGAAGCGGAGAAACAGGAAGTGCTTGAATTCGTCCGCCGCAACGCCCACGAGTTGCTCGGCGTTGCGCCTGCCATCTTCGCCGTCAGCGCCCGCCTCGCCCTGGAAGCTAAGAAGGCAGGAGAGAACAGAGAGCAGAGAGTAGACTCGACACAATCCTCTCCCCCCTCCCTCTGGCAGCGCAGCCGGTTCGAACAGCTGGAGCAGTACATTCTCGACTTTCTCGACGCCGGGGAGCGCGTGCGCCTGCAACTCTCGAACCCGGTCGGTATCGCGGCCGCGCTAATCGCCAACTACCAGGAGGTGATCAGGCAGCGACAATCACTTCTCAAGGGTGACTTTCAGGCGCTGGACGCCATCGACCAGCAGCTGGCCGCCTACCAGAACGATATGCGGCGCGACTTCCGCTACCAGAGCGACCGCGTCGATAACGTCCTTTACGAAATGGCGGAACGCGGCGACCGCTTCTTCGATGAGAATCTGCGCATTACCCGTATCGTCGAGCTGGTCAACAGCGAGCGCCTGCGAGGCGAATTCGAGCGCCGCGTGCTGGCCGACAGCAGCCGGGCGGTCGAGCGTCATGTCGACGAGTTGATCGACTGGCTGATCGAGCGCGACTACCGCCAGTGGCAGGCGGTGATGGAGTTCATCGAGCGCCGCTCCCTCCAGCACACCGACCAGATGATCGGTCAGGTGCGGGGCGAATTCGATTTCAACCGGCAGAATCTGCTCAAGAGTATCGGCCGCAGCGCGCAGGAGGTGGTCGACTCCTATGATCGCGAGGCCGAGGCGCTCAAGCTTGCCAAGGACGTGCAGCGGGCTATCCTCCAGACGGCCGCGGTCGAAGCCGGCGCCATCGGCCTCGGCGCAATTCTCGTCGTCATCCTGAATACGACCTTCCTCGACGTGACCGGTGTCCTCGGCGCCAGCGCCCTTGCCGCGCTGGGCCTCTATGTGCTCCCCTACAGGCGGCAGAAGGTGAAGGCGCAGCTGCGCGCGCGCATCGGCGACCTGCGCCGGCGGCTCGATACCGCCATCACCCAGCAGTTCGAATCGGAGCTGACAGCCAGTGTTCAGCGCATTCGCGAGGCCGTCGCACCCTACACCCGTTTTGTGCGCGTGGAGCGGGAAAAGCTGGAGACGCTCGCGGCCGATCTGCAGCACGCCGAGAGCGAGTGGAAGAGGCTGCGGCGCAGTGTGGAGGAGTTGGCCGCGAGCCATACGCCGCTGCCGTCATGACACCCTCCATCTCTTTGCTTCCCCTGGACGCCTCGCTGCACGCCGACGCGCTGCAACGGGTGTACGAACTGTCTCCGGCCTACTGGGCAATGTATCATCTGGCCCAGGCGCCCGCCGGGCAGTCAGCGCGTGATCTGGAAGCGATCGGGGCCGAGCCGGGCCGCATGGGGCTGGGGGTCGTGGCCGCGAATGAGGCGGGCAACCCCGAAGCCGGTGCACAACTGGTTGGCTTGATCGACTTCCGCCTGCACTGGCCGGACCCCGAAACTGCCTATATCGGCATCCTGCTGGTGGCGGAACCGTTCCAGCGGCAGCGCGTGGGCACCAATGCCTGGGCCCTGCTCGAGCCGTGGCTTGCTGCCGAAGGCGGTGTGCGCGAGGCCAAATTGGGCGTCGAGCAGTTCAACCCCGGCGCGCTCCGATTTTTCCAAACTCTCGGCTTTAGCCTGACCGGCGAGGCGCAGCGCATCCGTTCAGGCAAGCGCCTGGTGCGTCTGTTGGCGATGGAGAAGAAGCTGGAATGTAGTGACAGAACTGACTGTACAAGTGGGAGTGACGATGGGAACGAATGACCGGAGAGTTGTGGAAACAGGCGCGGCGGAGGAGACGATCCTGCGCGTTGCCGGCAAGCTGCGCGCGCTGAGCAACAACGGCCTCCACTTTGCCGACAATCCCTACCAGATCGAGACTTTCGAACAGATGCTGGCGTTATCTGCCGAGCTGACGGCGTTGGTTGACGCGCGCCCGCTGGCGGAAATTCAACGCCATTTCTTTGATGATACCCGCTACGTTTCTCCATATGTGGTGGTGGATACTGCCGCCTTCGATGACGCCGGACGCATTCTCCTGATCCAGAGGAAGGACAACGGGCGTTGGGCCCTGCCGGGCGGGTGGTGCGAGGTGAACGAGTTGCCGGGGGATGGCGCGGTGCGTGAGGTGTGGGAAGAGACCGGCTGCCGGGTTGCGCTGAGCGGATATCTCGGCATTTTCGACAACAACTATCACGGCGGCGGCGGGTTGCACCATCTCTACTGCCTGCTCTTCGCCGCACGCCATGTCGAAGGAACGCCGATCGTCACCAGGGAGACGCTGGACGTGGGTTGGTTCACGCCGGAAGACCTCCCTTGGGACGCCCTGCACGCTGCCCACCCTGCCCGAATCCGCTTCGCCTTCGAGTGGCAAGAAGATCCCTCTCTGCGACCCTTCTACGATCCGCCGCGCGGGCGGCTGCAGCCGACCTGGCAGCACGATAGTCTACGCGAGTGAGGCGGGAACTCACCTCTGTTTGTTGTTCGTAGACAGATCGTACACATATTGCCCGGCACAGAGATCAGACCGCTCTCCGCGGCTTTCAACCTACGAAACCCGGGAATCGTCCCGAATTCCAGTGTAATCACCCCGCGAATCGTCGGAAACTCACTCCATTCTGGCAGGACTGCAGTCTATCCCCTGCGCTTTCTCTAAGGCTGAGGCGATTTGGTAAGATATACTTTCCATTTGTGGACAGATTTGACCAGGAGTGGTAAGATAACCCTGCCAGCGAACATCTGTTCATGTTTTTGGGATCCTATAGCTCTTGACTGCGTGCCGTGTTTGGGCGCATGCCAACCAGAAACTGAAAACAGGAAAATGACACCTTTTCGGAGGCTGCATGGCGCTTGACAAGTTGATCATTCGGGGCGCACGCGAACACAATCTGCGCAGCGTGAATCTGGAGATCCCACGCGACAGGCTGGTGGTGATCACCGGCCTGAGCGGCAGCGGCAAAAGCAGCCTGGCCTTCGACACGATCTATGCCGAAGGACAGCGCCGCTACGTCGAATCTCTTTCCTCCTATGCGCGGCAGTTCCTCGGTTTGATGGAAAAGCCGGATGTGGATCAGATAGAAGGACTCAGCCCCGCGATTTCAATCGACCAGAAGGGCGCCGGGCGCAATCCCCGTTCAACCGTCGGCACCGTCACCGAGGTCTACGACTACCTGCGTCTTCTCTACGCACGCGTGGGGCAGCCCCACTGCCCCGAATGCGGCGACCCGATCACCCAGCAGACGCCGCAACAGATCGTCAACTCAATCATGGAGATGGAGGAGGGCGCACGTCTCCTGATCCTGGCCCCGATCATCAAGGATCGTAAAGGCGAGCATAAAGGCGTCTTCGACGATCTGCAGTCGCAGGGCTATGTGCGTGTACGCGTGAACGGCGACCTGTTTGAGGTCGGCGAGGCGCCGGAGTTGGATCGATATAAGATGCACACCATCGAAGCCGTGATCGACCGCATTATCGTGCGGGCAGAGCGGTCCGATCCGGACGACCCCGGAAGCGTGCTGCCGGGCACCGACCGCACGCGGCTCACCGACTCGGTTGAGACGGCGCTCAAGTTGGGCGAGGGCTCGGTGATCGTTTCCGAAGTGAAGCGCGTACCCGTTGAAGGCAACGGCAGCCTGCGCGAGGTCGCGACCGACCGCGTCTTCAGCGAGCACTTCGCCTGCATGCGCTGCGGTCTCAGCTTCACCGAGATCGAGCCGCGCACCTTCAGCTTCAACAGCCCGCACGGGGCCTGTCCATCGTGCGACGGGCTGGGCGTACAAAAAGAGTTTGACCCCGACCTGATTTTGGACGGTGACCTCAGTATTGCCGAGGGGGCCGTGCGCCCCTGGCAAGGCTCGAACCCCGGCAACGGTGACGAGGGCTACTACAAGCAGTTGCTGCGTTCGGTCTGCAACCAGTTTTCGATTCCCCGCACCGCGCCGGTTAAAGAGTTGAGCAGCAAACAGCGGGACATCATCCTGTACGGACCGCCGGGACGGGAAAAGGTGCTGGTGCAGTATCGCAACGCCCGCGGCTACGAGCGCAATTACGAGACACAGTATATAGGTGTACTCCCCAATTTGCAGCGGCGCTACCGCGAAACCGACAGCGATTGGATCCGCAGCAAGTTGGAAGAATACATGGGCATCAACCCCTGCCCCGAATGCGAAGGACGGCGGCTGCGGCCTATGGCATTGGCGGTAACGATCGGCGACAAAAGTATCCATGACATTACGGCGATGTCGGTCAGCGATTCGCTGACTTGGGTGCAGTCAGCCGCGGGGCGCAACGGCGCCGAGCCGCTCTTCTCCCCTCGCCAGCTTGCGATCGGCGGCCAGGTCCTGAAGGAGGTCGAAGCGCGGTTGGAATTCATGGTGAACGTGGGGCTGGACTATCTGACGCTCAACCGCACCGCCGTATCCCTGTCCGGCGGCGAGTCCCAGCGGATCCGTCTCGCTACGCAGATCGGCAGCCAGTTGATGGGCGTTCTCTACATTTTGGACGAGCCGAGCATCGGCCTGCATCAACGGGACAATGTAAGGCTGATCAACACACTGCAGGGGATGCGGGATCTGGGAAACACTGTGCTCGTGGTCGAGCATGACGAGGAAACGATTCGCGCGGCCGACTGGGTGGTTGATATGGGGCCGGGCGCAGGTGAACACGGCGGCGAGGTGGTCGTTTCAGCGGTGCGGGATGCCTTCATCGAACACCCGGAAAGTCTGACCGCCCAATTCATTCGCGGCGAGCGGCGCATTGAAATTCCGATGGATCGGCGCGAAGGAAACGGGGAGTATCTGCAAGTACGCGGCGCCACCGAGAACAACCTGAAAAAGGTGAATGTTCGCTTCCCGCTGGGCCGGCTGATCGCGGTGACCGGAGTGAGCGGCAGCGGCAAGTCCAGCCTGGTGGTCGAGGTGCTCTACAAACGGCTGGCACAGAGTTTCTACCGGGCCAAGGCCCGCCCTGGCAGATGCGACAGAATCGAAGGCATCGAACATCTGGATAAGGTGATCGAGATCGACCAGAGCCCGATCGGGCGGACACCGCGCAGCAATCCTGCAACCTACGTCGGACTTTTCACACCGATGCGCGAACTGTTCGCCAGCATCCCCGAGGCGAAAGCCCGCGGTTACAAGGCGGGACGCTTCAGCTTTAACGTAAAGGGCGGCCGCTGCGAGGCCTGCCACGGGGACGGCATCATCAGGATCGAAATGCAGTTTCTTCCCGATGTCTACGTCTCCTGCGAGGAGTGTCATGGCGACCGTTACAACCGCGAAACGCTCGATATTCGTTTCCGCGGCAAATCGATCTCCGATGTGCTGAACATGACCGTCGAAGAGGCGCTGGACTTCTTCCAGAACATCCCCCGCATTCGCTCCCGCTTGCAAACGCTGATGGCCGTCGGGCTGGGTTACATCCGCCTGGGACAGCCGGCGACCACGCTCTCCGGCGGCGAAGCCCAGCGAATCAAACTGAGCAAAGAGTTGAGCCGGCGCGACACCGGCAACACCTTCTACATCCTGGATGAGCCGACGACCGGTCTGCATTTCGAGGATGTGCGTAAGCTGCTCGGTGTCTTGCACGAACTGGCGGATCGGGGCAATACCGTGCTGGTCATCGAGCACAATCTGGACGTGATCAAGAACTGCGACTGGGTGATCGATATGGGGCCGGAAGGCGGAGGCAAGGGAGGCTACGTGGTGGCGGAAGGCACCCCGGAGCAGGTCGCGGCAGTCGAGAAGAGTTACACCGGTCAGTTTCTGCACAACTGCCTGAGAGAGATGGTCGGTGCCTGACGGTCGCAGACCAGTCCCTGCGCCGGTTGCAGCCGCCGGCCCATTGGAGAAAGGAGCAAGGCGCATGTGGGTAGTTAACCGTCTGTTCCTGCTCGCATCTGTTTGCGTGGCAATAGTCCTGGCCGGCTGCGTACCCATCCAGCCCGAGTCATCGCCCGCCAGCGGGCAATTGCCGGATTCGTCAGCGCAAAGTAAGCCGCAGGCCGCTGTGGAGGCGACCGCTACCAATGTTCCGGATCCGACGGCCACCGTCGCGCCCGGACCACCGCCGCCTCCGTCCACCGCTGAGCCGGACCCACCTCCGCCGCCGGGCTTCTCTACCCAGCAGCCGTCTACATTCACCGAATGGCAGACATATATCGATGAGACGCGCGGGCTTTCAATTTCCTATCCGCCAGGATGGATTTTTGTCGATCCGACGAAGACAGAACTGACGGAGTTCATGGAAGAGTTGGGTGAAAAGGCCAACAGCGACGAGATCAGGGATCTGTTGGCAACCTCCGTTCAGGCGGTACAGCAGAATGATCTATTCGTCGGATTGGGATTCCAATTCATTACCGATAGTTCCCGCGACACCAGGTTTGTCAACAACCTGAACGCCATCTACTTCCACACCGAAGGACTATTCCTGCAACTGATTGCCCAAATGATCGCTGCGCAGTTGGACGGCATGGACGGATTCGTGGTGGATAGCGGCGAAGTGGTTGCCGGTCTGCGGCCTGAAGGCGCAGAGGTGGCATCGGTCCGTTACCGTTCAGAAGGCGCGCTTTTCGGTCAGCCGGACATGGAAATCGTTGGCTGGCAGGTGGGCGTTCTTTCACCAGAGGCAGAGAGGATAGTCGTCCTTACCTTTAGTATCCGCAGCGAAGACTTCGCGGAGTTGGAGCCGCTGTTGACTGAGATGGTGCAACGCGTCCAGTGGCTTGAGTGAACTGTGGTCCGGTGAATTCTCTGTTCACCAGCCATAACTCACGGATAATCGAGGTCAGGAAGCACGTATGCGGGGAGTCTCATACCTGGTCCCATTATGTCTCCTCTGCCTGGGCTGGTTCGGTCGAACGGCCCCAGAACCGTCGCTGCTCTCTGACTCAAACGCCGCCCGTCGCGGGGTCTTGGTAGCCAGCCATCGCGGGCCCGGAACCTTTGGCGAGTTGGCTGCCGCGTCCAGCGACTTCGTCCTTTCCTTGCACTTCCCCTCATCTCAGTCCCCCTCCCCTACACCCACACCGGCGCCAGACGAACAAGATACGGAGACCGCCCCGCAGGCGGATCCGGAACCCGTCAACGTCTCGACTGACTGGCACGCGTTTGAATATTTAGCACATGGTCTTACGATCTATTGCCCTCCGGAATGGTCCTTCTTCGACGGTACGCAGACAGAAGCTCTGCGGCAGGAAATGGCAGCGTTGGGCAGAGCGGAAATCGTGAAACTGCTGATGGAGCTGCAGTCGACTGCGCAGTCGAGTTCCTTCATCGGCGCTGGTTTCGCCTTCCCGCCGGATCCTCCTGATCTGCTGCATGCCAATAGCGTCATAGTGGAGATATTCCCCGCAAGAGGCCTTTCATTGTACGAGTTCGGGCAAGGCGCGGCTGCCGCATTGGACAGGAAAATCGGGATCGACGTGGACAGTTTTGATCTGGTCACCAGATTGCGGCCCAACAGGGAAGAGGCAGTTTCGGTCCGATTCCGCGGCGCTGTACCTGTCCCGACAACCTCCCAATCCATTCTGACCGGCACCCGAACAGCCGGCTGGCAGGTTATTCTGCTCTCGCCGGACGGCGAGTATCTGCTTGTTTTGACCTTTTCCATCCTTGGCGAGATGTTTGAGGAGTTGGAGCCGCTGCTCGCTGACATCGTGAGGCGTGTGCAGTGGGCAGGCGACCACCGCGGGGCAGAACCTGGAATCGGTCCGGTGACAATTTCCAATCGGACGATGTACGTCCATAACGAGCCCGCTCCCTTCAGTCCCATAGTTGGCAAGATTGAAGCGGGTAGGCAGTTTTCGATTTTGGAGCGGGACTTTACGGGAAACTGGTGGCGGATCAGCTATGGCGGTCAACCCGGCTGGGTCTCCGATCCACTTGCGGCTGCCAATATCCCCGACGCACCTGTTTCGGTCCCGGTGGCGATGATCGACCGGCGCGTCAATGTGCGCAGTGGCCCTGGCGCCAGTAACCCCGTAATCGGCGTGGTCGTAGCCGGCCAGCAATATCTGATCACGGGCAGAGATCAGGCGGGCGACTGGTGGCAGATCGACAAAAATGGCCAGACCGGATGGGTTTTCGGCGAGTTGGTCACACCAGTTGCCGTGGGCGGCGTGCAGGTGGCCGTCGTCAGAATCCTCGCCCCTCCTTTACTGCCGGTGACTGAGGCGGCAATGATGGTCAACCGGCCAGCCAACCTGCGCGCGGGACCGGACAACAGCTACCCTATCGTCGGGGAGGTTGTACCTGGACGCCAATATCAGATTACTGGCAAGAATATGGCCGGCGACTGGTGGCGGATCGACAACGACGGCCGTCCCGGTTGGTTATACGATGACCTGGTGGAGCTGGTCAAAGCAGGAAGCGTCCAGGTCGTGGCCAGGTTTCCTCTTCCTCCTCTGCTGCCGGCCACGCAGGCAGTGTTGACTTTCAGCCGCCGCATGAACGTCTATAGCGGTCCTGGCGGTCGCTTCCCTGTCATCGACACGACCGAACCCGGCTATCAGTACCCGATCACCGGCAGGAATGTCGTGGGAAACTGGTGGCAGATCGACTTTCACGGCCAGCCCGGATGGGTCTTCGGGCAATTCGTGGATACAGTCGAGCAGACGGAAGATGATCGGTAGGCAGCCACTCCACTGCTGAACTGAGATGACCGCCGTTCACTGACCTCTCTGCAGGGAGCGCGTTCGCAATGTCCCCTATTCGCTATTCTGTCCTGACTGTACTGGCCTGGGTCTCTCTTGTTCTGGCCGGTTATGGGGCCATCGCCACTCACCGACCAGATGCCGCCGCCGCAGAAGCAGTGACCGCTGGCGAGTCGACTGTCGTCTCGTCAGCCCGCTCGATGATCACAGCCCATGCCGGGGCCGTGCAGCAGGCCCCCGAAACACCTCCGGGTCCACAGCCTGCTGTCCCGATGCTGTCAATACACAATCCTCTGGTGATCCCAACCGGAGATACACCGGCGACCTCGAGGGGTCCGTACCAGGACTGGTCCGTGGTCGAGGATTCGCTGCGCGGCCTGAGGATCTCCCATCCGCGCGGATGGCTCTACGCGTCCTCCAAAGAGGAGCTGTCCTCCCTGCAGTCGCAGATGGGGGATCCGGCCGCCGCCGAATCTGTGCTCGCTCAGCAGGCTGCGTACATCGATGCCCTGACCCCGGCAGGACCAGAGGATCAATTCGTTGGTTACGGTTTTCAGTACGCCCCGGACTCAGCGCAAGCATACATTAACCGCTTTACCATGCGCGCGGTACCGGCTGCCGGACGGACGTTGGAGCAGTTTGCCCTGCAGCTGGCCGCCCGCCTGGAAGAGTCTGAAGTCGAGGCGTTGGAGAGCGTCGAAGTTGGGCCCGGACTGCGGCCCTGGGGCGAGAGCACCGCATCGATTCGGTACCGCAGCGGCGGCGGTGTCGCCGAAGATGGCAAGGTCGTCAAGCGGCCGGGCGCGGAAGTGGTCGGCTGGCATGTGGTCCTGCTCTCCCCTGACGACGGAACCTTTCTGCTGGTTACTTTCGACATATGGGGGGAGGAGTTCGAAGGCTGGCTGGAGCCGCTTCTTCGCGACATCGTGCGCAGGATCCTGTGGCTGGATCATCCCGGCCGGGAACCACTGGTCGGTCCCACGGTCACAATTGCGCGTACCATGCATCTGCGCGTGGGTCCGGGAACCGACTACACCATCGTCGGCACGGTTTCGGACGGGGACCAGTATTCTGCTGTCAGCATGAACGCAACCGGCGACTGGTGGCAGATCGAATACGAGGGCCGGCTGGCGTGGGTCTATGGCGGTTATGTGACGCCGTCCGCCGATGCGGAAAGAGCGCTGCAGGCGGATCCGGCGGGCTGGCTGACGTATGACGACGTAGTCCGCGGTCTGTCTCTCTCTTATCCATCGGATTGGCACTATTTCGACCCGGCGCGGCCCTCGCAGGTCGATTTGGCGCTCTTTTCCGCGGCCTACAGAGCCGAAGACGGTCAGCTCGACGCAGCCGAGATGGGCGCGCTGGTGTCGGCGATGAGCGTGCGTCGCGACGACGCCGTGATCGGGTTGGGCCTGCAGTCAGGGCCGGCGGATCGGGCGTCGAGCAACTTCCTGCTGGTCTTCTCCGTTGCCGCTGAAGGGACGACGCTGGAAGGCTATGTGCAGGCGGCCGCCGAGTACACCTACAGCATCGAGCCCGCCGGCGTGGAACTGGTGCAGGGTCTCAGGCCTTGGAACGAAGAGGTCGTATCGGTCCGCTACCGTGAGCACGCGGCCGCGAGTGAAGTTTGGCAGGTCGTTCTCCTGTCCCCGGACGGGGAGAGGCTTCTCGTCCTCGCATTCAGCGTTCACAGTGACGAGTTCGCAGCGATGGAGCCAGTGCTGCGCGAAGTCGTGCAGCGCGTGCGCTGGGGCGATAGCGAGTCCCATTCTTCGACTCGTTCTGCAGTCCCAATGATGCCGGTCCACAATCCCCTGGTTGTACCGATCGGAGATACACCGGCGGCCTCCGGAGGACCGTTTCAGGACTGGCCCGCGGTCGAGGACACGGCACGCGGTCTCAGGATCTTCCACCCGCAAGGGTGGCTCTACGCCTCCTCCAAGGAGGAGCTGTCCTCCCTCTTGTCGCAGATGGGCGACCCGGCCGCAGCCGAGGCTGTGCTCGCACGGCAAGCTGCCTATTTCGACTCCCTGACTCCGGCCGATCAAGAGGGCCGGCTCGTTGGATATGGCTTCCAGTACGCGCCGGACACGCCCTCGACCTACATCAATCGCTTTACCATTCGCGCGGTACCGGCTGCCGGAAGCACGCTGGAGCAGTATGCCCTGCAATTGGCCGCCCGCGTGGAAGAGTCTGAGGTAGAGAGGCTGGAAAGCGTCGAGGTTGGGCCCGGTCTGCGGCCCTGGGGCGAGCACACCGCATCGCTCCGGTACCGCAGCGGCGGCGCCGTTGTCGAAGAAGGCAAGGTCATCATCCGGCCGGGCATGGAAATTGTCGGCTGGCAGGTGGTACTGCTATCGCCCGACGGCGGGACATTTCTTCTGTTCACCTTTGACACTTGGGGCGAGCAGTTTGACGACCGGCTGGAGCCGTTTCTGCGCGACATCGTACGGCGAGTTCAGTGGCAGGACCATCCCGCTTACGAACCACCGGCCAGTCCCAAGGTGACGATCACGCGCACAATGTATGTACGCGGGGGACCGGGCACCGACCATGCCATCGTCAGCACAGTCACGGAGGGGCAACAGTATGCTGCGGTCAGCACGAATTCAGCCGGCGACTGGTGGCAGATCGAATACGAAGGGCGGCTGGCTTGGGTCTACGGCGGGTTTGTCAAGCCAGCCGCCGATGCGGAGAGTGCGCTGCAGGCGGACCCGTCGGGCTGGCTGACTTACGACGATCTTGCCCGCGGCTTGTCGCTGTCCTTTCCATCGGAATGGCACTATTTCGACCCGGCGCGTCCTGCGCAGGTCGACCTTTCCCTCTTTTCGTCCGCGGTCAAAAGCCGGGAAGGCGAGCGAATTGGCGTTGCGGAAATGGGGGAGTTGGTGTCTGCGATGAGCCAGCGCCGCGACGACGCCGTCATCGGGTTGGGCCTTCAGTCGGGGCCCGCGGACAGCGCGTCAAGCAACTTCATGCTGGTCTACTCCGTTGCGGCTATGGGGACGACGCTAGAACGGTACGCGCAGATGGCCGCCGGGCACACCTACAGCATCGAGCCTGCCAGCGTTGAGATTGTGCAGGGCCTCAGGCCGTTCGTCGAAGCGGTCGTATCGATCCGCTATCGTGAGCACGCGACTGCGAGTGAAGTATGGCAGGTCGTTCTGTTGTCCGCGGACGGAGAGAGGCTTCTTATCCTTACCTTCAGCGTTCACAGCGACGAGTTCGCAGGTCTGCAACCGGTGTTGAACGAAATCGTCCGCCGTACGCGCTGGGCTGAACAGCCTTCGAGCGGGGTGGGCCAGGTACATTCCGCCCTTCCCAACCTACGCCACCGATGGTGACTGTCCGGCCGTTACCGTCAGCTCGGACTGAATCAACCGTGTTGGTTCTACCCCGGCGAAAGGACCAATGAAAAGCCGCCCCTCCATCGCAACGCCAACCTGGGAGCGCGCGCGGGGCGGCAATTGAACAGCGGTGAATCCGCTTAGCCTCAAACAGGCCGCATACATGAGCACCCCGGGTAGGATTCGAACCCACGACCCTCTGATCCGAAGTCAGATGCTCTGATCCACTGAGCTACCGGGGCAAACCAGCACCCCAAAGTATAGCACGTTCGGTCCCCAATCTTCAAAGAAGGGACTGAGTCGGGTGCGTCGCAGTTTTGGGGCGAAAAGGGTCAGGTGGGAAATGCGCGGCGATAGGCGACATTGTGTTCCGACTCTTAGCGGGGCACATGGCAGGCACGTGGGTGAGGAGAGAGTGCCGCAGTGTTGTCTGCGGGGGACTGGTGGGACGTGGTCTGGCCAGACACTTTCGATTGGGCACCCGTCACCAATGTCGACACCCGGTCGACAAGGCATGTTGTAGGAGAGGGGGCGTTGCGGGGGCGGAGCCCCCGCACCAGGGAGGGCCGCAAAGGCCCGACCGCCCAGAACAGCCTTAGTCAGTGGTCAGTGGGTAGTGGTCAGAGACGGCGCA
>JAJEDI010000010.1 GCA_022821585.1 Caldilineaceae bacterium
GCGCTTCCAGCGCAATCCGAAACTTGTAGGCTGCCGAGTGCCGCCGCCGTTTCTTGACCATCGTACTGCCCCTCCACAGGCTTGGTGACTTGCTCCATTATACACCTTAGCTTGTGGTCCAGTTTTTGGGGCCAAGCTCAGAATTACTAAGTTTTTACCGGGAAAGCAAATTGAACATTCATAGCATGTTGATCATTCGAAACGGCAAGATCGGACTGGATGCTTACTTTTATCCATTCACCCCAGGTGGGACTGTCCATGATGTGGCTTCTGTTACCAAGAGTATTACATCGGTTCTAATCGGTATTGCTATTGATCAGGGTTTTATTGAAAGTGTCGAACAGCCCCTGTTGTCTTATTTCCCAGAACGTACTATTGCCAATCTTGATGCCAATAAAGAAAAGATAACCATAGAAAACCTGCTCACCATGACTTCCGGTTTCAGTTGTGGATATCAACCAAGAGAAAAAGAACATAGTGAGATGTTCACAAGTGAAGATTGGGTGCAGTATGTGTTAGATTTGCCCATGGCCAGGGGACCGGGCCAAGAGCATGCCTATTGCAGTGGAAATTCACATTTACTCTCGGCGATCCTGACAAAGGCAACAGGAATGAGCATGCTCGATTTTGCGCAGAAACACCTTTTTACTCCGCTTGGCATCAGTGAGGTTATCTGGGCTCCAGACCCGCAGGGAATAACCAGAGGTTGGGGGGATATTCATCTGCATCCTCGTGATCTGGCTAAGATAGGGTTCCTTTACCTGAACCATGGACTCTGGGAGGGGAAACAGATATTGAATGCAGCATGGGTAGAAAAATCAACACAACCCCAAGTTGACGGTGCGGTAAAGACGAATACCTTCGTCCGTCCAGGTCGCGATTATGGATATGCCTGGCACCTCGTTTCAGAAGGGCCTTTTTCTGGAATGTACTATGCTGCGGGTCGTGGTGGGCAATCGCTTACTGTTTTACCAGACGCAAATATCGTAACGGTAATCACTGGCGGAGAGAATGTGTTGTTGGAATATGATGGAGAAAGAATTGGTGAATTTATATTGTCGATATCAGATCAGGCATTACCGAAAAATCCAGAAGGTCATGAGAATCTTCAGCAGAAGACGGAAGCGATCACAGCCGCGTCGTCTCCCGAACAAATATATTTGCCAGAAATAGCGCAAATCATATCAGGGGAAACATTTGCTCTTGATGAAAATTTCCTTAACTTCAAGACAATTTCTTTGCGTTTCAATGGTCAAGAAGAAGCAGAGGTCAGGTTTTCCATGATTGATCCCACATCCGGAAAATTCAACCAACTTGTGGCACCAATACTCACACAACTTGCGGCACCAATGAGGTTGGATGGTATCTACACCATCGTTCCGGGACGATTTGGGCTGTCTACGGGAATAAAAGGAAACTGGGATACAAATGGTGATTTTCTTTTGACCATAGATGAGATGGCCGATATCAACGTATTCGAACTCAGAATGTCATTTGAAGCGGATAAAGTAACGGTTGTGCTGAATGAGAAGACAGGACTCATCGTTAATGAGACATTTGAGGGAGTACGTCAGAATTAAACTGTGATTGCCCATATTGCAGGCTGTCTAAAAACGCGGTTTTTGGGCCAAATTCTTTCGGCGACGGTATATGAGGGATAGATTTATCGTGCTTGACTACTTGTCTCTACTATGTTATAGTATATGTTATAGTAGAAATGCACCGTAAGGATGACTGGCCGAGACGGCGGCACCTGATCAGGAATCAGCCAGCAGTGGTGGCGCGAATGCTGGACGGCCAGATGACGATGATCATGAGTGCGATCCGGATGTTCATCGAGCGGTTTTGCTGTTTCTGCCCGCAGTGGGATTCCTCGCAGGGTTCAACGTAAGTGGGAGGCCGGCTCGGCCTTAAGGTTCCGCCCTTACGTTAATCATATCGTCCCGCTTTCGGTCCTCATTGGCCCTCTCACGTGCAGTTACTCCGAACAATCTCAAGACATTCTTCAGAAAGGAAGGACACGAGATGAACAACAAGCATTGGCAACTCACGCTTATCGCCATGCTGGTGACGCTCGGCATGGTCATAACCGCCTGCGGCGCGCCGGCCGAGCCCGCTGCGGACACCGCATCCGGAGAAGAGGCTGCGCTCACCACAGCAGATGAGGATGCTGAACGCGTGATCCGCGTGGGCTTCCGTTCCAATTGGGCCCAAGGGTTCAACATTTTCCCCTATCCTACCTATAAGGCCCAGGGCGACATCGAGCCCTACTTCTATATGCCGTTGCTCCTCCACAACAGAGATTTCGAGGCGGTGCCGTGGCTAGCGAAGGAGTGGGAACTCACGGATAACTGCGACGCCGCCACCTTCTACCTGTATGAAGATGCCATGTGGTCCGACGGCACCCCGCTGACCTCAGCAGACGTCAAGTATACGTTCGAAATGTTGTCCCATCCCGACGTCATGAACCGGAACTATGGGTGGGTCGGCGAGCAGGAATACGTGAAGGGCGAAGCCGACGAGATCGTGGGCATCGTGATGGTGGATGACCACACGATCCGCTTTGACATGCAAGAGGGCAGAAACAACTGCACGCCCCACCACGAGGAATACGGCCCCAGGGTGGGCATTGTTCCCAAGCACATCTTTGAGCAGTTTCCCCTGGAAACCCTCATCACCGGCGAGAATCCCGAGGCGATGAATCCCACCGTGGTGAGCGGCCCCTTCCGTCTGGGCGACTTGGAGAGGGATGTGTTCTTCGAAGCTGTTGCGGTCGATGACTGGTGGGGTGCGAAGTACTTCGGCGAACCCAAGGTGGACAAGATCATTGCCATCACCATGGAACACGAAGCGCAGCTCCCGGCTCTGGTCGCTGGCGACCTGGATGTCACCCAGTACCTGCAGGTGAGCGACATCGAAGGCCTGGAGGGCAATCCCGACCTGAAGATCCTCGTGGACGAATCCCTGGGGATGCTTGGGATTCAGTTCAATCGCCGGCCCGGATCCCTGCCGGACAAGATCCGCTACGCGATGGAATACGCCACCGACCGCGACGCCATCGTCGCCGCCCACACGCTGGGCCATGGCAGCAAGACCTACAGTTGGATGGCCAACGAAGGAGCCTATCGAGCCGAGGACATGGTGTGGCGCGAGTACGACCCCGAAATGGCGAAGCAGTTGATCCAGGAAGCCATCGACGCGGGCGAATGGGATGCCGACCGCACCATCATCTTCCTCGATGATGCTGAAAAGCCCATCTGGAACCTGTGGATTGACATGATGCGCGAGGTGGGATTGGACGTCGAGATGCAGATCGTCGGCCTGGCCTTCCCTGACAAACTGCTCGCTGGCGAGTACGACGTTAGCGAAGGGGGCGGCGGAACCGTTCGGGGATATAGCCTCCGAGCCTGTTACTACTTCCATCGACCGCTTGGTAGGAATTATGAGAATACCGGCTGGTACGACGATGAATTCGGCACCTTGTGCAAGGAAGCCCGGGCCACGCTCGATGATGAAGTACGCACGAGAAACCTCGCCAGGGCCACCAAAATCTGGTACGACTATGGTCCCTGGATCACCTTCTCCACCAATATGCGCGTCTGGGGCACGCGATCCAATATCTGCGGTGTCGTTCCCAACACCACAACTGGGCTGGTGCACCGCGGCGGTGCAGACTATGGCCTCTTAGACTGGTACATCTGCGACGATGAGGGCTAGTCACGCCCGAATTGGGTTTGTGTAGAATTTGATTGGTAGGGGGTAGGGGCATGGGGATGTTCGTCCTCGTGCCCCTATGCCCGCCGTAGGGGGTCTGATGACGACTTACATCATCCGGCGCATATGGCTCATCTTCCCGATCCTTTTCATTATTACCATCGTCAACTTCGGACTGATGCACTTGGCGCCTGGTGATCCCACCCAATTCATGTTGCCGCCCGATATTGCGTTCGAACACATAGAAATCACGATTGACGGACATGGCTACAAATATGAGGCAAAAGAGGGGTACGAGGACTACCTTAAGGAGAAGTTAGGGCTGGACAAACCTATCCACGTGCAGTACCTCCGCTGGCTGTGGAACCTGTCCCAGGGCAACTTTGGCCGCTCGATGATTGATCAAGCGGACGTGTTCGAGGAGATGGTGCGTAGACTACCGGTGACGCTGAGGTTGACGGTGACCTCCCTGGCGGTCAGTCTTGTGGTAGGACTTGGGCTGGGCGTCCTCTCCGCCCTCTTCCAGTACTCGATATTCGATGTCGTGACCACCGTCATCTCCTTCCTCTTCCTCAGCTTGCCCGGTTTCTTCTTCCTGCTTCTGGCCATATGGGTGTTTGCCTTGCAGCTCAACTGGCTCCCCGCAAGCGGAATGTATTCCGTAGGTGGCGATAGAGGGCCGTGGGATAGCCTCAAGCACATGATCCTGCCGGTCACGGTGCTCGGGCTGGGTGGTTCCGCCGGTTTTATCCGCTTTGCACGCACGAGCATGTTGGAGGTGATGGGCGAGGACTACGTGCGCACGGCGCAGGCCAAAGGACTCCCAGAGCGTGTCGTGATCATGCGCCATGCCTTCCGCAACGCGCTCATGCCGATCGTGACGATCATCAGCTACCGGCTGCCGGCGCTGTTTGCCGGCTCAGTGCTGGTAGAACGTTTGGCAAACTGGCCGGGCATCGGTCGCTGGGTGCTGGACGCTGCACTGTCGAAAGACTACCCCGTTATGATGGCCAACGTGATCGTCATCGCCATCCTGACGCTGATCGCAAATTTGATCGCCGACATCGCCTACGCGTTTGTCGATCCTCGTATCGCCTATAGATGAGCTTCCGCGTACCGCCTATAAATGAGCTGCAGATCTCGCGAGGACACCGATGAGATCCTTCGCCGCGTTCAGGATGACGGGCGCAGGCCGCATTTCTGGCCTGGACAACGCTGCACAGCGGCGTGAGATACTCGGCATGGACTGGGGCTCACCATTATGACCAAACGTACAGAGATATTGGAACGTCCTTCCTTACAGCGCGAGCAACCCTCTGCCAGCGACGACGTCGCGTTGACGCGCCGACAGGGTCTGTTTCGGTCTCGCGCCTGGAAGGACTATCTGCGCAATCGTTTCGGCGTCCTCGGCGCGATCATGATCGGCGCGCTGTTGGTCGTCACGCTGGCTGCGCCTCTGGTCACGAGCTATGAGCCTTCCGCAACCGACGCGTACAACCTGGTCAAACCGCCGAGCAGCGAACACTGGCTGGGTACGGACGCGATCGGCAGAGACATGTGGTCCCGCGTCGTCTATGGCGGGCGCATTTCCCTGCTGGTCGGTGCGCTGGGGGTGATGCTGCAGACGGTCATCGGCACGATCATGGGCGCCATATCGGGCTTCTTCGGCGGCTGGGTGGATAACTTGATCCAGCGGCTAGTCGAGGTGATGCAGGTATTTCCCGATTTCATGATGCTCCTGATCATGGTATCCTTGCTGGGACCCAGCCTGGTCAATCTGTTTATTGCCATTGCACTCCTGAATTGGCACGGAGTGTGCCGCTTGATTCGAGGCCAGATCCTGACAGTGCGGGAAGAGGACTACATCCTGGCTGCCCGATCCATCGGGGTAGACAACCGTCGCATTATCTTCAGGCACATCCTGCCTAATCTGTCCGGCATCATCCTGGTCAGCATGGTGACCAGCATCGGCGGTTTCATCCTGCTTGAAGCCAGCCTCAGCTTTGTCGGCCTGGGTGTGCAGCCTCCGACGCCAAGCTGGGGAAACCTGATCTTTCAGGCCAATAATCTGGTCGTTCTGCAGATCCGTCCCTGGCTCTGGATACCGCCGGGCGTTGCCGTGATCCTTTGTGTGCTTGGCTTCAACTTCGTTGGCGACGCGCTGCGTGATGTCTTCGATCCCCATCGACAGCAATAGTCTCGCCCGTTTGCCCGCTGATCTCTTGTAAGGTTACCTGGACCCGCACATCGGCTACGACTGCGCACCGAAACGGAAGGATTTCCTATAATGAGTGTGCCCCCAAGTCGTATCCGAGCCCAGGTGGACGCAGGCAACCTCTCAGCGAACTCTCTGTCATCGACGGGCTCAACACAATTCCAGTAGAATCACAGCAGGTAAGGAGATTAACCTCGTGAGAAGAGCAGATCTGCACGTCCATACTCATGCGTCCTCCGACGCATCGTTTGACCCGGAGGAGGTCTTCAGCATTGCCATGGCGCGCGGACTGACGGCCGTGACCTTCAGCGACCACGACACCATCGATAGCATTGCGGAAGGCCAACGACTCTCGACCATTTACGACGTGACCTTTTTGCCCGGCATCGAGATCACAAGTTCGTGGCGCGGGATACCGGCCCACGTTTTGGGCTTTTTCCGCGATGGTCCGCTTCCTTCTCTTGAAGGTTTTCTGGCCGATGAAATCTGGTCGGTGAGAAGAAGGTACAGTGTCGCCTTGCTGGAATATTTGCAGGGGAAAGGCACAAAGGTGACCATCGCTGAATACGACGCCGAGGTGAAGGCTCAGGAACATTCCGAGTCGACAGCATTATATAGGCTGCTGCTGAAAAAAGGCGTTGTGTCGAATCAAAAAGAGTTCATGGCCTTGCGGGAGGAGTCCGGCGTCCGGGTTCTCCACCCACCGGTACCGGAGGTAATTCCGGCTATTCACGAGGCCGGCGGCATTGCCGTGGTAGCTCATCCCGGCCACGACACGGGCGTCGTTTTCACGTTCGACGAAGAGAATATCGCTGCCCTGGCTGACGAAGGACTCGACGGTGTCGAGGTGTTCCATCCCGCGCACACCGAGGCCCAAGAGGACGAATATGTACGGATATCAGATAGCCTCGGACTGGTCAAGACCGGTGGTTCGGACATGCACATACCGCGCCCGGAGCCCCAAAAGATGGTCGGCGGCACGTTTTGTGATTGGGATGGGGTGCTTGAGTACCTGGAAAGCTAGACCCTTGTGAAGGTTCAAAGGCAGTTCTCAGCACGCGCAGGGGCGCGAAGAACAGCTTTCTTTGTTCCAAGGAGGGCCACAGAGGGACACGAAGGGCACACAAGGGAGGCAACAATCAGGGCACCCACAAGGGGTGCCCCTACGGTTGGGATGGCTGGTTGAAACTTCAACGAGCCTTAGTTATTATAAGCATCCACGAAACCCCATTCCTCCAACCGACTAATCCAGCGCGCACGCCTGGGGTTATTTTCAGGATTTTCCAGCCACCAGGGATGATATTGCAACCCCATCGTTCCCAAGTTCTTCTTGAGTTCAGGAATGTATTCCACCACTTTGCGCATCGACTCTACCGCTTCGGGTGTCCTTGGGGCACCATAGAAATTAAAGGTGCAGGTGCGGCGGTCTCTATAGCCGCCAAAGGCAGCATGCCAGGTCAACTGGTTGAAGATAATGACATCACCCGGATTCGAACTGAATACATAGCAGGGAATATCTTCACCGCTCAGACCAGACTCTTCCAAGAACCGGGCCTTTGTGGGGCCAAACGTACTGCGCAATCCAATGCTATGAAGCTCTTCATGTAATGGATTTTTGTGCGACCCGGGAATGAGACGCAATGCGCCGCGGTCAGCGGTTGTCGGCTGCAGATACATGACGTTCTTGATTGCCAATAGATGAGGATCGCTCCAATCCGGATGCCATTCGGTATTATTCTCATAGCTGTTGGCGTTAGAATGGACGGGAACGGAATCTTCATCTATCAGTTGTTCCGCGGGCAGATAAATGCGCGGGTCCTCAAGCAAGCTGGCAATAAAGGGGGTTTCCGGGGTCCGGTTACTCCAGTTGTTGAAAATACGTCTCTCTTCCGGATCGGTTTCCTCCAGAATGGATGCAAGGCGACGATCGAACTCTTCGTTTATCTTATTCATCTCCCCGGGACTGAACAGATTTCTCCGGACGAGGAAGCCGAAAACTTCAAAAAGCCGGATCTGCTCTTCGGTAAGGCTATAGTCTTCCTGCGTCATAATATTTCCTCAGCTGACCTCAATCAGAAATCCGGTGTAAGTCGGCCCGGAAGGCTTCTGCCCTGCCGAATTCTGCTGCAATCTCTCAATCACAAGGAGGTATTATAGTCCAGAATGCTTTTGGCACAACTCCCTGGGTTTGACATTTCCGGGTGAACGGATAGTGTCGTACTTTGTCAATAAATCGGGGCGTTTACGACGGCGTTGGCATGCTGCTTGATCGGACCGCGTTTGCGAGCAGCACCACAATGTTGAACCAGATGATACCTTTTCTGATGGACACCGTCGGTGTTCCACTGGTAGAGGCCATTCGTATGGCAAGCCTGACGCCAGCCCGCGTTAACGGCGTAGATGACCGCAAGGGCAGCTTGGAAGCGGGCCAGGACGTCGATATAGCGTTCTTTGCGGATGCCTTTAGTGCCTGGCGTACTATGATCCGCGGACAGTGGGCGTACGCAGCAAATTGATACAACCCTACCGGTTGACCACTTGAGTTGAAGCGAGAATCGTAGGAGGCAAACACAGACATGCAGATGCCAGTGATCGATGCGATCAGAATCCCGCGCGATGCCAGTCCACGCGTTCAGACCGCCGCCGACGAGTTGGCACGCTGGATCGAAAAGCTGGGTGGTATAAGGCCGACCATCGGGAATCATTCCGATCAAGGGAATGTCACGGCCTGGTTGGACACCGCCGGGACCGACTTGAAGCCGGAGCACTATCGCATCGCGGTGAACGACGGCGCCAACTTGCGCATCACCGGCGGCGATGGGCGGGGCGTTCTGTATGGCGTGCAGGAGTGCATCGACCGCGCCCGACGCAACCAGGCCATCACGCCGCTGACCGATGGCCCGCATTTCCCGGTGCGCGCGCTGCGGATGTGGGAAACGCCTTCGAACAAGGTCTGGTGTCTGCCTTTCAAGAGTATACTGGACTACGAAAAGATGCTGCGCCCTGAAGAGTGCCCGGAGTACCTGGACCTCGCCCGGCGGCTGCTGGCCATGCGCGTCAACAGCCTCGGTCTGTTCGCTCAGTACGCGGCCAGGGGCTCACAGTTCGAACGCTGGCTTTCCCGCGCCGAGCCGGTCGAGCAGTTCGCCCGCTTTATGGACCGCTTCGGCGTAACGGTTGGTCTGTCCCTCCACTATGCCGAGCCGGACGAAAACGGGAACTACGAAGACGTCTGCCCCTTTTCCGATGCCGTCCGCGCGCAGTGGCACGATTTCGCCGCCCGTCTGGCCGACACCATGCCGTCGGTGCGCAATGCCATCGTCTGGGGCGCCGGGGAGAACGCGCCAGGTCCGCACGAGGACGACTGCGAGCGCTGTCGCGCGCTGCCGGTTCGCGAGCGCGTTCTGGCCGGCATGCGTCTGGTCAGCGAGGCGCTGGCCACCATCGGCGGAGAGCTGCTCTGGCCTGCGGTCACCGATCAGGCCGCCTACGCCAAATCCGAAACAGAGCTGTTCGGGGACTGGGGGGATGAGCTCCCAGCCAATGTACGCATCGCGCCCTGCCATCTGTACTGGGACTTTCGTCCGCCCTATCCGCCGCACCCGATCTGGCGCCACATAGGCAACCGACCGGGCGAGCGTTCCCCCTATGTGTTCGAGCTCGCGCTGGTGGGCGATACGGCCGGGCTGAACTTCCTGCCTTGCTCCATGGCCCACCGCTGGCAGGAAGAGTTCCTCAAGGCAGCCGACAAAAACTGTGACGGGTTTGACGCCAATCTGGGGATCCATCCCGAACACGTAGACCATCCGCTCAACCTCTCCAACTGGTATGCCTACGGCAAGCTGTGCTGGAACCCCTACCTCAACCCGGACGACATCCTGTCCGAGTGGCTGACGATGGAGTACGGCGCGGAGGCGCGCGCGTTCCTCCCCGGCCTGCGCACAACCTATCCCGCCACCATCGGCGCGCTGTTCAGCCGCAGCGGATTGACCCAGTGTCACAGTTACGTTGCGCGCTACAGCTACCTGGACACTCGCCTCAACGGACCGTGGCGAATCTGGACCGACTACCTGCATCCGGGGATGGACCGCGTGGGGGAGGACGTCCTCGGCCTGGCGTTGCCGCTCGACGCCTATCCCGAGCAGGAGCGCGAAGCGCTGCGCAACGATCCGCGCTACCAGCTTATCTTCAACCGCGTGCCGCTGACCGCCGCCTATGCCGCCGAGCTGATGGTCGAGAAGAGGCCGTCCATCGCCCACATGGAAAACGTGCTGACGGCGTGGCGGCAGCTGGATGGCAAGATTGACCCGGCCTCCTTCGCTCACGTCGCCGGGCTGCTTGAGGCCAACGTGAACGACGTGCGCATCTTTGTAGACTGTTTCGAACTGTACCTGGACTACAAACTGGGGCGGCTGCAGGCGGAGAAGATCGAGGCAATGCGCGCCCGCTATGCCGACGTTCCGAAGGGCGAGGCCACGGCGGGATCGCCGTATGACGGCTGGTTCTGGGACCACTTTGGCTGGCAGGGCACCTATTTGGAGTTCCTGGACGATTTGGACAAGCTGTTGCGGGGTGAAACGCTCGGCCCGTTCCTCGCCGCCGGCGCGACGGAAGTCCAGATGGAGTGAGGTTCCGAACTGCGTCTCGCGTCGGGGCGGGCGAGGCGTCCGCGTGCTGACAGGATGCGCACGTTCCCAGGGAGGAGGTTTGCATGTCAGACGATCGACATATCCCACATTGGCAGGAGGCCGGCGTAGTGTCCACCGTCGCCAGCCCTTTTGCCCCCCTCAAACCTGTCCCGGTGCAGGCCGTTACCATGCACGATGGGTTCTGGAACACGCGCATGCATGCCAACCGGACGAATGGCATCCCGGCGTTCCTGGCCTGGCTGGACGTAGACGACCAGACCGCGCCGTTCAGGGCCTACGCGACGGGCGACAAGGCGGGAATCGCGGCCGGCCTGGAAACGCTCAAGGTCAATCCCACCGGAATGAACCGCACGCGCAACGGCCATTCCTGGCGCGCGAACTTCCATAAATGGCTGGAAGCTTGCGCGTATGTCCTGCAGTCCGGGGACGATCCCGACACGCGCGCCTTGCTCGACCTGTTTGTGACCGGCGTTGCCAATGCGCATCAGGACAACGCATTCTGGGCTATCTACTATGGCGACGATTTCGAAAGATCGTACGGACTGGGCAACCCGGGACATATGATCCAGGCTGCCATTGCACACCACCGCGCAACTGGATCGACCGAATTTCTGGCGTGTGCGCAGCGTGTTGCCGACGCAATCTGCCAGCAGTTTCGGGGGGAGAACTTTGCCGGGCACAGCGTCATCGAAATGGCGTTGGTCGAACTCTACCGTACCACGGGCAAAGAGAGATATCTCGCCGGCGCCAGACATTTCCTCACCCCACTGCTGAGACAGCCCCCGATCATCGGCTCCGATTTCCTCGGCTACTTGAGCCGGCACGTTGTGCGTCAGACATATCTCATGTGCGGCGGCGCCGACTATTATGCAGAGACAGGCGACCAGGTATTCATGGACAAGGTCACTGCCATCTGGCGTGACATGACAGCCGGCAAGCTGCATCTCACCGGCCAGTTGGCCGTGGACTCTGAGAACGGCGAGCTGACATGCAAAGACGCCTTCGAACTGCATGCGGGCGTCTTCAGGTTCCTGCTGGGCACAGGTTTGGAGACGTGCGAAGCGATCGGAAACGCGACTTGGAACTGGCGCATGCTGGCCGTGACGGGCGATGCCTGTTACGCCGACCTGATGGAAAGGACGCTGTACAACGGCTTCCTGGTGCACGTATCTGCCGACGGCGGAAAGTTCCATTATATGTGTCCCCTCTCGTCAGACGGCAACCACTGGCAGCGCACCCCCTGGTCATCAGCTTCCACCAGTTGCTGCTCACCCAACGCGCTGCGCACGATCGCGTCATTGCCAGGATACATGTTCAGCGTTTCCGAGGATGGCGTGTGGGTCCACCTGTATGACAGTTGTACGATGGACTGGCGCCTGGATGACGGGACCAAACTGTGCCTTGCTCAGGACGCGTCCTATCCTTGGGACGGGAATGTAAACATCACTCTCGATCCCGAACGGCTCTCCACATTTGATCTGAACCTGAGAATACCTGAATGGTGCCGCAACCCAACTGTGCAGGTGAATGGACGACCTGTCGAAGGCGACATCGCGCCTGGAACCTACTGCCGCATCACCAGGGAATGGCGCAAAGGTGATACTGTCACACTGCAGCTGCCGATGCATGTTGTTGCCGTGACTGCCGACCCGCGTGCCCGCTACTATGAGGGCAAGGTTGCGCTGTGTCGCGGGCCGCTTGTGTATTGCATCGAAAGTACCGACAATCCCGCCATTGATATGTGGGGCCCGTACGTTGCGTTGCCGCCGGGGAACGGGAGGGATGACGGCCGCGAGCTTTTGGGGCACTACCGGCAGTCAGCGTTGCTGAACGAATTCGGGGCAGATTTCAGGCAGGATCTTCTCGGCGGGGTTGTTTCTCTACAAGGAGACGGCGGCTCGTACGACCAACCGGACGTCGGCCTGACCTTCATTCCCTACTATGCATGGGCAAATCGTGACAGCAGATCGTCGATGCGTACATGGATAGATGGCAAAACAGAATGAGGAACGAAACGAAGGCGACCGGACAGCAGTTCAAGAGGAAGAACAGGATGCGAGCCAGACGCCTGGTCTGTAAGGCGATACGCCGGATTGAATGGGATTCCTTCGAAATCCCGGAAGTACCCGCCCCGCATGAGGTTGTCGTCAAGTCAGCCTGCTCTCTCATCAGCGCGGGCACGGAGCTCGCGATGTACAGTGGTTCACACATCGGCTTCTCAGGGCCGGACCCGCCACAGTTCCCAATCGACATGGGCTACGCCCTGGCAGGCACCGTGCAGGCGGTCGGCCGCGAGGTGACAGAATGGGCAGAAGGCGACCGTGTGGTCGTCTACGCATCGCATGGCGATTGGGCCCTGTGTGATGTACGCACAACCAAAATGTGGCGTTTGCCGCCGGACGTTACGCTGGAACAGGGCGCACTGGCTGTGATGGGGGGTATCAGCGCGGTGGGCGTGCGTCAGGGCAAAGTCGCACTGGGCGAAACGGTGATCGTCTTGGGTCTGGGGCTGATCGGCCAGTTTGCGGCGCAACTGTCTCGCCTGTCCGGCGCGCGGCCCGTGATCGGGGTTGACCTCCTCCCCAATCGCGTGCGGGTCGCAGGCGCCAGTGGTGTCCATGCTCTCAATCCGGAACAGTCGGACGTCAGGCAGACAGTGAACGATATCACCGGTGGACACATGGCGGAGGTCGTGGTCGAAGCGACCGGCAATCCCGGTGTCGTAGCGCAGGCCCTGGATCTGGCAGGCGACGGCGGGCGCGTGGTGCTGCTGGGCAGCCCCCGCGGGTCGGCCGAAATCGATCTCTACAGGGCTGTTCACCACAAAGGTGTCTCACTGATCGGCGCGCATGCCCGCGTGTCCGGACATCCCCACACGACCCAGGACCCGTGGACCCGGGAACGCAACCTTGATCTGGTATTGCAACTGTTCGCGGACGGTTCGCTGCTGGGCGAGGGGCTGATCAGCCACCGCATTCAGCCAGACGACGTTGGAGAGACATACGAGATGCTGGTTGAGCGCCCGAACAGTTTCCTCGGTGTGTTGATCGAGTGGGAGGCCTGACACAGGGCGGCATCAAGCTGCAGGCCGCAATCGGGGTGTGCTGGACAGGGTCGAACAGGTGCTCGGGGCTGCGTCCACTGATAACTATAGGAGTGATCTGTTTGGGGTTAAGCCTGGCACTGCGACAGTTGTGTAAGAGGTCGTCGCGCCGGCATCCACTAGCCCTTCAACGCGCCGATGGTCAGGCCGCGAATAAAGTACTGTTGGAACAGGAAGAATATGATGATCGGCGGCACGGCCATCAGTACGCCGGAAGCCATGGCGATCGGGTAATCGTTGCGCCCGGTGCGCTCCATGCCGCGCAGCAGGGTCACGCCGACCTGGATGGGCATCAGTTTCAGATCGTTGATCACAGCCAGGGGCCACACGAAGTCATTCCAGGTTGCCACGAAGGTGAAGGTCCCCAGTGCCGCCAGCGCCGGTTTGGTCAGCGGCAGCGCGATCTGCCACCAGAGGCGGATCTCGCCGGCGCCGTCGATGCGCGCCTGGTCGAACAGCTCGGACGGCAGCGTCAACATGAACTGGCGGATGAGGAAGACCGCATAGGGTGACGCCAGCCCGGGCAGGATCATGACCCAGTAGGTGTCATGCAGATTCAGCAGCAGCGTCAGCATGAAGGCCGGGATCAGCCTGGAGAAACCCGGCAGCATCATCGTGCTCAGCACCATCCAGAAGATGATATCACGTCCTCGGAAGCGCTTGCGCGCGAAGGCATAGCCGGCGGCCGCGCACAGTAACAGCCCGAAGACCGTAACCGTGACGGAGACGAAGAGGCTATTGGCCAACCAGCGCAGCACGGGAAAAGTCGAACTCAGCACGTGCTGATAGGACTCCAGGGTGGGCTCCTTCACCCACAGGCCGGGGGGCAGAGCCTGCGCCTGCTGGCCTTTCTTGAAGCTGGTCAGCACCATCCAGTAGAGGGGAAACCATGAGACGAGAGCCCAAAAAAGGAGCAGCAGTAGTGTGAAGTTACTGCCGATCTTTTCCCAAACCTTGCGCCAGGAACGCTTTTCGGTCTGGATTGGACGCGAGACAAGCTCGTCGGGGACAGTGGGTTGTTTCAGCACGGCGCGCCCGGGCTCCTTTAGTATTCCACGACGGACCGGAACCAGCGGAAGAGGACCACCGCCAGTGCCAGGGTGAGCAGGAGAAGCGCCAGTCCGACGGCCGATGCGTAGCCCACTTTGAGAAAGATAAAGGCGTAACGGTAGGTGAGGAAGGCGAGAGTCAACGTGGACCCCACCGGCCCGCCTTTGGTGAGGAAAAAGACGGAGACGAAGAGCTGCATTGCCACGATCATCGTCGTCACCGCCACATAGAGGATGCTCGGGGTCAACAGGGGGATGGTGATATATATCGTCTCCAGCCACCCGGTGGCGCCGTCAATGTGGGCTGCATCGAACAGCTCGGAAGGCAGCCCGAGGACCGCAGCCACGAAGATGATAATGCCAACGCCCAGCCCGGTCACCAGGTCCATAAAGACAAGGGACGGCAGGGCTGTCTGCGGATTCCCCAACCAGTTGACAGGGTCGATTCCGACCACGCTCAACAGGTAGTTGATCAGACCGAACTGATTGTTGAAGATGTAGCGCCAGACGACCGCCACGGCGACGAGCGAAACCACACTGGGCAGATAGAACGCACTTTGCAGGCCCTGGCGCATGCCCTGATGTCGGAACTTGGTGATCCGGATCGCCACCGCAAGCGCCAGTGCGACGGCAGCGAATGTGAACATGCCTACGTAGGTCAACGTGTTGCGTACAGATTGCCAGAAACGCTTGTCGTTCAGGACGTGGTCTATGTTGTCCATACCAACCCAGACCGGCTTTCGATCGTACCATTCGAGCGCGGCCATCACGACGGACATGACCGTAGGCACCAGCACAAAGACCAGGAACAGGACCAGGAAAGGTGTGACGAAGATATAGCCCCACATCTCCTCACGTTTGGCATAGTTCATGGCTGTCCCCGCTCTTGAAAATCTGAAAGGGTCTCCCGCGAGCTGTGTCGTCGCGGGAGACCGGCCTTATCCATGGTGGGGTTCTACGCACAGCTCTCGAGCGCCGTGTTGATGTCGTCGGTCATCTCCTGCATCACCTGTTCCGCGCTCATGCCGGAGAAGGCGCCCTGGAAATATTCCTCGAAGATCGAGCGCACCACGATGGTCTCCGTACTGCGCTTGGCATCGAACCATGCGTTCGGCATCAGACATTCGGATGTATATACAACGAGGGGGTCGTCGGCGACTTCCGCCAGAATGGACTTGCGGAACGGCAGCATTCCCGCCGACTTAACCAGCCATTCTTCGCTTTCGTCGTTGGTCATCCAGTGGAGGAACTTCAACAGCCCTGGCGTATCAGCAGGGTCCTCGGGCTTGAAGGGCACCAGGCCGGAGTAGTTTGCACCGCCCCAGGCGATGGCGGGGTGCGGGTCATCGTGTGGATACTGGATAAAGCGCCATTTGCGTTCGTTCTCGGTATCAGTGACGACCAGGGTCTCCTCATCCAGTTCCATCCCCTCCCGGCGTGCACCCCCGGGTACCACGTTGCCAACCTGCATGAGGATGTTGCCCTGATCGATGAGGGCGTTGTTATCGTCGCCAGTGTACCCTGCCGGATCGGGAATCAGATCGTTTGCGGCCAGATCTTGCATCCATGCAAGGCATTTGATCGCCTCCGGCGAGGCCATGTCGACGCACGATTCCGTCTCATCGGTCCAGAAGTGGGCGCCGAAGCAGCGGAAATAGAGGAGTGTCACCCAATGAAAAGCCGGCGTGGAATGGGCGGAAGGGATGCCGAGTCCGTAGCGCTCGCTGCCGTCCGGTCGCGTCCCCCGTACAGCCTCAAGCCAGCTATTGAACTGATCGATGTTCCACCCGTAGCATGGGGCCTGGGGTGCAGTATCCATCGCGCCCGCTTCCTCGACCCCATCAAGGTAGACAACCCCGGACTGGCACACCGGCCAGTACGGCAACATGTACACTCTGCCATCGATTGAGCACTGCTCAAGCATTCCCTCGACCATATCGCTGGACAACTGCTCTTCCAACGAATCGGTGAGGTCCAGAGCCAGTCCCACCTCCAAAGCCGAAAGGGCAAGCTGAATCCAGCCGCCGCCGACAACATCCGGGGGCGAACCGGCAGCGAGGGCCGTTGTCACCTTGCTGCCCTGCTCCCACGTCAGGGGAAGCACCTCAACCTCAATACTTGGATTCTCTTCCATAAAGGCGTTCGCCCGCTCCCACTGCCAGGAACCGGGCTCGCCAAGAGCCGATGAGTAGTACGGGAAATCCCAGAAGTCAATCGTTGTGGTTACTGCCGGAGGCGCTGCTGCTCCGCCCTCTCCCGCCGGTGCGGCAGGCATAGCACAGGCAGCCAGAAGGGCTCCCGTGCCGGTGACGGCAGACAGCTTCAAGAAATCACGTCGACTCAGGTTGTTCCGTTTCATGCTCTCTTCTCCTTTGATCTGTTAGTTTGATCTGGTAGTAATCGAAGCGCATGCAACAACACGTACTCTGGTCAATTGCTTCCGAGGGGCCGGGCGCCAACGGTCCTAAGTCGACGCAGTCGCTGTCCGAAATCTGTCAAGCCTTACTCATGCGGTCATCTCCTGACCGCGCCATTCCGTATCGATACCGACATAGTTTTCTACCAAGTGTTGATGACGTTGAGGCAGAGCCTTGATGAACGCCTGAGCCGACTCAGGGAGCGGCCACGGCGCCTCTATCCAGTAACTGCGCGGGCGGAGACCGAGGCCGCAGGAAAGCCGCACCTGGTCGGTCTGGTTGGGGAAGGCGGCGTGGTAGGTGCGTGCGGCGAAGATGATCTGATCGCCCGGCTCCGTGAACAGGGGCACAATACCCGGCACGTCGAAGCCGACATAGCCTTTTGGTTCACTCCCCTGAGGGTGAAATGAGCGTTTGTCCGGGGTCAGCGCAAAGCCTTCCGGTCCCGCCCAATCTTCCACGTGGGAATCTTCAATCACGGCGAGGCCGCCGTGTTCAGGATAGGAGCCTGTGAGGTAGAACCAGCGGCCCGAGGGCCAGTGACCCCGGTTGAGGACATCGCCTGCGTTTTGCGGGGGGCCTTGACTGAAGCCGTGCCAGTCAGAGTGCCACGTGAGCGGCGACGAACCGGGATTGCGCAGAATCGCGGCTGAGCGGTGGATGGTCAGCTCGTCCGCCTGGCAGAAGAGCCGCTGGACCCGCAGATAGGGCTCGTAGTCGAGCAGTTTCCACAGTGCAGGGGAGTGTTCGACAACGGTAGTGTGGGTGTAGCTCTCGCCGTGGCCCAGTGCCCCGTCCGGGTCAATAACCTGTAGAACCGATTCCTGAAGCTGCTTAACCAGCTCGGCGGACAGTACCTGCTTGACCACGGCAAACCCATGGGCGTCGACACATGCCTGGGCGGCCTCCAACTCATCAAGGCCAAATTCATAGCGGTACGGCAGCGCGGGTTTCTGAATGTCAGCGTAGGTCATAGGGAAACTCGTTGGGGCTTTCTGGAGATGATCGCCATGCTCCTATGCGCACACGCCGCTTCCGGTGCGGCATCCTCGCCTGCGCATAGGAACACAGCTTTTGGCACGATGCAGCGAACCATGCCTTGCTACATCGTGTACTGTCCACATATTATTATATCTGAGGCCCACCTTGTCAAACCGTTTTTCACGGTCCGGACAGCCCTTTTGCAACTTGCTCAACTGCTGTATAGTTCTCCCTGAAGCGCTTGCCCTGTGCTGGTCCACCATCTTCCTTCAGAGGTCTATCGTGAAGATCACCGGCGTTCGAACCGTCCACTTCGCTACCTTCGCCAACATTACCTTCCTTGAACTGACGACGGACAGCGGGATCGTCGGCCTGGGAGAGACCTACTACACGCCCCGCTCGGTGACGGCTTATATCGATGAGGTATTGACGCCGTTGCTGCTGGAGAGCGACCCGCGCCAGATCGAGGCGTTCTGGCGCCGTGCGTACGAGAACTCTCACATCTACGGCAATAGGGGGCTGGAGATGCGCTGCCTCTCGGCGGTGGACGTCGCGCTCTGGGACATTCTGGGCCAGGAGTTGGGCCGGCCGATCTGGCAGCTTCTGGGCGGGACGAGCAATCCGGAGGGCGTGCCGGTCTACAACACCTGCGCCTCCGCGGGTTACGGGCAGAAACCACCGGATATATCCCGCAAAGTGAACACCGCTGCAACCGGCACGTATCAGGACTTCGAGGCCTGGCAACCCGGCGGCGATGCCGGCGAGCTTGCCCGCTCGCTGCTCGATATGGGAATCCGCGCCATGAAGATCTGGCCCTTTGATCGCTTCGCTCTCGCCAATCACGGACAGACGATCTCGTTCGCGGAGATTGACGAAGGATTGCAGCCGTGGAAGCAGGTCCGCGACGCGGTGGGCCTGGAGATGGACATTATCCTGGAGGGACACGGCTATTGGGCACTCCAGCCCGCCCGCCGTATCGCGGAGGCCCTTGAGCCCTACAAGCCGGTCCTGCTGGAGGACCTGATGAAGCCTGACAACCCGCGCACGCTGGCCAAGCTGCGCAGTTCGACGCGCACCCCCATCTGTGCGTCGGAACTGCTCATGAATCGCTACGCGGTCGAGGAGATGCTGCGCGTCGATGCCTGTGACGTGGTGATGACAGATGTGACCTGGGCGGGCGGCATCACCGAATGCCGTAAAACGGCGGACATGGCCGAGACCAACAACATGGGCGTGATCTTCCACGACTGCACCGGCCCGGTAACGCTGGCGGCCTCCCTGCATCTGGCCGCCCACGCCACCAATACGTGGATGCAGGAGATCGTGCGCGCGTTTACCTTGGGCTTCTATCTGGAGCTGGTCGATCATCCCTTCGTGGTGGAGAATGGGCGGATGCAGCCGCCCCAGAGACCGGGGCTGGGCGTGGCCTTGAGTCCGGAGGCGCTGGACAGGGAGGATTGCCGGATCACGGTTTTGGTTTAGGCGTATTGCTCACCCCGCCGCTTGCCCCAGAAAGAGATCCCGCCCTGCCACCAGCGTCTGCATCTTACGATCGGCGACCGAGCGCGGCAGCATCCAGAAGCCGCAGTCGGGGTGGATCCACTTGACCCGATCCTCGCCGAGTAGATCGACCGCGTGCTGAATGCGGGCTGCGATTACGTCGGGGCTCTCCACTTCGTTGTCCTTGATGTCGACGACGCCGATCCCCAGGGCGATACCCTCGCGCAGGTCGGTGAAAACCTCCAACTCATCATAGCCGCGGCGGGCGAACTCCAGCACGAGGTGGTCCACGTGCAGGTTATTGAGGAAGCCGAGCAGGCTGGCCCAGAAGCCGCTCTGGATGCTTTGGCCGCCGTAGTTGCCGAAGCAGAGGTGCAGCGCGCGTTCGCCGCGCGCGCCGTCGAGCACATGGTTGATCGGCTCGTGCGCCCAGACGGCGTCCTCGGGGTTGCCGGTGAGATTGGCCTCATCCACCTGGAGGACGGGCGCGTCGATCGCCTCGACCTGGCGGCGCAGCACCTCGGCGATGGCCATGGTCAGACTGGGCAGATCGCTGTAGTGGCGGTCCAGCAGCGTCTTCGCCAGCATGTAGGGCGCGGTCACGGTGAACTTGAGCGGACTCGCGGTCAGCTCCTTCACCATCTGCCAGCTTGAAGGCAGGTCCAGCTCGCCTTCTCCGATCGGCCCTTCGACCACCGCGGCCGGCTGCGTGCGGAAGCCCATGCCCTGCTGGGCGCGAAAATCGTCCACATCCTTGCGACCCATCTGGCTGGAGATGCCGGACATCGGCTGCACGAAATATTCGATCATCCCGTTCGTCTCGGGATGGTTGACGTCGAAGCGGGTCAACTCGCCGTCGGAGATCACGTCCAGCCCGGCCAGCTCCTGTGTCTTGAGGACGACGAGAATGGCGTCGCGCAGATTGGGGACGGACGGGTAGGCGGCCAGCCAGGCCGGTAGCGGATAGCTGCCGACGACGGTCGTTTTGATGGAGGGTTCGGGCATTGGGTGCTCCTGGGTGCGTGATGTGTAGTGGCGGTGAGATTTGCTGTATCGATAGTTTGTTGGGAAATGCTATGCACTCACTTCTGAGAGACGCAGGACGAGGTGATCAAAATCCTCGGGGCATTTCTGACGGATCGCGTCAATGCGGCGCGCTGCTTTTGAGGCCAGCGGCTTACGCCCTCCGTCTGGTCTGTCGGATAGTCCGCGCAGAGCGGCAAGCGGCTCAAAGTATTCTTCCTTGACATGAATCTCAGCCCGGACGTCTGTCCAACGCCATGCGGTGGGCAGATCGACACCCGCCAGGACCCACGCCTCAATCTCCTCCCACGCGTTGGCGGCCAGAAAATCGATTGCGGCACTGTATAGCGATTCCAGTTGATCGAGTCTCTGACGCCTGCCTACTTCGCCGTCGCGATCGACGCAAAGTATGAGAATATCAGTCATTCCTCTGTATCGCTCTACGATTTCCAACATACGTTCCGCATTCAGTGCTTGAGCGATGCCGCGCAGACGTGGGTTCTGGCACACTCGAACGCGTGCTCTGGGCTTACCGATGGACTGGAGGAGCCGCTCGAAAATCGGTTTCAAAAGGTGCTGGTCCTTTTCGAAATCTTCCGGAATGATGAGGACCCTCAATTCTCCACCTCTTCGTCATACCCCTCGGTAAAGGCGAGAGCGTCCTCCATCCACCCGCCGCTAAGGAGATTGCTCAGCCCTTGGGACTTGCGCAACTCGCCTGCGCGCGGCAGTTCGGCGACAGGGCGAATGATGGCGTCGTCCGCATCTTCAAGGCGGCAGACTACGGAAGTGTGCTTGAACGTCTCGTCGTTCATCAACGTCAACAGATCCGGCGAATGGGTGGTGGTGATGACCTGAATCCCCTGCTTTGCGGCCTGCTTTTCGATCAGTTCCAGAAGTAGCCACTGCCGCGCGGGGTGGATACCGTTATCGATCTCTTCAAAGAAGTATAGACCGTCCGGATTCGGCCCGAGCAGCGTGACCAGCACGGCGAGAAAACGCAGCATGCCGTCCGATGCAGCGTAAGCGGAAACCCTTCTATCGTTCGCTTCCAGGAAGACGAGATGCACCCTGCCGGATGGGTCGGTGGGAAATTCGAAGTCCCGCACATCCATTGGTGTCAACTCGCGCATCCATTCGACCAGCGTCTCCTTGCGCTGTGGGTCTTTGCAGATCGCCTGCAAAACGGTTGGCAGGTGCTCGCCGCGATCGCCAAGCACGGTTTGGCCGGGGAGTGCAGGCTCCCGCATGCGGCTTGGCACCAAGTCCAGGAAACGCATACTGGAAAAGCTACGTGTGACATTTCGAACAAAGGAACTGTGCTCGTCCGAGAGAGCCTTTGCCCCAGTAATCTGGTTCAACCCTGGTTTGTCTATACTCAACTCAACGCCGTTACGGTTACTCCTCTGTGAAGCGCCTTTTACCTGGTAAAGAAGCTGTTGCCCTTCACCCAGGCGAAGAAGAGGGGGGTCTCCAGGATCTGTTCGGGTCGAATAGATGTTTGTTGCCGGAAGCTTTAGGCTTTCTGCTGTCACCTGAAAGGCCCCGTTCTTGTTCTCATCCCTGCCGACTTCGATCGTATAGATTAGATCCGCCACCTTGACCTGAAGCGAAAACGCAGACTGGCCGAAGCGGATAATTTCATTCATTGCGCCGCGCACGCCAGCCCATTCGACTTGGCCGCCAGCGCCATATTTTTCGCCGAAGATTTCTGCCAGCGTATAGCCGCGACCGATACCGTGCAGAAAGCGGAACGCGTCGCGGATGTTGCTTTTGCCGCTGGCGTTGGCGCCGACGATGACGGTGAACGGGCCGACGCGCAGTGTTTCATCAGCGAAATTCTTGAAATTGACAAGTCGTACTGAGGTGATCATGGCGCTTCTCCAGGTCCAGACCGCCTGTCGGTGCGGAAAATCATATCACGGGACGGCGGGGGAATGGTAAAATAAACTTGGCAGCCGATCCGCCATGCCGTGTACTCTAAAGGAATTGGCTAGGTGGTAACCACCGCTTCTTCAAGGCAGAATCAGACGACCTGATTGACTACCACTGACACGAGCTGACAACCATGGCTATGAAGAATCCACCGCATCCTGGCAGCAGTATAAAGGAAAACTGTCTGGACCCGCTTGGCCTCAATGTCACTGAAGCGGCAAAGGTGTTGGGCGTGGCCCGTCATACACTTTCAAGGGTACTGAACGGCCACGCGGGCATTTCAGCGGAGATGGCTATTCGCCTGGAGAAGGCCGGATGGTCGAACGCCGGGTTCTGGCTGCAGCGGCAAACCGCCTATGATCTGGCGCAGGCGCGCAGAAACGAAGATCAGATCAAGGTCGAGCGCTACCGGCCGCAGGCGGTATGATCGAGAAGCAAGCAGAGTGCTCTCACTCCTCTCTCCTCTTGACTCTCTCCTCAACAGTTCCAGTTTGCCGTTTCGTCTGAATTGGTAAACACTGCACCTGCGCAGCGCGGCACGACGGCCGCGCCATCCAACCTCCACTCCGAACGCAGGTGACCATGACAAACGACACCCAACCCTCACCGGTAGCAGCCTTCCGCGCCAAAATGGCGGGTGGCGATATCTGTATCGGCGCGTCAATCACGCTGACCGACCCGCACGCGACCGACGCTCTGGGCGATTCGGTCGACTTCTTCTGGATCGACATGGAACACAGCATGATGAGCGCGGAGGCGCTGGGCGGGCATTTCCTGGCGGCGAAGGCGCGCGGCAGGCCAGCGCTTGTGCGTGTGCCCGGAAGCGGCACACCTTTCATCAAACCGGTGCTGGACGCGGGCGCGGACGGGATCATCGTGCCGCAGGTGCGCTCGGCGGCTGAGGTGCAGGACGTGGTCAACAGCTGCCGCTACCCGCCCCTGGGCGAGCGCGGCTATGGGCCGCGCGTGCCCGCCAACTACGGGCGCGACGGCGGCAACGCCTACACCGAGCGGGCCAACCGGGAGATCTTCGTGGCCGTCCAGATCGAGAACGCGGAGGCTTTCGCCGCCCTGGACGACATCCTGGCCATCGAAGGGCTGGACTCGATCGCGCTGGGGCCTTGGGACCTCTCGGCGTCATTGGGGCTGCTGGGCGACGTGGAGCATCCGACCGTGATTGAGGCGGTGGACAGCATCATCGCACGCACGCGGGCTGCCGGTCTGTTCGTGGGGGCCGGCATGGCGCCCGACGCGCGCTTTGCGCTCGGTATGGCGAAACGCGGTGTGCAGTGGTTACAGGTGGGCGACGACTGCGGCTACATGATCCTGGCGATGGACCAGATCACGGCCGAGGTGCGGAGAGAGTACGACGATTCTTAATTTCGAGTTGGTGGATGGCGCTCGCTGCTCTCTTGGACGCCTTTTGCGAGTGTGTTAGTGGCGGGCTATGGATTTTTGTCCGCCACCACTTGTTCCAGCGGCCAGAATGCCTGTTCGCCTTCACGTACAAGCTGGTTTATCAGGGCTTCTGTTTGAACTCTCGTTGAAGGGTTGCGATAGAGGATTTCGAATGCCTGAATCCACTTCTTGTCCGAATCCCAAAGCATGAGCGTCTGCCTTTGACCCCCGTGCACTCCGCCTACAAGCAGATACAGCCGAGCAATCTTAAGGGTGTCCTCTGGGGCGTTTTGAGCGAGCCTGACACTTGACTCCATCAATTCGTCGTCCTGATTTACGACTCCGCCAGATTTCTCAAGCGTCTTCCTTACCCGCGGCGCAAGCCAGTCAGGCGTAAAGAGCTCTTTTTCAAGATTGATCCAGAGGCCAAATTCCCTAAAGGTCTCCGGATTGCTGTGATTCTCAATGAGCCAATCCCAGAAATCCCTCAGCAGTTGTTTGCCTTCCGGATGGTTCTCAAAAAAATCATGCATGTCACTTCGGAACACAAATTCTTGGCCAAGAAAGCTGACAAAATACGCATGTTGTTTGGGATTGCCCTTTGCCCAAAATGCCTGAAACAGAGGGTGGTCGAATCCAAATTCTTCGTCGCAGTACATTAGGGCAAGCGCAAGATGTTCCGCGATGCCCTCATCCGGATGCGTGACATAGTTTTGATGCCGAGGATAGTCGTCACTGGTTAAGGCCAAACCACGATCATAGAGTTTCTGAATTTCAGGATCAGTGAACATCTCACGGTACAAACCATTCGTGAGGTAACCTTCCCAAGCCGCAGTGTATAGACGCTTTTTCCCTGGTTCTTGAGAAAACATCTGCGGCAGGAGTTTACGAGTCCAATCTTTCTCCCGAAAGTAAAAACTCGGGAGGAACTGTCCTGCCAAGGACATCAACGCGCGTGTGCCTTCCTTTTGTATCATATGCTCATACACTTGCTTAACATCATCCCTCAATTGCGGGCCGTCACTTTGAACAAACAGGACCAGTGTCTCGAGGGCTCGGCCGCGCACTGTCTGGAGCGCGCTTGAAAGCGGATCGGTGAGCCACCTGTTTTCAGAATCTCTTTCCATGGCACGAATGGCCAACGCTCCCCGAGGCGTCTCGTCCTGCTCATCTTCAGGTGAGGGTTGGGGATGGGTAAGGAGATAGCTGATAATCTTGAGACTCTGTTCACGATACTTTCCTAACTGGATAAGAACTTGACCATCTCTTTCCGTCAACAGGTCACGCAAGACGTCAGTGGCAACCAAGTGAACCGCTTCCCAACCTGCATGCCAAAAGTCGTCTAACTTGCTCCCGCCACGCGCAAAGGGGACTTTCTCTCCCGATGCTCTGATTTCCTCCAAAAGATGTATCACTCCATCCCAATTTGCTTTTGACGCGGTATCCCTGTGATCCCGAATTGTTTTTTCGATTCCGGAAAGATACTCGTAGGTGTAGTGGGGATCGAGTAGGCCCCTGTCGAAAAACTGCTTGGCACCATCAATGTACTGCTGCAATCGTGATGGCATGTCGTTCTTGATGAGGTTGCCAACTCCGCTCGCATTCAGGGGAGCGTATGTATTATGAGTCGATTCTTGCGCATTTAGATATTCTGGAGTCCACTCTTTTCGCAGTTTCTTGGCTATCGCGGAGATTGGTAGCTGCCTATGGTTGGCCCCAATCGTTAGACCACGAAATGGGAAAAATAAGGTGCATTTAGACGAACGCGGCCGGCTCTGAACAGAGCACGAAGTGCTCTTCCGCCGGCGTGCGATAGTTGAGACTTTGGTGTGGTCGCTCATGGTT
>JAJEDI010000011.1 GCA_022821585.1 Caldilineaceae bacterium
AACCATGAGCGACCACACCAAAGTCTCAACTATCGCACGCCGGCGGAAGAGCACTTCGTGCTCTGTTCAGAGCCGGCCGCGTTCGTCTAAATGCACCTTATTTTTCCCATTTCGTGGTCTAACGATTGGGGCCAACCATACGCATTATCCGCCAGGACACCACCACAACCCCAAATCAATCCCCACTACCCGGCCCAACGCCCCCCAATACACACAAATCCATCCCCCAAAAACACAATTCACCCAATTTCACCCGAATTTCCACATTCCCCTCAAAAAACCCGATCATCTGTGCTATACTTAGCACATGACTAACAATACCCTACCCAAAAACCGTCAGCCGCAGCCCGACAAATCGCCCGATCAGCACAACATCTCCCATACCTACCTCACCTCAGACCCATCCCGCACCCACGAATCTGCCATTCGCTCGTCGGCAAACAGCAAAAGCGTCCCCTCCCCCTCCATCAACAAACAAGCCGCCTACCGGCGCTGGAAAGAACGCGTCTTGGCCTACGACCGCGCAAACCCCCAAGACATCACCACAGGCGCATATCAGCCTCAATGGACGGACCCAACAGAGGCGAATGCGCACCAGGAAATACGCCATAAAAAGAAAACACTCCGACTTTTTCCGACTTAAACCGACTTTTCACGCGCTCTCTCGAAAAACACGATCATAGGTGCCCTACTCAAAAAATGACAGATAATCCCGCTCCCAAACCCTGGGACAAGCAGCCCGACGAACCACCCGAATGGTTCAACCGTTTCCACATCTACCTCACCTTAGGCCCGTCTCGCACCCTTTTGGCCGCCTATCACGAGTGGTCAGGCAGCAAAGGTAACCATTCAAGCACCGTCAACAAGCGGTCCAAAGAATGGCGCTGGAAAGAACGCGCCCTTGCCTTCGACCAGGCCAACCGCGCGGAAAAAGCCGCTTTCGAGGCCGCCCGGGAGGCCGAAGCGCGCGAACGCCGCATACGTCAAAATGACAGAATCTTCCAAGCTGTCGCCGCCGCCCTTGACGCCGCCGACTTGGAAAACCTCTCCACCGAGGAAGCCCGCACCCACCTCCCGTCCCTACGCCTCCTCTATGCCACCACCTCCGAACAGCAGCGCCGCGAACTCCAGTCCTCCCCTGACCACGACCACCTGTCCGCTTCCAGCGGCTGGCCGGTCCTCGACGAAGAAGCCAGGAAAATCCTCGAACGATATAACGACGATGAAGAGTAAATCAGAAAAACACATCCTTGACGGACTCGGAAAGGCCTCGCGCCCGCTCAGCTTCCCGCCCGACCAACTCGAACACTTCTTATCCGCCGGCTACGTCCCCCAGCGCAAACAGCTCCACTTCCACGCCGCCGCCCGCATCTGCGAACGCCCCGACGGCCCCACCCAGGTCGGCTTCGGCGGCGCCCGCGGCCCCGGCAAATCCCACGCCTCCTTCGCACAGCTCGCCCTCGACGACTGCCGCCGCTTCCCCGGCCTCAAGGCCCTCTACATCCGCCTCTCCGCCAAACAGGCACGCGAACAGTTCGACGACCTCCGCCGCACTGTCCTCAAAAGAGTCCCCCACCGCTTCATCAGGTCCGAAGGCCTCCTTATCTTCCCCAACGGCTCACGCATCGTCATCGGCCACTTCCGCACCGAACACGACGTCGACCAGTACCTCGGCATCCAATACGACGTCATCCTCATCGAGGAAGCCACCACCCTGTCCGAGACCAAAATGCAGGCCCTGCGCGACTCCAACCGCACCAGCAAAAACTTCCGCCCCCGCATCTACACCACCGCCAACCCCGGCGGCATCGGCCACGTCTGGTACAAAAAACGCTTCGTCGACCCCTTCCGCTCCCACCAGGAACACGACACACGCTTCATCCCCGCCACCATCGAAGACAACGCCGTCATCGACCCCGACTACCGCCGCAAACTCGAAGAAAACACCGGCTGGAAACTGCGCGCCCACCGCTACGGCGACTGGGAAATCGCCGCCGGTCAGTTCCTCGACAACTTTAACTACGACCTCCACGTAATCGAGCCCTTCCCCATTCCCTCCGAATGGCACTGCTTCATGGGCATGGACTATGGCTACAAACACCCCACCGTCTTCCTCCTCCTCGCCGTCGACGGCGACGACAACGTCTACGTCCTCGACGAACACGTCCAGAACGGCTGGCTGCCCCAACAGCACGCCAAAGAAGTGCACGCCATGATCGAGAGAAACGGCGCCCACCGCAACGTCCGCCACCACATATACGCCGGCGCCGACGTCTTCGCCCAGAAGTCCCAATACACCATTTCCGACACCTATCTCGATGAGGGTCTCGCCTTCACCCCCGCCGACACCGACCGCATCCAGGGCGCACACGAGCTCCGCACCCGCCTCGGCAACCCAAACGCCGGCATCCCCCCTTCCCTCTTCATCTTCAACCGCTGCCGCAACCTCATCGAATGCCTGCCCAACCTTCAGAACGACCCCAAAGACCCCGAAGACGTCCTCAAGGTCGACGTCAACGAAGAGGGCATCGGCGGCGACGACACCTACGACGCCCTCCGCTACGCCGTCAAAACCTACTCCTCAGGCAGACTCTACTTCGCCTGAACGCCGCCCACCACCCGTAGGGGCACCCCTTGTGGGTGCCCTGGTTGGGCTCCCTCAAACCCGTTTGACAGATGCCTCCCTTTCCTCTATTCTTCCCTGAAACCAGACCCGTGAGCGTCCGGCTGGACCGCCGCGAAGACCGTCGGCACCGGCTCGTCGGCCCTCGCAAATCAGCCCTGAGAAAACTTCGGCAACGGATTCATTGGCGCGCCGATTTCCATAAGCTTCTCCTCTGCCCACTTCACATCCTTCTGATTGCAGCCAGCACCCAAAAATGCCGCCCGTTGCAATCGGAACCCTCGCTATTTCAGCCAGCGGCCGGGAGAAGAGTTGCACACAATTTTTGTTACCTGAGCCGCACACCAAACTGCCGTGCGGCCTCGCGCTGTGAGGAGGCGCAGAAAATGAGCGATTCACCCATCCGCCTCGGCATCATCGGCTTGGGCCCCGCCAACATGGCCTCAACCATGACCATGCTCCGCGACGAACCCGACCTGCGCTACACCATCACCTCCGCCTGCGCCCGCCGCCCCGACGTGCTCGAACAGGCCGCCCGCCAGTTCAATATCCCCTACTGGAGCACCGACTACCGCGACATCGTCGCCCGCGACGACGTCGACGTCGTCTGCGTCTACTCACCTGACGCCCTCCACGCCGAGTCCTGCATCGGCGCCCTCGAAAACAACAAGCACGTCATGTGCACTAAACCCATGGTCACCACCCTCGAGGACGCCCGCCGCCTCGTCGACCTCGTGCGCGACACCGGCGCCAAATTCCTCGTCGGCCAGACCATGCGCTTCGACCGCCAGTTCCTCGCAGCCAAAAAGATCTACGACGACGGCCAACTCGGAAGCCTCATCGCCCTCGAAAGCTTCTACCTGCACGACATGCGCCCCATCTACGACTTCACCCCCTGGCGCCTCACCATGCCCCAGGACTTCATGTTCGGCGGCTGCGTCCACAGCATCGACATCATCCGCGCCTTCGGCGGCGACATAAAGAGAGTCCACGCCGTCGCCAACAAGGGCGGCCTCACCCCCGACTACCCCATCCCCGACAACTTCTTCATCAACGCCGAATTCACCTCCGGCGTCATCGGCCGCGTCTCCGGCCTTTACGGCATCGTCCACCCGCCCCTGCCCATGATGCAGTACGGCGTCTACGGCACCAAAGGCAGCCTCCAGGGCGAGTATACCGACAACGAGCCCGGCGAAATCCGCGTCGTCCTCGACGAAAATACCGAAGAAGTCGAGACCACCCCCTACGACGCCGAGACCGACCTCAGCGCCTATGGACACGGCGCCACCGTCATCCGTTACATGCGCCACTTCCAGGACTGCCTCGACAACGACACGGACCCCTCCCCCGGCGTCCTCGACGGCGCCAAATCGGTAGCCGCCGGCGTCGCCGCCTGGGAATCCATCCACACCGGCAACGCCGTCGACGTCTTCAACGACTTCTGACCCAACCAATGACCACCCAACCCGCCGCCAATCAAAACGAAGTCCTTCGCGTCCCTTCGCGGACAAAAAAGATGTTCTTCGCGCCCCTTCGCGGATAAGAAAGGTGTTCTCATTGGACAATCCCATCGCCCATCATAACCCGGAGAAATAGACCAGAATGCCGCCAGTCAAATTCCTTATCTGCGGCTCAGGCGGAGCCGGCCTCCACTGCGCCCACGTCGCCACCGCCGACGGCCGCGGCGACGTCGTCGGCCTCTTCGACCCCGTAGGCACCCAGCTCGAAGAAGCCCTCGACATCTACCCCAACGCCGCTGCCGGCACCGACTACGAAAAACTCCTCGACGAGACCAACCCCGACGTCGTCGTCGTCGCCGGCCCCGACCACCTGCACGCCGAGCAGACCATCACCGCCCTCGAACGCGGCTGCCACGCCCTCGTCGAAAAACCCTTCGCCACCAGCGTCGCCGACGCCCGCCGCATGATCGAAGTCGAAGAGCGTACCGGCCTCCACGTCATGACCGACCAGACCATGCGCTACGTCTACCCCTGGCGCGAGATGGTCCTCGCCACCAAGGCCGGCGAAATCGGCGAAACCTTCTTCATCCAGGGCGACTACATCCACGACATGACCGCTTGGTACCGGCCCCACGGCCGCCACCACACGCCCTGGCGCATCGACGCCGACAACCCGCAGAACATCCTCCTCGGCGGCGGCATCCACCCCATTGACCTCATGCTCTGGGCCGTCGATTCGCCCGTCGAAGAGGTCTCCATGTACAGCAGCGCGCGCTGCGTTCCCGAGTTCCCCAGCGAAGACTGCTACATCCTCATAATGAAATTCGCCAACGGCGTCCTCGGCAAATGCCACGTCACCAGCGGCTGCTCCGGCCCCACCTGGCACGGCTTCTTCGAAAGCTACGGCCTCACCGGCACCCTCAAAGAAGGCAGCCTCTACCGCCGTGACCAGGAGCCCGTCGAGCTCGAGGACACCTCTACCGGCAATGTCGTCGGCGGTCACGGCTGGGCCGGATCCGTCGTCGCCTTCCTCGACCTGCTCGAAGGCAAGGCCGAAAACCCCATCACCTCCAAAGCCGGCGCCAACAACGTCGCCGTCTGTGAAGCCGGCCTGATCTCAGCCCGGACCGGCCGCTCGGAAAAAGTGGAATGGTTCTACTAAGTCCCAACTCGGCGCACCAGGCGGCAGCGCAGTCCGAACTGCTGCCTGGTCATATAGAGATCACATAAATTTCGCAACACTCGTCGCAAGCTGGAAACCAGCAACATTTCACTCATCGATGCCCAGCAGGGCGGAAGGGAACCGAACGATGCAGCACAACAGAATGAGCCGCCGCAGCTTCTTGCAAATCTCGTCAGCCGCAACCGCCGGCGCCGTGCTGGCCGCCTGCGCACCGGTCGCAGGTGACATGACCGGCAGCGACATGGCCGACGACATGCCCGATGAGCTCGAAGCCGAAATCACCGTCTGGCACCAGGACTGGGACGGCATGAACCGCATCCTCGCCTGGGCCACCGAAGCCTTCGCCGAAGTCGAGCCCGGCGTCACCGTCAACACCCAGCCCATCGGCTACGGCGACCTGCTCGCCAAACTCCTCCCCTCCATCGCCGCCGGCAATGAGGGCGACATCAACTATCACTACACCGACTGGGTCGTCGCCACCGACGTCTCCCAGGTCTTCCTCGAAATCACCGACCTCGCCGGCGGCCGCAACGCCCTCGAGGAACGCTTCTTCCCCGCCGCCTTCACCGCCGTCAACGCACCCGAAGGCAAGGCCTACTACTATCCCTACATCTCCGGCCTCTCCGACTGCGTCCTCGTCCTCAACACCGACCACTTCTCCGAAGCCGGCGGCGACTGGACACAGTGGAGCGACCTCGGCGCCGTCATCGAAGACTGCCTCAAGGTCCGCCAGATCGACGACGACGGCAACATGACCCATGCCGCCTGGACCCTCACCGGCATGCTCGGCCTCTTCCCCCAGACCCTCATGTACCAGCTCGGCGGCGCGCCCTACGACGTCGAGACAGCCACCTTCACCTACAACAGCGAAGAAGGCATCGCCGCACTCCAGTTCATGCACGACATCATCTACGAACACCGCCTCTTCGACTGGGACTTCATCGATAACGTCTGGCAGGACATGGCCAACGGCATCCTCTCCATGGAAGGCATGGGCTCCTGGACCTACAGCGTCCTCGCCAACCAGTTCCCGCTCAACCTCGAAGCCGTACCCATGCCCAGCCACCCCGACGCCGGCGAACGCATCCTTTGCCCCAGCCACATCGGCTCCTGGGCCCTCTCAAAGCGCCTCCGCGACGACTCCGACAAGCTGAACGCCTCCATCGCCTTCATCGACATGATCATGAGCACCGAAGGGCAGCTGCAGGCCATGGACTTCTACTCCGGCAGCCTCATGACGCCCGCCGTCTACGCCGACCCGCGCATCGAAGACACCACCTACGGTGCCGTCTCCAAAAAATGCGCCCTCGGCGTCTGGCCCCACGCCCGCTACGCCGGCCACCACGTCGCCAACCCCGCCCCCGCCTGGCGCGAGGCCGAAAGAGCGCTCACCGGCGAAATCTCCATCCAGGAGGCCGTCGAAAACATCGACGCCGAAATGCAGGGCCTCGAAGACACCGCCCTCGAACGACTCAACGCCTGATCTTCCGCGGCGGGCAGGGACGGTCCTCCCGGGCCGTCCCACCCAGCCGCCTGACCCGTTCCCGCAATGCCGAAGGGTAAGTAGCCATGGCAGTCACAGCAGGACCCAGTCCAACAGACGCTGCACCGGTCCGGTCCCCGCGCGCCTGGCTCTCCCAGTACAGCTGGCTGGGGATGGGCTTCGCCTTTTCGCTGAGCCTGTTCTACCTGATTATGTTCGTGATCCCGTTCGGGACCGCGATCTGGCTCTCCTTCAATAACTGGGACTACATCCAGAAACCGGTCTTCGTTAACACACGCAACTTCGAAAAGCTGCTCGGCGACCCCGGCTTCTGGAACGCGCTCTGGACCACCGTCCGCTTCTCTGCCGTCGAAATCTTCGTCGCCCTCAGCCTCGCCCTCCTGCTCGCGCTCGCCCTCAGCCACCTGCGCCCCGTCTACCAATACACGCTCCTCGCCATCTACAACCTGCCCGTCATCATGCCCGGTATCGTCAGCGTCCTTCTCTGGAAATGGCTCTACCGCACCAACGGCGGCGCCTTCAACGCCATCCTCGAATCGGTCGGCCTGCCGCAACAGCCCTTTTCCAAGAGTCCCGACCAGGCCCTCTGGTGCATAACGCTCATGGTCGTCTGGATCTTTCTCGGCAACTCTTCCATCGTCCTCCTCGCCGCCATCAACGAGGTGCCCGACAGCCTGCTCGAGGCCGCCCAGCTCGACGGCGCCAGCGCCTGGAAACGCTTCACCGCCGTCACCCTGCCCCTCATCCAGCCCGCCATGGCCTACCAGGTCGTCACCAGCATCATCGGCACCATGCAGATGTTCGAGCCCTTCCAGCTTATGCCCGGGCCCGGCCACAGCACCCGCACCCTCTCGCTCTACACGTACCAACTGGGCTTCGAGGTGCTCAACCTCGGCTACGGCGCCGCCGTCTCCATCGCCATGTTTGTCATCCTGCTCAGCGCCACCCTCTTCGAGCTCCAGCGCCGCCGCAGATCCTGGGACTATTGACGGAGAAGCACCATGACCGCCACCACCGACCTCGCCCGCCTCTCGACGCCCTACTGGCAGCGCACCCGCTGGCAGACCTGGCTGCTCATCGCCGTCCTCATCGGCGGCGGCTTCGTCATGCTCTACCCCTTTGCCTGGCTCGTGCTCTCAGCCTTCAAGCTGCCCGCCGACATCATTCGCATCCCCCCCACGCTCTGGCCCGAAGAATGGTCGCTCGAAGCCTTCCAGGTCGTCCTCTCCCATAAAATCGGCGGCGGCAGCCTCACCCGCTCCTACCTCAACAGCCTCTTCGTCACCATCACCACCGTCATCGCCGTTCTCATCACCTCCACCCTCGGCGGCTACTGCTTCGCCCGCCTGCGCTTCCCCCTGCGCGAACCCCTCTTCTACTTCGTGCTCTCGACCACCATGGTGCCCTTCCTCACCCTCCTCATCCCCCTCTACGTCGTCATGGACCGCCTCGAGCTCCTCAACACGCTCTGGGTCCTCATCGTGCCCTCCGTCTTCTCATCCTTCGGCATCTTTCTCTGCCGCCAGTTCGTCTACGGCATCCCCGTCGAGCTCTACGACGCCGCCAAGATCGACGGCGCCGGCGACTTCACCATCTACACCCGCATCATCGTCGGCATGATGAAACCCGTCATCTCCGTGCTCGCAATCTTCAGCTTCCGCGCCACCTTCAACGACTACCTCTGGCCCCTCGTCACCATCACCGACGGCGGCAACTACACCCTCCCCCTCGCTCTCCGCGGCATCGGCAACTCATTCGGCTGGTTCGACTACTCCAAGGTCATGGCCAGCTCCCTGCTCACCCTCATCCCCCCGCTCATCGTCTTCTTCATCTTCCAACGCAATCTCGTAAAAGGCATCGCCCTCACCGGAATAAAAGGCTGATACACAAGAAACTCGACGACTCTATTCTTCACAAATGCCGATCATGATTCAGCAATACACAAGGTGTTTCTCTAGCCTTTTCACACACGTCGCCCATCAATCGCAGCCTTCACTGACCACTGACTACTGGCCACTGCAGTTCCGGGCGGTCGGGCCTATTCGGCCCTCCCTTGTGCGGGGGCTCCGCCCCCGCAACGCCCCCTCTACTGCTCGCGCCGCAGCGACTGTGTGGGCAATTCGACCTTGGCGTCCCGCGGCGACCGGGCTTACCCCAATCCCGCGCCTTGGCCGGTTCCGACTACCTGCCGGCGCAGGCAAGCCAGGCGAGGCAACGTCCGATTTGTCCCACCTTACACCGCTATGACCTTCAAGAGCCCGCTACTGAAATCCCGGCAGTCCATTCCGTCCAGGCAGTCCGCAAACAGGACATGGCTTGGTAGTTACGGTAATACACCAAAACAGCCGCGCACTTCGCGCCGCGCACAATTCGGACGGGAATCCTCATGTTAGGTAGAAGAATGGGCAAAGAGATCGGCGTCGGCGTCATCGGCCTGGGCATGGGCGCCAACATGCTCGCCATCAACCAGGACCCGACCTCAAGCATGCAGGTGCGCGCCCTCTGCGACAGCGACACCGCGCGGCTGGAGCGGCTCGGAAAAGAGCACGGAATCACCCACCTGACCACAGACTACCAGGAGCTGGCCCTGCATCCCGATGTCGACGTTGTCGGCATCTATTCGCCCGACCACCTGCACATGCGGCATATCGAAGCCGCCGTCGCCGCCGGCAAGCATATCATCTGCACCAAGCCAATGGTTGTCTCTCTGCAGGAGGCCCGACGCGTCGTGCAGCTGGTCCAGACGGCCGGCCTCAGGTTCCTGACTGGCCAGACCTCCCGCTTCCGCCCCAACTTCATGGCCGCCAAAAAACTCTTCGACGACGGCGACCTCGGCCGCCCCCTCTTCGCCGAGGCCCACTACGTCCACGACATGCGACCGGTCATGGACCGCACCACATGGCGCCACCAGCATCCGCAGGACTGGCTCTACGGCGGCGCCTGCCACCCCATCGACCTGCTTCGCTGGTTCCTGGGCGATGTCGATGAGGTCTTCACCTACGCCTCCTGCAGTCATATGGACGACCGTTACCCTGCCGATAAACATGACAACTTTCTCATCAACCTGCGTTTCCGCTCCGGCGTCATCGCCCGCATCCTGGCCGTATACGGGCTGGTGGAGGCGCCCGTGCCCCAGCTGGGACTGAGCATCTTCGGCGATAAAGGGTCCTTCGTCAACGACCGGTTCGTTCTCGACAAGATCCAGGGCCAGCCCGAAATGAGCCTGGAATTCAGGCGCGAAGCCGGGCACGGCCAGGAAGTCATACGCTACATGCGCCATTTTGAAGAGTGTTTGCGCGAGGACAAGCGTCCCCTCATCGATGAAGTCGCAGGAGCCAAAGTGATTGCCACGGCCTCGGCCTGCTGGGAGTCGATCCGCACCGGACTGCCGGCCAAGGTCGCCGAGGTGACTTAGCGAAAAGTGATTAACGCACACTGCACGGGAGTCTACCCGATTCAACTCTGTTAGGGCATAGCCAAGCATCTTCCCAAAGGAGGAACTCACCATGTCCAACCGTTTGACTCGCCGCGATATGCTGCGCCTGAGCGCCGGCATCGCCGGTACCGCCGCATTGGCCGCCTGCGCCCCGGCTCCCGCCGGCGGCGACGCAATGGCCGGAGACAGCGCTGCCGCCTCCGACGCAGACGGCGAACGGACCCAGATCCGCTTCGCCAGCTTCGACTGGTTCGCCAATGTACCCGGCATCCAGTGGGCCGAGTACCATCAGGACGAGGCCTTCCCCCGCTACTACGAAGAGCACCCCGCAGTTGAAATCCTCTGGGAACCGCACGGCGACGGCTGGTCCACCAAGGTGCTGACCAACATGGCCGCCGGCACCGCCCCCGACGTCATGTCCACCTGGCCCCCCATCATCAACACCTGGGCCGAAAAAGGACAGCTCCTCGACCTGCAGCCGCTCGTCGACCAGGATGTCCCCGACGCCGACGACATCTTCCTCGCCGCCGGCTGGGACCAGTGCTGGGACCAGATCACCCAGATCCGCATGGCCATGGTCACCAACATCGACGTGACCAGCGTCTACTACAGCAAGCCCGCCTTCGACGAGCTCGGCGTCGCCTACCCCGAACAGGACTGGTCCGTCGACGACTGCGCCGCCACCGCCTGCGCCCTCACAAAGAAGGATGACGACGGCGAGATCACCCGCTGGGGCGGCCAGCTGCGGCCCAGCTACGTCCTTGGCTACTTCTATTACGTCGAGGCCTGGGGCGGCATGGTCCGCGACGACGAGACCCTGATGGAATGCATGCTCGGCGAGGAGGAGGCCCTGGCCGCCTTCGAGTGGATCCGCCACAACATGTGGGACCTCAACTGCCTCGCCCAGAGAAACCAGGTCAACGCCTCCGGTATCCCCAACACCTGGACCGGCGTCCTCCCCGCTGACATCGTCGCCTTCGCCGAACGCAGCGCCGACCAGTTCTTCGACCTCGCCGACCAGATGGAGGAGGGCTCCTGGGACATCAACCACATCCCCACCGGCCCCGTCGACCGCGTCTGCATGGGCGCCCCCGACCAGTGGTGCGTCTACAAGGGCGTCGCCGACCGCGGCAACCACGACGACGTCTGGAACTGGGTCAAGTGGATCGGTGCCGGCGAATGGTACCAGGACAACGTCGCCCGCAGATCCGGCCGCCTGCCCGGCCTCGCCAGCGCCGCCGACAAGTGGCCCGGCTTCCTGCGCGAGATCGACGGCCGCCTCGAACCCGTGAACCTGGAAGTCATCGTCGATCAACTCAAGACCGGCGAGGCCCGCGGCCCGCAGCTCTTCCGCTTCCAGTCCGTGGCCGAAGAGCTCCTCGTCCCCGCCATGGAGGCCATCTACGTTGAAGGCTCCGAGCCCGTCAGCATCCTCGTCGACATCTCGCAGCAGGTGACCGAGGCCCAGCACGCTACGCTCGAACGCATGGGATAAGCTGAGAAATGAGTATAGGGGAGCGAGAAGTGAGTGAACACTTCTTGCTTCTCTTCTCTCTATTCTGAAACCGCTGAGGAAACAGTATGGCGATGCGCTTGGCAAGACAGTGGCGGGTAGGCTCCTCCCAGAAACGGCAGGACCTGATCACCGCCTATCTCTGCCTCCTGCCCTGGATGGTAGGCTTTCTGTCCTTCGTCTTCGGGCCCATGCTCTTTTCGCTGGGACTGAGCTTCTTCCGCTCCGACCTGCTCACCAGCACCTTCTTCGTCGGCGTCGAGAACTACCGCGACCTCTTCCGCGAAGACCTCTTTTGGAAGAGCCTGCGCGTAACCTTCATCTACGCCTTCTCAACCGTCCCGCTCGGCTCCTGCCTCGCACTCATGATCGCCCTCGTGCTGAACCAGAAGCTGCTCGGCCTCGGCATCTGGCGCACCATCTACTACCTGCCCACCGTCATCTCCGGCGTCGCCGTCTCCCTGCTCTGGCTGCAGATCTTCAACCCCCGCGCCGGCCTGCTCAACAACTTTCTCGCCATCTTCGGCGTCGACGGCCCGTCCTGGCTCTACTCATCGACCTGGGCGCTGCCCTCACTGATCATCATGAGCGTCTGGGGCGTCGGCGCCAACATGCTCCTCTACCTGGCCGGCCTGCAGGGCATCCCCACCCACCTCTACGAGGCCGCTACCATCGACGGCGCCAACAGCATCCGCAAATTCTGGCACGTCACCATCCCGATGCTGACGCCCACCATCTTCTTCAACGTCACCATCGGGCTCATCTACGCCTTCCAGTTCTTCACCCAGGCCTTCATCATGACCGAAGGCGGACCCAACAACGCCACCCTGAGCATGGTCCTCTTCCTTTATCGCAAGGCCTTCCTGCAGATCCGCTTCGGCTACGCCTCGGCCGCCGCCTGGGTCCTATTTGCAATCATCATCACTTTTACCCTGATATTCCAGTACTCGTCCCGCCGTTGGGTCTACTACGAAGGAGAAGCTGCCAGATGACAGCTACCAGGCTCGCTGCGCGCGCAGCAGGAGCAGCAGGAGATGTTTTCTCTTTCTCTTCTCTTCTCTCCGCTCTCTTCTCAATAGAGTAACAATGCGTACCGAAAACGTCTTTGTCGAGCAGAAAAGATTCAGCTACACCCGCCCATCCGGGCCGCTGTGGCGCTCCGTGGCTCACCAGGTCTGGTTGTGGATACTGGTGCTGCCCGGCGCGGCCCTCTTCCTCACCCCCTGGGTCTGGATGCTGCTGACCGCTGGCAAAGACAAGAGCCTGATCTGGAAAATCCCGCCGGTCTGGATCCCGCCGACCTACCGCTGGGCCAACTACGTCGAGGCCTGGCTCAAAGGCGACTTCATCACCTTCTTCTCCAACACCGCCTTCGTCGCCTCGCTCAACGTCGTCGCCGTTCTCTTCTCCTGCTCCATCGCCGCCTTCGCCTTTTCACGCATCCAGTTCCCCGGCCGCACCACCCTCTTCGTCATCGTCCTGAGCACAATGATGCTGCCCATGCAGGTGACCCTGATCCCGCTCTTCATGATCTTCAGCTGGCTGGAGTGGGTCAATACCTTCAAACCGCTCGTCGTCCCCCTCTTCTTCGGCGACGCCTTCAGCATCTTCCTCCTGCGCCAGTTCTTCCTCACCATCCCCCGCGAGCTAGACGACGCCGCCCTCATCGACGGCTGCAGCCGCTTCGCCGTCTTCTGGCGCATCCTCCTCTTCCAGGTTCGGCCCGCCCTCATTGTTGTCGCCATCTACCAGTTCACCTATAGTTGGAATGACTTCTTCGCACCGCTGATCTACATCAACTCGCCCCAGCTCTTTACCATCACCCTGGGGCTGAGCCGCTTCAAAGGACGCACGGAGGTCGACATCCAGTACCTGATGGCCATGACGGTCGTCTCCACCCTGGTGCCAATCGCCATCTTCTTCGTCACCCAGCGCACCTTCCTGCAGGGGATTGTGATAACAGGAATCAAAGGATGAACAGCATGAGCGAGGAAAGAAAGAAGGAACAGCTGAAGATGATCTGGCCCGAGCAGCTGCTCGGTTCGCCGCCCGCCGTCCATGTCCCCATCGGCTACACCCTGCGCACCTACCAACCCGGCGACGAAGAGGGCTGGTACGACGTCATGGACCTGGCCGGTTTCTCACGCTGGAACTATGAAATGCTGAAGCCCTGGTTCGACCATATCCTGCCCGATGGCTTCTTCATGATTGAACACCGGGCCAGCGGCAAAATCGTCGCAACGGCCATGGCAACACACAGACCCCAGGAGATCCACCCCTTTGGCGGCGAGCTGGGCTGGGTAGCCGGCGATCCCGAACACAAGGGCAAGGGGCTGGGCATGGCTGTGTGTGCCTCCGTTGTCCGCCGACTGCTCCGGTCCGGCCACAAAAACATCTACCTGAACACCGACGACTGGCGCCTGCCCGCCCTCAGCATCTACCTGCGCCTGGGCTGGATCCCCCTCCTCTACCTGCCCGACATGGAAGATCGCTGGAAGGACGTCTGCGCCAATCTCAACTGGCCCTTCACCCCCGAACAGTGGCCCGAAGGCCACACGAATCCCATCTAATCGGGACTGCAGATTCTCGACAATAGGCAGACAGGGACCGTAGACAAGGGAATGATATCCATTCAGCCAGCAACTGTTGACGATATAGCAGAGATCAAGCAGGTCCTCAGCGACACCTGGATCGACACTTATAGTTCATTCCTGCCTGTGGAGGTAATTCATAAGATAACGACGCTCTGGCACAGCCCGGAAGGGCTGGCCGCAGAGATAGGGGACGAGCGCGTCTGTTTCAGCGTCGCCACAAACGAACTCGGCGCCATACTGGGACTGGTGACGGCCGGCCGGCCGAGTGACGAGGTCGTATACATTGGACGCCTCTATGTACTGCCCGGCCACCAGCGCCTGGGCATCGGCGCCAAGCTGTTGGACGCTTGTGAATCGTTTTTCTCCGGATTTCAAGTCCTTCGCCTGGAAGTAGAGGCCCAGAATGAGAAAGGGATGTCCTTCTATCGTAAGCAAGGATTCAGAGAAACATCCAGAAAAGAGCAAGAGATTGAAGGAATCTCGCTAGTCGTAGTCGAGATGGAGAAGAAAAGCGAATGGCGTTGTTGACAGGGACTGTCTCCAGTTTGCAGCCGGCCAATGACCGGCACAGTTACAATTGAAGGAATACATCATGCTCACACAAGAACAAATTCAAGCCTATCACGACGATGGCTACCTGATCGTCAAATCATTCTTCGATGCTGAAGAGATAGAACTGCTGCGCCGCACTGCTATCGCCGACCGCCAGATGGACCAGAAATCTTTCGGACGCGAGGATGGCGAAGGCGGGACCGTCCGCCTCACCCTCTGGAACCACCCCGGCAACGGCATCTACGGCATGTACGCCCGCTGCAACCGCGTCGTCAACGCCATGGAGCAGCTCCTCGGCGGCGAAGTCTACCACTACCACTCCAAAATGATCCTCAAAGACCCAGAGGTCGGCGGCGCCTGGGCCTGGCACCAGGACTACGGCTACTGGTACGACAACTACGTCCTCTACCCGCTCATGTCGAGCGTCTCAATCGCCGTCGACCCCGCCACCCGCGAAAACGGCTGCATGCAGGTGCTCAAAGGCTCGCACCACATGGGCCGCATCACCCACGTCGAAACCGGCCAGCAGGCCGGCGCCGAACTGGAGCGCGTCCACGAAGCCGAAAGGCGCCTGGAGCTGGTCCACTGCGAAGCCGAGCCCGGCGACGCCCTTTTCTTCCACTGCAACATCCTCCACCGCTCCGACCAGAACCGCTCGAGCAACCCGCGCTGGTCCCTGATCTGCTGCTACAACGCCGCCCGCAACAATCCCTACCGCGAGGCCCACCACCCCAGCTACACGCCGCTCGCAAAGGTGCCCGACAGCGCCATCAAAGAGATCGGCATGACCCGCTTCGAAGACGACGAAAGCGACGTCGCCTTCCTCGATCCCGAAAACGTTTCCACGTCGGACGACTAAGCAAGGACAGAATTGCAATGAGCAAGTACAGATTCCTGATCAGCGGCGGCGGCAGCGCCGGACGCAGCGTTGCCCAGGTGGCCGCCACCGACGGGCGCGGCGAAATCGCCGGCGTCGTCGATCCCCAGCAACACATGCTCGACAGAATGAAGGACCTCTACCCACAGGCCTCCCTCGGCGACGACTACGCCCAGCTCCTGCGCGAGACCGAGCCCGACGTCGTCGTCGTAGCCGGCCCCGACCACCTGCACGCCGATCAGACGGTCATGGCCCTGGAACAGGGCTGCCATGCCCTCGTCGAAAAACCCCTGGCCACAACCGTGGAGGACTGCCAGCGCATCCTCGACGCCGAAAAGCAGAGCGGCACCCACGTCATGACCGACCAGACCATGCGCTACATGCACCCCTGGCACGAAATGGCCATGATGGCCAAAACAGGCCAGGTCGGCAACGTCTTCTTCGTCCAGGGCGACTACATCCACGACATGTGGAGCCACTACGCCCCCGAAGGCGCGCATCACACGCCCTGGCGCATCGACAAGCGTAACCCGCAGAACATCCTCCTCGGCGGCGGCTGCCATCCCCTCGACCTCATTCTCTGGTCCGTCGACTCCCCCGTAACCGAGGTCTACGCCTACAGCAACAAGCTGAGCGCCCCCATGTTCCCCGACGACGACTGCTACATCGTCATCCTCCAGTTCGAAAACGGCGCCGCCGGCAAGGTCTACGTGACCAGCGGCTGCTCCGGGCACGGCATGGGCGAGGGCATGGGCGGCGGCTTCCTCGCCGTCTACGGGACCGAGGGCACGCTGTGGAAGGGCAAACATTACCGCCGCGACCACGACCCGGCCGACATCGAAGAGGAATCTGCCGATGAGATTGTTGGCGGACACGGCTGGGGCCGCTCGGTGATCGACTACCTGGACCTCCTCGACGGCAAGATCAGCAATCCCATCCCGGCCAGCTGGGGCGCCAATATCGTCTCCGTCTGCGCCGCCGCGCTCGACTCGATCCGCACCAAAAAGCCGCAATCGCCGCACTGGTTCTGACCCGCAGAGAGGGGGAGGACGACTATGCTAACCCAAGATCAGTTACGACACTTTTCCGAGCATGGTTGGGTCCTGGAAGAAAATGTACTCAACCAGGAACAGATCGAAGCCTACAAGGCTGCGCTCGAACGCCAGTCCCACTATGTACGCCCCCTCGCCCACGATGACGACGACGAAATCGTCCACATCGACTGCATGGTCAACGGCGACCCCATCTTCCGCGAGTGGCTGATGATCCCCCAGGTGCTCGAGGCCAACCGCCAGCTCATGGGCGCCGAGATCAAGTACGAAACCTGCCACGCCATGATCAAACGCCCCCACCCCGATCGCCGCACCCAGCACGACCCCCTGCGCGATCCCGACAAGATGGGCTGGCACCGCGGCCTGCGCCCCAAGTGGGGCACCTTCCCCCACGACACCGACCCCGACCTGATCAACTGCGTCTTCCTCAACAACATCACCTACCTCACCGACGTCTCCCCGGGCGACGGCGGCACCATGATCCTCGACGGCTCCCACAGACTCGAAGGCACCTACGCGACCCTGAAGGACAAGTGCCCCATCGTCGAGGCCACCGCAACCGCCGGCAGCATCCTCCACTTCACCGAGACCCTCCTCCACGCCGGTGTACCCATCCTCAGCGAAAACGTGCGCTATACCATGTTCTACGGCTTCACCCCCAACTGGTTCGTCAACTGGCCCGGCACCGAAGTCCCCGACTACGTCCTCAAAACCGTGCGTGATGACGAACTTCGCGGCATACTCGGCGCAAATTCGGGCTATTCCGGCCAGTTTCCCGTGTTATAATGTCAGGCGAAAAAGCGCGCTCCCAATTGGCGCGCAAGGAGAGTACAATGGCGACACGCAACTTCTCGATGCAGGCATACTGGGAAAATCAGGTCGAAAATTTCACGCCAAAGTTGCACTTTAGCGCACAAGCGGGGGACTGGGAGAGCTGGCGTCAGACCGCGCACGCCAAGTACATGGATTTACTGGGAACCTTCCCCGACCCGGTCCCATTGGAGGCCGAGGTCGAGAGCAGCGTCGAGGACGACGGCCTCATCCGCGAACGCGTCGTCTTCAATTCCGAACCCTTCATGAGCGTGCCCTGCCAGGTCCTGCGCCCCAAAACAATGGCCGCCGATGGCACCAACGCCGCCATCCTCTGCTCGCACGGTCACGGGCCCTTCGGCAAAGATCCGGTCGCCGGCATTCGCTCCTCCGACGAGATGAGCGCCAACATCGAGATCCACAACTACGACTACGGCTTCCAGATGGCCAAGGCCGGCTATCTGACCATTTCACCCGACCTGCGCGGCTTCGGCGAACGCCGCGACGGCCGTAACCCCTTCCCCGGCCGCGACCCCTGCAACGTCAACTACATTCGCGGCACCATGCTCGACCGCTGGCCCCTGACCCTCAACATCTGGGACATGAAATGCTGCATCGACTACCTCGAGACCCGCCCCGAGGTCGACCCCAAGCGCATCGGCATGATGGGCCTCTCACAGGGCGGCACCATGACCACCTTCGCCGCCGCCGCCGAGCCCCGCATCGCCGCCGCCGACATCATGGGTTACGTCAACCCTTGGAAAGGGTTCGCCTTCGAACGCGTCAACTTCTGCGGCTCCCAGATCGTCCCCGGCATCCACGCCTGGTTCGACACCGACGACATCGCCGGCCTCATCGCCCCCCGCCCCCTCATGCTCGACATGGGCATGTACGACGACTGCTTCTACATCCACGACATGCTCAAAGGCTATGAGGGCGTCAGGCGCATCTACGAAGCCGCCGGCGCGGCCGACCGCCTCTGGAAACTCGTCCACCCCAGCGGACACGGCTGGGGCGGCGCAGAGGGAACGGCCGAGTTCTTCGGCACCTATCTGTAGTTTCGACGTGAAAGAGGAAGAAAAAGAGAAGAGGAGCGAAACACGCCGCTCTTGCAATGAGCTCAGGTGATAAGAATGGCTAATGAGATAAAAGTCGCCTTCTCCGGCGCCCGACGCGCCGGTTCCTTTTTTAAGGCGTTCCAGACCCACCCGGAAACCGTGATCGTCGCCCTGTGCGACCCCTACGCGCCGACCCTGGCCGAGTCGGGAAAAGCCACCGGCGTAACCCAACTCTATAGCGTCTTCGAAACAATGCTGGACGAAGCCCGCCCCGACGCAGTGGTCGTGTCGTCACCCATGCAGTACCACGCGCCCCAGGCAATCGCCGCCCTGCAGCGCGGCATCCACGTCCTCAGCGAAGTGACGGCCGCCGTCGCACTGGACGAATGCCGCTGGCTGGTTGACGCCTGCAACCGCAGCAACGCCATCTACATGATGGCCGAAAACTACATGTACATGAAGCCCAACGTGCTCGTCCGGGCGCTGGTCGAAGCCGGCCTCTTCGGCGAGACCTACTACGCCGAGGGCGAATACCTGCACGAGCTCTCCATCCTCCACCACATGCCCGACGGCAGCCCGACCTGGCGCTACTACTGGCAGGTCGGCGTCAACGGCTCCACCTACCCCACCCACAGCCTCGGCCCCTGCCTCATGTGGATCAAAGAGCGCCCCGAACGCATCAGCTGCATCGGCACCGGCATCTGGACCGACCCCGAACACGCCATGGAGGACACGGTCCTGCTCCTGTGCAAGACCGCCAGCGAAAAACTGATGCGCATACGCGTCGACATGCTCTCCAAACGCCCGCACGCCATGACCAACTACACGCTGCAGGGCACCAAGGGTGCCTACGAAAGCAGACGCCGCCCGGGCGAAGGCGACTGGATCTGGCTGGAAGATTTCTGCGACGACCCTGATGTCTGGGTCCCGCTGGAGACATTCGAGGAAGAATTCATGCCGGAGATCTGGCGCGACCCGCCCGAAGAGGCGGTACGCGCCGGCCACGGCGGCGGCGACTACTTCGAAGTGATGGATTTCGTCGACGCCGTACAGGGACGCAAACCGCCGCCGATCGACATCCACGCCGCCATGGACATGACGCTGCCGGGATTGATCAGCCAGGATTCGATCCGCCAGGGCGGCGAGTGGCTGGAAGTGCCCGACTCCAGGGAATGGTAAACGACAGGGGACTGTGTACAGAAAATAGTCGCTGGTCCAGCGACCGGTAGTGGCACCTTAACAACCTAATATCCCCGTTCGACTCTAGTCGTTGAGAGGCTCTCTCTTTACACACTCCTATCAGTTAAGCCTCTCCACGACCCCGGCCGCGCCCATGCCGCCGCCGATGCACATGGTGACGAGGCCAAGCTGCTTGTCCTGTCGCGCCAGTTCGTGCAGCATCTGCACCGTCAGCTTGGCGCCGGTGCAGCCCAACGGGTGCCCGAGAGCGATTGCCCCGCCGTTAACGTTGACCTTGTCCTCGTCCAGCCCCAATTCGCGGATCACCGACAGCGCCTGGACCGCAAAAGCCTCGTTCAGCTCCACCAGGTCGATCTCATCAAGGCTGACGCCGGCCAGCTTCAGCGCCTTGGGCACAGCCGCCACCGGGCCGATTCCCATAATCTCGGGCGCGACCCCGCCGACCGCGAAGCTGCGAAATCGCGCCATCGGTTCCAGCCCCAGCTCCTCCGCCTTCTCCTCGCTCATCACCAGCACGGCCGCGGCGCCGTCGCTGGTCTGGCTGCTGTTGCCGGCCGTGACCGTCCCCTGCGCGTGGAAGACCGGCCGCAGCTTGGCCAGTGCCTCCGCCGAAGAGTCGCGACGGACTCCCTCATCCTTGTCGAAAACGAGACTGTAGGTCTTGGTGCCGCCTCCCTCGCCCAGCGTGAGCTCCACCTCCAGCGGCACGATCTCCTCGTCGAACTTGCCCGCGTCCTGCGCCGTGGCCGCCCTCTGGTGGCTGCGCAGAGCGAAGGCATCCTGCTCCTCACGCGTCACCTCATACTGGCGCGCCAGGTTCTCCGCGGTAAGCCCCATGCCGATGTAGACGCCGGGGTGCTCCTTCGCCAGCGTAGGATTGGCCATGAACTTGTTGCTGCTCATCGGCACCTGCGACATCGTCTCCACGCCGCCGGCGATAACGGCCTCGCCCATCCCGCACATGATCTGCTGCGCGGCCAGTGCTATCGTCTGCAGCCCGCTCGAACAGAAGCGGTTAACCGTCTGCGCCGGCACCTCGACCGGCAGACCGGCGCGCAGGCTGGCGATACGGCTCACGTTCATGCCCTGTTCAGCCTCCGGCATCGCGCAGCCCATGATGACGTCGTCAATCCCTTTGGCCTCCACAGCCGGCGCCCGCTCCATCACGGCCCCAATGGCCGCAGCAGCCATCTCTTCAGGCCGGGTCGTTCGTAAAGTCCCGCGCGGGGCCTTGCCAATAGCAGTACGAGCGGCGGAAACGATAACAGCGCTGGTCATAGTGAAATGCTCCTCTTTGATACTGGGCTACACGAAGTTTGCATCGGTCTGACGAAAAAGGCCGTTTCCCCAGGATTCATTCGGTTTCTCAAGTTCAGACCATCAGAAGCCTTCGAGAATGAGCAAAAGGAATATGAACACCTGAGAAGCGTGCGTGATGACCTCGAAATCCGCAGTCAGACGCCATGAAGGAAATTGTTATCCAACGGGGCTATGTTTAGCAAGCCAAGATTGCCTTCTCAGCCCAGAGCACGACCGAGTCGGCGATCTCCACCGCCTCAAGGTACCCCTGTTCGGTAACCGGCCTCACAACTCCTGGATAGCGGGTAATTACAGCGTAAATAGTGAGTTTTTCGGCCCTCAAAAGTACCTCGGGGACTTCGACTCCCTCTTTCTCGATCATTGACACCAGTCGAGAAAGGTCATGAACGAATGGGAACTGTATGCTGCCGCAGGACCATCACAGCCTTTAGGGACTTCTCGGTAGCCTGCTGGGCTTCGAAGCACAGGCCTTCCAAATAGGCTCCGGGAATCCGATTCTTTGCCAGTGCCAGATTGCTTCTGGCGCGATTCAGCCATTCTCGAGGGTCGTCGGGAGGGAAGCGTTCAGGGGTTTTCATATATGACTCTGCCCTCTTGGAGGGCGGGCCTGAATACCAGAGCGTGACTGTTCTTGTAACGTTCCACATCCTCCGGCGCGACTACGAGCGCGTCAACGGCTGTTCCCACGCCATGCAGCCTCATATAAATCCGGCCCATCAGGTCAAGGGCGTCTCCCCCCTCCTTGATGATGAGCAGGTCGAGGTCGCTGTGGCGAGTCATGTCGCCGCGTGCAGCTGAGCCGAAGAGGATGATTTTCTCAGGATCGGCAACTTCTATAATGCGCCGGATCACTTCAGCCAGGACTGCCTGGTCATGCATACAAAACTCCTGGTCGGCTTGCCTCTTGCCAAATGGACAGGGTGCTCGTGCCAGCTACAGAAACAGCGAAATCGTACTTCTGCGAATCCATTGAGTCAAACTCTTACCGCCCGGCTTGGGTGATGCAGAATTGGAGTACCGCAACCTCTCGCAAGGAGTGAATTGCCATCTCTACATTCACGCGCAGTCAGACGCGCTTGAAGGCTGTCTTTAGTTTCGCAGCGGCTTCCCGTTCTTCAGCATATGCCAGATGCGTTCATGGCTCTTGGGGTAGCCGCACAGGGTCTTGAAAGCTTCCCGCTCCAGGTCGAGGAAATACTGCTCGTCCATCCAGGCCGGCTGGCTAAGCTCACCGCCGCAAAGAACGTAGGCCAGCTGGTCGGCTATGATCGCTTCGTGCGCGGTGATGTAACGTGCTTCGCGCATCATGTGGATGCCCACCCGCAAATTGGCGAGGTAGTCCCGGCCGGCCGCGTAAATGTTACCGGTGACGTCCGGCGGCCTGTATCCTTCCTCGGCCATTCGTAGTACTTCCGCCTTGGCCTCGGCGAGCAAATGGTTGGAGTTCATTACAACACGATCACGCGGACCGAGAAAGCCCATCTCGCGTGCCTCGGCGGCCGAGGTCGAAACCTTGGCGAGAGCGACAAGCTCGAATACCTTCTGCAGATGAGAGGCGGGGTCCCCATTCTGCATCTTCATGTGGGGGCTGACCAGTCGGCGTATCAGCTCCTTGCACCCACCGGCGGCCGGGATCAGGCCGACGCCAACCTCGACCTGGCCAATATACAGTTCAGCATGCGCCACGATTCGGTCGGCACACATCGTTACTTCCGCGCCGCCTCCAAGGGCCAGTTGGTAGGGCGCCGCCACAACAGGCTTGGGCGCGCGGCGCAACTGCAGGATCATCTGTTGCAGCGACTTGATCGCCGCGTCCAACTTGTCCAGGTCACCGGACTGGGCCAGTGCGCCGATGAGCAGAAGGTTCGCGCCGGCACTGAAGTTGCCGCCCTGGTTGCCGATCACCAGCCCGGTGGCATCCCCATGCAGACGCTCGATGGCCGCGTCGGCGATGGGGCCGATCTCAAGGTCCAGTGCGTTCATCTTAGTATGAAACTCCAGGAGCAAAACCCCGTCGCCCATGTCCAGGAGGCTGGCGGCACTGTTACCGGCATGCACGCCCCGTCCGCGCTTGAGTGCGGGAATGCTGACGACCTGGTCGCCGTCTTCGACAGTCTCGTACTTGCTCGTTTGCGGGTCATACACTTGCCGACGTGCAGCGTTGGCCCCGGGGCCGGCAGAATCTTCAGTTCGATAGAAGCTGTGATGGCCACCGTCGAGCATTTCCTGCACCCAAGGGGCGACCGACAGTCCTTCGTCCGCCATCCGCTGCGTCGTCCCGGCGACACCCAGCGCGTCCCAGGTTTCGAACGGCCCCATCTCCCAGCCGAAGCCCCACTTCATGGCGTTGTCGATGTCTTTGGGACTATTCGCGATCTCGGGCAGACGCTTGGAAGCGTACGCCAGCGTGCGGCTGAGCGTGTGCCAGATCAGGCTGCCGGCCTCGTCCTCCGATCCCTCCCCGTCCTCGCCGGTGGAATGGGACGCGACAAGGCCGCGCAGACGTTCAGGCAGCGGGGCGTTTCTCACGGCATCGACGCTGGGCCAGCTGGTGCGCGCCGGTTGCATGTAGTCTACTTCCCCTTCGGAAGCCGCCTGCAGGTCCAGCCCCCAGAAGCTCTTTCTGCCCTCGCCGTCGACGACGGTCTTGTAAAAGCCCTGTCCGCTCTTGGCGCCGAGCAGACCGTTCTGAAGCAGGGTCATCAGAACCTCAGTCCCAAGAGGCCCGCGCAAAGTATCCCGATCTTCATCGTCGGGAATCATGTCATACAAGTGCTCACCGACGAGCGCGGCCACGTCAATGCCGACCACGTCGAGCAAACGAAATGTAGCGGTCTTGGGCCTTCCCAGCAACGTTCCGGTCAGCCGGTCCACCTCCTCGACGGTGTAGTCGTTGGCGACCGCGAACTCCAGGAGGCTGCTCATGATGTAGCTGAACATGCGATTGCCGACAAAGTTGGGCATGTCCCTGGCGATGACAACGCCCTTGCCCAACCGTTTCTCGGCGAATGCCTTCATGTCAGCAACGATGGCGGGATCGGTCTCCTGACCGGGAATCAGTTCCAGCAGCCGCAGGTAGCGGGGCGGGTTGAAAAAGTGGGTACCCAGGAACCGCCCTCGAAAGGCCTTGCTGCAGCCGGCGCTGATGATATGGATAGGAATGCCGGAGGTGTTGGTACTGATGATGGCGTCGGCAGGGGCAATGGCGTCAAGTCTGGCCATCAGCTCCTGCTTGGGTCGCGGACGTTCCACGATGGCCTCGATGATCCAGTCGCTCTGTGCGGCCGCGGCCTCGAGGTCGTCCTCGACATTGCCCAGGGTGATCAGTTCTGCCAGTTCGGGGCTGTATAGACTGGCCGGCCGCACCTGAGTCATACGCTCGAATCCTGCTTGCACGATCCGGTTGCGGACAGCCCGGTCCTCCAGCGTCAACCCATTGGCCTGCTCTTCGGGTGTCAATTCTGTCGGCGCGACGTCGAGCAGGTGGGAGGAGACGCCTGCATTGGCCAGGTGTCCGGCGATGGCCGCGCCCATCGTTCCTGCGCCGATCACGGTAACATGGCTGATTGTTCTGCTCATTGAGGCGCTCCTGTCACGCACAACTGTAAATCGCCCATTGGCCGCGTAGCTTCAGATTTCGCCCGGGCCGAAGGACACCAAAACCTCGCTTGAAGCGCTGAGTCCGCTCAGATCGGCCATGTTACTTCAGCGGGTTCCGTTCCAACCTTTTCAGAAAAGACCGAAAATCAGGTCCAGCAGGCCAAAGAAGCGCAGTATCGAATAGATGACGACGACAATCAACAGATAACGGACCCAGCGGTTGGCGTCCTTCACAGTCACGGCAAAACGCACCGCGGCCCAGGCGCCAATGCTTTGACCCACTGCCATCAGTGCGCCGATGCCCCAATCGATTTCCAGGGGCGACAAGACGAAAACGACAAATGCGACGATATTGAGAGCCAGTACAAAGATCAGCTTGACCGCGTTGGCATGTACAATTGTATAGCCCACGCCGAGAACAAGCGCTGTAACCAGGAATACACCCACACCGGCCTGAATGAAGCCGCCGTAGATGCCGATGGCAAAGAACAGAACCAGCACGAATAGGTCGGGCCGCTCCTTCCGTACCTCCGATCTTTCTCGCAACCACTTTGTCGGATTGAAGAAGATCGTCACCAGGACGATGATCAACATGCCGCCGATTGCCAGATTCATCGCGTCCTTGTCGAGAAGCGTGGCCACATAGGCGCCGACGAGGGCGCCCGGCATGCCGGCAGCGCTTAGCCAGAGGCCGAATCGCAGTGAGTCGGCGTCTAAAATATTTTCAGCCCGTTGCTTATCGGTGGCCCCGCCCCGTAGCTGCATCCGTCCGCTGCGGGCGAAGGTCGTGATGCCGACCACGTTCTGTATGATCACCCCAATCCGGTTGGTGGCGTTGGCGGCGCCGGAATCAAGACCCAGGAATACAAGCATCGGCAGGGTAACGGCCGAACCGCTGCCGGCCAGCGTGTTGATAATTCCGGCGACGACCCCGGCGAGGATGGCCAGGAGGTACTGCAGAGGAGAAATATCCATAACGGCCCTCAGAGACCCGGTACGATTCGGGCTAGTCGCTCAACGGTTTTTTCCAGGTCTTCCATCGCGGTGGCAAAGCTGAAACGGACGTAGCCTTCACCTGCCTCGCCAAACGCGATGCCTGGCGTGGTAGCAAGCAGGCCGTCCTCCAACAGGACCTGAGAAATTTCGAGGCTCTTCTTCTCGGTCTGCGTAAACTGGGCAAAAAGGTAGAACGCCCCTTCAATCGGGCTGCTGCGGATGCCCGGGATCTCTTCGAGGGCGTCCAGGACGAAGTTGCGCCGATGAGTGTAGGAGGCCACCATCTCGTGGACGCAGTCCTGCGGCCCATTGAGGGCGGCGGCACCGGCGACCATGGAGAAGCTGGCAGCGGATGTTACGGTCTGGGTTTGATAGGCGCGGGCCAGTTTGGCAACAGGTAAAGGAGCTGCCAGCCAGGCCAACCGCCAGCCGGTCATGGCGTAGCTCTTGCTGAACCCGTTGACGATGATTGTGCGTTCAGCCATGCCGGGCATATTCGCGATCGAGCGGTGACGGGCCCCGTCGTAAAGGATATGCTCGTAAATCTCGTCGCTGAGGACATACAGATCGTGCCGTTGCGCGACGGCGGCGATGTCGTCGAGTTCCTCTTGGGTATGCACACGCCCGGTCGGGTTGCTGGGTGAGCAAATCATGATCAGCTTGGTCCTCTCGCTGACATGCTCCTCCAGCTGTGCGGCACGCACGCGAAAGTTGTCCGCGGCCGGTAAGGAAACGTGGACGGGCACGCCCCCGTTCAGCCGCACCATCGGCGCATAGCTCACCCATGCCGGATCCAGAATCAAGACCTCGTCGCCCTCATTGAGCGTAGCTGCCAAGGTCGTGTAGATCGCCCATTTGCCCCCTGGCGTTACCATCAGTTGGTCTGGTACGGCCTGCACATTGTTCTCCCGCTCCAGTTTGGCGCAGATTGCATCCAGCAACTCCGGCTTGCCGAAGGAGGGCGGATAGTGAGTGTCTCCGGCTGCAATGGCGTCGAAGGCAGCTTTCTGAATATGCTTAGGCGTGTCGGCATCCGGCTCGCCGCCTGCCAGATTGATCACGTCCAGCCCTTGCGCGGCCAGCTCGCGACCTTTCTGCATCATCATCGTTGTAGGGCTTCCGGGCACGGACTCGACAAGCTGCGAAAGGGGTTTCATCAGGATTCACCTGCCTGGTGTGGTATGCTTGCGCTGGATATGGAAAAGTGTTCGACATGGAAATCGAACAGTATTTCAATTTTCTAAGTGATGACGACATCCGCATCTCTGGCACGCGCGTGGGGATAGAGACCGTACTCTATGATTACATTTATCGCTCCCAGACGGCAGAGCAAATTGCGGACACGTATCCATCGATTAACCTGGAACAGGTTTACGCGACTATTCTCTACTATTTGCACAATCGAGAGAAAGTTGAAGCGTATATCGTCGACTGGTTGGAGCACGGAGAGAGAATGCGGCGCGAGCAGAAAAAGAACTTGCCGCCAGTCATTTAGCGGCTTCGCCGGCTTGCCGCACAACGTGACTCTACGTGAACCAGTTTCGCTTCCTGCTCGATGAAAGCGCCAGCGGTTTTCGTGCCCAATGGCAAGAGGACAACTGGTCAAACTGTAACCGAGCTACAATTTGCCTGGAGAGCATCCGAACCGCGCGAATATGAGAACACAATCAGATTTCTCCCCTTTTTCCCATAGTTGAAATCCCGGCGTCACTTCAGGACGTCTGCTATCGCCTCGCAGAGATAATCCATGTTGGCCTCTGTCATCCCGGCCACGTTGATGCGGCCGGAGCCAACAATGTAAACGGAATGACGCACGCGTAGTGCTTGCACTTGATGAGGTGTGAGACCGCTGTAGCTGAACATACCCCGCTGCCGGGCAATGAACGAAAAGTCGCGTCCCGCGCCCTGTTCGTCCAGCGTCTCGACAAACAGGTGACGCATGTCGTTAATGCGATCGCGCATCTCCGCCAGCTCAACCTCCCAGCGCTGCCGCAGCTCAGGATCTCCGAGAACCTCCGCCACGATCTGGCCGCCGTGGGCGGGGGGATTCGAATAGTTGGTGCGCACGCAGATCTTCATGTGACTGTTGGCGGCGTCCGCCGCCTCAACGCTGTCGGCCACCAGGGTCAACGCGCCAACACGCTCATTGTACAGTCCGAAATTCTTGGAATAGGAGGTGGCGACCAGGAACTCGCGGCAGTGGTCGGCGACGATCCTGACCCCGGATGCGTCCTCATCCAGCCCGTCTCCGAAACCCTGATAAGCGAAATCCAGCAGCGGCAGAACGCCCCGCTCGGCACAAAGTGCAGCCACCGCCTGCCACTGTTGCGAAGAGAGATCGGCGCCGGTGGGATTGTGACAACAACCATGGAGCAGCAGGACATCCCCCGCCGGAATCGTCTCTAGCGCGGCCATCATGCGGTCGAAGGCGACGCCGTTAGTTTCGGCCTCAAAGTAGGGGTAGGACTGTACCTGCAGTGCCGCCGATCCGAACACATTGGGATGATTCGGCCAGGTCGGGTCGCTCAGCCAGACCGTTGCGCCTGGAAATATCCGCCGCACAAAGTCGGCGGCAACGCGCAGCGCACCTGTACCTCCGGGCGTCTGCACCGTGGCAGCGCGTGCGTCTCTGAGTATCGTGTGCTCGTGGCCAAAGACGATTTGCTGGCTCAACTTCCCGTATTCCGCCAGTCCGTCAATCGGCAGATAGCTCTTTGTTTCCTCCGAACGCAGCAGGCGCTGTTCGGCCTCCTTAACGGTGGCCAGCACAGGAGTTTGACCGCCGCCATCTTTGTAAACGCCGACGCCAAGGTTGATCTTCTTCGGATTGGGATCCTGCTTGAACGCTTCCGTCAATCCCAAAATCGCATCGGCAGGGGCGGAGTCTATCGTCTCAAACATTCGTATTGCCTCGTTGCTTTCGTTTACTAGAGTTCTGAATGTTTCGCAAAAGGCCGGAAACGCAGAAAACTGATTCACTTACTCGCTGACAAACAGGTCAACAAAGTCGAAGGCCTCTACATCTACAAGGCCCAGGTCGGTCAGTTTCAACTTGGGGATTACTTCCAGTGCCATGAAACTCATCGCCATGAACGGGTCGCGAATTGAAGAGCCCAATTCATGAGCTGCGTCGAGCAGAGAATCGTATCGAACGCGAACTTCGCCGAGAGGCCGGTCGCTCATCAGTCCTGCGACCGGGAGCGGCAGAGTCTCCAGCGATTGCCGACCTTCGGCGACCGCCAGGCCCCCTCCCATCTCTGCTACGATTCTGGCTGCGGTCGTCATCGATTCGTCATCTGCCCCGATGACAACCAGATTGTGATGGTCGTGGGCGACAGTGCCGGCGATGGCCCCGCGATGCAGACCGAATCCCTGGATGAAACCCAGGCCGGTCGCACCGCTGGCTGTATGTCTGTCGACCACAGCCATCTTCAGTATGTCTCGCGCTGGGTCAGCTACAGCCTGCCCGTCTTCGATGAGGGGAGCAAGGATTCGCTCTTCCGTAAGCACCTGATCCTGCAGCGAACCGATTACTCGCAGGCCCGTTCCCGTAGCCGGGATGCGCAAATTGAAGGCATCCCAGGCAACCCGGACTGAGGATGAGACCGCCGCGGGAACGGAAGCCTGCGTAAGGCTTCTCTCGTGCAGAAGGTTTCCGTCCTTAGCCCACAGCCGGCCACCTGCATAGACGAGTGTGGCGGCGGGAGAACTCAGGTCGTCAAAGACCATCAGGTCGGCCCGCCTACCGGGCGCGATGGCCCCACGGTCATGTAGTCCGAACCATTCAGCGCTGTTGAGAGTAGCGATGCGGAAGGCGGTGACCGGTTCGATCCCAAAAGATATGGCCTCCCGTAAAATGTGGTCGATGCTCCCTTGTTCCATCAGGTCACCGGGCATGCGGTCGTCGGTGCAGAAACAGATGCGGCGGTTGTTGCGCTCGTTGACGAGCGGTAATAGCGTGTGCAGATTCCGGGCGTTCGTCGCCTCACGAATCAAAACATAAAGTCCCCGCGCCAGTTTTTCAGCGGCCTCCTCGACGGTCGCGCATTCGTGATCGCTGCCCGGTCCGGCGGCCGCATAGGCATTGAGTGGTTGTCCGCTGAGCGCGGGAGCGTGACCGTCCCGAGGCCGACCGCTGAATGTTTCGATTTTGGCAAGCACTTCGGGATCGCCCTGAATGGTACCGGGGAAGTTCATCAACTCGGCCAGCCCGTGAACAGTCCCTTCTTCCAGCAGCCCGGCCAGGTCCTCGGCAGAGAGCACTGCGCCGCTCGTTTCCATGTGCGTGGCGGGTACGGCTGACGGGGCCATCAGGACAACTTGTAAGGGGAGAGCTTTACTGCACTCGGCCATAAACCGGACGCCGTCCACACCGGCCACATTGGCAATCTCGTGGGGATCGGCCGCGACCGTCGTCACGCCGCGCGGCACGACTGCGGCGGCATACTGGGAGGGAAGACAGAGACTGCTTTCGATGTGAACGTGCGCGTCGATCAGACCCGGTGCCACGAAGGCGCCCTGGAGGTCTACTTCCTCTTCACCCGCGTAGCCCGCACCGACGCCGGCAATGCGGTCTCCGCAAAGGGCTATATCGGCCTCTTCGATATCCCCTGACAGGACGTTAACTATCCGTCCGTTGCGCAGCACCCGGTCGGCAGGTTTGTCGCCGCGAGCGACTGCAAGTAACGCAATGTTTTGCAAAGATCACCCCTTCAGTTAACCGGTCCGCCGGGAGCAAGTAAGGAAGAATTGCAATATCCATGATCCACAGGTTAGCGGGCATTATAGCACAGTAGACGAGGATAGTGGTCTCTTTTGGCTACCGGATTCACAATGTTACAATCGCCTGGATAGTCCTATCGATTCAGGCAATGCAGCCATGTCCATTCTCGTTTTTGGCTCACTCAACATAGACCACGTATACCAGGTCGAGCATCTTGTCCGCCCGGGGGAGACGCTGCCCGGCACGGAATATCGCCGCTTTCAGGGCGGAAAAGGGGCGAATCAGTCGGTCGCCCTGGCGCGCGCCGGCGCAGACGTTTTGCACGCGGGACGGATCGGCCCCGAAGGGCTTTGGTTGAGGGACGCCATCGCCGCAGAAGGCGTGGACGTAACCCACGTCGGTCTCGATAACCAGCCCACGGGGCACGCCATTATTCAGGTAGATCCAGCTGGCGAGAACTCGATTCTTCTTTACGGGGGAGCCAACCTCACGATAACCTCAGACGACGCTCACTACGTTCTCTCGCAATTCGGTGAGGGCGACTGGCTCTTGCTCCAAAACGAAATCAGTTCCCTGCCGGCTATCTTGCACGAAGCATCCGAGCGAGGTTTGAGCGTAGCTTTCAATCCCGCGCCGATGACACCGGAAGTTCTGAGTTACCCGCTCGAGGGCGTTTCCCTTTTCGTGGTAAACGAGACGGAGGGTGCCGCGCTGGCGGAAACTGAAGGCGCATCACCCGAAACCGTAGTGGGGGCGCTGCAAGCCCGCTTTCCCGATGCCGCGATTCTGCTCACTTTGGGGGGAGAAGGATCTCTCTATGCTCGCGGCGAAGAGCGCATTAGGACGCTGGCGCATTCCGTCGAGGCGGTGGACACGACAGCCGCCGGCGATACCTTCATTGGCTATTTTCTGGCTGAAATACTGGCCGGTAAATCTGTCCAGGCGTCGGCGGCCCTGGCATCGCGGGCCGCGGCGCTTTGCGTCACAAAACCGGGCGCCGCGGACTCAATCCCGCGCCGCAGTGAGCTTGAAGATTATTTGCGTTTGGGAGGGGAACGAACTTAACGTCTTTCGGCCTGAATCCTGTCTAAGCTTCACCACAAAATGCAACGGCAGTGAGCGCGTAGACGTTGGCCACCCGCACTAATTCATCCACGGGGGCGGCTTCGTGCAGAGTATGCGCGCCGGTGGCAGCCGGCCCGTGGGTCAGAGCGGGGATGCCGCCCTCAGAGGTATAGATATTGCCGTCATCCACAAATGGCTTGGCACCCAAGGGCAGAGATGAGCCGGTTAATGCAGTATGTGCCTGCTGAAACGCGCGCACTAGGCGGCTATCGGAGTCAACTTGATAGGCCCCGCCTTGCACGGCGAATTCGACGTTGATTTCGGTTCCGGTTTCGGCTGCGACTTCGGCAAGGAGACGAGAGAATCCGTCTTGAACGTCTGCACTGCGGGTAGGCGGAACCCAGCGCCGCGTGCCCTGCACGAAACACTCAGTCGGCGACTGGTTATAGATTTCCCCTGCCTGTATATTGCCTACGAAAGTGGAGTCATGGCCCACCAGAGGGTGGCAGTTCTGCTCCAGTTCTTGGTTCCACACATGAAGTCGGTTCACCAAGTGTGCGCCGGCGGCCACTACGTCAGGCGTACCGATCGGGCGCAGCACTTCATGCACGGGCTCGCCATCGCGGCGAATTGTCGCCTGAAATATCGCCAGACCCCGGCCTGCAACCGGGAGAGGAGTGGCCAGATACTCCGGCAGCATGACGGCATCGCCGACAAGGCCCTCTCGGATCATGGCACGCACCTGGCGGCCGTCGCCCCACGGTCCTTCGTGGTGGTCATGGGCGGTAAACAGCACTCTGCCTGCGGGCAGGGCGTCGAGCGTGCGCAATACCCGCAACGCCTCCAGAGCCGCCGCGATGCCGCCCTTCATGTCAGCCGAACTGGAGCCGTAAAGCGTATCATTCTCCACGCGCGGCGGCACGAAAGGCAGATGCACGGTATCGAGGTGGCCGTCGAACTGCAGGGTGGGCCCCGGAACGCCGCTATCAAGCACGGCTAGGACAATCGGAGCTTCGGGCCAGTCGGCAGCATGTCGCTTGACGGAAAATCCGTCAGCGGTCAGGATCTCGGCAAGTCGATTGGCGGCTGCGCCCGCGCTGCGAGTGGGGCTGGGCACTTCGACCAGAGCGACAGCAGTGTCAGTCAGCCGTTGGCGGTCGACGGTCCGGGCAACTTGGTCACACAGCGCTTTATTCATCTGTAGTGGTCAGCGCGTCGTTTCCTACTTGTCGTCAACGACTCGCCAGTCTCCGGGGATCGTCTTGTCGTCTTCGTCCCAGATATCCCAGACCTCGCGGTCCGGTTCATCCGGCGAAATATGTCCAAGCCGGACTCGGGCGCGCCGTACGGCGTCCTGCGGGGCCATTTGCACAAACAGCCGTCCTGCCAGGACGACAGCGGCTATATCGTCTAAGGGCATTCCCGGCCACAGATCGATCGGCGATATCCAGTAGAGAATCGCCAGCACCGGAAAACCGACCCGCAGCAGGATTGATACCTGCGGATCGCCCATCAGTTGCCATACGACTGCAAAATCGCGTAGAATATCGGAAAAGCGCCAACCGCCGCTTTGGGGTACAAAGGATGAATCGCGGGTCATTTCAACAGGCCTCCAGTCTCTGTTAGATTACCGCTTCATCTTCGTTTCTGGCCGCATTGTCTCACAGGACTGCCCAAATTGGCAAGGCTCGGCAACAGGCCTGGCTGGACAGAGCCTGATGGCATCCAGCCGGTAAAGGCGCTTGGAATCCCGTCACGCAGTAACGGTCGCATTCGGTTTTGCCGTCAGATCACGTGATCTGCGCGCGCCATTGTCCTTGTCTCGCGATCTGATTACCGGCGATTCAGAGAAGAGCAAATGCCGCAAACCAGCCAGATGCTTGCCGATTACCCTGAAATCCTACTGCAAGTAATTGCAGAGATTCGGGGCGCCTTCTTGGATGAAGAAAGAAGTGTCCGGTCGATGATCGATAGCCTGGGCGGCCAGATCACGGACCCCACCTCGGTACTGATGGCCTTCCAGGAGATCACGGACACCTATCCTGATGCGCGGTCGGCCCTGGATCTCCTCCTTGGGGAGGGGGGCGAGCTGCGAGAAGCGCAGTTCAGCCGCGAATACGGCAGCATCCGACAGATGGGACCCTCCAGGTTAGAACGCGAACAGCCCTGGAACACACCGGAGAGCGTCGCCGAGATTCTCTATTACTACGGACTGATAGGCCGCACTTACAAGGGTGAGGGCCAGAACGCCCATACGATTATCTTCATCCCCGGTGACATCCTCCCCTGGTTGCCGCAGCCGGCGACCGCCGACGGCAAACAGGGGCTGGCGGCGGTGCCGGTTCCCCCGCCCCCAGTAGCGCGAATGCTCCACCTGGAAGATGCCTTCCTTGAAGATGCGGGGACGCTATTGGGATTCCTGCATACCGAAGGGTTACGCCTGCAGGGCGACGGCACGCCGGACCCGGATGACATCGACCAGCTCATGAAGCGCCTGAAGTCCGCAGACGGATTCGTGTCTCCATTCGCGGGGTCGGACGCCTCGACCAACATTGAAGAGGTCCGCGTCGCACTGCTCTTGCACCTGGCGAAACGCCTGGGCTGGCTGCGGCGTGCCGACGACGAACGTGTCCGTCTCACAGGGAACCGTGTGTATTCCTTTTTGGAGCAACCCAGGCCTGAGCAACGCTTTACGCTGTGGGAAGCTTGGCGCACCTCCTCGGAATGGAACGATTTGGAACGCATTCCCGGCCTAGACTGTACAGGCGGTGACTGGCAAAACAATCCTCTGCAAACCCGTGAATCCGTGCTGCAGCTCTTGGGCAGGCTACTGCCCGGGGCCTGGTACAGCCAGGCCGAAGTCATCGACGCTGTCAAGGAAACGGTCCCTGACTTTCAGCGAACCACCGGCGACTATGACAGCTGGTACATCCGATACGAAAATGGCGACGAATTTCTGCGCGGTTTCGAACACTGGGATGTCGTGGAAGGTATCCTGCTGCGCTTCCTGTTGAACGGCCCTCTCTACTGGCTGTCAGCCGTCGATCTGGCGGAGCCGTCTGCGGGCGACGATCTGCTGTTTTCGTTGAGCGTCTGGGGCGCGCGCTGGTTGGGGCACGACAGTGAAACGCCCAATGAGGCGCGGCGGCACCCGATCATTGTCGAGGAAGACTTCACGGTTGAGCTGCCAGCAGACACACCACTGATGGACCGGTTTCGCGTGGAGCGGTTCAGCAGTTGGCAGGCCAGTTTTCCCCGGTACCGCTACCAGATCAACCAGCGCAGTCTGAGTAGAGCATCCGATGAGGGCGTCCGGCCGGATCGCATTTTAGCATTCCTGAATTCTCGGGCGAGCAAGGTGCCGCAGCGAGTTGCAGAGGGGCTTCAAAAATTCGGTCAAAAGCTTGCAACCGACTCTTGATTCATATCGATTCTCTCCTGTATCCAATTGGAATACACCGGAAAGAATGGTAGGATAGCTGTTGCACAGAGCGTAAAGGCGAGCCCGCATTCATGCGGACAGATTTCTTGAAGCGGATGTGCTAAATCGACTCCCCCGATGGCAACTCTTGCCCAATATCTCCAAGCTGCGACGATATTGCTCCCCTGCGTATTTCTTGGGTAGCGCTCGTGCGGTCGAAAACGTTTACAGATTTACATTCCCTAAGAGTGAAAAGGAGAAGTCGATGATGAGAAGGCACATTTCATACTTGCGAGTCGTCGCCCTGTTGTTGACGATGGCCCTCTTGCTGGCTGCCTGCCCGGCTGCTGCACCTGCCGGCGGCGAAAGCATGGCTGCTGACGAAGAGATGGCAGAAGAGGAGGCAATGGAGGAAGAAGGCAAGGTTCTGACCATACTCTACTGGCAGGCCGCCTCTCTGCCCGGTCCGTACCTGTCGGGCGGCACAAAGGACCAGGACGCCGGCGCGATTACGCTGGAGCCCCTGGCCAACTACGACCCGAACGGCACCATCGTGCCCAGGCTGGCGGTGGAGATCCCCACCATCGAGAACGGCGGTGTTTCGGAAGATCTGATGACCATCACGTGGACGCTCAAGGAAGGGTTGCTCTGGTCGGATGGGAGCAACGTGACCTCCGAGGACGTGGTCTTCACGTGGCAGTACTGCAGCACCGAGGAGACCGGCTGCACGGCCAGCGAGGCTTTCCTGGGCATCGAGAGTGTCGAAGCGATCGACGATCGAACGATCAGGATCACGTTCGATTCGCCGACCCCGTATCCATACAACGCTTTTGTCGGCGCCAATACGCCGATCATCAGCAGCGTACAGTTTGCCGACTGTGTGGGTGCGGCTGCGCAGACCTGCAATGAGCAGAACACTGCGCCCCTGGGCACAGGCCCCTATCGCATCATCGACTTCAAAGTAAACGATGTCGCGGTATACGAAAGAAACCCGCACTACCACGGCGACCCTGCCTATTTTGACACTGTGATTTTCAAGGGCGGCGGCGATGCCGCATCGGCGGCCCGAGCTGTGCTGGAGACCGGGGAAGCTGACTACGCCTGGAACCTGCAGGTCGAGCCGGACATTCTGCGTGACATGGAAGCTGCCGGGCTGGGCACCGTGATTTCCGCCTTTGCCGGCTATGTCGAGCGCGTCCTGGTCAATCAGACCAACCCGCACTCCGATCTGGGCGATGATCGTTCCGAATATATGGGTGGTGACAACCCCCATCCCTTCCTGACTTTCGCTCCGATTCCGCAGGCGATGTCGATGGCGATCGATCGCACACTCATTTCCGAACAGCTCTACGGATTTGCCGGTCAGCCAACATGTAACGTGATCCCGGCCCCGCTCCATTACGTATCAGATTCAAATGACGCCTGCCTGACCCAGGACATTGACGGCGCCAATGCGTTGTTGGACGAAAACGGCGTCCTCGATTCGGACGGTGACGGCATCCGCGAATATAACGGCATTCCGCTAAAGATCTCCTACCAGACCTCTACCAATTCGGTACGTCAGAAGACACAGGCCCTTCTGCGCCAGTGGTGGCTCCAGATCGGGATCGAGACCGAGTTGATCAACCACGACGCGAGCGTGTTCTTCGGCGGCGATCCCAACAGCCCCGACACCTATCAGAAGTTCTACACGGACCTGCAGATGTACACGACCGGTCCTACCATTGACCCGCAGCAGCATCTCTCAAACTGGATCTGCGAACAGATTCCCATGCGGGGCAACTCCTGGGGCGGCGGCAATATCTTCCGCGGCTGCAACGTGGAATACGACGCGCTCTTCGAACAGCTGACGCAGACCCCGGTCGGCCCAGATCGTGAAGCGCTGGTGAAGCAGTTGAATGATATCAACGTTCAGAGCTTCTACCAGATTCCGCTGGTCTACCGCGGCGAAGTTTCAGCCCAGCTGAACACTCTCAAGGGTGTTTGGATCAACGGTTGGGACAGCCAGATGTGGAACGTCGGCGACTGGCATCGCTAATCTGAATTAGGGAGGGAGGAGACGAAAGCTCTCCTCCCTCTTTCTCTTTCTCCCCAATTCACGCCGTGGGCCAATATCTCGTTCGGCGCATTCTGACCATTATTCCCACCCTTATCGCGATTAGCTTCGTCATCTTTGCGGTGCTGGATCTCGCGCCTGGAGATCCGACCAGCGCCCTGCCGGAGACCATTCGTCCCGAAATCCGTCAGCAGATTCGCAAGGCAATGGGGCTGGATGAGCCTTTTCCGGTCAAGTATGGGTTGTGGATGCGCCAGTTCTTCGTGAATGAACCACTGTCCCTGATCGAGAACGCGTTCGACATTCAGATCGGGGATGGGGAGAAGCGGTTGCGAGTAACCTCTTGGGGAAGTCGCGGCGTTCCTGTGATGGATATGATCCTGGAGCGCGTACCGCAGACGCTCTGGGTCGTGGGGCTGGCCTATCTGGTCGCGATTGTGATCGCAGTGCCGATCGGTGTCATCTCTGCAATTCGGCAGTACTCGATCTTCGATCAGGTTGGAACCTTCATATCGCTGATCGGCTATTCGATCCCAACCTTTTTCACCGGCCTCTTGATGATTCTGCTATTCAGTGTGAAGCTCAAATGGTTTCCCATGATCTATGACACGAATCTTCAAGTTGTAGATTGGCGCAGTTTTGTCGAGCAGTTGAGGCAAAGTGCCATGCCGGTGGCAGTGCTCGGCTTTTTCCAGGCGGCGATTCTGGCCCGCTTTACGCGCTCGTCGATGCTCGACAACATTCCGATGGACTATGTACGAACGGCGACGGCCAAAGGATTTCGCGAGCGATATGTCGTGATTCGCCACATCTTACGCAACAGCCTGATCCCGGTTGTCACTCTCATTGCGTTGGGCATTCCCGCGATTTTCAGCGGCGCAATTATTACTGAACAGATTTTCCGCGTAAACGGCCTGGGAGCGCTCCTTATCGGCGCGATTCAGTTGAACGACATTCCTTTGGTACAAACGGTCACATTTATCTTCGCCTGCTTGATCGTTGTTTTTAATCTCATTGCCGATGTCATCTACGGCATTCTCGACCCGCGTATCCGGTACAGCTAGAGTGCAGTGGCAATGTGCCACTGGGATTCCAGGCCAGACACCTTCAGTTGCTGGCCGCAGGAGCGAAAATGGCCGTAGGCACGGAAACGGCATCTGCTGAGAACCTCGCCTCAGAACTCCCGCAACGCCAGCACCGTACCTTGTGGGGGGATGTATGGCTGCGCTTTCGTCGCCACAATCTGGCAAACGTCGGTGTGGTCGTGCTCGTTTTGCTGGTGATTGGCGTCCTCGCCGGTCCCCTCATCTACACGGTAGACCCGGAATACAGCTTCATCGTCGATGACATTGATTCGATCAACCAGCCTCCTTCGGTGAACTACCCACTGGGAACGGACGACTTGGGACGGGACACACTGGCGCGCAATCTGTTCGGCGGACGCATCTCGCTGGCGGTAGGCGTCGTCGCCATGTTCGTCTCCATCACCTTTGGCACGATGGTCGGCGTTCTATCCGGTTTCTTCCGCCGGCTGGACAATCCGCTCATGCGCTTCACGGACCTGATGCTGGCGTTACCGAGCCTGCCCTTGCTGCTGGTCATCATTATGCTCTTCCGTGATGCGCTTAAGAAACTGTTAGGGCCCGAACTGGGCATTTTCCTGCTCGTGGTGCTCGTTATCGGCATTTTGGGTTGGATGCCGACGGCCCGTGTCGTGCGTGGATCAGTGTTGTCGATCAAGGAAAAGGAGTTCGTCGAGGCTGCGGTCAGCGTGGGGACGCGAGAGCCTGTGATCCTGTGGCAGCACATTCTTCCCAACGTTTTGAGCCCGATTATCGTCTCGGCGACGCTGGGGGTGGCGGCGGCGATTCTGACCGAGTCGGCGCTTTCTTTCCTGGGTCTGGGCTTTCCTTCCAACGTGCCCACTTGGGGACGGCTCCTCTTCGAAAACAAAGATTTCATCACCCAGAATCCGTGGCTCGTCATCTGGCCGGGCATGTTCATCTCCCTCACCATTCTCAGCATCAACTTCATCGGCGACGGCCTGCGCGACGCGCTCGATCCCCGACAGCGCCGGTAAATCTCTGGATTGAAAGCAATTTAAGGGCGGCATGCCCCGGGATGGTTATACTCTGCAGACGTCAGATCAGGCGGCTGACGACCTTGCCCAGCACCAGGTCCATTTCGACCGGCCCAAATGTGCGGCTGTCGGAACCGGCCGCTGCATTGTCGCTGGCAAGAATAAGCAGAGTTCTTGGGATCCCGCTTTCGGTAGGGCTCTCGATTACGGCTGCCACCCGCTTGACAATTTGAAGCTCGTATTGGCGGGGATGGCGGGCGACGACAATCTCATGCTCTTGCGGCATTTGATGGCAAAAAGCCTGGGGATCCAGCATAAGCACCGCCCCGGCCGTCAGAGTCGGTGTCATCGAATCCCCCGTCACTCTGAAGAGCCTTCGGCGGCGAATCAGCCACAGCGCCATCTCCTGCCAGCCACTGCGGGGCACTTCGGCTATCATTTTCTTCCACAAAAAGACCGGACCCCTGGCAGAGTCCGGTCTTTGATTCTCATGTCACGCTGCAATCGGTCTGCGCGCGCAGGCCTGTGGTTAGACGCCTGGGATCAGGTAGCCACGTAGTAGGCTACGTCCCGCCCCTTAGTGGCCCAGTAGACGTTGTGAATATCCTCGATGGCAGCCATCAGATCGTTGGCGGCATCGACGTCCACACCCTGCTTAACGGCCGAGCAGAGCTTGGCAGCATTCCAGAATTTTTCATGCAGGTCCGGGTATGCGTCCAGGTGCTCTGGCTTGAAGTAGTCGGTCCAGAGGATAAGCAGTTCCTCCTTGGCCAAGTGTGCCTGCTGTTCCTTGATGGCAACGAAGCGGCCATAGGTGTTGTGGTCGGCAGAGTCTGCCGGGCCGAGGTCGATGATTTTCTTGGTCATCGACAGAGCCGCCTCGGCGGCAATGCGTGCGGAGGCCGGGTCGTAGACACCGCAGGGGCCGTCGCAGTGGGCGCTGACGGTTTCAGCAGCGGTCCTGGCGATGAGCTTGGCAATGGCTTCCTGAAACATGTGGAATCCTTTCTGTGTTCGTGGAGGTAGGAATTGGTGACTCACCTTGAGTTGGCCTGCAACTCTGGATCTACTTAATTGTCATGGTTGACCGCAGTGCGTGTCGCACGTTGCCGGCCTCGGAGCATGTCGATAACGAGAACTGCTCAAATCACGGTTCAGACTGTTCTCTATCCTTACAAGCAAGGAGAGTATACCGAAACCAGAGGAATGAGTCAACAATTTGCTGAATGTTGGCCGCTGAGCGCCATTGGAGATCGCAGCGGCCGCCATCGGTGCAACGGGGTTCCATTTGGGGCGAGCGTGGCAGAAGCTCAGCCCTGACACTCGAAGATGTAGTGCCATTCGTTTTCGATCAGAGTACAGTCCACCACGGCGTAACCGGCGGCCAGACAGCTCTCGGCGGCCTGGCGTACAAAGAATCGCCAGTCAAAAAGCAGTGTGCCTCCTGCCCGGCGCAGAGCGTCGACGTTGTCGGGTAGAGGGAGCGCGTAGGGACGGCCATCCGGGTGAGGCGGAGGCCCTTGGGGCGCGCGCGGGAAGCCGCTGCCCCGGGAATGGGTACGGGCACGTTGCAGAGAACCTGTTGACCATTCAGTATGCGGGGGATCGGGACTGAGGGCAGCTCGAACGCGGGGGCTGTCCAGATACCAGTCCACTTGAAAGCGGTCGGTCGGCATGCCGGCGTTGAGACTGTCCGTCATCTCGCCATAGACGTTGCGGATGTAGGTGGTGCTGGTGCCGCCGAGCCGGCTGAGATTAAGGCGGCCGTTCACTCTCTGCAGCGGGTCAAAGGTCCACGTCACCCAATCAGTCCAGCCTTGGCGCTGCAACTCCTCCCGTTGGGACAGCTTCAGGCTCAGCCCGATGCCGCGGCCGTGCCATCCGGGCAGGACACCCATGATATGGCTGCAGAACTTGAGCTTTCGCTCGCCGGCGGCGTCATAACCAAATGCGGGCCAGCCGAAGGAAAAGCCGACCATCCCTTCCGTTTTCTCGGCGCCCCGGTCTGCAAAAGCGCCCTGGAGCAGACCGCCGCTCTTGGTCTGCGTGACCAACACATGGATCGACATGGTGTCGCCGTGTCCGCCGCCCCAGACAAGGTCCTGGACCACCTGTACTCGGCGACAGTCTTCAACTGAAGTAAGGGTTCGGATCTCGATTGAATCGCTCATCTGTTATTCATCCGGCCTGTTGTTGAAGCAAGTGGCGGTATCCCGCCTCCGTTCAGCGGCTATGTCTGGTCACTTCCTGTCAAAGCGAGCGACAAGGGTCACCCCTGGCTGATGGGGCTGAAGATCGACCGGCTGGACGGCCGTCAGATAATATCCTTCTTCCTGCACGGCTTCGAGCGCCCTGGCCAGTCGCGCAGGCTCTTCGGTAATGAGGCCACAGCGACGGATGCGCATGCGGGTGAGGAGGGAAAACAACTCCGGATCAATATGGCCTGCAGGCGGCGCGAGCAGGGCGGCGTCAAAATGGTACTGGCCGCGACGCAGCTTGCGTATTGTAGAGAGCATCTCCCCTTGCCAAGCGTCAGTATTATCAAATCCTTCCAGGTTCGCGCGCAAAGCAGCTGCGGGCAACTCTGCCTCTTCGACGGCCACGATCGTGGCGATCTGTTCGGACAGGACAACGGCGCGGGCGCCAATACCGGCCCAAAGGTCGAGAAGGTGTTCAAAGGTTTTCAGTTCGAGTAGATCTGCCGCCACGGCAGCCAGGACTTCATCTGCCAGCAGGTGGTTGTCTCCTACGCCACCGCCAAGGGGGGGATAGGCGGTGAGTTGATGCCCCGCCACTTGCAGACTGTAACTCCAGTCGCCTACGAGCAGCTCCAGAGAAGGCTCGTTAGCTTCGTGGAGGAAGAAGACGTTTACCGGCAGGTCCAACTCCAAGTTGGGTGGGTTGTCGTTTTCGCTGTGAAGAATCAGTACGCCCTTGTCCGACTCGCGCAGAGAACCGGCTGAACCTCCTACAGCGAGCGTCACGCGATGGACGCCAGCGGAGCCGGGATGACGAGTCAGTTCACCATCTTCTTCTTGCTCTTCGCCGCCACTTTCGTCGCGGAATCCTGCGAACAGTTCGGCCAGTTGTGGGTGGTGGAGAAGGCAGGCGTCGACAACCATCGGCTCTTGGTCGCGGCCGACAAGGGTGAGCAGGTTGGAGCGTGCTAGATCGAACTGCATTCGCGTTCGGTAGCTGAAATCAAGCACGGACGGCGCGCCATCGATTGAATCGTCGGCGCGTGCGCCAATGGCGACCACGTCTGCCACCAATTGCTCGACGATCTGCCGGCTATTCCGGCGAGATTTGCCTGGCCGTGCTTCACGGATGAGGATATTGACGACAATCTCTCTCTTCAGGGATAGCTGGCGTTCGTAGTCGATGTGTTGCCACTGGCATCCGCCGCAACCGGCCAGCCGCCAATACGGATTCAGGAGCTTACCTCCTGCGGACGCTACGGGATGTCGGGGGCCGAAGTGGGGACAGGGCGCCTCGACGCGATCGGGGCTGGTTGTTACCACCTTGCGGAGAATGCCGCGGCGCCAGCGCTCAGCTTCTGCGCCCGTTTCGACTTCGACAGTTTCTCCTGGGATCGCGTCGGGGACGAAAACAGTCCGGCCATCCTCGTCGCGGCCCACAGCCTCTCCGGTGGCAGCCACATGTGTCAGTTCTATAGTCTGGATCGAGTTCATCGCTGAATTCTACCCCTTGACTGAGACTCCTGCCAAGCAGGAGAAGAAAAACGGGGAGAGTACAGGACCTTCAACTACAGACTCTGTCTTTGCACGGTAATTCATGATGGGGTACAGTGAAAGGTACTTTCCTGTGAGAAGATTGGGCTGGCGCCCCCTGGCCAGACGCGAATTCTCAGCTAGCGGAATCTGTCAGGAAATCACAGCCTATTGCTTGTTTGCGAATTTGTCACAAAGTATACTGATTGGCATGTCCACGAATGTTGACGTGGACTTTTCTATCGCCGGGACTCCTGAAGATATTCGCGAGACATCAGAGGGGCATGCCGGCTTACTGAGTTGATGGTAGCTTTTGGTTAGTGGCGACAACCGTTCGCACAATTGTTGCTCGCCTTGATAGAGACCACACACGGGAATGGATTCTTACTCTGTTTGAAGGGGATTCCGGCGCGCAGCAGTCCCAGGGTGCGCCCGGTGCGGGAAGTCCTGGAGCTAGTTTGAGCAGCACTTTTTGCCAAGAGGGATCTGCTGGTAGAGGTTTCGGGAGAGTTCGATGAAGTTGGGGTTACGGCTCGCATTTATGTTGATTGCGCTGCTTTTCCTGTTGCAGATCGTTTCGGTTTCGGCGCAGGAGAGTGGCTATACATACATTGTGCAGCCGGGCGACAGCTGGCCGCTGGTGGCGCAACGGGTGGGCCTGACAGTGAACCAGTTGCAAGAGGCGAACCCTGATTCCGTCCGTCCGAACGGATGGTTGATTGTCGGCGAGAGCCTTTTCATCCCATGGAGTCCGGATGGAAATGAGGAGTATTACATCGTTCAACGGGGAGAAGGCTGGATCTCAGTGGCCGAGAAGTTTGGCGTGCCCGTCAATCTTTTGCAGGCTGCGAATCCCAAATCAGTACGTCCCAATGAATCGCTGCTAGTAGGGGAGAGGCTCTTGATCCCGGCGGGCCTGGTAACTCCGACAGGCGTGCCGACCCCGGAGCCGACGGTCGCGCCAGTTGAAACGCAGGAAGCGCGGCAGGTAGAGGCGCAGGCAGAGGGACCCTCTCCTATTGTAACGCCAACGCCCGTCCTGGATCTCCTGTCCCTGCTTTCGTCAGACGGTGATCCAGAACCCTTTTTCATGCCCCGCATCAGCCTGCCCTTGCCAAGGCGCGTGACCCTTCCCCCGTGTCCAGACACGCAGGATGGACTTGGCCAGACTCTAACGGATCTCTTCAGGATTCCGACGTACAACCGCCATGCACAGCTGACTTCATTTCTGGGGGATTGCGGCGTCGAGTTTCGCTTACTGGTTAACGCCGATCTCACTTCCGATGACGTGGATGACGCCGTTCTCGTGTTCGCTAGTACCGAAGATAGCCGAAATAGTGCAGATCCCGGACGAGGGAGCAGGACTGAGGCAGATCAACAGGAGCTGGTGATTCTGGATGGGGGAGAAGGCCACTCTCTCAGCTATAAGATCGCCGCGACCGGGGCAATCGATTTGCTGGCAACCCAGGACATTAACGCCGACGGTTTGACCGACGTCGTTTGGACGGATACGGTATGCGGACCGAGTTCCTGTTTCGTCACGGTGCAGGTTCGCAGTTGGGATGGCATGGCTTGGCAGGATTGGACCAAAGGTACAATTACAATGGCTGGCGCTAACGTATCGTTGACCCCCAGCGACAAGCCGGGCAGGCCCAATGAGATTCGGCTGACAGGTGGCCAGTACGCCGGTGCCGATGCCGGGCCGCAGCGCGCGCGGCTCGCGGTGTGGGCGAGCACTGACGGCGCGCCATACGCCTTAAGCAGTGAAAGAATGATGCCTAGCCACTGCCTTTACCATACAGTAATTGATGCCAACCACGCCATGGCCACCGAGTTGTATCTCGAAAAGGCACAGTGGCTCTATACCGACGCTGCTGAAAACCAGAACTGGCAGGCGTGCGGTGACCGGAGCAACGAGCTTGCCGAATTGCGCAGCTTCGCCCTTTTCCGCCTTGCTCTGATCGCGGGCTATGAGTCAAAGCCTGACCTGGCCGCGGAACGAGTGGAGAGACTCGCGTCCACGTACGAGAGGCAGATATATGCGGAAGTTGGCGTGCGGTGGCTGGCGGCGTACCGGCAGAGCGGTGATGCCAGGACGGCTTGCGAAGCCGTCAACAATTTCGCTGCGTCTAACTCTGAGGTTGTAAATATACTGTCCGACTACGGTTACGCCAATCCTACCTTTACGGCCGAAGACGTTTGCCCATACCTTGAGTTCAAGCAGGACGAAGAGCCGGAGCCCCGCCAGACTGAGTCCGAAGGACTGCCGCTCTGTCCGGAAAATGTGTCAGAGTATCTCTCGGCCCTTCCTGAGGTCATAAATGAGATCACTGGGGGACAGGGCACGGTCGCAGATTCAGATGGTGAGAGGCAGGAAAGTGGGATCCTGAAGCTGAGGATCTTCCTCGACGCCTGGCTGCAGGCCTGTGATGCGGTGGGCAACGGGCGGGGAGGACTGCTCATCTACGATCTGAACCAGGATGGGCTGAAAGACGTTATTGCGATGCCGTCAAATGTCAGCGATGAGGGGTACGGACCAGGCGGGGCTGACGGTGTTGTGCTAGTTCTGCATCAGCGGGGTGACGGCAGCTTTGAGGCTGTTTACACACCGGAAATTGAGGGGTTGCCCAGCATTCTGGGTATTGGTGATGCAAACGGAGATGGCCGGGCCGAGTTATTCTGGCAGCTGGAGCGTTGCACTACGTTTTGTCTGTTGACAGTGGAAGCAGTCACTTGGGACAGCGAAACGGGCGCCTACCAGTCCGTGATCGGGCCGGGGGCCACGATCGCAGAGGGAACTGTCCTGATTGACATTGCCGAAGACGAGTCATCTGATCTTCCCCGTGTCCGTCGTCTCTGGTTCAGCGGCGGTGTCAGTGGCAGAGAGGAGAAGGGTCTGGTTATACCGCACACGGAGATCTGGTACAGCATGGACGGCTCGCCTCTGCGTAGACACACGTGGTCCTATGACCGCGCGAACGACGCCAGCAACTGCCTGGGGCTGCGCTTGATCGAGGCGAATATTGCGCTGCAATCGGCGGGCCCAGAGGGGAACCCTACGAGCTATGCGACGGCGATCGAGTTGTATAGAGATGCCCTGGAGTCGCCAGATTTGCAGCCATGCAGCGTTCAGGGGACGAATCCGGAGGAGGAGGAGGCGCTTTTGCGAGGGCTCGCCAATTTCCGGCTTGTGCAGGTACTGACCCTTAACAACCAGCGGTCAGAGGCTGAGTCTCTGCTGGAAACGCTGGAAGAAGAATATCCGGAGAACCGATACACGGAAGCGGCGGGCGCCTGGCTGGCCGCCTACACTTCAGTCCCTAACCCCGTGGCGGCCTGCGCTGCAGTGATGTCGATTTTCCTGGACAGCCCGGAACTCTGGCAGATCACCGAAGAGTTTGGGCGGGATCACCCGTCGCTGAACATGCGCCAGGTCTGCTACGCCCCGAACAGCGGCGAGGAGTTTGAGTTCCGACTCACTCCGAACTGGTAATGACCGGCGAGCCGGCGGCCATAGCCTCCAGCAGCATCATGCCGAAACCCTCATACAGGCTGGGGAAGAGAACGGCCGCGGCGCCGGCATAGAGCAGTTCCTTGTCTTCCTCCTCCACCCAACCGATGAAGCGCACATGATCGTTTAGTTCGAGTCGGCGGACGAACCTCTGCGGATCCGGGAAGAAGGCCGTATCCGAAGCCGGCAGCTTGCCCGCTACGACCAGCTTGACGGCCGGATCGCCGCCGAGATCTAGGTATCGGCGATAGGCGCGCACAATTCCCAATACGTTCTTGCGCACGTCAAAGCCCCCGAGATAGAGAAAGTAGCGGTCAGGCAAGGAATACTTGCGCGCTACCTGAGTGATGCGGGAGAGCGTTGGACCGTCTTCCACTTGAGCCGCGTCATCACCTTCCCTGTTCGGTCCATGATAAACCGCTGTTACGCGCTCGTGCGGCAGGCCGAGATGACGTACTATGTCCCTTTTGCTGGCCTCGCTAACGGTAACAGCGGCGGTGCAGCGCCGGGCCGAGGTGGAGACAAGCTTGGTATAGAGCCGGCCGGTCCATCCCCCGCGATACGGAGGCAGAAGAAGAGGGATCAGATCGTGGACGGTGACAACTGTAGGCACGGGTTGCCACAGGGGAGCGGCCCAGTAGGGAACGAACAAGAGATCCGCGCCAAGACTGCGGGCGCAGCGGGGTACGGTCACCTGTTCCCAGTAGAGTTTTGCCAATTGCCGGGGGAGGGGTGGAGGCGGGGATTGGATTACGCTTAGCTGAGAATCGTACGCTGCCAGTGCAGTGAGATGTTCGCAGTCTATAGGGGTACGGGGTAGAAGCAGAGTATACCTGGCATGTTCATTGTTGTTCGCCCTCTGTTCCGGGTCAAGTGGCTGAGCAAGGCCCGAACTGTCAGCGCCCTCAGTTACCCGAAATCTGTCATTCAGGGCCGCCAGATGGGGCAGCAGTCGGTGAAGATACTGGCCGCTGCCGGTATCGGGTTGGCCCCAAAACCAGCCACTGACGACGACGTGCATCGGAATCCCAAAAGACGGCTAATGGAAAGCAGGTTGCCGGGCGACAAGACTGCCGCTATGCCGTAGCCGCTGCCGTTCTAGCCCACTCTACGGTGCGGCGCAGACCCTCCCGGAGGTCGACTTCGGCTTCCCATCCTAACTCCTTCCCGGCCTTGGAACAGTCCAACCAGGTAGCTCGCACTTCGCCGGCAGGACGGGGGAGATGGCCGGGTTTGCGGCCGTACCCGGTCAGATCCGCGAGCAGCCGGTAGAGGGTGTTGATATCGGTAGGGAGGCCTGTGCCTACATTGTAGGTGCCAGTCAATTCACTGGTGAGAGCGAGAATGTTAGCCCTGGCGACATCGTCAACGTAGACGAAGTCGCGCTGCTGGCCGCCGTCGCCGGTTATGTAAGTGGCTTGATCGGCCAGCATTGCGCCGGAAAATATGGCAACGACGCCAGCCTCGCCTTTGGCATCCTGGCGGGGACCGTAGACGTTGGCGTAGCGCAGGATTACGTAGGGTAGGCCATAATTCTGATGGTATAGCTCGATATAGTGCTCGCAGCTGAGCTTGTTGGCGCCATAGTTGTCCTTGGGCTGCGGGCGACTCTCCTCTGTGAATGGGAGAGACGGAGAACCGGCAGCCTGTCCGCCAGATCCGTCGCTTTCAGCCCTGGACTCTTTCGGTGGCCGACCTTCTCCATAGACTGCGCCGCCGGTACTGGCAAAGATGAATTTGGAGCAGTCATATTCTTTCACCAGTTCCAGCAGATGCAAGGTACCGATTATGTTGACCTCGGCATAGGTGATGGGGTCTTCCATGCTTTCGCGCACGTTTGCAAGGGCGGCCTGGTGCACCACGGCCTGAGGACGTTCGGCCGCGAAGAGTTCGGCAAGGCCGGATCGGTCGCGAATGTCCACCTCATAGAGGGGAATATCGGCGGGGAGATTGGCAGGTCTGCCGGTTCGCAGACTGTCGGCGGCAACGACCTCGTAGCCGGCCTTGCGAAGCCAGCACACGATGTGGCTGCCGATAAAGCCTGCTCCGCCCGTAACCAGAGTTTTCACGAAGCGCTCCTGTACGGTAAGTTCCGATTCAGAGACTTCAGTATAAGGAGTTCACGCGGTTTGCGAAAATCAGGCTCGTTGCATGGAACTGCCTGCGACCATCCATGAGCCATCGTGACTTAGTGTTTTGTCAAGGGGGAAGAGTACCCCTTAGGGGCCGAAGGCCGCCTGGAATCTCTGCTGGGCCATTCCCGGCATTTGCGTTTCCAACAGGCAGCCGTATACTTTCTAACTTTGGTGGCAGACGGTGTGTCGATTCACTAGCTTGAAGTCAAAGTACGATTTCCAGTGCAGGAGGAGACGGGTAGGGAATGCTAATACATGGCGCGACCGTTATCACATTTGACAATTCCAACCGCATTCTGGTAGATGGCGGTGTCTTCGTACGCGGCGACGAAATCGTGGACGTCGGCGAGAGCGGGACTTTGCTGAACCGCTATCCTGAGGCCGAGAGGTGGGATGCGCAGGGTATGCTGCTGATGCCAGGCATGATTTGCGCTCATACGCACTTCTATGGGGCTTTTGCCAGAGGGATGTATATTCCCGGGGAGCCGGCCAAGGACTTTCCGGAGATTCTGCAGAAGCTGTGGTGGCCGCTGGATCGGTCGCTGGATCTGGTAGGGGTGCAGAGTTCAGCGGAGGTCTGCCTTGTGGATGCCATCCGCAACGGCACGACGACTCTAATCGACCACCACGCCAGCCAGAATGCGATCGACGGAAGCTTGGACTCCATCGCTGCGGCCGTAGAGGCCAGCGGACTGCGGTCTGTGCTCTGTTATGAGGTGACGGACCGAGACGGTCCTGAGGCGGCGCGGGCCGGGATTCGCGAGAACGTACGCTTTGCGAGGGCGGTGCGCGGTTCGTCCCTAGCGGAGCGCGTGGCCGCCACTTTTGGCTTGCACGCCAGCATGACTCTCTCGGACGAGACGCTGGAGGCCTGCCGCGCGGAGAGCAGCCGGTTTCATGTTCACGTTGCGGAACATCCGGCTGACGCCTGGGACAGCCTGAGCCGCAGCGGCAAACGCACGGCGGAGAGATTGCACGCGTTCGGCATCACAGGGGACGAAAGCATCTTTGCCCATTGCGTTCATATCGACAGTTGGGAAATGGCATTGTTGAACGAGACGGGGACATTCGTATCGCACCAACCCCGCTCTAATATGAACAACGCAGTGGGCGCTGCCGATGTGCCGGCGATGCTGCGGAGAGAGATGCCGGTCGTACTCGGAAACGACGGTTTCAGCAATGACATGTTTGCCGAGATGAAGGTGACCGATCAGCTGCACAAAGTTTCCAGCGGCGACCCTCGAACGCTGGGCGCGGATAAGGTGCTGGAGATGGCGGTATACAACAACCGCAGGCTGGCACGCACTTTCTTTGAGAAGCCGCTGGGGATTTTGGCACCCGGGGCATGCGCGGACCTCATACTGCTCGACTACTATCCCACGACGCCTCTGATCGGCGACAACCTGCCGTGGCACATCCTGTTCGGCATCAGCGGCGGGCACGTGCACAGCACCATCTGTCATGGCCGGGTGCTGATGCGCGACCGGCAACTGCTGACGCTGGATGAGGCGGAGATCAGCGCGCGCAGCCGGGAGCGTGCGCATGAGACTTGGGAGAGGTTCTGGCAATCGTGACGGCCGGCGCTACTGCTTTGAGAAAGGGGAGACCGCAATGACCAAACCAACGCTTGCCGTAATAGGTGGTACGGGCGAGGAGGGTTCGGGCCTGGCTTTACGCTGGGCAGCGGATGGATATTCGGTTCTGATCGGAAGTCGCAGCCGCGAGCGAGCCGTTGCCGCGGCGGCAGAGCTGAGGTCGATGTTGCCGCCTGAATTCCCGGCGCGAATCAGCGGCGATTCCAACGCAGGGGCCGCGGTGGCAGCGGATGTGATAATCCTCAGTGTCCCATACAGTTCCCAAACCGGAATCCTGGAGCAGATCCGGGCGGGTTGCCAGGGAAAAACGGTCGTCAGCGTGGTGGTACCCTTGAAGCCGCCGCGGGTGAGCCGGGTATGGCGTCCACCGGGCGGGTCGGCAGCGGAAGAGGCGCAGGCGCTCTTGGGAGAAGGGGCGCGCGTCGTGGCTGCCTTTCAGAATATCAGCGCTACTCATTTGAAGGAGCTGGAGCACACGGTCGACTGCGATATCCTCGTGACGGGTGACGACAAAGCGGCAAAGCAGACGGCGATAGAACTGGCGCGTGCGGCGGGCATGCGGGGTATCGACGCGGGTCCGCTGTTAAACAGCAGCGTTAGCGAAGGGTTGACCGCGTTGCTCATCGGAATCAACATCCGCAATAAAGTGAAGGGCAGCGGCATCCGGATCACGGGCGTGTAACAACAGGGCCGTCGAAGAGCCGTCTTACCAGTAGTAGTCCACCAACAACGATCATGAGCATCGGAGATGTCATCGCCGAACTGGGCCGGGACAGAGGCTTTATGGCCAACGTCACCGCCTGGGAGATACTGCCGGCCCGCGCCGGCCAGCTTGTCGAAGTACCGGAAGAGTTGCATCCGGCACTGAGGGAGGCGCTGCAGCGCCGCGGGGTTGAGCGGCTCTACGGCCACCAGGCCGAAGCCTTGGCCTCTGCCCTGGCTGGCGACCCCTCAATCACAGTCGTGACCCCCACAGCAAGCGGAAAGACGCTATGTTACGTCCTGCCGGTGCTGCAAGCGCTGCTCAGCGACCCTGAAGCCACGGCCCTGTTCCTCTTTCCAACGAAGGCACTGGCCCACGATCAACTGGCGGAGATTGGAGACTGGATCGGCGAGTTAGCCGCCTTCGACGGCGCTGACGCGGACGGCCTGGCCGGCGCGGGCTCCATCGCGGCTTACGATGGCGACACGCCGGCTGCGGAACGCCGATCGGTCCGGCAGAATGCCCGAGCGGTCCTATCCAATCCGGACATGTTGCACGCTGGGGTCCTGCCATATCACGGCGAATGGGCGCGTTTTTTCGGGGGACTGCGCTACGTCATCATCGACGAAATGCATAGCTACCGTGGTGTATTCGGCAGCCACGTCGCCAATGTTTTGCGCAGACTGCGGCGGGTCGCGGGCCACTACGGCAGCCACCCCCAATTCTTGCTGACCAGTGCCACCATCGCCAATCCACAGCAGCTGGCAGAAAGCCTCAGCGAGCATCCTGTCAAAGTCATTGACAATAACGGCGCGCCGCAGGGAAGGAAGCACATTGTGTTGTACGCGCCGCCCCTTTACGACCCGATCCAGGGCCTGCGCCGCAGCAGCGTATTGGAAAGCCAGGAGCTGGCGGTCCGTTTTCTCCAGGGTGGGCTGCAGACGATCGTGTTTGGCCGCGCGCGCCTGACGGTGGAACTGCTGCTCAGCTACATCCGGGAGGGTTTGCAGGGCAGCGGCAGAGGCAGTGAAACGGAGAAAAACAGGGATCACATCTCACCTTCGGCTGTGCGGGGCTACCGGGGAGGTTACCTGCCGTTGGAACGCCGCCAGATCGAGGCGGGATTGCGGACGGGAAGTGTGCGGGGGGTGGTTGCAACGAATGCGCTCGAACTGGGGATTGACATCGGCCAGTTGGAGGCGGCGGTGATTTGCGGCTATCCGGGGACGATCGCAGCGGCGTGGCAGCAGTGGGGACGGGTCGGGCGCACGACCGGAGAGTCTGTGGCCGTGCTGGTGGCAACGGCCGGGGCGCTGGACCAGTACGTAGTCAATAATCCACAGTATCTCCTGCAGCGATCACCGGAAAGGGCATTTGCGAATGCGGACAACCTGGTGCTTCTGGTGGACCAGATGCGTTGCGCGGCATTTGAACTGCCATTTGCCGAAGGGGACCGGTTTGGGCAGTCTCCCTTTACAGGAGACGTGCTGGAGTTGCTGGCTGAAGAGAAGAGTGTGCAACAGTTCGGCAGCAGCTTCTTGTGGCGGGGAGGCGGGTATCCTTCGCGGCATTTCGGCCTGCGCAGCGTTGGCGGCGAACCTGTTGTTGTCCAGGCTGGGAGCTCGGACAGGAGGCCTGCTTCCGGGACTAGGGGTAGGGAGAAGAGGACGGGCCGTCATCGCACGTCTGACCCCGGTGTGAAACCTGATCAAGGCGAAGAGCGGTTTACGGTTGTAGGAGAAGTGGACGCGGCCAACGCGACGTTACAGGTGCACGAGGGGGCGGTCTACTTACACGAGGGGCGCAGCTACCTGGTGGAAAAATTGGACCTGGAGGGGAGACAGGCGTGGGTGTGGCCGGCGGAGCTCGAATATTACACGGAGGCTAGCGGCGAGACTGAGATCGAGGTGATTTCGGTGCATGGGAGCCGCGTGAGCGGCGGTGCGGAACTGGGTTACGGGGAGATTTTCGTGACCTCGCAGGTGACGCAGTACCGGCGTGTGCGGCGGTTTACGCATGAGAATCTTGGGATTCTGCCGCTCGACTATCCGCCGACGACGCTGGATACGGCCGGCTACTGGCTGGAGGTGACGGTTGACGCGCAAGAGGCGCTGATGGAGGCGGGGGACTGGCGGGATTCACCCAACGACTACGGTCCCGACTGGCAGGAGCAACGCGCCAGGACGCGTGAAAGGGACGGCTACCGCTGTGCCGAGTGCAGCGCGGCTGAGACCCGCAACCGCCAGCATGACGTGCATCACCGGGTACCGTTCCGAGTTTTCAACTATATTCCGGGGCTAAACCGAAACGACCTGGAGGCAAACCGGCTCGACAACCTGGCGCTGCTTTGCCGGCGATGTCACCACCGGCTGGAGGCGGGTGTGCGGGCGCGAACCGGAATGGACGGGGTGGCGTATGCGCTGGGCAATCTGGCGCCCCTGCATCTCATGTGTGACCGGCGCGATATTGACGTTGCCATCATTCGGGAGCAGTATGAGAGCGGGCTGCAACAGCACAGGGTGGGGGCTGTACCGCCACCGTCTCAGGAGGAGCCGACCGCACCCCGAATCTACATTTATGAACGCATTCCCGCCGGGATCGGATTCAGCGCGCAACTTTACGAGCGGCACGACGAGTTGATGGCGGGGGCGGCGGACTTGATCCGCAGCTGCGGGTGCCGCTACGGATGCCCCGCGTGTGTGGGGCCGGTGTTGCTTGTGGATAGCACGCAGATTTCCGGCGCACAGGATTCCACTCGTTCTTCTGCAACCGCCGATCCCGCTGAAGAGGTCCAGTTCTGGAGCGACACACCGGGCCAAGGCGGCGCGCAGCCGGCGCCGCGGCCGCTGTTGGAAACGAAACAGTTGGCGCTGGCGCTGCTGGCTGCACTGGCTGGCGATTGAGCTTGGAGTGCCCAGCTTAGCTGAACAGAGTTTCGTCTTTGCGCAAGGGCGAAAAGGAGCGGCGATGGGCCGAGCAAGGGCCCAGCTGCTCGATAGCGGCGAGGTGGGTGCGGGCGGCGTAACCCTTGTGACTGTGGAAGCCGTAGGCGGGGTACCGTTCATGCAGCTGGCAGAGCAGCCGGTCGCGATGGACCTTGGCGAGAATGGAGGCGGCGGCGATGGAAACGATGTGCAGGTCGCCTCTGGCGAAGCTCAGTTGGGGAAGGTTGAGCGACTTGAGCTGGACCCAGTCGAGGAGCAGGTGATCGGGGCAAGGCGAGAGGGCCAGGACGGCGCGGCGCATGGCAAGGCGAGTGGCTGGGGCGATACCACGGGCGTCGATTTCGGCGGCAGATGCTTCGCCAAGCGACCAAGAGACAGCTTGCTCCTGAATGCGAAAAGAAAATTCTTCACGCTGCTGTGGCGACAGAAGCTTGCTATCCTGGACTTCGGCCCAGAGCCCGGCGCGCCTGGTGTTTACGGGCAGAATTACGGCACCGGCCACTACGGGACCGGCGAGCGCGCCGCGTCCGGCCTCGTCCAGGCCGGCAACACTGGTGAAGCCAGCGCGCCACAGTTTTCGCTCTTCCGCGAGGGAAGGGTAGAGCTTCTTTGGTTCCCTATTTTTTTTGCCCAACTCCGTTACGGTATCACGTGGTTCGCGGTTCGTGCAGTTGCGTCGGCTTTGTAAAGGACGTCCGACATCCTGCACACGCATCGGAAGATTACCATCGTCTGCGAATGTTTTTTGCAGGAAACGGCCGGCACTTCACATTGTCGATGTGCAATTCCTGGTGACTGCATTTTTGCGAGGTACCTCCCGGAAATTACACAGGCGACGTGTAATTCGGATTTTCCGCAGAATTTCCCCTATGAACGGCCCCAAAAATACACACGCAATGTGTAATTTGTCCAGAAATTTACACAGGCGATGTGTAACCCCCTCTCTGGCTTAAGCTTTCTCCGCAGTGAAGTCTCTCTACTTCCAAAGAATCTCCACGTCCTGGCGGGGTTTGAAGCCTAGGATGCGTTTTGTCTTTTCGTTGCTGAATTTGCCGTGGGGCATGTCGGCGAAGACGTAGAAGACTTCATTGCGGGAGGGCAGCGCGTCGAGGTCGATGTCCAGCCCGAGGGTAAAGACTTCGGCCGAGTTTTCCCAAGAGATTACGTATGGCGCGTAGCGTTCGCCAGGTTGGATGGCCGCCGGGTCTTTGAAGTTGTAGAAAAGGTAGTGCTGCACGCTGATGTCGTGATGTTCGGTGAAAACGCGGCAGATTTCCAGGCCCATGGCCTTGGTAAGGGCGTAGAGGTTGGTCCCTGGTTGCGGGGGGATGTCGGGGACGATGCCGAAGTCGAGAATTTCGGTGATGTGGCGGCCGGCAACGGTGAAGTGCGGGCCGGTATTGATGACGCGGTTAATTCCATGGGTAACGGCGGCCTGCATCATGTTGTAGCAGCCGCGGGTGCTGACGTCCCAGGCAGTTTGGCGATCGCGGCGGAGGACTGAGAGGTTGACGATGGCGTCCATGCCGGCGGCGGCGGCGACGACGCCATCCAGGTCGGCGGCATCGAGCAGAAGGAACTCGCCGGGGAGGTCTTCCTCAGGCGGCGTAATATCTGTGATACGCAGGTTGTGGTTGGGCGCGAGTTCGCGGGCCACGTAAGGGCCGAGCATGCCGGCGCCGCCGAGAATGAGTACGTTCATTGTGGTCTCTCCCCTACATGTGTAATCAACCAGGGTTCGCGGGCGCCTTCTTCTTTGGATCTGTGCTGTGCGGCGAGGGAGGCGGGTTGTGCGAGGGCATCGATGACAGCGTCGGCGACGGTGGCGTCGGATGCTTCACCCAAGCGGAGAACCCTCACGTCCAGGCTGCCTTCGCGGGCGAATTCGCGGCCGACCTGCTCGGCCATGTGCTTAGTGAGGGTGGGTGGCTGGGTTGTGGGCAGAGGCCGCCAAGTCTCGGTGACGCGGTAGCCCGGGGGGTAGGCGGCCATGAGTTCGAGCGTACTGAGGATGATGACCTGCTGGACGCCTTCCTCGGCGGCGGCCATGAGAAGGTTGTAGGTACAGCGGGTGGCGGCGTCGAGCTGTGAGCTGACGTCCTCCTCGGGCAGGGGTTCCACGGCGTGGATGATGGCGTCGATGCCGCGTGTGAGCAGGTTTGTAGATCTGTCGTGCCCCAGTCCGGAAAGCGCGAATTCGTGCTCGGTATTGACATGCGCCCTTTCGGTGAGCCTGACCTCGTGGTGGCTGGCCAGGTGGTCGGCTAGTGCCGCGCTGCGGTCATGGCTGGCCGATGTGATAAGAATTCTCATAGAGTTTCCTCCTTAGTTTTTCAGGCTGAGGCGCCGGAATAGAAGCGGATGCCCACGCGCCAGAACCAGCGGGAGACGAGAAGCATGGCGACGGCCAGGGCGACTGTGCCGACGAGGCTGGCGTCGGTGATGCGGCCGCTGACGGCGGAGGCGGGTACGGTGGTGGCAAAGGCGACCGGGACCAGGAATGTCAGCACGGCGCGCAGCCAGGCGGGGTAGATGCTGACGGGCCAGCGGCCGGCTTGCCACATGCTCATAAAGATGACCTGAATGTTCTCGACCTTCACGAACCAGAAGGCGCAGGTGCTGAGCATAAGCCAGAAGCTGTAGATTATCAAGGCGCCACTCAAGAGCGTGACGGCGAAGACTGCGGTGTCGAGCAGACCAAGGCGGGCTCCGAGGCGCAGGAGCGCGATGCCGAGCACGGGCAGGGCGATGAGCACGTCGACGAGGCGCCAGATTTCGATACTTTGGATGCTGACCAGCACCTGTGAGTCTGCCGGTTTGGTGAGGGTGAAATCGAGCGTGCCCTGGCGCACGTCGTCCATGAATTTGGTCATCGAGGGGCGGATGATGGTGCGGATCAGGCCGCCGATGAGGAAGTATACGCCGACCAGCGCGAGGAGCTCCTCCTGACGCCAGCCGCCCAGGGTGTCGGTGTGGTTGAAGACGACGGCCAGGCCGCCGAGGGCCACACACAGATCCAGGGCGGACTGCACGAGACTGATCCAGAAATTGGCGCGGTACTCCAATTCGCCGAGGATTCCGATGCGCAGGTAGGTGGCAAAGAGGCGTATGTAGAACATGGTTTCAGGTGCGGTCAGGCTCCGAAGGCCGCGTAACGTTTGATTCCAGCGCGGTAGATGAGCTGCATGACCAGATAGCCGGCGAGCAGCCAGAACAGCTGCGCGCCGAGGCCGATGAGCAGATCCCGGGGCGTAACGCGCCCGAGCAGAACCTCAACGGGGAAGTAGAGCATCCAGCGGAAAGGTAGAAGGTCGGCGGCGCGCTGCACGATCTCCGGGAAGAGGGTTAGCGGGGCCAGCTTGCCGGAGAAGAAGAGCGTGACGACGATGTATGCCTGGTTCATGGCATCGATACGCAATGTCCAGAAGGCGACCATGGCCAGGGACCATTCCCAGTAGAAGCGCATCAGGAAGGCCAGAATCAGGACAGGGACGAAGGCGGCCAGTGTCCAGAAGGCCGGCTGCCAGGAGGCGTCGAAGAACCAGGCGAGCAGCAGTACGGTCGGCCCCATCACGGTCAGGGTCAGGAATTTGTAGCCAATGTTGTCGGCGATGTCGCTGTGAATGGGGTGGATGGGCTTGAGTAGCATTACGGAGAACTGGCCCATGCGGATGCGATAGACGTATTCCCACATGATCCAGGTGAAGGTCCCGTGACTGACCATCATCATGGCGATGAAGTAGACGACAAAGTCATTGGTGCTATAGCTGCCGACGGAGCCGCCCTGCTGCAGGGAGACAGTGCGCCAAATGACCAGATACATGAGGGGCTCAATGATGCCGCCCAGGAGCCAGATCAGCATTGCGATCCGGTACTGAAACATCAACATCAGCGATGTGCGGAAGTAGCCTCTATAAATCGGGTAATAGGCAAACATTTTTGAACTGTTGTCTCCCGTCCCCCATGGCGTTCAGACTGGGAAGGTCAGCTTGAGGCGGGTGGCGCCTGTGAAAAGGGTCCTGATCGCTGACGGCCCACGCTGTTCCCAGGGCCGGTTCTAATCGCCGTTTGCGTGCTGCGAGTCCGGTGCAACGGACGGATCTGGTGACTGACTGAAAACGTGTTCGATAACGTCCTCGATTGGCGGGTCCTGCACGGTCAGGTCGGCGACGTCGAGCTCGGCGAGCAGGCGCCCAGTGACTGAGGCGGTATCGTCTTTGGGGATGCGCAGGGTGATACGGCCTTCACTCTGGGCAATGAGTTCGCCATACTGTGCCAGCGGGCGGTCGTTGAGGCCGTTTTGCAGTTTGACCTCGACGGTCTTGAAGGGCGCGACACGGTCGGCCAGGCCAGTCAACTCGCCGTCGTAAAGCAGTTTGCCGTGGTGGATGACGATAACGCGCTTGCAGAGGGCTTCAACGTCGGCCATGTAGTGGCTGGTCAACAGGACGGTGGCGCCGGTGCGCTGATTGTAATCGGTGATGAAGCGGCGGATGCGGCGCTGCATGGTCACGTCGAGACCGATGGTCGGCTCGTCAAGGAAGAGGACAGATGGCCGGTGCAGGAGCGCAGTGGCGATTTCGCACTTCATGCGCTCACCGAGAGAGAGGTTGCGGGTCGGCTTCTGCAGCAGCGACTCCAATTCCAGTAGTTCGGTCAGCTCTTCGACCGCAGGTCGGTACTGCGCTTCGGGGATGCGGTAGACGGCGCGGTGGAGTTCGAAGGTGTCGACGACGGGTATGTCCCACAGGAGCTGGTTGCGTTGCCCCATTACCAGGGTCATGCGGCGCAGGTAGTCGCGGTTGCGCTCCCAGGGGCGGTAGCCGAGGACGGTGGCGCGGCCGCCGGTGGGATGGAGCAGGCCGGACAGCATCTTCAGGGTGGTTGTTTTGCCGGCGCCGTTGGGGCCGAGGAAGCCTACGATCTCGCCTTCGGCAACGGAGAAGGAGATTGCGTCCACGGCATTGACATCGCGGGTCTTGCGCTTGACGAGACTGCGCATGGCCGCGATCAGCCCGGCGTCGCGTTCGTTGACGGTGTAGACTTTGGTCAGCCGATCGATGTGGATGACAGGGTTTTGTTCCACTGTGGGTCAACTCTCGTTAGGGTCGGGGCCGGCGGTCACGAGGGTATAAGCGTCGGTGCGCAGGTATTGGGCGGCGACGCGCTGGACATCCTCTGAAGTGATGGCTTTGATTCGGTCCTGATAGGTCTGGAGGTAGTCCAGTCCGAGGCCGAACCATTCCAGATTGAGAAGGATGGAGGCGACGCCGTCGTTGGTTTCCAGGCGTAGGGGAAGTGTGCCGGTCATGTTGGCGATGCTGTCGGAGAGCTCTTCGTCGCTGACCGGTTCCTGCCCCAGCCGCTCGAATTCGTGGAGGATGCTGTCGATGGCCAGGTCGACGTTTTGCGGGTTGACGCCGGCGAAGGCGACCCAGGGCCCGATGCCGACGTCGGCGTCGAGCGCGCTGTAGCTGTAGTAGGCCAGGCCTTGCCGCTCGCGTACGGTTTCGCCGAGGCGGCCCATCATGCCGAACTGGCCGAGGATGTTGTTGGCAACCTGGACGGCGTGGTAGTCGGGATGGTTGCGGGGGATGGCGAGGCAGCCGATGACGACATCAGACTGAACTTTGCCGGGCATGGGAAACGCTTTGCGCTGGATGCCGTTGGCGCCGGTCACCGGTGGGATGGTGTCTGCAGGCGCGGGCGGTTCGGCGCCGATGGCCCAGTCACCGAAGTGGGATTCCAGCAGCGCCACCGCCGCCTCCGGCTCGACATCGCCGCTGACGACGACGATGGCCTGGTTGGGATGGTAGTGATCGTGGTGGAAGCGGGTCACATGGTCGCGGTTAATTTCCTGGATCGTCTCAATATAGCCGGATGTGGACAGGCCGTAGGGATGGTCTCCGTAGATCATTTCGTTGAAACGGCGGTAGGAGACGCTGCGTGTGCTCTGTTCGCGCTCCTGCAAGCGAACGAGACGCTGGTTACGCACGCGTTCGATGTGTTCGGCGGGGAAGGTAGGCCGCTGCAGAATATCGGCCAGGATCTCCACCATGAGCGGGAAATCTTCGACAAGGCTCTCGCTGCCAAAGTTGGTGACGTGGGTGCCTCCGCCGGCGCTGACGCTGGCGCCGACGGATTCCACGGCCTCGTTGAAGCGATCGAAGTCGTAGCTGGCGCTGCCGCGGCTCAGCAGGGAGGCGGTGAAGGAGGAGAGCCCTGTCTGTGCGGCCGGCTCATCGACGCTACCGGCGCGCAGAGCGCCCTCCAGCATGACGACCGGCGCGGATGGGTTGGCACGGACCAGAATTGTGATGCCGTTCGCGGTCTGGACGCGGTGGATGGTCTCGGGGCCAATCGTTGTCTGTCCGCCCTCGCCTGAGCGGGCCGCTGAGGCGTGAAGGCGGGGGGAGATGGAGAAGGTTCTGTTCATCAGGCGTTGCGTTCCTCTAGCGGGATTGGGTCAGTTCGGCTACAAGAATGTCGATTTCGGTATTGGGGTCGGCGCCGGTCTTCATGGCGAAGTCGGAGGAGAGGAGCCGGTCCAAAATCCCTTCCAGTTGGGGGAGGGCATAGTTGCGGCTCTGGGCCATCGCCTTTTTGACGGGATAGGGGCTCTCGCCGACGCGGCCGGCGATATCGAATTCGTTTCCGGGGGCGCGGGCGGTCTCGTCCTTGACTTTGATCATGATGCGATACTGTCGTGTAATCATGGTCAGGAGGTAGAAGGGGTTGGCGTCGCTGCGGCGCAGGGCGTAGAGAGCGCGCATCGCCTTGCGACCGTCGCGCAGGCCGATTGCGTCGGTCAGGTCCCAGATGAGGGCTTCACTGGTATCGCTGACGAGGCGCTGGACGTCGTCCGAGGTAATGGCGCGGCCGGCGGCGTAAGAGCGCAGCTTGTCCAACTCGAGGGTCACGCGGCGCAGGTCGGTGCCCACGTAGGTTGCCAGCATTTGTACGGCCTGGCCTTCGATATCGATTCCATCCTGGCGGGCAGTATTCGCGACCCAGGCGGGCAGTGCTCGAGGGTTGGGCGTGTTCAACTCCTCGAGCACCAGGAGCCCGTCCTTGCTCAGCTGGTCGAGACCGGCGAGGCCGTCCAGACCTCTCCAGACGGCGCGCCGCTTGTCCAGCTTCTCGTCGATGAAGACGAGATCATTTGAGGAGCCTGAATCGGCGAGCGCTTCCAGAATCTGACGGGCTTCGGCCTGTGCGGTGGGGTTGGGCGACTTGGCCGTGCCCAGGCGGGACTCAAGATGGGCGAGATAGCCGCTCACGATGATCAGGCGCCGGTCGGCGAGGAAGGGAAGCGCGCCGGCATGGTAGAGAATATCGGTGGCGTGGGAACGGGCGCCGTCCAGTTCGGCGATGTTAAGCGAGGCCATTTCCGGATCGCCAAGGGCCTGCTTCAGCTGGCCGAGGCGCTGCCCCAACAGAAACTCATCTGGCGCAAGGAACAGATAGTTTGTCAATGCTTTACCAGTCTCGGGGTCAGTGGGCCCCGGTCAGTGCGGTTGTGCGAAGGTGACACGATAGGCCTGGCCGCGCTTTACGGGCACGACCTGGGCCAACGCGCGATTGTCGATATTCGTCAAGGTTGTCAGACGCTGCAAACGCATTCCAAGCGGCGTTGAGACCAGAAGGGCAAGCGTGATCAGTCCAGCCGTAACTGTCATTCTGTCGAGAAGTGACTTGATGCCGCCAGGCTTGTTTCGGACTGGCGAGGCAGCACGTACGGCTTGTTTGTCTTCCTCGTCCATAGGTGGAGTCCCTGCAGGCGAGGGAAGATGCGAAATCCGCCAATCGGCAGTTCCGAGCAATGCGGCCGCGGTCACCAGAAGGATCGTGGCGGTGAGGTTGGTGCCGCAGTTGGGATGGAAGGCCAGTTCCTCCTCGCCGTCCTGAAGGCGCTGAATGGCTTCGTCTACGGCCTCTTCGATCGCTTCGCTGCTCAGTTGCCCGTAGAGCGTGAAGCCCCAGGGATCGCTCATGCCGGCGAAGACACGGCGCGGGAAGCGGGCTGCCAGCAGATGGATGGTGGCGTGTTCGATGGCGTGATGCTGCCGGGTCTGCCGGAGGATGGCGGCCAAGGCCCCGAGCATACTCGGCTACGCCTCCAGGAGTGCCTGCGCGGCGCTGACGACGGCGTCGACGGTGAGGCCGAGATTGGCGTAGACATCCTGCTGGGGCGCGCTGGCGCCGAAGCGGTTGAGGCCGATGGCAGCGCCGCGGGCGGGGTCGTTGCCGACCCAGCGTTCCCACCCCTGCGTGACGCCGGCTTCAACGGAGAGTTTGAGGGCGCTCGACGGCAGGACGTTCTGCTGGTAGGCGGACGGCTGTGCGGAAAAGAGCTCCCAGCTGGGCAGGCTGACGACGCGGACGGCGGCGCCGTTCCGGGCGAGTTGCTGGGCGGCGTCGTAGGCAAGCTCAAGCTCGCTGCCGGATGAGATGAGGGCCAGCTCGGACGAGGCGCCCGTTGTTCCATCACTCTGGAAAAAGACATAGCCGCCCTGGGCCGCGCCATCGGCTGCGGCGACACCGGCGGCGGTTCGATCGTAGACGGGCAGATTCTGGCGTGAGAAGATTAGCGCAGTGGGGCCGCTCTTATTTTGGAGGGCCACTTTCCAGGCCTGCGCCACCTCGTTGGCGTCGGCAGGGCGGATAACGGTGAGGTTGGGAATGGCGCGCAGAGCGGCCACCTGCTCGACGGGCTGATGCGTGGGGCCGTCTTCGCCGACGCCGATGCTGTCGTGAGTGAAGATGTAGATTACGGGCACGCCCATGAGCGCGGCGAGGCGGACGCTGGCACGCATGTAGTCGCTGAAGACGAGGAAGGTGCCGCCGTAAGGGATAACGCCGCCGTGCAGGGCCATGCCGTTTAGTACGGCGCCCATGCCGTGTTCGCGAACACCGAAGCGGAAGTTGCGGCCGCTGTAGGAATCGGGTTGAAAGTCGGGACTGCCGCTGATGATTGTCTTGTTGCTAGGCGCGAGATCGGCGCTGCCGCCGATGAGATTGGCTATGACGGGGGCGAGGGCGTTGAGGGTATCGCCGCTGGCGTTGCGAGTGGCCGCGCTGCCGCCGCCATCGAAGGCGGGCAGGGCATCTTCCCAGCCGTCGGGCAACTCGCCCTGCAGCATCGCGCTGAGCTGGGCGGCCAGGTCAGGGTGGGCAGCGGCATAGGCATCCCACAAGGCAGTGTCGTCGGATTCGAGCCTATTGCCGCGTTGGACGGCCTGGAGGCAGAAGTCGCGCACGTCGTCGGGCAGATAGAATGCCGGCTCCTGCGGCCATTCGAGGTTGGCCTTGGTCTGGGCGACCTCTTCATCGGGGAGGGCGTCGCTGTGCATGTCGGGCTCGCCCTGCTTGGGGGCGCCGAAGCCGATGACGGTGGTGCAGCCAATGAGGCTGGGGCGGGGGTCCTGTTTGGCGGCGGCGATGGCGGCGTCGACGGCGGCGCCGTCCATACCGTCCACTTTGAGGACGTGCCAGCCGTAGGCTTCGAAACGCTGGTACTGGTCCTCGGTGAAGGCCAGGTCGGTGTAGCCGTCGATGGTAACGCGGTTGTCGTCGTATAGATAGATCAGTTTGCCGAGGCGGAGGTGGCCGGCGAGGCTGGCGGCTTCCTGGGCGACGCCTTCCATGAGGTCGCCGTCGCTAACGATGGCGTAGATGTGGTGCGATACCACGTCGAAGCCGGGCCGGTTGAAGTTGGCGGCGAGCCACTGTTCGGCGATGGCCATGCCGACGCCGTTGGCGAAGCCCTGGCCGAGCGGGCCGGTTGTGGTCTCGACACCGGGCGCGTGGCCGTACTCGGGGTGGCCGGGGGTCATGCTGCCGTACTGGCGGAAGTTTTTGAGTTCCTGGAGGGGGAGATCGTAGCCGGTCAGGTGGAGCATGGAATAGAGGAGCATGGATCCATGGCCGGCGCTGAGGATGAAGCGGTCCCGGTTATGCCATTCGGGGTTTGCCGGGTTGTAGCGCAGGTGTCGGCGCCAGAGGGTCAGGGCGGCGGTGGCCATGCCCATGGGCAGGCCTGCATGTCCCGAGTTGGCAGCCTGGACGGCGTCCAGTGCGAGCATACGGATTGTGTTGACTGCGTTTTCTTCCAGATCCGGATCGAGGGTGGGGCTTTCGAAAGGCAGGGGCGCGGCGCCCTGGCCGTTGGTGTTGGGTGACATCGTTGGCAGAGTCCTTAGCGTGAATGGTAGCTTTCAGCCAGCGGCGCGTTGGGAACGCTTTGGCCGCAGAGATTACTACGGATTATAGCGCGATCGCAGGAAGATCAAAAGATTGTGCCTTGTACAGGTCCGAGAACAGACCGCCGCGCTTCAGCAGTTCAGTGCGGCTGCCCATCTCAGCGATCCGGCCCTGGTCAATCACCAGAATACGGTCTGCGTTGAGGATTGTGGTCAGCCGATGGGCAACGACGACGGCGGTCCGTCCTTCGCGTGCTTTTTCGAAGGCGGTGCGGACTTTTTGCTCTGTGAGGGCGTCCAAAGCGGAGGTGGCCTCGTCGAGCAGGAGGAGCCGGGGTCGCTTGAGTAGGGCGCGGGCGATGGCGAGGCGCTGGCGTTCACCGCCTGAGAGAGTCTGACCGCGTTCGCCGATTACTGTGTGGTAGTCGCGGGGGAGAGCGGAGATGAAATCATCGACCTGTGCTGTGCGCGCGGCGTCTTTGACAGAGGCGGCGTCTTCATCGCGGCGCGGATAGCTGATATTGCGGCTGATGCTGTCGTTCCAGAAAAACAGGTCTTGGGAAACGAGGCCGATTTGATTGCGCAGGGAAGTCAGGGATAGCTCTCGCAGGTCGACCCCATCGAGCGCAATGGTACCGGACTGGGGTGTGTGGAAGCCCATGATCAGGTCGATAATGGTGGATTTGCCGCCGCCGCTGGGGCCGACGATGCCGACGAATTCGCCGGGCTCGATGCGGAAGGTGAGGTCGCGTGCGCCGAAGTCGCCGCGCCCGTAGTCGAAGGAGACGTCGTTGAAAGCCAGTGCGGCACCGACAGTAGGCGGCGCGCTTTCGACGCCTGCCTCCTGTGATGCGTCTCCGGGCGACAGGACCCTGACGCCGGATGGTTCGCGGGGGAGGGCAAAGAGGGCATCCACTTTTTCGGCGTTGACGCGTGCCTCTTGCAGGTTGACGTGGGTGCCCAGGAGTGAGTGCAGGACGGCGTAGGCGCGGGGCAGGTAGGCGGCAAAGGCGACGAGACTGCCTATTGTCAACCGTCCCTGAATGATCTCGAAGGCGCCGTACCCGAAAACGAGGCCGGCGGCGACGTAGTTGACGGTTTCCGGCAGGACTATGCGTATCAGTTCGTGGAAAGCTATGACTCTGGCTTTGATGCTTCGGTGCTTGACGAGCCAGTCTTGCCAGCGCGCCTTTTCGTAGGGTTGGGCGTTGAAGGCCCGGACCGTGCGCATGCCGGGGAAAAATTCGTTCAGGTAGCTCTGGCCGGCCTCCAACGTATTGGAAAAGTTGCTTTCAAGGGTCTGGGCATGTTTGCGCGTCTTCCTTGTCAGGAGGTAGGAGAGGGGGAAGGCGAGCAGCGCCAGAAGGGTGAGGCGCCAGTGCAACGATGTCATGGCAGCAAGCGTGCCCAAGAGGAGGATAGCGCTCATGGCCAGCGGCAGCAGGTGGTTTCCTACGAAGACGTCGCCGATTCTGCCGCAGCTGCGAGTGAGGCGATGAAGGTGCTCTCCCGTCTTGAATTGCTCCAGGTCGGCGAGGCGGACGTGCAGGAGGTGGTCGAACAGGTCGCGGCGCAGGCGTTGTGAGACGCTTTCGCCAATGTAGGCGCGGAGGTAGTGGTTGGCTGCGCTAAGGCCGGCACTGAGGACGGGCACGATTACCATGCCGACGAGGAGGAGGCCGATGAAGCGCAGGTCGGCTGCGGGAATGGCGGTGTCGATGAGTAGTTTGAAGAGGAAGGGTTGGATCAGACCGATGGCAGTGCCGATGAGCGCGAGAGCGAAGAGGAGGGTTATGCGGGGGATTTGTCTTTTCAGTTCCTCTCTGAGGAGGGTGAAGGCGGATAGGGGCAGTGCGGTACCGGTTGGTGGGCGCATCCGATTCTCCCGAGGTCGGCCATTGTCGAAAATTGGCGGGCGCGGCACGGGTAGATCTTATCATGAGCGTCAAGGGGGGGGATGGCAAGGCGGACGTCCCAGATAAAGGGTGGAAACAGTCTGGCCAGCAGTTTATGCCAGGGGCGGCTGAAGTAATTTACCGGCTCTTGGAGAGACGCAGGGCAGGCCTGACCGGGAGATCCGTTGAATGGGGGGCACAGGGCAGGCTCTGTGCCTGCCCCGTGCCTGCCCCTACAGGACCCCTTTAGGGAGAACACAATTGGGTTGGCAAGATGGCGTGGAAAACCAGCTAGGAGGGTAGCCAGGGCGGGGCGTTGCGGCCGCGCGAACTGCATTGGTATGTGGTCAGTGGGTAGTGAGTAGTGGCTGGGCAGTTGATCGGGGAGAGTTGTGAGGGCTGGAAATGGCTTCCTTGTTTCCTAAGACTTGCGAGATTTCGCCCCCCTTGTGGGATGTACACTTACTCTACGGAAGCCCCCTCCCGGGAGCCGCCACGTGCCCTTGGTACAGGAACACGGTTTGGTACTTCCGCTTGATTGGATACAATGGATATTGCAACAAGGAATGCTTCACAGCAGCCACACCGTAGTGACCCACTCGACAAAGATTGTCATCTCCGTCTTCTTGGTCTTCGAGTTGCGCGAGTGGAAAATCGTCAGCACGACAGCAGATTCATTGGTTGGCAGGCTGATCATTGGTTGCTGTGGTGACTGACCGGTTTGTCGGTGCCTTCAGGGGGCACTTCATGGGTCCAGAACAACAGCCAGAGACAGGGTCAATACAGAAGGCGAGTTGGGGGAAAGCCATAGCGCTTTCGGTGGGTCTGATTGCACTCCTGGCATTTGGAACTTATTTCAACTATACCCAGGGGAAGCTTCGCGACTCCTCAACTGACGGAGCCTCGTCAGGGGACGAACCTCCCGCGACACCTGTGCCAACACTTACGTTTACGGAATGGAGAAGTGAGGCCGAGACGATCTCCTACAGCACGCTCTTAAGCGAGGCTGACCAGAACGAGGGCAAGACCGTCTACTTTCGTGGACAGGTAGGGCACATAGCCTCGGCGACCGAGAATTACATCGAGATGTGGGTGTATGTCGCGCTTGACGACCGAACCGAAGGCTGGGGTGAGGACCAGGTGGTGTTGCATTACCGCGACTTCCCCGCAGGTGTTAATGTGGAGGACATAATCTCCTTTGTGGCGGTCATGGACGGTGTAGATTCTGTTCATCACGTGCCAGAACTGACCGTAAAGGCGCTGGAGGTGGAATAGAAGGAAGCCAGCCGGCCCACCAGGAAAAGTCATCGAGACCTCTTTGTCAGCCTCAAGCCTGCGCTGTGCCGCAGGTTTTTCTTTCTGTGTCTCACATGTTTATGAGGGGTTGCGTGGCCTGAAACGATAAGCCCGGACACGGTGAGGTGGTCTTGCGGGACGGTTGGCGCCGCTAGGGATAGTGGCGGGCTGCGGAGGACAAGGTTCGTGCATTCGGTTTGGACGCAATAAACAGCAGGTACAGTTTTAGTGGTTGCATGAACGTGGTGTCGGTCATGACCTCAAAAAGCAATGCAAGCCTGAACAATAGCGTCGAAAACGCCAAGTAGAACGGGCTACCCACACACATGACCTTTGGGTTCACCAACCCTACACGTTGGCTCAGTTCTCGCAGCTTTCCGGGTGTGTTGGCTCGATAGAAGGTAGGGTGTGACTCATGGTCGGGCCGTCTGAGAAGATGACTGATCAGGGTTTTTTGTATTCTTCCGCCCACCAGCCTGCTCAAAATTGGAACATAGTTGTACGCACAGGTCGTAAATAGAATGCAACTTCCGCTTGGCTTCAGGACGCGATGAATCTCGGCAAAGACGGGGGCTGGCCGCTCGAGATGCTCGACAGCCCACTGGCTAATGACAAGATCGAAAGCATTGGCGACGAAGGGTAGTGCTTCTCCGTCAGCCAGAGCGGTAAAATCGACGGCTTCGTTTTGTTCAAGATCAGCAAGGTCCAGATCAACGCCTACTGAAAGCTTCGCGTCCCTAAATTGATTCGCGGCCAAACTCATGCGGCCGCACCCCAGATCAAGCAGTGTGGAGCCCGGGGAAACGACTTCCTCTATCATGTCGCCATATCGTTGACCAGCGTATCGGAAATTCGGATACCGTCTATCGAACATTTGCTGGCATTTGTGATATTGATCCGTTTGGGTGAGGTCTTGTTTTTGCATGAGCGATTCGAATGATGGTCAATGGCACGATTGGAATTTTTCAGGGTTAAAGCCATACCGTCGAGAACTCAGGCATTGCATCGGAGTGGAGGGCATAATCTCAGTTGCGTGGGAAAACCTGGCGGGACCGGCAGACCATGTTGTTATCCACAAGAGCCATTTCGGATTCGCCTTCTGCATTCGTGCGGCGGCCTGACTGGCAGCGTTTTCATGGCGACGTGACTCGTGACCGTGTTGGACGTTCCCTCAGTGTGAACTTGATTCTCCCCGCCTTGTTGCACAACCGAGCCATGGGCCAGCTCGCGGCGACAGATTGAAGCAAGTGGCAGAAAACGAAATAGGCTGACGAACATCTTTGTTCTATTTCGGGTATGGCTGAAGCCAATCGGGGTGCGTTGGGCATCCTTGCGTGTATTATCGAGCGGCACACTTCCTGGGAGAACAGAGGATTCCTCAGGCCGCACCTGTGGAAACCACTGGGGCTATGTATTTCCCTTTGCCCACAACGACGCTGAGACTCGGTTATTTATGTGCAATTTCTCTAAGCTGTAGTTGAGATGAATTTCAACCGTGCGGTACTTGATGTTTAACGCATGAGCGACTTCCCGGGTTCCAAGTTCCTTCGACAAGCGCATTTGTTATTTCTGATTCGAGATGCGGCAGCGGTTGGTCCGGGGTTATCTGCTGGGAAAAATCGGGGCGCGGATTGAGCACTTGCTGAAAAAATTGGCCCAAAACGCCTGCAGGATCGGCTCGGGTTGTGAGACGGCCGGACTCTTCCTGAGAAACGCGGCCACTCAAACTATTTGCGACCAGGTGTCGGGCATCGACCTCTGCGGCACGGCTTGCATATTTTGGGTATGTTTACTTTAGGCAGGACAAGGTCAGCTTGTGTAACAAGGTGGACAGTGATGGATTCGGCAGGGAGGAGCCGATTCACGCCACATGGTGAATTGTCTGAAGGAAGTGACTTTGGAATTGATAGCAGGTTTCGACTGAGCCGGCCAGTGTCAGTTCGGCTGGCGCGTCTACGATCTCGCGCAAGACGTTCACAGTAATGTGGGCGAGGTTTGAAGTGAGCCCCAAGAAACTGGACTGCGAGCTGCGGTGTATAATGGAATAGATCACTCAGCCTGTGGGGAGGCACGATGGTCAAGAAACCGGCTTTCGCCAAAGGGCATAAGACTGAGAGAGTATCCATTTCTCAGAATCTTCCCCGGGCAGACATAAAGATAGGAAGATCCGACAGAACAACAAAATACATTCTCGGAGCATGCTAATCGACCAAGGGGGTTACGATGCCGAGACGATTTACTTTTCTTAGTGTGTTCCTCATTGCAACACTTGTGCTGGTCGCTTGCGCCGCGGCGGCGCCGGCCGAAGAGGCCGCGGACGGTCAGGCTTCGATGGAGGAGACGCCTGCCGAAATGAGCGGCAAGGTCGTGGTCGACGCGGGCGGGATGGTCCGCATCGGTGGCTCCTTCGCCCTGACCGGACCGGTCCCCGACCCAGGACTCGACATCCGGCACGGCGCCGAACTGGCCATCGACAGTCTCAACGCGGCCGGAGGACTCGAAGGCTTCATGTTCGAATTGGTGGCCGAAGACGGCGCCTGCGACGGCACGCAAGGAACGAACGTCGGCAACAAATTTGCCGCCGACGCGACCATCGTCGCGGTCACCGGCGGAACCTGTTCCGGAGAGACATTCGGTCTCATGCCGATCCTGCAAGAGGCGCGCATTCCGTTCGTGAGCCCCAGCGCGACCAATCCCGATATCACGTCCTCGAACTGCGATGTCTGCAACCGCGTCGCCCTCAGCGACGCACTTCAGGGCGCCACCGATGCCAGGTATGTGTTCAATGAGCTGGGCCTAACGAAAGTAGCCGTCGTCCACGATAACTCCGACTATGGCAAAGGCGTTGCCGAAATCTTTCAGAATAACATGGCGGGTTTGGGAGGGGATGTAACCAGCTTCGAAGGCGTCCAGGTAGGCGATACGGACTTCCGCGCCATGCTGGCCAGGGTTGGCACGGGTGGGCCCGAGGCCATCTTCTTCGGCGGATACGCCACCGAGGCCGGCCTCATCGCCCAGCAGATGACGGAAACGCCTGGCCTCGAGGACACGGTGTTTATGAGCGTTGACGGTGCCTTCACCCAGCAGTATCTTCAAGCCGCCGGCGTGGCCGCCGAAGGCACATTGATCTCTTTTCTTGCCGGAGACGACTCCGAGGCGTTGAACGCAGAGTTCGACGCCAAGTATGTCGAGAAATACGGCGTCAGCCCCGACGAGCTCGGCGCCTTTCATAGTCAGAGCTACGATTCGGTGATGCTGATCGCGGCCGCAATTGCCGCGGTGGCTTCTGTCGACGACAGCGGCAATCTCATCATCGACCGCGAAGCAGTGATCGCTGCCATTCGCTCCGTCGATGCATTCGACGGCCTCACCGGCACCATCAAGTGCGACAGCATCGGCGAATGCGGCGCAGGGGGCGTCCGGATTTTCCAGGTCACCGACGGCGCCTTCGTTCAGGTTTCCGGATTCGGAATGGAGTAAACGAAAACACAATCGGGAGAGAGAACGGGGCGTTGTCTCTCCCCTCTCCTTTAATTCACCCTTGGTCGACTACAATAACCTTCAGTCCGTTGTAAGCCCACCGGTTGTGCCAGCCCGTTGGTCCCCCTGACGTGCTTCTCTCAGGCCGTCGGCACGTCTCACTTTGGAAGAGCTTGAAACCAGACCTATTTCCTCCAGAACATCTGCTTGGGCAGGCGCAACTGTAGTAATCAGTGGTTAGAGATCAGTGGTCAGAGATCAGTGGTCAGAGACGGTGCTTTCCTTGACTCAGAGTTAATCGGGGACAGGCCATGGTATAGTCGCTGCCAGGGATTCACCAGACGTCATCACCACTTTGGACTGCACCCACATTGCCCCACCACTTGACACCAAGAAACCCCCTCGATAGACTCATGCCATAATGCCAGACTTCGTGAGCTACTTTATCTTTCTGATTGGCGGAACAGTAACCACTTTCGCCCTCAGAAAACGGAAATTCGGCTGCGGTGCCGGGCCGGAGGAACGCTGGCCGTATTTGGTTTCGGGATGGTGTATCGGCATCACTATCTGGTTGGTCTGGGACCGGCTCTTCCTCACATATTGATCGCCGCCCCCCGCGAATTGACCGGGGCTTGCCACTTAGCAATCCCGGTTCAGGCAAATGCCCCCGCCGCCGGGGATACGAGTATTGAATTTGCCGCCTGGCCCGCCAGGTCGGTTCTGCCTGCCTAAACGCAAGGCCGGGGGAACATTCGGGTTCATTTTCTCCCCACCTCTACTGCGGGCAAACCCGCGCGCTGTTGGAGAATTGACACGAAACTGGCATAAATGCAAGAGAATTTGCCATAAGAAGTATATGTGGAATGTGTATAATAATATTTTTGCAGTCCCAAGACCCAAGCCTGACACCCAGGTGCCGTTGACCTCTGTCGTCTTCGATTTATTCGACCACGTCAACAGGATGACGACCGGCAGAATGGCCAGCCGCCAGTGACGGAAACCTGAGGTTCTCTCGCATGGACCGTCTCCTGCCTGTGCAAGGTAAGAGGAAAAGTGCCGGTCTATCGTCGAGGCAGTTAAGTGGGAGCTATATACATGGCTAACCTAGAGTAAATCGCAGGTCTAGACCTGCGGGGAGGGTCTTGATGAATATGAACGAGGAAGAAGCACGGTATGAAAAAGAAGGTCAAGAAGTGTTTTTGACCAAGCGTGAAGCGGAAGAAATCTTTGGTATAGGGATGACCAAAGAGAGTCTTATTATTAGAGAGTCAGATCCGGAGAATTGGCAGATGAGAAAGTGCAATGAGCCTCTTGGGTCTACTCCTATACTTAATGAGAAGCTCGAAAGAGCTGTACAAAACTTGCTGGAAGTTGAAAAGAGACGGCACAATATCCGTTTGTGGATAATAAACGCCATTCACTACCGATTAGACAGAATTCCAGAAGATCTGTTGCAACAGATTGAGATGGCGTTGAGGCTTTAGTGCATCAACGGGTTTTGAACAATTCCAGCGTTTATCAGTGGTCTCAAAGATCGCTGATAAACATTGGAAAGTCACTATCTCTGGCTGACTCGTAGAGTTGATATAGGCGGGTGGCTAAAATCGAACGAGATTTTTCTAATAATTGAGTTATGTTTCTTCCATGTTTAGACGTATCTAGCTTGATTTCAGCAGTTGCTACTGCGTCGCTACCATCGCTTATGTCGTTTAAGTCGTATTGAGCAATGAAGAATTGGCCCGAAGGGTCAAAACCTGCATTTCCAGGAACAACTCTTGCTCTTTTGGACATTACAATGTCTCCTAGTGTTGTTCTTTTCGTTACAACCTAAGAAAGATTTTCAACAACGTTTTTTATTGAACGCCTGAATTCACGCATTTCTGCTCGCAACTCGGCTCGGAATTCCGCAAGCTCTGCTTTAGTTGCCAGGTGTTCATACGCTCCTTCTAGCCAGGCTAATCGTTCCCTTGGTTCAAGCCGGTTGCTTTCAAATTCTAGTTCTGGTTCCTCATGCACTGGTTCCGACTTCTCTTGCGCTTCGTCTTTTGTTTCGTTTCGAGAGGGGCTAGGTAGGCTAGGGACTCTGATTGACCTGCCCCCGACGTTTGTACCACCCGTTATGTTAGTCCGGCAGGCACGGGGACAGGTTCGGCAGGCAAGAGGGCCTCAGGCGCTGGCGGCCGGTAGCCCAGAGAACTGTGTGGTCTGATCCGGTTGTAAGTCCGC
>JAJEDI010000057.1 GCA_022821585.1 Caldilineaceae bacterium
AACCATGAGCGACCACACCAAAGTCTCAACTATCGCACGCCGGCGGAAGAGCACTTCGTGCTCTGTTCAGAGCCGGCCGCGTTCGTCTAAATGCACCTTATTTTTCCCATTTCGTGGTCTAACGATTGGGGCCAACCATAAAGCCCTGCGCTGTTCGCCCAGTCCACTTGAATCCAAGTCGAGATTTCGATACGACTGGCGTACCCGGTCTGTCGACTGATGGACAGAGTATTTTCTGCAGAATCCGGTTATTCAATGTGCCGTCAGTGTGCTAAGATCGTACTATTTCCCATGAACTGTTTGCTCGCTTTTGGCGAAGTAGAGGCGTGTCTCATTTGTCTTTAAGGATTGCGAATGTTGTCTCCGCGGTTGTTTGCTGTGGTTGTCGGAATCAATCATTACCGAAGCAGTGTGATCTCCGATTTGGGTGGTTGCGCCAACGATGCCAGGGCGATTTACGGATTTTTGACTCAGCGGCTAGGCGTGCCGACTGAGAATATGCGGCTGCTGACATCGACAGGGGCGGAACCGGACGAGAAGGTTCCCTCCAGGCAGAACATCATCGACGGCTGGCGGTGGCTGATTGAGCAGGCCAGAACCGGCGACCAGGTGTTTTTCCACTACAGCGGGCACGGCTCCCAGGCCATCTCCGACGACCCGAATGAGCCGGACGGGTACGACGAGACGCTGGTGCCCAGCGACAGCCGTACGATGGATGACAGGGGCAGGCCGGTCTACGATATATTGGACAAGGAGCTGGCGGCGCTGATCGCGGCGGCCGAGGAGAGAGGGGCGCGGGTGACGGTTGTGCTGGACTGCTGCCATGCGGGTTCGGGCACGCGGGCGTTTGTGCCGGTACGACGGACCGCGGCCGACCGGCGGGCGCGGCCTGTGGGCACGGTTCTGCCGGAGGCATCGGGCGCAAAAACGGTTGCCAGCCGCCACTGGTCAGGGAAGCTGGGCAGCGAGCACGTGCTGCTGGCCGGTTGCCGGGATGAGGAGATGAGCCACGAGTACCGTTCGCCGACCAACGGTGCGTGGTACGGGGCGATGACCTATTTTCTGCTGCAGAAGCTGCAGGAGCTGCACCCGCAGATGAACTGGCGGGAGGTGCACGACGCGGTGCAGGCCCAGGTCCATGGCGTCTATGCGAGGCAGATCCCGCAGTTGGAGGGGCCGGGCAACCGCGCGGTCTTCGGCGAGCTGACGCCCCATGCCGGTTCCTATCTTAACGTCATCAGTGCCAAGGAGGCGGGTCATACGGGAAACGACGTGATCATTCGCATCGGCGGCGGCGCTGCGGTCGGTCTCACGCCGGGCAGCCACGTGGAGCTGTTTCCGGCGGGCAGCGAGGCACTGGATGGCCGGGGGCTTGGCTGCGGCGAAGTGATCGAATCCAGAGTGGATTCGTCATATGCGCTGATCAAGGGTGTGCGTCATTCCGAGTTCAGTTTGCCTGCGAGGGCGAAGGTGACGGCGTACGGATACCAGAGGTTGATGTACGAGGTGACCTGCGCCGACCCTTTTGTGCTGGCGGAGTTGACCACTGCGCCCTCTTCCCCGTTCCTGCACGCGGTGGGAAGAAGCACGCAGGATGGATTTACCCGATTCCATGTGGCTGTCGAGAACGACGCTTACGTCATCCAGGACGGCAGCGGCGTCCAAATCGTGAAGGACACGCCGCCGCGAACGCAGGCGGGGGCGGCCAAGACGGCTGCGTATCTGCACCATCTGGCGACCTTTCACAATGTACGAACGTTGCGGAATCCGTCGCCGATGGCGCTGATGGAAGAGGCGCTGAGCATTGACGTACAGACTTACACGCGGGCCAGCTTCACGTCTCCCAAGGACGGGGAGCCATTGGGGCAGGACGGCGTGCTGCCACCGGGGCGCAAGCTCTGGATCACGGTTCGGAACAACAGCTCTGAGAATCTCTATGTGACCGCCTTTTCATTGTCGGCGCAGTTCGGCATCCGACGCATCTACCCGGAGCGGGCGCCTTACCAGCTGGTGGCGCCGGGCAAGGCGTTTTTCATCCACGACATCGAGCCGACCGTGAAGGAACCGGGCGCGGAATCTGAGACGGCGGTTTTCAAGGTCTTCGCCACGCGCGTTCCCACGTCCTTTGACGTGCTGGAGATGCCGGAACTGAACGAACCGCCCGAGACGGAACAGACGCGGGCGTTCGGGCCGCTGGCCGAACTGATGAATGGCATCCGGTACGACGGTCCGCGTGTGCGTAACCTGATGGTGCAGCGGGACGATACGCATGATCGCTGGATTACGAAGCAGGTTACGGTCACGGCGTTACGGAGGCAGGAGGAGTGTGCCCTGCCGGAGGGGCAGAACAGGATCAAAGTAGGGACGGACCTGGACATAACGGTTGAGAAACCGGCGGGCCTGGGGGGTCTGTTGGTTGTGAGCAGTCTGAAGCAGTTCGCCTGGGATGCGGAAGATCCCATCTCTTTGCCGCCGGGGCTGAACAGTCCGGAGGCGGCGCCGTTCTTCCAGCCGCTCTCATTCTCGCACGGTGTGGGGGGCGGTTCGCCCGGCGTGCTGGTTCTGGACACGTCGGCGAAACAGCTTGCGACAATCAGTGCCGAGTCGCCGCTGCGGATTGCGCTGAGCGTGGAGAATGACCCTGATATCGCGGGCATCGCTGCGGTCGCGTTCGACGGTGAGTATTACTACATGGTCGGCCACCCAACCGAAGCCCAGAACCTGTCCGAGGACGGTGACAGAAGACGCATGGCGGTGGAGATCACGCATTTGCCGATCCCGGATGCGGCAGCGGCGAAGCGCGGTTCTGCGGGCGCGGGGTGGTGGTCAAGGGTGAACGCCAAAGACGCGAGCAGGGCTGAAGGCAGGGATGGCAAGAGCGGGAGAGGCGTATTTGGGCGGCTATTCGGCTATTTGCAGGAGGAGTGGCGGATGGCGGCGGAGGCGGCGACGGGCAAAGAGCCGGCGCCGGCCGAGGAGGCGGCGGAGCCACCGGTACGCGATACGAAACATGCCGTGCGCGTTCTATTTTACAAACTGTTTTATCAGAAGCTGCCGCCGGACCTGGGCGTGCGCCAAGTCCGCATGGAGTCAGGCGGCGCACCGGTCTATTCGAAGGTTACGTCGCAGGACGTGTCCAAGGCGCGGCGAGCGCTGCTGATCACTCACGGATTCGGCAGCAGCACTGAGAAGCTGGTCCAGAGGGCGTTGCCACATCTGAAGGAGCTGGATGAATACGACCTGGCGTTGACTTTCGACTATGAGACGATCAACACGGGCATCCGGGAGAGCGGGCTGCTGATGACAACGCAGCTGCGCCGCCTTGGGTTTGGGACCGATTCTGGTCCGCCGCTTGATATTTTCAGTCACAGCATGGGAACGCAGGTAGCCAGAGTCTGTGTCGAGATGGAGAGCGGACACCAGTTTGTGGAGCGGGTGATCATGGTCGGCGCCCACAACACGGGCACGGCGCTGGCCGAATCGCACCGCCTCATTCCGTGGCTGGCGACGATCATACTCAATCAGGCGGGGTTGATGGACTTTGAGCTCCTGGCCCAGCTCCTGGTAATAGGGATCTCGCGGCTGACCACCGGAATACAGGACCTGGCGCCGAGCGCGGAGCTGTATCAGAAGCTCAATGACCCGCGCAATGAGGTTGACGTGAGGTACTATATTCAGATCGGGATAAACACCGAGATGGACGGCCCAATAAACTGGCGCAAGCTTTTCTCCAAGACGGAGATGACGCGAATACTGGACAAGGCGTTGGACCAGGTTCTGGGGCCGAACGACCTTCTGGTAGGGGTTGCGTCGGCGCGGGGTGTGCGGGGCGGCAACTGGCCGGACCTGCAGGTGGATGTTATCGGCTGCCATCATTTCGAGTACTTCCACGCTGAAGAGTCACTCGAAGGGCTGCGCAGGGAGTTCAAGTAGGCGCCGGCAGCCGGTTTTGGTTTCCTTTTGATGGCTTGCGTCAGGCTTGCTGGCGCTCAGACAGTTCGGCCCAACGCTCGAAGGCCGATTCCAGGGACGACTCGACGTCTGTCAGTTCTGCTGAGAGGATTTGCAGAGCCAGATAGTCGCTGCCACTGCCGTTGATCTGCTGTTGCAGACGCGCCTGCTCCTCTTCCCAGGCGGCAATCTCCGTTTCCAGGCGCGCCAACTCCTGTTTTTCCTTCCAAGAGAGTTTCTTGTCCGCGGCGGCAGGACGCGACCGCGGGGCGGTCTGTCCATTGGCGGTGGGCCGGCCGGGCGCGGGTGCATTGCGGGCGGGGTCGGGGCGGCGGGCCTGCTGGTCCTGGCTGTAGAGGCGCCGGTAAGTTTCATAGGGGGCGGGGTAACGTTTACCCAATCGTCCGTCCTCGAATGGGATGATGAAGTCGACGGTGCGGTCGAGGAAGTAGCGGTCGTGGCTGGCGACGATCAGGCAGCCGGTGAAGGCGTCGAGGAATTCTTCGAGCACGGTCAGGGTCTGCACGTCGAGGTCGTTGGTTGGTTCGTCGAGCAGAAGGACATTGGGCTGGTGGACCAGGGTGCGCAGGAGGTAGAGGCGGCGGCGCTCGCCGCCGCTGAGGCTGCCGATGCGGCCCCATTGCATTTTGCGGGGAAAGAGGAACCACTCCATCATCTGGGCGGCCTCCACGCGGCTGCCGTCGCGCGCCTGGATCAGGGGCGCCTCCTCCTCGATGAATTCGAGCAGGCGCTGCGCATCGTTGAGGTCGCGCGTCTGCTGGTCGTAGTAGCCGAGCCGGACGGTCTCGCCCCATTTGACCTGCCCGGCGTCGACTGTGACTCTTCCAGCCAGCATGTCGAGGAAGGTGCTCTTGCCGGCGCCGTTGGGGCCGAGGAGGCCGATGCGATCGCCCGGCTCGAGTGCAAAGTCGACCTGATTAACGGCGGCCGCGCCGTCATAGAACTTGGTCAGGCCCTTCGCAGTAAGAACTGTTTTGCCGAGGCGGCGGGTCGCCAGAGCCATGACCACGCGATCGGTGTCGGAGTCGTATTGTATGCGCTGCAGCTCGGCGACGCGCTGCCGGCGGGCCTTCTGCTTGGTGCCGCGGGCCATGGGAGTCCGGCGAATCCATTCGAGCTCCCTCTTGAGAAGCTTCTGACGCTGACGTTCCTGGAGGGCGAGGCGTTCGTGGCGCAGCTGACGGAGCTCCAGGTAGCGGGTGTAGTTGCCGGTGTAGGAGACGAGCTGGCGCCGGTCGAGCTCGACGATGCGATGGACAACGCGGTCGAGGAAGTGGCGGTCGTGGGTGACCATCAGTAGGGCGCCGGGCGCGGTGGTGAGGTAGGTTTCCAGCCATTCGATGGTCTCGATATCGATATGGTTGGTGGGTTCGTCAAGGACCAGGAGGTCGGCGCGGTCGATCAGGGCGCGGGCCAGGGCGACGCGTTTGCGCTGCCCGCCGCTCAGGGTTTCGACGCGGGCCTCGAAATCGGTGATTCCCAACCTGGTCAGGATTGATTTTGCGTTGGCGGCTGCGGCCCAGCCGTCGGTGCGCTCCATCTCCTCGGAGAGTTCCAGGAGTCGCCGCTGCAGGGCCTGGTTGGCCGGTTCGTGCTCGAGGCGCTGGCTGGCGCTTTCGTAGTCGCGCAGGAGGCGCATCTGGGGCGAACTGCTGCGGAAGAGCTGCTCGAGGACGGTGGCGCTTTCGTCCAGTTGGGGCTCCTGTTGGACCATTTCTACGCGCACACCACCCCAGACGGTGAGGTGACCGCTGTCCGGCGCTTCGAGGCCGGCGATGATACGCAGGAGGGTCGTTTTGCCGCTGCCATTGACACCGATCAGACCGATACGTTCACCGGCGTTGATGGCGAGGGAGACGGTGTCGAGCAGCAGCCGTTCGGAGAACTGCTTGGAGACGTCTTCGAGGGAGAGGAGATTCATGCCGACTGCTGGATAGCCTGCAGGGTGGTGGGATCTTCGAGGGCGCTAATGTCGCCAGGGTCTTCGCCCAGGTAGGAGGCGCGGATGAGGCGGTGCATCACCTTGGCATTGCGCGTCTTGGGGAGGGCGGCGGAGAACCGGACCTCTTTGGGTCTGAGGGGGCGTCCCAACTCGGTGGTGATGCGCTCCTGCAGGGCGGTGCGCAGGGTTTCGCTGGCGTCGACGCCCGGTTTGAGGACGGCGAACACGACAACGTCATTGTCTTTCAGGGGGTGCGGCACGGCCACAGCTGCGGATTCGGTGACGTCGGGATGGGCATTGACCAGGGTTTCGACTTCGGCCGGCCCGAGGCGCTTGCCGGCGATGTTAATGGTGTCGTCGCTGCGGCCCAGAATGTACCACATGCCGTCCTCGTCGATGGCGCAGAAGTCGCCGTGTACCCATATGCCATCAAAGCGTTGCCAGTAGGTATCCAGATAGCGCTCGTTTGCGCGCCAGAAGCCGCGGGTCATGCCGATCCAGGGCTGGCGGACGATGAGGTCGCCCACTTCCTCGCGCACCGGGTTGCCGGCCTCGTCGACGACATCGGCGTCCATACCCGGAATGGGCCCGCCGAAGGCGGCAGGTTTGAGCGGTTTGAACAGGGTGCCGGCGAGGATGCCGCCGCTTATTTCGGTGCCGCCGGTGTAGTTGAAGATGGGCTTGCGGCCTTCGAGCACGTTTTCGAATACCCAGCGCCAGCTTGAGGGACCCCAGGGGCTTCCGGTGGCCCCGACCGCCCGCAGCTGCGAGAGATCGTGGCGGGTCACGTTGTCGGTGCCGTGGGGCATCAGCGACCGCACGAGCATTGGCGAGAGTCCCAAAAGGGTGATGCGGTGCCTGGCGCAGAGCTGCCAGACGCGATCGACTGATGGATAGTCGGGGGCGCCGTCGAAGAAGAACATGGTGGCGCGGTTGAGCAGGGAGGCGAGGACGAGCCACGGCCCCATCATCCAGCCCATATCGGTCATCCAATAGACGCGGTCGCCGGGTTTGACGTCCATGGCGTGGCGCATATCCTGAGCAGCTTTGACGGGAAACCCGCAGTGGGTGTGTACGGCACCTTTGGGGGGCCCGGTTGTGCCGCTGGTGTAGATGATCATCAGCGGGTCTTCGGCATTGGTCAGGCTGGTTTCGGCTGCGGGCGCCTGAGGGGGAACCAATTCGTGCCACCAGTGGTCGCGTTCCTCGTGCCAGGGGATCTGTGCGGCGGGTGAGGAGGCGGGGAGCCGTTTGCAGACGATCACATGCCGGACGCTGGAGACACTATTCAAGGCTGTGTCCAGGGTCGACTTCATGGCCACGGCACGCCCGCGGCGGAGGAATCCGTCGGCAACAAAGACGGCCTTGGCGCCGCCATCGCCAAGACGGCTTCTGATGGCGGAGGGGCCGTAGCCGCTGAACAAGGGCAGGACAGTTCCGCCAATTTTGATCACCGCCAAGAAGGCGACGGCCAGTTCGGGTATCAACGGCATGTACAGGCCGACGGCATCACCGCTGCGGATACCGAGGCTGCGGAGGGCATTGGCGCAGCGGCAGACTTCCTGGTGAAGCTGGGCGTAGGTAAGGGTGAGGGTTTCGCCTTCTTCCCCTTCGAAGATGAGTGCGGGCTCGGACGCGGTCGCGGTCGTCTGGTATTTGTCAAGACAGTTGTGGATGATGTTCATCTTGCCGCCGATACACCAGCGGGCGAAGGGCGCGCCGTCGGTCAGGTCGACGGTCTGCGAGTAGGGTTGGGCGAAGCGGATATCGAGGTCCTCCATCGCCGCATCCCAGAACCAGGCGATATCTTCGACTGAGCGGGTCAGCAGCTCGTCATAGGAGGAGATGCCGTGCCGGTCCATAAACTGCTGCAGATTGCTCTGTGCGATCCAGTCAGGATTCGGCTGCCAGGCGATGTCCTGGCCGAAGGGGAAGTGCGTGGTGGACATGGTCTGTCTCGAACTGGGGAAGGCTTGGCCTAGGATTGCTTAGGTACCGGCCCCATTATAGCGAAGAGTGAGGAAAAGGAAAACAGGCGGCGGAAAAGGGTGTGTACCAGGTTCTTGGGTGGTGGTTGTCTGAATCAGGATTTTCAGGATGGATGGCGTTCGGGTGGGCTGACGCAGGAGGCAGTTCAATGCTGAGAACCCGCTGCGGCCGAGTTGATGGAGTGGTTCGAGGGACGAGGACGGTTCAGGAGAGGAAGACGGAGATCTGCGAGCCTGCTGGATTCTGAAGTGCGGACCAGATTGAGGCGACGATGAGGGCCTGGCCGGAGGGGCGAAGCAGCCGGGCCGCGCTGCTGAGTTGTGGGAGGGGCCTGCTCCCGGTTTCTGCGCAGGTCGGGCGAATGTGTGGGAGGGAGGACGGGCTGGCTGCCAGTTCGAAGAGGCGGGTCAGGTCGCTGAAGGCGAGGAGAAGCGCGCCTGCGGGCAGGACGCCGAATCGGGGGACGGTAAGCGCCAGCCCGATGGCAAGCCCGGTGACGGCGAAGAGTAGAAGTAGCGTGTAGGCTACGGCAGCCGTTGTCTGGACAGGATGGCGACGGCGGCTCCGCAGCAGAAATGCGATGCCGGCGAACGCGCCGGCCAGCAGACATAGACCCAGCACAAGTAAGCGAACGCCTTCGAGGGCCGGGCCATATTGTACGATGGCGGCGATGATCAGCAGGTAGCCGATGGCGGTGGCGGAGATGCCGGACCAGGTCCGTCTGGGCGCGAGCGCGCCTGCTGCAAGATGACCGCCCGCAAGGATGAGCACTGTTGCGGCGGCGATGCCGAAGGCGTAGCGGGCGGTTTCGGTGCCGGGGCGGGCGAGCAGGAAGCCGTACCAGGCCAGCAGGAGCAAAGTCAACGCGGAGGCCGCCTGCATCCAGTCGGGGAGGCGGCGCATGTGCGGTCGGGATCTGCGGAGGAGCAGGCCGCCGATCAGAAGTGAGGCCCAGAGGAGGAGTAGAAGCCAAGCAATGACGTCGAGGACCGGCATCGGGGGCTCCGTCATCCACCGGGTAGCGTGGGAATGGAAGGTAGAGGAACTGGGATTCCCCTTTGCCCCTTACTTCTCACTTGTGAGGTCTTGCGGGTTGGCGGCGTAGCCGAGGAGTTGGGGCTCGGCCCAGACTGCCCAGTTCCAGCGGCTGTTGCCGAGGCCGTCGGTCATGAGCTGGAGGACCGCGTGCTGGCCGGCCTGGTTGGGCAGGTCGGTGACGAAGCGTTCCCACTCGCAGCTCTGCTTGGTGCTGCTCCAGATGCGCACGCCGTTGAGGAGGACGCGGAAGGCGCAGAAGTTGTCGTCTTCCATCTGGGCGCCGTCGCGAATGCCGATGGCGAACTGCATACGCAGACGGTCGACATCATGGGGCACATGCAGGTCGTATTCGACCACGGCGCTGCCGTCGACGGGCGGATGCTGCCACAGAGCCGGCTGCTGCACGAGGCCGCAGCTAGCGGTATCGATACGCACCTCCATCAGGTCCGGCGTGCGTGTAGCGCTGTGGCGGGAATCGGGGAAGAGCTCTAACAGGTCACATTTCCAAACGAGGGCAAATCCGGTTTCGTCCGTGCCTTCCTCTTCCAAGAGGCTTTGCCAGAGCTCCTCCTGCCACTTGAGGTAGCCCACGTATTGGGAAAGTTGCAGCAGCGACTGTTCGTTCAGGTCATGAATGCGCCGGATTACGGCGTCCAATGATTCCTGTCGGGGCCTGTTCATGTAGGTCTCAGGTGGCTGGCTTGGGGATGTCGGTGGACGCCGGCGCGGTCATCCGGCGCGGCTAGAATGCGGCGCCCATCAATGTCTCCCAGCGGGAGGCGGCGGTTGGATTGCTCAAGAGGACGAGGGCGACATAGGTGGGTTCAGACGGACGCCGAATCAGCTTCATGCCGGCTTCGCGGGGGCTCATGCCACCTTTTTTGCAGTTGCAGCGTTTGCAGGCGGTGGCCAGATTGGTCCAGCTGTGATCGCCGCCGCGACAGCGGGGGATCACATGGTCCACGGTCAGCGAGTGTTTGCCCGGCGTGTCGCCACAGTACTGACAGGTGTAGGCGTCCCGCAGAATCACGGCGCTGCGGGTGGGGGGAACAGAGCGATGGGGCAGTCGAACGTAGCGGACAAGACGAATCACCAGCGGTTCGGGCAGGGCCTGGTTGGCGCTGTGCAGCATGCGTTCGGTCGCCTCGACCAACTCGGCTTTGTCGCGCAGCAGCAGAACGACTGCGCGGCGCACAGAGACGAGGCTGAGAGGTTCGAATGTAGCGTTCAGTACCAACACGGAACGGGACATTGTGTCAGGTGATGGTGTCCTGGCGTCGTTAGTGAAGAATCGAGATGGCGTTGAACAGGCAGGATGCCGGTGTTGCCAAGCTGCTGAAGGCGCTGTGCAACGCGGCACCGGAAAGCATTCAGACTTGGTGCGGATTATACCAGCGCCACGACGCGGGCGCGAATGACGACCTCCATGAGAAAGAAGCAGACGATCGCGAAGAGAACTGTCTTGACGTTTTCATCCTGCAGGCGGCTCAGATAGAGATAGGCTGCCGGAAGGGTGATGACGGCGACGGTGGCGTAGAGAATGTGAACGAAAGCGCGTGGCAGGTTTCCGCCAAGGCCCTGACCGTAGAGAACCCACCCCAGCAGAAACTCGGTGATCATCAGCAGTTCGCCGATAACCGCGGCACCGTACCAACTGCCGTCGAGCGGGCGGGAGCGAATGCGGAACCAGACGGCCCACACGCCCAGCGCGATAAAGAAATAGATGCCGGTTTGGGCCAGACCGCGATGAATGTCGCTCAGAGAGTTCACCGTAACGGAAGATGGTCGTTGAACTGCGAGTCTCAGTCGCCGGCTGTTATGAGTCAGCCGGAAGGGCCTGAGGAGAATTGCAGCGGTTAGCGCTGCGGATGAACGCTCAGGTACTGGTGCAGCACCGACTCCACGTGCCCGCCGATTTCATACGATTCCCAGCCGGGGCTGCCTGCCAGGGCGAAAATGCAGCCGCCAATCACATAAGAATCCTGTTGCATTGCCTGATCATACCAGACAAGCTGCTCCACGTATGCACCCGGGCCCCAAGAACCGAAGCCGTGCTGCGCCCAGTACTGCTGGAAATGCTGCCAACCCTTGGCGTCTTGCGGGCCCGGGCGATTGGTCACGAGGCCGTCTACGCCCAGTTCGGTCATCACCAGCGGAATTGCGCGGCCGGCGGGCTTCAGGATCTGATTGTAGAGCTGGCGGTAGCGCAGAGTGAGCCAGCCGGTGTCATGCGGCGCCACGCCCGGGTATCGTCCCTGGCCGTCACGGGTGCTGGCATAGTAGATGGTGGGGGCGGAATACTCGTGCAGTCCCAGCCAACCATCGTGGGCCTGTGCTTCGGCGACAGCGGGCAGGAAATGCTCCCACATTTCGGGGCCCGGCTGGCCGGTGCCGAAGTTGCCGATTACGCTGCGGAGACCTCCCTGGGCGAGGAGTCTTGTCCGTTCGACTTCAAACTCGGTCAGACGTTTGAAGTCGTCCAGGTTTCCGGCCACCGGTTCGTTGTAGGCTTCCCAGCCGTCGTAGAAGAGACGGCGCTCGGGATGGTCGGCGATGGGCCAGAGACGGTTGGCGAACTCCTGGGCAGCGGCCCTGGCATTGAGGTTCTGCAACTGCATCTGGGGCAAGTCGATACGGCCGATGAGGCGGGTCGTGGGGGCAGTTTCCTTGATCTGGCGGGCGAATCGAAAGTCCAACTCCAGTGTCTTGACGACGGCGACGCCGCCGGTGCGCAGAAGGTTGAAGACGCTGGGATGGTTGCGGGTGATGAAGATACCCAGCTTGCTGGGCGGGCCGGGCGGGAACGGGGTAACGGTCGGTGTCGGTGTGTAGGTAGGCGTCGGCGGGACCGTTGTGTTGGTCGGGACCGGCGTTTCGGTTGGGAATGGCGTGTCGGTTGGGAATGGGGTGAGGGTCGCTTTAGGGGGTGTGGGCGTGAAGACGGGCGCCGCGGGGCGTAGACCGCGCATTTCAACCCATGGCAAATACCCTTTGTAGGTACCGGGCGTTGAAGAGGTTGCCGAAAGGGAGGCGGCGTCCAGGGATGGTTCGCCGTTGTCGCAGGCCCCGACCAGAATGCCAAGTCCAGCGGCGGCGGCGGCCAAGAAGCGACGACGTGTCCAGGTGGGTTTGCTTTCCGGAGAGGCAGGTGGAGCCTGCCGGGGCGGCGTGAGCCCTGATGATGACTCGGAATTCGGATCAGGTCTGTCGTATCCGTCCTTGCCTGAAGGTTCAGAATTTGTCTCAGTGTGCATGAAATTACTATAGCACCGAGTTAGCAGCGGTTCAAAGTGAAGCGCACACTTGTCCATGCCGGACGTGCCGGGGAACCGAGATTGTGTGACTTATTCGGCAGGTCCTGCCCTCTCTGAAGCAGGCTGAACTGTAGCTGGCGGAAGCGTTTATCGGGGACCGGTCGGAAAGATCTTACCAGGTTGGAGGCATTGGGACTGCTGTTTGTCGTTCTCTGGCAGTCAGCTCTGATGAATATCAGGCGCTTGTTGCGTTCTGTCCTTTCTGCAACAATTGACGAATGTCCACCAGTAGAGTTGCCGACAGCCGATTGCAGAAGCTCTACGCATTTCGGCGAGGGCAAGCTTGTGCCATTGCAGGACAGGAGGCAGAGTTTCGCCTTCATATCGGGGGCGTTTGTCTGAACTGGAATCTTCAGGCCCATGATGTTGTCAATCCATGAGAGATACGGAGTTTCACGTAACGCCTTCCAGGGTGGGGCAACCACGAGGGCACCCACAAGGGGTGCCCCTACGGTGGGATGGCCGGGTGGAAGGGAATGTCAACGGTGCTAGTTCACAACTCTGTTCCTGGACGATCGGAATTTCGATGAACACTAAGGGTGACAGCACGCAGATTGCAATAGAGAAGCTGAGGAATGGCTATCTGATTCTGTTCTTGCTGCTGTTCGCGTCATTGTCAGTGGCCGGACAGTTGCGCGCGGCGCCGGCGCTACTGGGGGCCACGGCCACGCCGGAGGCGACGAGCGCAGCAGTTCCTCATCAACAGCGCATCCTGCCGGTGGCCGGCACCTGGAAGAGATTTGAGGTCAAGGCTCATGGACTGACGATCTCCTACCCGCCTGGCTGGCTGTTCGTTGGACCAGCGGCAGAGAACCCCGCGGCGGCTCTGGCTGGGACGGAACTGTCTTCCCTTGCTGAAGCCTTGCGAGAGCTTCTGCCGGTACCGGAGTCGAGAGTTGACACCGGCTTGGTTGGGCTGGGCTTTCAACTGCACCCAAGGGAGTCGCCGGAGCTGGCAGCGGCCAACAGTATCTCGGTAGAGGTCGTGCCTGCAGAGGGAGCGAATCTTCACAGGCGTCTGCAGCGTATCGCATCCGAACTGAGCCAGGTGGAAGGAATCGAACCGGACCGCGTTGGGGTAGTATCGGGCTTGCGCCCGCAGGAGGAGTTCTCGGGTTCGATTCGTTTTCGCGACGGGGGCGGCGACAGGCCGTCCGGTAGGGAGACCATTGTCTGGATTGTGGTCGTTGAATCGGCGGACTCGGAAACCCATCTTGTGCTGAGGTTTGTGGTGCTGGCCGACGAGTTCGATAGCCTGGAGCCGCTTCTGACGGAGATCGTGCACCGCGTGCGCTGGGATGGGCAAAAGGCGGACGCTGTGCTCGCTCCCCTTGCAGCAGAGGTCGGTCGTACAACAGGCGTGCGGAGCGGTCCCGATGAGGCGTCCCCCGTTATAGGCTGGGTCACCGGAGGTCAACAGATTGCGCTTGTCCGTCCGGATCGGACCGGAGACTGGTGGCTGGCCGCATACATGCCAGCGGACACGAAGCAAGGCATGGACTCTGCCGTGGACCTGGCCGGTCAGCTGGGATGGGTGTTGGCGCAGACGGTGACGGTTGCTCCTGGACGGGGCAGGCCGACCGTGGAGAAAGTTTCCAGCCAACGGCCGGTGCCAGCGGTTGCGGTGTTGAAACTGAGGAATCCCTTCGCGCCCCGGGCGGGAGGAATGCTGGGAGATGCTGCGGAAGCGGAAACGGCGTGGACGGTTTTCGAAGAGAGAGGGCGGCAGCTGTCTATCGTCTACCCTGAAGATTGGATATTCTTTGAAGCCGACCGGCCATCGCCTACGGACCTGGCAGAGTTGTCGGCGGCACTGGGTGTAGGCCTCGGTGCAGCAGACATAGGCGAATTGGTCCCTGCGCAGGTGGAACTGGGCCGGGCTGGGGTGGAAGAGAGGAGACCGACGCCGGAACCAACTGTCTGGGTCGGCTTTCAGCGCGCCGGCGTGCCTGACAACGTATTCGTGGCCTCCTACAGTTCGTCTGGAGGCCTGACTGTGGAGCAACTCGGGCATCAGATCTTGCGCGACATCTACACTAATCCAGATCCTGACTTCAAAATCGAGAACGCGGGGATCGTTTCCGGCCTGCGGCCGGGCGATGAAAAGGTTATTTCAATCCGCTATCGCGCCGGAGAAAATCCGGCTGAGAAGGCGCCAGTCGGGGTCTGGAAGGTCTTCCTGGTATCACCGGACTCGAAATCGACACTTGCTTTTGAATTCTTCATTGGCGACGAAGATTTTCCGGAGTTGGAACCGCTGCTACGTGAGATCGTGTGGCGCGTACGGTGGGAGGAGCAGTTTCGGCCTGAGTCTCTGGCAGGCCCGGCGGTATCGGTAGTGCGTCCGATGAACGTGCGGGGCGGACCGGGGACGGACTATCCCGTCATTGGCACGGCGGTTGCGGGACGACGCTTTCCGATTATTGGTCAGAACAGTGCCGGTGACTGGTGGCAGATCTTCTATGAGGGCCGACTGGGGTGGATATACGGCGGCCTGGTAACGGCCATCGGCGACATACAGAAGGTGCGGCGTGCGGACGCTGCCGGCTGGCTGGCGTTCGACAGCACAAGGCACAACCTGGCGCTATCCTACCCTTCCGGGTGGTTCTTCTTCGATCCCGCTCAGCCTGCAGCGGTCGAACTGGCCGTACTGTCCGCTGAATTTGGCGCGCGTGTTGATGGCGGCGGGATTGCGGCGCTGGTCTCGCGGATGACCGGCGGGCAGGAGGAGGCGGTCGCGGGAGTGGGCATTCAGGTCGGACGGATATCGAGTAACTTCATGTTGGCGCTGGCATACGAGACCGGCGGCATGTCGTTGCGGGAGATTGCGGAGCAGGCCGCAGCCGCGTTGGCAGGGGAGCAGGGCATCGACGGGGAGGGAGCAGACGCTTTGGAGGAAGAGGGAGCGCCTGTGTCACTGGTCACTGATTTACGGGAGGGCGAAGAAACCGTCATCATCCGCTTCGTCGAAGAGGAAGGCCCCTATGCGGGGTTGCAGTTCTGGTTGCTCGCCCCCGATGGCGAGACATTTCTTGTTCTGGCAACCAGTATTCACGGACAGGAGATGTATGAACTGGAGCCGGTGCTTGTGGAGATGGTGCGCCGGCTACATTGGACCGAGCTTGCCGCTGTTGAGCCGCCGGTCGTTCCCCTCTTAACGGTAGACGGAGTCCTGAAGGTACGCCGCGGGCCGGCGAGGATCTTTGCCGTGATGGGGGAGCTGGAGACCGGCCAACAGCGTCCCGTCACCGGGAGGGACTTCGACGGCAGTTGGTGGCAGATCGAATATGAGGGTCAGTCCGGGTGGGTGTTTGGTGAGGATCTGACTATTTCCGATGTTGAGAACGTACCTGTGGCGGCAGGCGTGCCCACGCCGACGCCGACACCCAGGGCAACGCCTGAACCTGAGCTGGCAAAGTTGATCAAGACGCCGGAACACATGGCCTACCTCTGGTGGGAATGGGGACAGGACAGCGATCTTGCTGGCGACGGCCGAGAAGGGATCAGGGAATTGACGTTTGACATCACAATTCATAACGACCCCGGCGACTTTTCGGACGAATATGGGTTGTATCTGATGCTATGCTATGGCGAGATTGCAAATACCGACTTTTACTTCGGACTGCAGACGAATGCATTTGGTCACCCGGATGAATTCAGCAGGAAGGCGCTTATTTTTTCGAGATGGGAAACGAGAGACCTGGCCAAGGCAAGAGTGGCAGATGCGGAAGAGGGATGGGCTCAGTCATCGGGGCATGAGGGTGATTTCATTGGTGTCCGGCGGGCATACAACTGGGGTGCGGGAAAATACCAGGTCAATATGGCTCCGCACGGGGCCGACCCAGATGGCGAATGGTTCGGCGTCTGGATAACGGATAAGGCCACTTATGAAACGACCTGGATCGGGTCGTTAAAGTTTCCGTATGAGAATGGCAGGGCAGCAATTCGAGCATCGGTTTACACGACTCTGGAAATCTATGGGGGAAAGCAGATTGAGGCTTTCAGGATACCGGCGTGGCATGTCAGCCTCAGGAGGCCCTTGGGCGACGGAATCGAGAGTGAAAGTTTCGTGAGCGGGTATGCTGGCATTTGGGGCGAGTTGGAGAATTCGGAGGTCAGATATGATCGAGCGGATGGGGAGGTCCATATTGTGGCAGGCGGAGATACCGAGCGCAGAACTCCAGCACAGACAGCTTTTTTTGACTAGGGAGCACAGGAGTTCTTTCAGGCCTGGGCCGTGGCGGGTCTGAGGAAGTTGGCCGGGCAAGTGGGACAGGGGTTTCAAAATCAGGTGCATTATCGTTTTGGGGGTGGGAAAGGGCAGGTACAAGGTCGGCACCTACGGGGACTTGATGAGACTGGCGGGACGTGGTCTGGCTAAGCACTTTCGATTGGGCACCCGTTACCAATACCGACACCAGGTCGACGAGGCATGTTGTAGGAGAGGGGGCGTTGCGGGGGCGGCGCCCCCGCCCAAGGGAGGGCCGAATAGGCCCGACCGCCCGGAAAAGCAGTTTTTAGTAGTCAGTTTTTAGTGGAACACCGGTGGTCAGTGGTCAGAGACGGCGCTGCCACTGCATCCATGTTGATCGCAGACCGGCCGTAGTTAATCGGCTGCCCGAGGTATACGAAAGTTCGCTCCCATTTTGGGATTTACTCTCAGAATTGGCAGGTTTGCCGAAGGGGGGGAAAGCTGCTAGAATGCGAGCAGCAGTATATGTCATTTGCTGCGCCGAAAGGCCGTCCACCGACAGGAGAGAGCTATGCAGAAGTACAAGGTGAGTATCGAATACTGCGTACAGTGAAACTACACACCCCGAGCCGTCCGTGCGGCGGCCGACCTACTGGAGAATTTCACGCCGGCGATTGAAACCCTCAAGATGATCCCTTCGGGTGGCGGACTGTTTGAGGTGCTGGCAGACGATACGGTTGTATTTAGCAAGAAGGCTCTGGATCGCCATGCGGAGGAGGGAGAGGTACTCAGTCTCTTCTCGGAGGCAATCGGCTTGGAGCCGGCCCCGCGTGCGTAGGCACGCTTTCGGCGAACTGAATTGAGGCGCTTGCCGTCAGGTGAGCGCGAAGCCCGCTGCAGGGTTGTCTGCAGTGGGCTTTTCTTTTTCCGGGGACATTGAGGCGAGGCGTTTGCCGGTTGGGGCCGGTTCAGAGGCCGGTGGGCAGGTCGACGAATTCGAAGGCGATGCCGAAATGTTGGGCCAAGTGTTCGCCGAGGGCCTGCACGCCGACGGTTTCAGAGGTGTAATGGCCGCCGTACAGGAGATTAATGCCTGTATTGGCGGCTTCGTAGTACTGTGCGTGGCTGGTTTCGCCGGTGACGTAGGCGTCACAGCCGAGGCTGGCGGCAGTCCCGATTTTGTCGGCGCCGAATCCGCTGAGAATGCCCACCGTACGCACTGCGGGCGGCCCCTCTGCCTGGACGAGTTGGGGGCGGCCTACCCGTTCCTCGAAGCGGGCAACCAGCTCTTGAAAGGCGACCGGTTGATCGCACCTGGCGAGGACGGCGAGGGGCGTGCCCTTGACATCGGCCCACCAGTCGATGACCGTGAGACCGAGGCGCCGGGCGAGCTCGGCGTTGTTGCCCCACTGCGGATGGGCGTCCAGGGGCAGATGGGCGGCGTAGAGATTGAGGTCATTCTCGATGAAGGTGCGCACGAGCTGCCCGTAGCTGCCGGCCAGAGGCCTGGCATCGCCCCAAAGGATGCCATGATGCACCAACATGAGGTCGGCGCCGCGTTCGAGCGCGGCGTGGACACAAGGCTGGTGGGCGTCCACCGTGCCGACGACTTTGTCGACGTGCGGGCTTCCTTCTATTTGCAGCCCCTGGGGGCCGTAGTCGGCGATTTGGCTGATGCGGAGGGTGTCGTCGAGATAGCGGACCAAGGCATCCCTGTGCATGGGTGCACTCCTTCCTACTGCAGGATCAATGGGAATTACGGCCTTTGTAGCTGGCTACATATTGCGAAATTCGTCTTGTGTAAAGGCATGCGAGACAACCGAGATTCCGTTGCGAAGACGATGCGAACGTCCTGGCGTCGGGCGGGATTTGCGCTAGGAAGCGGCATCCAGATTTTTCGGGGCTTGTGGACTGCGGCGGATAAACCTCTTGACGCCGCGGGCGAACTTGCGGCGGGGCAGGAGGACGCGGCGTCCACAGGTTTCACAGAGCAGGCCGATATCGGCGCCGACGCGAACGATCTCCCAGCGGTCGCCCCCGCAGGGATGAGGTTTGCGCATCTGAACCAGATCGCCGGTGTAAAGTTTTTCATTGATGGCGAGCATAGGCAGAGAGATTCATGAACTACGCCGCGGCAGCGGATTGAACGAGCATGAATTGATGGCGCGTGGTCCTGGGATCATTGAACAACGGCCGTTTCAGCCGGGGGTTCTGCTGTCGCTGCGGTCCCACTGCGGAGGAGGCCTCCGAGGGCCAGAAGGAAGCTAAGCAGATAGACGAGCCAGCCGAGAACGGGAATCCGGCCGAGAAAGACGATCAGGATTGCGCCTATCAGGAGGAGGAGGAGAGGACTGTACTCTCCGTCCAGCCGCTGGCCGATTTTCTCACCCAGCCAGTAGCCTGTGAGCAGGGGGCTGAGAAACCATACCAAGGCTGACGAGGCGACCAGAAAGATGAACATAGCGATTCCGGGAAGGGCGCCCCAGAAGGCCCATGTAAAGGCGACCAGGATGAGCGACGCGATGGGGATGAAGATCAGCACCACCGCGGCCAGCAGCCCGTACAGCCCTGTCTCGACCGGATTTGATTGAATCGCGGCGGCAGGTCGGACCAAGATGTTGGGCCGGAAGCGCATCAGCAGCCAACCAAGAATGGCGATGCCTAAGGCGATGGCGATTGTGCGGAAAATCCAGCCGAAGACGGCCCCGACGATGGTGCCTCCTTGGGACTCGGAGTCGGGCGGCGCTTCAAATTGGATATCGCGGGCGACACCGGCAGGGATTTGGCGTTGCTCGGGGGCAGTGTAAGTCAGTTCACCGCCGATGCGGGCTGCATCGGCGACACTGAATTCGCCGGCCTGGATATCGGCGTCGCCGCCGATTGTACCGGAGAGATCGAACGTCCCCATAGCACCGAGGAAGTCACCGCCGATGGCGCCCAAGATATCGACGTCGCCAGCGGCTACGTAGGTATCGCCTCCGATTTCTCCGGTAACGGTCACCCCTGGTGTGACTGCCTGAGTTCCCGCGCCGGTGGGAATGGCGGCCTGCCCGCCACCGGCACCGAAAAAGGCGTCATCGGCGACAGTTCCCGTGAGTTCAACGCCGCTTCCGGCAGCACGCAGGTCGTCCAGGACGGTTCCGTGAATCACGATGCCGGCGGCCAACGCCCACAAGTCGCCTTCGACAACGCCATTCGGGCCAATTTCTACGTATGAGGCAGCGGCGAACAGGTCGCCTTTGACCGTTCCATTTATGTATATCTCGGTAGCGGCAATATAAAAATCGTCGTCCACGACCTCGCCTTCGGCAAGGCGATAGATTTCGTCGCTGGCAAACTCAGCGGCCAGGGCGGTGCTGGAACCGGCTACGGCCAGAGAAAACACAAGCGCCACTGCCAGCCAACGAATGGAAACCGTTCGCAGATTCATTTCTCGTCTCCGTAAGGATAAGACCGGGTCGATATTGTCCCTGAGACTCCACATCAGCCTGCGAAGGAGACGGGGAGAAAAACAGGGGTACCGGTGCGATTTGTCCTGATAATATACTACGACTTTTGCAGGCCCAAGGATGCGTACGCATGGGGAGCCTTACAGCTTCTGATGGCAGGCGCGAAGAGACGGATTCGACGATCCGCTCTTTGCAATGACAGGGAGGCAAGAGCTCGGTAGTGGACGGTTGCGCTTCTCAGTCCTGCCAGATCACGTTATGGAACAGATCGGGTTCCTGGTAAGCGGTGGGGGCGGGAAAGGCGCGGGTGTAGATCTCGAAGCGGGACAGCCTGCGGCGCAGCGGTCGCGGGAGGGCGCGCAGGGTGGAGGGGCCACCGCTGTACTGGCTGGCATGGGCGCGGCTGGCGCGTTCTTTGTGATCGAGAAAGGCGCGCACGTCGATGCGGGCGTGGATCGGGGTCTCCCAGCCGGCGATCTGAACGAGGTCGACGTCCTGATTGCGGCCGACCTGGCGGGGATTGCGGCCTGTCAACTGCATAAACTTGACTATCCAACGGAGCATGCGCTTGTCGAAGCTGGAATAGTAGAGTTTCTGGGCGGCGTGGGGCGGGAGGATGCTGTTTCTGCCGCGGCGCGAGCCGGATGCGCCCGCCTGTCCTGCGGCGTAGAAGGCCGCGGTTACGGCCTCGCAGCAGCGAATGTGGTCAGGGTGTCCGTAACCGCCGTAGGGATCGTGGGTGATGACGACGTGGGGCTTCAAGCGGCGGACGTAGTCGATCAGTTCTGCCAGCAGCCGATCAAGGGGCTGTTGCACCAACGCCCTGGGGTGCTCATTGTCGGGCGAGCCGCGCATACCGCTGTCGCGGTAGGGCAGATTCCAGATAGTGGTGACGCCCAGTTCGACGGCGGCGCGGGCAAGTTCTTCGCTGCGGACCTGGGCAAGGGTGCGTTCGGTCTGGTTACGGTGGCTCTCGTTTACGGAGCCGGCGTCACCGTCGGTGGCGATGATGACATGCACTTGCACGCCTTCGGCAGCGTAGCGTGCCAACGTGCCTCCGGGTCCAAAGCTTTCGTCGTCGGGATGGGCAAAGACGCCAAGCAGTGTGCGTGAACTGGTCATATTGGGTTGCTCTTTCGATAGGGCCAATGGCCGGTCAAGGATGGCATTTAGCGTGCGTCGGTTACTGTGGTTCGGTTCTGCTGCGGAGGAAACTCCAGATTATGCCATGCACCAGCCGTTCGACGGGGGCACGGTCGTCGGTGAGAATGGGCGTGTCTGGGGACGGATTGGGGGCGCGGACGCGAGACAGATTGCGGTCGCAAGAGGACTGGCTGGCGCAACCGGCCACCTCCAGCGCGAACCGACGGAACTGGCGCGGCAGCGAAGAGGGCATGGCGGTGACGTTGGCGGTGAAGGCTTCCCGGGTCGCCGGTTGGTTGGCGGCGACGACGAGGGAGTTGCCGAGGTCGTCGGGCGGCCCCGGTTCGTCGATGATGAGCACGGAAGGGAACACGGCGGCCAGGGTGGCGGCGAGGGCGTCGACGAGCGCAAAATCTGTGGGAGAGCGGCCGACGTTGATCATGAGGACACCCTGGTCACTCATGTGACTGCGCGCGAGCTGGAAGAACTCGACGGTCGTGAGGTGGAAGGGTATGTAGGGCGGGCGGTAGGCGTCTACGAGGACAATGTCAAAGAGTTGGTCTTGGGGCTGGTCAAGGAGCCAGCGGCGGCCGTCGGCGGCGACAGCTGTCAGGTTGGGTTGGGTCATGTCGAAGTAGCGCCGCCCCACCTCGATGATCTGTGGATCGAGCTCGACGCCGACGATTTCGAGCGGGCCGTAGATTTGGGTATACAGACTGGGTGCGGTGCCGGCGGCGAGCCCGATGACAAGCACGCGTTCGCGGGGGTCTGGAGTGCCATTGGGTCGGAAGAGCGGCGCCAGCAGGAAGTAGTCCCAGATGCCTTTGCTGAGCAGGCTGTCGGGGTGGTAGACGCTGTGGAGGCCGACGCCTTCGTTGAGTTGGAGGTGGCGTTCACTGCCCCAAGTCCGAACCAGAATATAGTTGTAGAGAGATTCGTCTTCGTATAGAATTGGGCTGTCATCCTGGCTGTCCCAGTGGGCGCGAACGCTGCCGGGATCGATGAGGGCCAGGGCCAGTGTGGCACCCAGCGCGAGCAGCGCGATGCCGTGGATGCGCCGGCTGCGGCCGTAGAGGAGAGCCGCCAGCAGTGTGACGGCCAGCAGCCAGAGTGCGAGCAGGTAGAAGCTCCAGCGGGTCCCGTAGGAGGGGATCAGCCAGAGCACGGGTAGAAATGTACCGATGATGCTGCCGCAGGTGCCGATGGCATAGAGGCTTCCGGCCACACGTCCGGTCTGATGCAGATCGGTTACGGCCAAGCGCACAGCCCAGGGGCTGACCGCCCCCAACAGGATGACGGGCAGGCTGAAGAGCAGCAAGACGACAAACAACGCGCCGGCGAGCAGACCTGGAAGATAGTCGTTGAGCCCCACCGTTGCCAGGCGCAGGATGGGCGGACTGACGGCCGGCGTAAGGGCTACGCCCAGCCCGGCGATCGTCACGAGCGTCAACAGGCTGCCGAGGCTGGGGAAGCGGTCGGCCAGTTTGCCACCCAGCCAAGCTCCAATTGCAAGGTAAGACAGGATCAGCCCGATCAGGGCTGCCCAAACGATCTGGCTGTTTCCGAACCAGGGTTCCAGGAGGCGGGCGGCGCTGAACTCAACGCCGAGGGTGACTGCGCCCGCCGTGAAGACGAGCATGCGGAAGACAAAGGTTTTCATACAGGAGCGGTACGGTCCCGATAGCTGCGGATACGCCCACAGAACTGCCGCAACAGTATAGCACATCAGACATTAGCCTGGAGAGATACCGATGGGGGTAGCACGGCGAAAGAGGCTGAAAGTGTGCAAGGTTTGCGTGCCGTTGTCTCTACTGCTTGCCCGTTGCCAAGTGTTTGAAGTCAAGTCGGAAACGGGCAGGGAAGCTGGAGAAAAGGGGGAATGAGATGAGTGAAATCGGCCTGATAGCTCTCTTTGGTTCGGGTGAGACAGCACCGGGGGCCTACCGAATTCATGAGCGGGTGATGCGAGAACTGCCGGCCCCGGTCCAGGCTGCCATTTTGGAGACGCCGGCCGGATTTGAACTGAATTCGCCCGCGGTTGCCGGAAAGGTCGGTGCTTATCTGGAACGTCATCTGCGCAATTATTCCCCACAGATTTCGATTGTGCCGGCGCGCAAGCGGGGTACCGAGTTTGATCCTGACGACCCTGAACTTGCAGGTCCATTGTTGGAAAGCAGCTATCTTTTCATGGGCCCAGGCAGTCCTTCCTATGCGGTGCGCCAGTTGCGCGACAGCTACGCGTGGCACGCGCTACGGGCGCGGCACCGGCTGGGCGGGGCGATCTGCTTTTCCAGTGCGACAACGGTTGCGTCCGGCCGCTACACGCTGCCGGTCTATGAGATTTACAAGGTTGGAGAGGACCTCCACTGGATCGAAGGGCTGGCTTTTTTCAGCGATTTTGGACTGCGACTGAGCGTCATTCCCCACTGGAACAACAATGACGGTGGAGACGAGCTTGATACCAGTCACTGTTACATGGGCCAGCCGCGCTTCGACGAACTGCTGTCGCTGCTGCCACGCCCGGTGACCGTACTGGGGATCGACGAGAACACGGGCGTGGTGATCGATCCTGTAGCGGGGGTATGTGAGCTAGTGGGCCAGGGGGGCGCGACTGTGCTGACAGCGGAAGGCGAGCAGGTGTTCGGGAGCGGGTCGCAGTTTCCGGCGACGGCGCTGGGGGACTGGCGTTTGCCGCCAACGCCGCAAGACGGCATTCCGGGGGAGATCTGGGAGCGGGCTTGTGCGGTGCGAGACGCGGCCGCGAATGCTGAAGATGAGGAGGCGCCGGAGCCGATACTGGCTTTGGCCGAACAGCGCCAGGCCGCACGGGCGGAGCGCAACTGGGCGGAGGCGGATGCGCTGCGGGACGAGATCAGCGCGCTGGGCTGGCAGGTACACGACACGCCGGAGGGACCGCGGCTGGAGAAGGCGAAATAGAAGTGACTGGGTGGACGTTGAACGCATACCACCCTGTTTCTGCCATACGCTGTACACAGTAAGGAAACGGAGCCATGGTATCGAACGCTGTTGCAAACCTCCAGGACCAGATTCGGGACAGGTATGACTCCTTCGAGCATCACACAATCTCCTATCACATTCTGGTCAACAACGAGGGGCAGAAGCCTGAACGGAGTTTCGATGTCTGGGCGTCACAGGCCGAGATCGAGGCGTTTGCGAAGGACGGCTACCTGGTGCGGGAGGCCTTGATCGAGGGCGAACCGTTGGAGATGCTACGCCGGGCGCTGGACGCGGTGGAAGAGGCGGAGTTTGAGGAGGCCGACGGGAGTCGTTTGCGCGGCCGGGACTGGATTCCGCGGCATCTGTTTGACAAACATGCCGACTTTCACATGTTGATCAACTTTGACCCGCTGCTCTCGGTGGCGCGTGCGGTGCTGGGTCCGTTTGTGCGCATTCGCCAGCTTGCGGCGCGCATCAGCTATCCGGGGCAGGAGGTCCAGTTTACGCGCTGGCATCACCATCAGCCGGGGATGACGGAGCCGGTCCCGCCCTTTTTCGCGTATCCGCACAAGCTGGACTGTCTGATCTATCTGGATGAGTTGAACGACGCCAACGGGATTCTGGCGGTCGTACCGGGTACCCATTTGCATACAGGTGAGAGTCTGCCGTTGGAGGAGCATGGCAGTTTGGCGGGACAGAGGGAGATAAGGGCGCCGGCGGGATCCTGCGTGATGCTGCACGGCAACCTGTGGCATCGGGCGATGCCGACGGGTGCGGAAGGCAAGAAGCGGCGCGTGTTGATTCTGAGTTACGGGCCGACGTGGATGCGCAAATCGCCGTTTGGAGACAGTCCGGAGAACGGGCTGATGGAGAAGGTGATCGAGGAGGCGGATGCGGCGACGCAGGAGCTGCTGGGAATTGGCGGGTATCAGTAGGTGGTAGCAGCCGTGGCCCAGTGACCCGGTCGGGACTACCTTCTTCTTGTTGTCGGCAGAGAGTGAAAGCGCTGCATAGAGACGAAGCTGATTTGAGTCAACAGCACCACGAGTTCAGATTTTTTCGCAGTCCCCCTGAAAGTCCGTCGAAAGACCCCTAAGCGATGAGCAGACTCCCGCCTATTCATCCAGGAGAAATCCTCTATAAGGAGTTCCTACTGCCGCTAGACATCACCCCGAACGGTCTGGCCAAGGCGATCGGTGTCGATGCGCGACGGATCCACGGAATCGTCCGGGCGCAGCGCTCGATCACAGCCGAAACCGCCCTTCTGTTCTCACGTTATTTTGGAAATTCTGCAGAGTTCTGGATGGGGCTTCAGAATCAGTACGACCTGGAAGGTGCCGAGGACCGGCTTTCGCAGAAGCTGGACAAGGTGGTGGCCTATTCGTCCGGCGAGTGAACCTGGCTTTCAGGCGCAATAAGACGGGAGTCGCGTTGACCGCGACTCCCGTTCTTTTTGCAGTTCGATTGTGCGTCCGGTCAGCGGGGCGGGTGCATGGGCATGACGACGTGGAGGAACTCTTCGTCGGCGAGGCCGAGGGGCCGGATGGTGCCGGGGCGGTTGGACTGGGTAGTCTCGAGGACGACCTGCTCCTCGTCGATCTGGCTGAGGACGGCGATCAGATAGCGGACATCGAAATCGATCTCCAGGTCATCTCCTTCCACCATTGCATCCAACTCATTCTTGCTGTTTCCCATCTCGGCGCTGCTGGCAGTGAGATGGAGGTTGCCGACGCCGCTGTCGCCATTGGGCTCGATCTTGAGGCGGACGATGTTGGCGTTGTCGCGGGCGAAGAGCTGGGCGACGCGAACGGCCTGGAGGAAGGATTCGGTGCCGACGACTGTACGGGTGTTGTGGCTCTTGGGGATGATGGCGCGGTAGTCGGGGAAGCGGTCGGCGATGAGCTGGCTGACGAGATCGACCTGGTGGAAGGCGCCGCGGGTCTCGCCGCCTTTGCCCCAGACACGGAAGAGAATCTGGTTGCGGGCCTGGGTTACGGTGACCTGGACGGACCGTTCTTCTTCTGCGTCGGCGATGATGCGGCCGAGCTCGCCCAGATGGCGGGCGGGGACTACGACGGCCAGATCGTCGGTGAAAGCCTCTTCGACTTCGATGCTGCGCACGCTGAGGCGGTAGCCGTCGGTTGCGGCGAGGGAGAGGCGCTCCTTGGCGAAGGTAACTTCGACGCCGGTGAGGGTGGGGCGGCTCTCGTCGGTGGCGGCGGCGAAGACGACCTGATCGATCATCTTGGTGAGCCCGGCGGTTTCGAGGGCGATTGTGCGTCCTTCGAGGGTTTCGGCCGTCTCCTCGGGCCCGTCGCCGTTATCGACTGTGGGAATTACGGGGAACTCCTGCGCGTCGATGCCCTTTATGTTGACGTCGAATTTGCCGCAGCGCAGATGGAGCGTTTGCGTGCGTACGGACAACTCCATCTCGATCTTGTCGGGCGGCAGGCTGTTGACGAACTCGGTCAACAGGCGGGCCGGGACGGTGATGGCGCCTTCATCCTCTATGCGGGCGCCGATCCAGCAGTTGACGCCGATCTCTAGATTGGTGGCAGCCAGCCGTAGTTTGTCATCCTTGGCCTCGAGCAGGATGTTACCGAGCACCGGCAGTGTACTGCGGGACGATACGGCGCGACCGACGATTGACAGGCCCTTCGACAGATTCTCCTGAAAGCAGCTTACGCGCACATTTGCCTCCCGTCCTCCAGGAATTTGTTCTTAATTTGGTACATTTTCAGATAGTTCTCGCTCAAGCAGCGAAGTGGTGATGCGTTGATCAAGCATAGCATAGCGGAAATTGCAGGCCAAACTATCGGCCCATGGATCAAGCGGTAGCGGCGGCCGCGGCGAGCGGTTTGCGAAGATTGAAGACCAGCCAGAGGGGCAGCAGCGCGGCCAGCGTGATCGCCAACTCGGTCAAGATAATACCGGTGAATTGGAGCATCACGACAGCGATGGCATTGAAGCCGATATGGAGGATCATTGCAGCCAGCAGGAGCCGCCTGTCGGAGCGCAGCAGGCCCAACAGAACGAGCAGGGTTGCGCCGACATGGAAGACCATGGCGGGCACCCGTTCCCACGCGCCCAGCAGGGGCTCCCACCAACGTAATGCGTTGAGGGCATCGAGTTGTGTTTGGACTGCGGCGGCTTGTTCGGGCGGGAGTTGCTCGAGTTGGGCAAGAACGGTGGGCGCGGACAGAGACAGGACAAGCGCGGAGACGACGCTGCCGCCGACGAAAAGAAGCGCCTCGATGCCACCGTGGCCGATGCCGAACATCACCCCTTCCCGCCAGGAACGAACATTCCTGGCAAAGCGGCGGATCATAAGCCAGCGCGCGCCTTCCTCAAACAGACCGGAGGTAAGGACCAGAAGGGCGCCGTTGAGCCAGGTCAGCAGGGCGGGTTCCCATGAGCGGGCGACGGGGTTCAGGAGGAGGGAGAGGCCTTGCAGCAGGGACAGTCGTATAAGCTGTGCGAGCACAAATGTGACGGCTCCGAATGCAAGGCTGCTCCAGAGCGCGGCACTGTGCCGACGCCAGACCGTTGCCGCGGCGACGGGAAGGATGACGACCAGCGCGAGTTCCACGACGAGCATGGTAAGGACGACGGGATTGTCGAACAAGAGGGGGCCTCCCAGAAGGATTTTACGCGTTCTGCTGCATTGCGCAGAAAGGAAACGGCCTAGCGATGCCCGGTCCTGGGGGAAAGGCTGGGCGCCAAAGGCTTGCGTCTATCGCGGCACTTGTTTCTATGGGTATTATACGATGCAACCCAACGGAAGTATCAGCGCTTAAGGAACAACATAGGCAACCGCTGGGGAATTATGGGAGAACTACGAGGAGAGAGGGGAAAGGAGAGAGAAGCGAGAGATACTTTCGCCCGTTTTGACCGCCTGTTGGGCGAGTTAATCTCGGTGAGTTTGGCGGGGGCCATCTGATTCTCTATAATGGTGACGTGTGCTGCCTTCTCTCTCTATTTCCGCGGAAGAAGGGCGAGTGCAGGGTGAGGTCTTGGAGACCTCTTGCTTCAGTCGTTGCCCGGGACAGACCCTTTGCGAAAGACGTGCGGCAGGCTCTCTTCGGTTTCCACTCCGCAACGATTCCGGCGACAGCGTGTTATAGATTATGAACGGAAACGCTCTGAGCGAAGCAGAAAAGAGCGCCAACGGAAGCCGCCCCGGTGGAAGTGCGCCCGAGCAGCAAGAGGACGAACGGGCGATCGAATCGGCGCTGGTGGCGCGGGCGAAGAGGGATTCGCAGGCGTTTGGCGAGCTGTATGAGCGCTACGTGGACCGAGTTTATTCGTATGTGTACAGCCGGGTACAGAATGTCGAGGATGCTGAGGACCTGACGGCGCGTATCTTTTACCGGGCGCTGGACCGGCTGGACAGCTATGAGGACAGAGGGCTGCCGTTTGGCGCGTGGCTTTTCCGCATCGCCCACAATCTGGTGGCCAACTGGCACCGCGATCAGGGGCGGAGGACGTTCGTCCCTATCGACGGGATGGTCTTCAAGGGGGAACAGCGGGAAGAACCGGAAGCGACGGTAGAGCGCCGGGAAGGGGAGGAGGCGTTGTGGGCGGCGATAGAGAGGCTGCCTGAGGAGCGGCGCCGGCTTCTCTTTCACAAGTTCGGTGACCAGCTGACAAACATCGAGATCGGCGAGCTGATGCAGAAGAGCGAGGGTGCGATCAAGTCACTTTATTTCCGCACACTGGCAGCGCTGCGCAAAGACTTGAGCGAACATTTCGAAGACGGTGAGGCAGAAGGTGCGCCATCCGTTGGCGAACATAAGGGAAAGAAGGCATCCGATGGGAAGCGCGAACATGCTGAATAGATTGCAGCAGTTCAGACTGGACGTTGTGCAGGTCATGCCCTTTTTGCAGACGCCACACAGCGATACGGAATCTGAAGCGGTGGAAGAGGAGTTGACAGAGGAGGAGGAGGAGCAGTTCGCGCAGATGGTGAACTTCCTGGGCAGGCTCTTCCCCTTTGTGCGGCCGTCGCCTGAGTTTCGGGCGCGGCTGAAGGAGGCCCTGCTGGCGGAGCACCGGCGGCGTCTGGCGAACGAGACGACACTGCCGGCGCGACAGGAGGGCGGCATCTCGTGGCGCTGGTCTCTGGCAGCGACTGTGCCGCTGTTGATCGGTGTGCTGGCGACGATACTGTGGCGACGGAGCCACCGTTCGAACGGGCAGTTGGTGTCGCCGGTGGGAGGGCGGTAGGGTTACAACCTGGTGATAACGGAATATGAGGCGATGCCTCCCGGCTCCTTTGCGGAGCCGGGAGGTTTTATTGTGCGGGCTACTTCTTCGTTCCCTTATTGCGGCCGCCGGTGACGCTGCTGACGCGGTCCAGTTTTCCGGTGCGTTTTGCGGAGGAGGGTGCGGAGGTTTTGGCGGCGGTTGACTTCGGATCTGCTGCCGGCTCATCGAGCAGAGTTCCCTGAACGGACTGGTTCACTGAGGCAGCGGCGGCTTGCTTTCCCTTGGGCTGGGCAGTCCTGGTGGAGTTCTTCTTCTTGCGTTTTGCCTGGCGGGGCTCTGCTGCGGCCCTGGCATCAGGCGCGGGCTCTCCGGACTTGCTGGATTTGCGGCGCTGGGCTGGAGCGCCGTTGGCGTCGGGCGGGGGTGTGGTCTCCTGGGCGCCATTGTGGCTGGATTTGCGGCGGGGCTTTGCGCTGCGGCTGGCGACTTCGCCGTTAGCAGGTTCTGCAGCGGCCTGCTTTGGTGCGGTCCGTTCGCGGGTGGCGGAGTTGTCTCTTCTGGACGTTTCACTGGCTAGCTTGCGCGTTGTGCGCTGGGTGCCCTTTTTGCTGGGTGTCGCCGCGGTGGTTTCGGACGCCGGATTCTTTTTTGCAGTGGCCTTCCTGGACTTCTCCTGGTTAGCCGTTGCCGGAGGCGGAGCCACGGTGGTCCCTCTGCCGTTCGGTTGTGGGTCGGGCGGGGGCGGCGGGCTGTCGATGGCAACCACGACGGGTGAGACGGCGTGTACGGCCGCGACCGCGTCGCTGCTGGCGAGGTCAACTTTGCGCGCGCCCAGAGCGCTGCGACCGCTGGCGGGAATTTCGTCCAGCGCGAGCGGCTTTGCCACGCCCTTTTGGGTCACAATGGCGGCGAAGGCGTGCTCAGGCGTCAACATGGCCGCGCCGACGAGGTCGCCGGTGCGCTCGTCGATTTTGTGAGCGATGATGCCGCCACCGCCACGGCCCTGCAGGCTGAACTCATCAATGGGAGTGCGTTTGACGTAGCCGGCAGAGGTAACGGTGAGCAGCTCGCCGTCGGGCGCGAGGGGCAGGACGGCGATGACCTCATCGCCGCGTTTGAGGTTGATACCGGCGACGCCGCGTGCGGCTGCCCCCATCGCGCGCACCTTTTCTTCGGGGAATCGAATTGAACGGCCGCTGCGGGTGACGAGGAGGACCTCACCGTTGCCGGGGGTCACGAAGGCGCAGGCCAGCCGGTCTTTGCCATTCACGCTGATCACGTCCTGTGCGTTCAGTGCGGCCTGGGTAAAGTCGGCGAGGGCAATGCGCTTGACGGTGCCCTGGCAGGTGACAAGAAAGAGAAATCCCTCGGTCGGGGCGTGGGGCAACGCCAGCATGGAGGCGATGGTGTCGCGGCGGCTGAAATCGGTCAGCTCGGCCAGATGCCTGCGGCCTTCCTGTGGGAGCTCGTGGACGCCGAGGCGGTAGCAGCGCCCGCCGGCAGAGAAGATGAAGAGCTGATCGCGGGTGTTGGCTGTGAGCAGGGCTGCGGCCGCGTTTCGGGCAGCCTGGCGCAGGCCGGCGCGGTTGATGGCGGTGAAGTCCTGGCGGCGCAGGTCGCCGTTGGCGCCGAGAGCCACCCAGACGCGGCGGTCGGGCAGCAGATCGGTGGCGGTGAGGGTCCCCTGGGCGCGTTCGACAATCTGTGTGCGGCGGCGGTCGGCATGCTGCTGGCGGAGAGCGAGCAGTTCTTCGCGGATGACGCCGAGGATCTTGCCGTTGTCGGAGAGAAGGTCTTCAAGGTAGGAGATTCGCTGCTGCAGCTCCTTATGTTCATTCTGGAGCTGTTTGCGTTCGAGCGCGGTCAGCCGTCTCAGCGGCATATCGAGAATGGCCTGGGCCTGGACCTCGGTGAAGCCGAAGGCGCGTATCAAGTTGGTGCGGGCGGTGTCGACGCGCTGGCTGCGGCGAATGGTCTGGATCACTTCGTCCAGGATGTCAAGCGCCTTGAGCAGACCTTCGACGATGTGTGACCTGGCGCGGGCTTTGGCGAGGTCGAACTGGGAACGCCGACGGAGGATCTCCTGGCGGTGCTCGATAAAGAGCCGCAGGATGCGCTTGAGGGTGAGGGTAACGGGCTCGCCGTTCACGAGCGCCAGTAGAGACATGCCAAATGTCTGCTGCATTGGCGTCAGCTTGAGCAGCCGGGCCAGCACGGTTTTGGGGTCGACGTTGCGGGTCAGCTCGATGACGATGCGCATGCCGGTGCGGTCGCTCTCGTCGCGCAGGTCGGTGATGCCATCGACTTTGCCGTCGCGCACGAGCAGGGCGACGCGTTCGAGAAGATTGGTCTTGTTGGTCTGATAAGGCAGGTCGGTGATGACGATGCGGCTGCGGCTGCGGCTCATCTCTTCGAAGTGGGCCTTGGCCTGCATGATCAGTCGCGCTCTGCCGGTGGCGTATCCCTGGGAGATGGCGTCAACCTCTTCGTCGCCCTTGGCGGCCTTGCGGTAGCGAAAGAGGATGCCGCCGGTGGGGAAGTCCGGGCCTTTGATGTACTGCAGGAGGTCGTTGACGCCGACTTCGTCTATTTTGTCGAATTGATCGATCAAGTAGACGGTGGCGTCGACGACTTCGGCCAGATTGTGAGGAGGAATGTTGGTGGCCATGCCGACGGCGATGCCATTGGCGCCGTTGATGAGGAGGTTAGGCAGCGCGGCGGGCAGGATACCCGGCTCTTTGAGCGTGGTGTCAAAGTTGTCGTTCCAGTCGATGGTCTCCTTTTCGATGTCGGTCAGCATCAGGTCGCTGATGGCTGCCAGGCGGGCTTCGGTATAGCGCATGGCAGCGGCGTTGTCGCCATCGATGGAGCCGAAGTTGCCCTGGCCGTCGACGAGAGGGTAGCGCAGGCTGAATTCCTGGGCCATGCGCACCATGGCGTCGTAGACGGATGTATCGTTGTGGGGATGGTATTTGCCCAGCACTTCGCCGACGATGCGGGCGCTTTTCTTGTAGGGCTTGTTGCTGGTTACGCCCATGTCGTGCATGGCGTAGAGGATGCGCCGATGGACAGGTTTAAGGCCGTCGCGCACGTCGGGCAGGGCGCGGGCGACGATGACGCTCATGGCGTAGTCGAGATACGACGCGTGCATCTCGGTGGTGATTTCGATTTCGCGTACGGTTCCTATCATTTTGTTCGTTTAGTCGTTTATCAGTGCGTCAACTGTCGTGTTGAGCGCGGCGGCGATGCGGGATAAGGCGGATGCGGAGCCGGGAACGCGTTTCTGCCCGGCTCATTATTGGCTACCTTCACCTAAAGATGTTCGCATACGGCGAACATCCCGTCAAGAGAGTTGCTCGGATTGGGTGCCACTGTGAGAGAAGCTGACAGATTGTAAGTACTTGCGCAGTCCGTGCCTGGCGGCGCTGCCCGAGAAATCACACTCTCTCCAGCTTCAGGGCGTTGCGCAGTTCGATGACCTGGTCGCGGAGGGAGGCGGCGCGTTCGAACTCCAGGTCCTGGGCGGCCTCGTGCATTTCCTCTTCCAGATTGGCGATCCGTTTGACCAGCTCGTCTGGGGAGAGGGCGGCCAGATTTCGCGTGGGGGCTTCTTCGCCATCTTCGACGCTGTAGTCGGCCGGCTCTTCGGATATGACCTTCATGCGATCGGTCAGGTCGCGGATGCTCTTTACGATGCTGCGTGGCTCGATGCCGTGCATCAGATTGTGGGCCTCCTGAATCTGGCGGCGGCGGTTGGTCTCGCCAATGGCACTCTCCATGGCTTCGGTCATCTTGTCGGCGTAGAGAATGGCGCGTCCTTCGACATGCCGGGCGGCGCGGCCGATCGTCTGGATCAGGGATGACTCGCTGCGGAGGAAGCCCTGCTTGTCGGCGTCGAGGATGGCGACGAGGGTCACTTCGGGCAAGTCCAGACCCTCGCGCAGCAGGTTGATGCCGACGACGACGTCGTAGACGCCGAGGCGCAGATCGCGCAGGATCTCCACCCGTTCGAGCGTATCGATTTCGCTGTGAAGGTACTGAACTTTGACGCCGAGGTCGGCAAGATATTCGGCCAGGTCTTCGGCCATGCGCTTGGTGAGGGTGGTGATGAGGGCCCGCTGCCCGATGGCGACGCGTCGGTGCACTTCGTGGAGCAGGTCTTCGATCTGGCCGTCGGTCGGCCGCACTTCGACGATCGGGTCGAGGAGGCCGGTGGGTCGGATGAGCTGTTCCACGACCTGGGTGGCGTTGCTGAGCTCATAGTCGCTGGGTGTGGCGCTTACGTAGATGACCTGGTTCACGACCTCGGCAAACTCGTCGAATGTGAGAGGGCGGTTGTCGAGAGCGCTGGGCAGGCGGAAACCGTGGTCGACGAGCACCTCTTTGCGCGAGCGGTCGCCGGCATACATGCCGCGAATCTGGGGGATGGTCATGTGGCTTTCGTCGATGATCACCATCCAGTCGGCAGGGAAGTAGTCGAGCAGGGTCCACGGGCGGCTGCCGGGGGGGCGGCGCGCAAGGTGGCGGCTGTAGTTTTCGACGCCGTTGCAGTAGCCGATCTCCTGCAGCATTTCGATGTCGTAACGGGTACGCTGGCCGATGCGCTGGGCCTCGAGCAGCTTCCCCTGGCTCTCCAGCATGGCGACCTGCTGCTTGAGCTCCTCTTCGATATCGACGATGGCTTCCCGGACCTGGTCCTGATGGGTGATGAAGTGTTTGGCCGGGAAGATCTCGACCTCGGGGTAGTCGTCGAGGATTTCGCCGGTGAGGGTGTCGATTTCGCTGATGCGTTCGATCTCATCGCCCCAGAAGCTGACGCGCAGGGCGTTGTCGCTGTAGGCCGGCTGCACCTCGAGCACGTCGCCGCGCACGCGGAATTTGGCCCGCTGGAGGGCAGTGTCGTTACGCTCGTAGAAGATGTCGACGAGGTGGCGCAGGACCTGATTGCGGCGTACCATTTCGCCCACGGTGAGCTTCAGGGCCACCTGACCGTAGTCCTGGGGGCTGCCCAGGCCGTAGATGCAGGAGACGGAGGCGACGATTACGACGTCCCGCCGGCTGAAGAGTGCGCTGGTCGCGGCGAGACGAAGGCGTTCGATCTCCTCGTTGACCTGGGCATCTTTTTCGATATAGGTGTCGCTGCGGGGGATATAGGCCTCGGGCTGGTAGTAGTCGTAGTAGGAGACGAAGTACTCCACCATGTTATTGGGGAGGAATTCGCGGAACTCGCTGTAGAGCTGTGCGGCCAGGGTCTTGTTGTGGGCGATGACAAGGGAGGGCTTCTGGATTGCTTCAACGACCTTGGCCATTGTATAGGTTTTGCCGCTGCCGGTGACGCCGAGCAGGACCTGGTGGGGCATCCCTTCATCGATGCCGGCGGCAAGTTTGGCGAGGGCGCGGGGTTGATCGCCCCTCGGCTGAAAGTCACTGACTACCTGAAATTGAGGCATATCCGGCTCCGTGGACCTAGTTCGAGGGCAGTTCGCAGATCAAGCTTACCATATAGCGCAAGTGGATGGGGACATTTGGCGCTGCAGCTCCGTTTCCCGGGCGCAGGCGGTGTGCGGCGTCCCGGCATCGTACGACGTTCACATTTTAAGTGTAGGCCGGGCGGCAGACATGTGGTGTCCAGAGAACAGTTTCAGCTGAACGGGGGTATTCCCGACATACCGAACTTTTGTTCTTATTCTGGAGTTATTATACATACATTGGTCGTTTCTGTCCAACAGGCCGAACTGCAGTGGTTAGTGGTTAGTGGTCAGTGACTGGGTACTATTTCGGGGATGGATGAGGGGACCGGACAGTAGTTCGCCGATACCCAGGGTTTGCAAAAGATTGCCGCCATTTTGCGGTGTGCAGTCCAGTTTTGGGGTGGACGCTGTCTGAATCAGGGTTTGTGGGGTTGATAAGGATTTTCAGGATGTAGGGCGATCGTGTGTTGACTATCGGGGGGAGATTTTTTGCTGCGAAGGAAAGGGGGGATGGAGTGGGATAGCATTTTGGGATGCCCGCCTTGATTCCGGGCGCAGTCCAATTTGGATGGGTGTACTAGGGCACCCACAAGGGGTGCCCATAAGGGTGTTGGCGCAGAGGTATGATTCTTGTGTGCTCCGACTGACGGTGACCTCAGGTTTTGGCTGCGCCGGATACTACGCGGGGGGGACGGAGTCGGCCATTCCGACAGATGGGTTGATCGTGTATAATCGGATTTTATGAGAGATATCCGTTGCGGGCAGCGAAGCCATCGAAAGGATGCCAGGCGTAGCGGCGGGGCTCGTCTGCGCATCTTTGCGCTGGCCGCCGCGTTGCTGGCTGCCGCGTTGCTGGCAATCGATGTCGGCGGCGGGGTTCTGCATGTAAAGCTGGCTGCCGCCCAGGTGGGGAGTACGCCTGCGCCCGGTTCGCAGCGAACTGATACGACAGCGGCGGCGGACCTGCAGGAGGCTACGGCGACCCGGACGACCCAGGAGCTGCTGGAGTCGATTCGGGCTACGGCCACGGTGGGGGCGCAACTGACAGCGACGGCTGCGGCTGAAGCCACCAGTTTGGCGCTCACCCCATCGGTCACACCGACGCTCACGCCCACGCATACGCCAACACCATCCCCAACGCCCACCGCCTCACCTACGCCAACACCGGGCCCGGATGAGATTCTGGAAGCGCGCCTCGACGACTTAATTGCCAAAATGAGCGTCGCTGATAAGGTTGGCCAGCTGTTTGTGGTCACCTTCCAAGGCAACGACATCGGACCGAGAAGCGACGTCGCCGAGTTGATTGAGGAGTACCGGGTGGGGGGTGTGGTGATCAGCCCCAGGAATCGCAACTTCAGCAACTACAGCGGCTCGACGCCGGAGGACGTGGCGCGGCTCACGAATCAACTGCAGGCACTGGCGTACGGCATCTATCTGGCGGCGGCGGAGGCGTTGAACGTCAAGCAGGGCGGGCCGGCCATTCCGGGTATTTTGCAGTCCGGGCTGGAACAGAGATCGCCGCTGGAGATTCCGCTGTTGATCGGGGTGGAACAGGGGGGCGACGGCATGCCCGGTACGGCGCTGCGCGCCGGATTTACCGCGATCCCGCCGCAGATGGCGCTGGGGGCCACCTGGAATCCTGAATTGGTGGAGGAGGTCGGTGCAGTCCACGGTCGGGAGTTGCGCAGTGTGGGAGTGAATCTGATACTGGGGCCGGCGCTGGACGTGATAGAACAGCCGCGTCCGGACCTGGTGACCGGGTTGGGGCTGCACTCGTTTGGCGGTGACCCGTACTGGGTCGGGCGAATGGGTCAGGCCTATGTAACAGGGATTCACCGCGGCAGCGGCAATCGGGTGGCTACCGTGGCCGGACATTTTCCTGGCCTGGGGGGTACAGATCGCCGGCCGGATGAGGAGATCGCGACGATTCAGAAGAGTTTACAGGAGCTGCAGCGAATCGAACTGCCGCCGTTTGCCGCGGTCACTGAGCGGCCATCTGCGCTCATGCGAGTGGATGGGACGACGGCCTCCACGGAGGCGTTGATGTCGGGGCATATTCGTTTCAGCAGCTTCCAGGGCAGTCGCGAGCGTACGCCGCCTATCAGTCTGGCACAGGAGCTGGGCATTCTCCTGGATCTGGACGAGTTCGCTCCCTGGCGTGCGGAGGGCGGTATTCTGATGAGCGACGCGCTGGGTGTGATGGCGGTGCGCCGCTACTACGACCCGCCGCTGCAGGAGTTCCCGCGCCGGCGCATTGCTCTGGATGCGTTCACGGCCGGCAATGACCTACTCTACCTTGCAGACTTCTCGCTGACGGACAGCTGGCTGGATGAGAGGGCCAATATCAAAGAGACGATCATTTTCTTCCGTGAGCGTTATACAAACGATGCCGAGTTTGCGGCGCGCGTGGATGCCTCGTTACGACGGATTCTGCGCTTGAAAGTGCGGCTGTATTCCCCTGATAACAGGGCCGATGCAGCGACATCCGGCCGCGTTTCACAGGATGGACCGGTTGAAATCGACCTGGGGGATGTGGTGGTGGGGCCGGCCGACCTGGATGAGGCGTTCAATGCCGAACATCAGAGAGAAGCACAGTTGCTCTTGGACCAGGTCGCCAGTGAGGCGCTGACGATCTTCTTCCCCGACTCTCCTGGGCTGACCGATCCGCTGCCCGCGCCGCCGGGCGAAGAAGAAGACATATTAATTTTCACGGATAGCCGCATATTGCATGAATGCGACGGCTGCCGAGCAGATGCCGTCGTGGAGCCGACCGCATTGGAAGGGATCATGTTAAGGCTGTACGGGCCGGAGGCGACCAACCAGCTGCGGAGAGAGCGGATTCGCAGCCGTACCTTTACCGAATTGAACTCACTCCTTAACGGGACGGCCGACGCCGCGGTGGCAGAGGCTTTGGAGGAGGAGGTCCTGAACGCCGACTGGCTAATCTTTGCCATGCTTGACGTGGATGTAGCGAACTACGACAGCAGCGACGCGGTCAAGCGTTTTCTGCGTCAGCGGGGTGACCGGCTGCCAGGGAGCAAGCTGGTGGTGCTGGCGCTCAACGAACCCTATTTTTTTGATTCGACCGAGATTGGGAAGATGACCGCATTTCTCGGCGTTTACTCCAAGACCCAACCGTTTCTTGAGGCGGCTGTGCGTGCTCTATTTCGCGCCCAGACGGTGACTGGCGCGCCTCCGGTCAGCGTGCCAGGCACACGCTTCAGCAATCTGGTCGAGCGGCTGGAGCCGGACCCGAGGCAAAGGATTGGACTGACTCTACTGGACGAGGATATCGTCTTCCAACAAGCAGAAGGGGACGAGGTCGTGGTTGCCCAGACCGACCTGAAGGTTGGCGACAGTCTGGATTTGCAGGCCGGCCCGATTTTGGATCGCAACGGGAACATGGTTCCTGATAGAACACCGGTCAACTTCAGACTGATCTATGAGGGAGAGGAACTTGCGATCCAGTCCAGTCCGGTCGCGACGCGAGGCGGACTGGCACGGAAATCGGTTGTTCTGGAAAGAACGGGGGTATTGCTGATCGCGGTTAACAGCGTGGAGGCGAGCTCCAGCACTGAGATACGGGTACGCATTGCAGACCCGGACGTAGCGTCGGACAGAACGCAGATTGAGGTCACGAACCCGGAGCGGGCGGTCACGCCGGCGCCTACTCAGGAGGCGGCGGTGACGTCTGTACCGACGGCGGTAGCGGTCCCAACACGCACTACGGAGGTCAGGCCGGAGGCGGTTGAGGTCAATGTCTCTTCGCTGACGATTGCTATGGTCACGCAGTTGGTGGTGTTGGCGCTGCTGCTGGTGGTGCTGGTGCAGGTGATGCCGCGCCAGTTGCTTGTTCAGCGATTGCTATGGGCGATGCTTGTGGGCTGGGGCGCTTACATACTTTACGGTGTGGACGTAGTTCCCGGCGGTCTTTGGATCCATGTCAATCTCGCCCCCTGGGATAGTGTCCCGATTGTGGTTATCGGTATGTTGATCCCGTTGGTGTGGCTGCAGTTTCGGTCGGAGTAGGTGTTAGCGGTTCTTCTGGTTAGCGTTTCCAGCATCCCCGCTTGTTTCCAGCCCAAATTACGAATCGAACCACATGGAGGACTCAGGTGGAGAGCGTGGGCATTTCGCCTGGACTCTGGCGGCGCTGCGCGGTTATGGGCTAGGGTTCAGGGGCCAGGTGTTTGGGGCCAGGGAACACCGGTTTGCGGGGGACCTACGTAGCAAATGAATTATCAGCTCCATTGGAATCTGAATACTCAGCGAATTGGTATCGGTTTGGGGCCCATTCTGCGCGTCAAGTGGCCGGACTTGCAGGGACACCTACTGCAGCGGGAGGACCGCTTCCATTGGGCTGGACGGGCAGATCTTCCTGGCGACGGAACTGATTCATATAGAGTTCGTAGTAGAAGCCCTGCCGGGCGAGCAACCCTTCGTGTGTCCCTCGTTCGATAATTTCTCCATCTTTCAATACCAGCACCTGGTCGGCGCTGCGGATGGTGCTGAGGCGGTGCGCGATCACGAAGCTGGTGCGTCCTCTTAGCAGGTCGTTGAGCGCGGCCTGGATTCTCTGCTCGGTGCGGGTGTCGACGCTGCTGGTGGCCTCGTCGAGGATGAGGATACGGGGGTCGGCCAGTGCGGCGCGGGCGATGGCGAGGAGCTGACGCTGACCCTGGCTGAGACCAGCGCCGCGTTCGCCGAGGACAGTTTCATAGCCTTCAGGCAGCCGCTCGATGAAGTCATGTGCCTGAGCCAGCTTCGCGGCGGCGATAACTTCCTCGTCGGAAGCGTCCGAGCGGCTGAAGCGGATATTGTCCATCACGGAACTGCTGAACAGGTAGGTATCCTGGAGGACGATGCCGATCTGCTCGCGCAGGCTGTGCAGCTGTACATCGCGCACGTCGACGCCGTCGATGCGCACGGACCCGCCGGTCACATCCCAGAAGCGGGGGAGCAGATTGATGATGGTCGTCTTGCCGGCGCCGGTGGGTCCGACGATGGCCACGGTCTCACCGGGTTGGGCGCTCAGATTGATTCCTTTAAGGACGGGTTCGCCGGGCACATATTCGGCCTCGACGTTTTCGAGGGAGACGTTCCCTTCGATTGGGGGCATCGGCTGGGCGTTGATTTTCTCCTGCACCTCCGGGACCTCATCGATCAGTTCAAAGATGCGCTCCACGCCGGCGATGGCGCTCTGGATGTTGGTCCACATTACGCTGATCTGGGAGATGGGCATGTTAAAGCGCTGGGCAAAGCCCAAGAAGGTGACGATCAGACCGAGGGAGATGGCCGAACCTGCCAGAGTCTGACCGCGCAGAAGCAGTACGCCGCCGACGCCAACAACGATGGCGATGCCGAGAAATCCGAGCGCTTCCAGCGTCGGCGCCAGGGCGGAGGTATAGGCTACGGCCTTAATATTGGCATCGCGGTTGACAGCATTGCTTTGCCGGAACTGCTCGATATTGGTTTCCTCGCGGCTGAAGGCCTGGACCTCGCGCACGCCGGAGATGCCCTCTTCCAGTTCTGCGTTGACGTCGCCGATGCTCTGACGAGTGACGCGAAAGGCTTTGCGCGCCTGGTTGCTGAACCAGAGAGTCGCCAGGCCCATGAGCGGCACAACGCTCAGGCTGATGAGCGCGTAGACCCAGTTCATAACGACCATCTGCCAAACGATCCAGAGGATCAGCAGGACGCTGCTCAGGACCTGCACCAGGGCGAAGCTGACGACCTGCTGTATTGTGTCTGAGTCGTTGGTGATGCGGCTCATCAGATCGCCGGTCTCGTTGCGGGTATAGAAGCCAAGAGAGAGGCGGTGGAGATGGTTAAAGAGGCGCACGCGCAGGCGGCGCAGAACGTTGTGGCCGGTCCAACTCATGCTGAAGAACATCAGGCCGCCGGTGACCGAACCGAGCACATAGTACGCGGTAATTACCAGGGTGATGTTGAGCAGACCCCGCAGCAGGTCATTGCGGCCGGGATCCCCCATGGCGACCTCAGGGGCATACCAGCAGTTGGCCTGGCTGTCGGTTTCGGCCTGCAGATCGGTATTTGCCGGCAGCTGAAGCCCGGCGCCTTCTTCGCCGAAGGCGGCAGGAGCCAGAAAGCAGTCCACTGCCTGGCCGATCAACACGGGGCCAATCACCTGAGTATAGGCGTTGACCGCCATCAGTACGGCGGCGAGTGTCAGAGCCAACCAGAAGGGACGAAAGTATCTACTGAAACGGGACAGGGTGGCGCCAACGCTCTTCGGCTTCAGCGTCTCCTGTCGCAACATGCGGTCACCGAACATCGGGCACGCTCCTGCGAGAAATAGTGCGTAACATGGTCTGCTGCCGCCGGCTCGCTATGCTTTCGCGACCAGTGGGGCTTTCTCCTCGACCGCCGCGTCTTCCACCAACTGGCTGTGGTAGATGTCGGTGTAGATCGCGCTAGTCCGCATCAGTTCTTCGTGTGTGCCCCGGTCGACGATGCGGCCTCGATCAAGGACGAGGATTTTGTCGGCGTTGACGACGGTGCTGATGCGCTGGGCAATGACAAAGCTGGTGCGTCCCACCATAAGCCGGTCGAGCGCATTCTGGATGAGCACCTCGGTGGCGACATCGACGCTGCTGGTGGAGTCGTCGAGGATGAGGATGCGCGGGTCGGTCAGGAGGGCGCGGGCGATGGCGACGCGTTGCTTCTGGCCGCCGGAAAGGGTTGTGCCGCGCTCGCCGACGGCAGTCTGATAGCCGTCGGGGAAGCTGACGATGAAGTCGTGGGCGGCGGCGGCCGTGGCGGCGGCCTCGACCTCGGCGTCGGTGGCGTTGGGGCGGCCAAAGGCGATATTGTCTCGAATCGTGCCGGTAAAGAGATTGGTCTCTTGCAGCACGATGCCTATCTGGCGCCTCATACTATCCAACGTGACATCGCGCACATCCCAGTCATCGAGCAGGACGTGCCCTTCACTGACGTCGTAGAAGCGCGGGATAAGGTTGATGATGGTCGTCTTGCCGCTGCCGGTTCCGCCCAGTAGGGCAACAGTTTCACCAGGCTGGGCCTCAAAGGAGACGTCCTGGAGGACGGGGTCGGTGCTGTTGAAATAGCGGAAAGTCACATCGGAAAAGCGCACGCGGCCGTGCACCTGCGACATAGGCTGTGCGCCAGGCTTGTCGGTGACTTCGTTCTCGGCGTCGAGGATTTCGAAGATACGTTTGGCGCTGGCACTGGCCTGGCTCATCTGGGCGACGATGAAGCCGAGCTGGCCAACCGGGAAGAAGACATAGATGAGATAGAGGCTGAACTTCTGCCACTCACCCAGCGTGAGCGTATCGAAGAGGATCTGCCTCCCGCCGAAGTAGACGACAGCGGCCTGACCCAGATTGGAGATTAGAAAGATGAAGGGGAAGAGGAAGCTGAATATTTTCGAAACGCGAATGTGCTGATCCATGAGCTGCTGGGCCGCGTTGTCGAACCTGTCCTGCTCCTCTCTTTCGCGCACGAAGGCTTTAACGACGCGGATACCGGCCAGATTTTCCTGAAGGATCTCATTGAGCGTTGAAAGCCGGCGCTGGATCTCGCCGAATAGCGACTGGGCGACGGAGCCGAAGACCATGAAGAGGATAAGGGCCACGGGAAGTACAGGGAGGATGATCAGTGTCAGCGACAGGTTGGTGAAGGCCAAAACTGCCAGCGAACCGATGAGCAGGACGATTGATTGCACGGCCAGCAACATTCCCTGGCCGATAAACATTCTCAGTTTTTCGACATCGTCGGTGGCGCGGATCATCAGCTGGCCGGTACGATTGCGGTCGTGGTAGCTGAAAGAGAGCCGCTGTATCTTCTCGAAGAGATCGTTGCGAAAGTCAAAGGCCAGATCCTGGCTCACCTTCTGGGCCAGGAAGGCCTGTGCGAAGGCGAAGAGGCCGCGAGCTAGCGAAAAGACAACGATAAATACCATGGCCCAGTAGATAGGCCCTTCGGCGCTGGCAGCACGTTCCGTCAGCTGGTCGACCGAGACTGGAAGTTGCTCAAGCGCGGCGGCCTGTTCGGACTCGGGCAGGGCCAGGATCTGACGGACGAAAACGCTGTCAGTTACGGCGTCCAGGACGTTTTGCACCAGCTGGGGGACGACGAGCTGCGCTGCGATACTGATGAACAGCGAGGCATAGGCCAGTGTCGTAGTGACCCTGTAGCGGCCCAGATAGCGCATGGAGCGACCCAAGTCTTTCATGCTGCCGCCGCCTTCGGGCCGGCCGCCTGGACCGCCCGGTCCGCCGGCGCCAGGGCTGCCAAATGGTCTTCGTTGGTTCACATGCCACTCCTTGGGGAGAGGGTCAGGGCGTGAAAGGTCGATATCGGGCGACCTTGTCGTTGCCGCTCGGTTGGCCGCGGTCCTTTGCCGGCGATGAGCAAAGGGCGGGCGGCGACTACATACTGATGCTGTCTTCCCGTTTCCGCTGTAATGATTCTACCAGCTTTGCCAATAACCCTTGCAACATCTCGCACTCTTCGGGCGAGAGTTGCGCGATCAGATCGTTGAGAAATTCGAGCTGAAGGGGGGTAGACGAGCGGATCAGGCTCCTGCTGCCGGTCGTCAGCCGGATGCGGAACGCCCGCAGGTCATTCGGGTCCAGATGGCGTTCGATGAGGTGCAGTTCCTCCAGGGTGCGCAGGTGGGCGCTGATCGTGTTCTTGCTTAGACGTTGACTGTGTGCCAGGTCTGTGGGCATGAGGGCGGCCTGACCGTTGCGTTCTGCCAGGTAGAGTCGGATCAGGATACGCCATTGGGGCAGGGAGATTTCTTCTTCTCGCATGCGCTCGGCCAGGATGCGATCATACGCTCCGGCGCACATCTTGATCAGCCGCAGGATCTCCATCCCGTGAATATGATCCAGGCCCGACTCGGCCAGAAGCTCGCGGAAGCCGACCATTTCATTTGGCGCCTGTTGCGAGGCCGTGTCGCTGGACGCGTTCGACAGGCAGTTTGCCGCGCCGGAACACTGTGGACTGGGATGGACCGAAGAGCTGGCTTTTGTCATAAGTAGAATTATACGGCATCGAACTAAATTTGTCAAGAATGCTTTTCCTTGGGGGTGCATCCCGGATTTGGGGCGGGAACAGTCTGGCGGGGAATCAATGACAGTGGTGGCTGGAATTGATTACCTTTTTTTTTGGCGAGACGCAGTGCAGGCGCCAGGCCTGGCCGTACGGTGGAGTCCGTCAGTTGGGGAGGGTGCGAGGGCAGGCACAAGGCCGGCACCTACGGGGATCTGATGGGACAGGCGGGGCGTGGGTTGGCGGAATTCTTTCGGTTGGGCACCTGTTACGAATGCCGGCACCAGGTCGATGAGGCATGTTGTAGGAGGGGGGGCGTGGGGGGGGGGGGGGCCCCCCCCCCCGGGGGGGCCGAGTTGCCCCCCCCCCCCCCCCCCCCCAGGTTTTTAGTGAGTTTTTTTTTTTTTTTTT